>CAIVEI010000042.1 GCA_903904835.1 uncultured Schlesneria sp. | reverse complement strand
CGACCGGCGGCCCGGATTCTTCGTAGGGTGGGTCGAGTCTTCGAGGCCCACAAAAACATCGAAGAAAAGTTGGCGAAGTTGACCAACATACGTATTTCATAGGCTATTTCGCAAGTGTGAAGTTGACCAACTTGACCAACTTCGACCGGCGGCCCGGATTCTTCGTAGGGTGGGTCGAGTCTTCGAGGCCCACCGAAACATCGAAACAACACAATCATGACAAAACCTCCCAAAACCCAATGACTCGATTGCGCCCTGACATTCAAACAACGAACCGCCACGGATCGCCTGCCGCCAAGGTGAGCCGTATTGAAATTGATTCCAAGATGTCAAAGATCAAAGCCGCTGTAGTACATCACGAATCCGGGACCGGCCCGCATTTTGTTCCAAGGCGAGCCGGGGATGTTAATCCCCCGGATGTTTTCGCACCGTAATCGGCAACGACAACAATATTACACACGCCATTATCGCATGTAAACAGAAAAACAGACAAATATTCTTTACGTTTAGAAGATGCTCATGGCAATAGTTTTTGCCGGTTGTTTCCTACGCTGGCAGCGTCGGCCACGTTGGCGATGCTGCCAGCATCGGACCGTCGGTTACACAGCGCGTTCACCATCCCGATGAATTCGATCGCTGAGCCGACTTCGTAAGTTTCAGAAATCAACTGATTGCCATTTGCAGTTAAGATTTGGGAAGACAACAATGAACCGTGTCAGTTCCAAGGAGACAACCCATGACCCGCAAATCAGACGCAACCACAAAGCGAAAACCGATTGCGCTCGCGGCGCTGAAACGAGCCGCAAAATACGCATTGAAATTGGCACGACAAACCAAAACTCCCTGTTGGGTTTTGGAGGGGGATAAATTGGTAGACTTGACACAAATTCCCGATAAAAAGCCGACCCCGAAAAGAGCCGCCCGACGAGCGAAAAAATAGATCGATTCCAGTAAGACGGGAAATAATCTCCCAAGGCACACGATCTATCTTCTCTACGAAAATTTCCTATTTACGGAACTGAACAAATGCGCCAGTATTCATTGAGGCGTTAGACCAAAATAAGCGTGATGACTGAAACACCGTGGAACATTCCATGACGGATCAAGACGCGTACGACGAAATTGGTTATTGGTCTGAGATTAAATTGGATATCATCCGAGAATATGCGAAGGCGTATTCAACGATCATCTCCAGTTATCCTAAGATCTCGCGGCATTTGTACATTGATGCGTTCGCCGGGTACGGTGTTCACGTTTCAAAAACGACAGGACAGTTCGTGAAGGGAAGTCCGACCAACGCATTGCTTGTCGAACCTCCATTCAAAGAGTTCCACTTGATCGACCTCAATTCAAGTCGGGTTGATTCGCTGCAAAAGATTGCAAACGGCAGAAAAGATGTTCATATTTACCAGGGCGACTGCAATGAAGTTCTGTTGAATCAGGTGTTTCCTCTCTGTCGTTATGAGGACTACGCCCGCGCGTTATGTTTGCTTGATCCGTATGAGCTCAATGTTGACTGGCAGGTCCTGAAAACGGCCGGAGAATCGAAAAGTATCGAGATCTTTTTCAACTTTATGATCATGGACGCAAACCGAAATGTACTGTGGCATCGTCCTGAAGATGTCGCACCAGAACAAGTCGAACGAATGAACCGGTTTTGGGGCGACAATTCCTGGCAGGAGGCTGCCTACAAGAAAGAACAACTCAGCCTGTTTGATGACAATGAATTCATTCCAGAAAAAAAGACGAATGACGCAGTCGCGACCGCGTTTCAGAAACGACTTCAGGAGGTCGCGGGGTTTAAATTTGTCCCCGATCCGTTGCCGATGAAGAATAAAAAAGGAGCGACGGTCTACTACCTTTACTTTGCATCCCCAAACGAAACCGGGGCAAAAATCGTTAGAGAAATCTTCGCGAAACACGAACGAAGGATGTAAACATGGCCGATAAATCGTCAATCGAGTGGACCGAAGCAACATGGAATCCGGTCACCGGATGCACCAAGATCAGTCCTGGTTGCAAGCACTGTTATGCGGAACGGCTTGCGTTCCGGCTCCAGGCGATGGGAAATGAGAACTACAAAAATGGCTTTGAGCTGACGACGCAACCACAAATGTTGGAGCACCCACTAAAATGGAAACGACCGCGCTTGATTTTCGTGAACTCGATGAGCGATCTTTTTCATAACGACGTTGAATTGAGTTACGTGCAGCGGGTCTTTGATGTCATGCGTCGTGCTTCGTGGCATCAGTTCCAGGTATTGACGAAGCGCGCCGAGCGATTGGAACAACTCTCGAGCGAAATCGATTGGCCTGAGAACGTATGGATGGGTGTGAGTGTCGAAAGCCAGAAGTATCAATCGCGAATCGACCATTTGCGGCAAACGGGCGCCCACGTAAAATTCTTGTCATTGGAACCTCTGCTTGGGCCGCTGAAAAACCTTGACCTCACAGGAATGGACTGGGTTATCGTCGGAGGCGAGTCCGGGCCGGGTGCCAGGCCGATGATGGAGTCTTGGGTGATCGACATTCGCGATCAATGTGTTGCGGCCGGAGTCCCGTTCTTCTTCAAACAATGGGGCGGCGTTTTCAAAAAGCGTCACGGTCGCCTGCTCGTCGATCGAACGTGGGACGAACTTCCAAATACCCCGATGAAGGTCGCCGGATAGTTGATCAAAACTTCCAAACAAAGCCAAAATAGAAAAACCTTTTTTCCTCGCATCGATTCAGTTTTGCGGGCGGCGAGAAAAACTACAAACTGGGTCACGGAACTTTCGCCGTCCCGCCGGATACGACTCCGCGTGAATCAGAAAACAACACCTCTTTAACCGCCGCAGAAGCAAGTTAGCCGACGCTTTTCAGCGACTGCCACCTCCCCCGTCAACCGAAAGTGCCGCGTCTCCTGGGTTGCGTTTTCTATCAGGTCCCTGTGGTGAACCTTCATTTGACACGAAAGCAATTGGCACTTTCTCACAATGTACAACAATCTCACGTTTTAAAATTCGCCGGCATCTCCTAGCGACACTTGGCCGCAACGTCCGACAATTCGAGCCGAGATCAATTCATCAACGCGCGAAACTCGTTATGACGTCGACGCTTGGCATGTTTTTGGCACCCCCCAACAATCGCAGCGCCAATTGCGCCCACGGTCAGCAACAGGATGCTCGACGGTTCTGGGACGGACGCCGGCCCTCCCGATTGTATTGTGACATTAATGTCGCCCGAGCTAACCACATTATGGCCGACATTGCTCTCAAGTCCCGTTGCCGCGACGATTGAATAGCCGTGTCCGGGCAGCAGCGTTCCCGTAAACGTGTCGGAGAGGTTTGTAGTCGTTCCGACACCGTATAACTCCAAATACTGAGTCGTCAGTTGCTGTGTTTGAACGTTGTAATCCAGTAGTTCCAAGGTAAGGTTGGTCAACTGTAAGCTCGAAATGTCAGTTATGGTGTATGTTGCGGGGCTTCCGGGGCTTCCTGTAATACTGAACGATGCTCCCATGCGATTGTTCGCTCCATAATAACCGTACCCTAACGAATGAGCTCCATCGACAGCTCGCTCCGAATACGACCAATCGAATGTTGTTGTGGTTGCCGATTGCGTTGCGTTGAACTGAAAACTGGATGAGGTCAGGTAATAACTTGCGACAATATTTGGATTAAATCCTCCATTGTCGCTTACAGTTTTATTCAACGATCCAGGAAACCCTAACGAACCAGTAATCTCGACGCTATAATTTTGCGGAAGTCCGTTTATCGAAGTGGCGTTATTCACAAGCCCGACTGTATTATCGTATTGGGCATTTATAAGTTCCGCATACACCGTTGTTACACCAGCTGAAACAAAAACAAAAGCAAAAATAAATCCAATACCTCTCAAAAAGCAACTGGTCGACATAGAAAACCCCTTTGAAGTGCCGAAGAACATTTGTTAGCGTGATGCTCAAATTTCAGAGGTGAGTCTAGCGAAGCATCATTTCGAATTCAACATTCATCACGATTAGTTTTATTTGTATTTTATAATTATTTTGTAATTCCCCTGTGTGTATTGAAGTGCAATCGGTTTTAACGACTGATTGCCTGATGCGTGGGAAAATAGCAATTAGCGTAATTCACGAATGGAAGGCGTGTGCAACAGAAGGGATTTTCGCGTTACGCAAAGCAACACATGCGACGCACCGAATTGTATATTTTTTACTTCTGATTCGGATGAACGCGAGACATACAACATCCGGCAAGGACGCGACTTTGCTTCATTGGAGGAATTTGGCCGAAACGAAGCTCATTAGACGGTACGAATTCCCATTATGATGCCGAAACCGTGTGCATCTGATATATTGAATGCGATACGAGGGTCCTCCAAACTTTCTTGCCTTCGCACATGTGCCGATCAAATATCGGTATCGATGTGAAATGTCATGGTTGCCCAAGGTCCGGGGCGGCTGGCCTTCGATCAAAACTTCGAGCGGAATAGACCTCGTCCATGATGGGGTCCCATTCCAAATCATCGGCCAACGCTCCTTCAGTGCGAAGAAAACCTTCGCCTGTTTTCGGGGAGACATTTGAAACTAATCTCACATGGACCTCAACTTCTTGACCCTCGGGGATGCCGAGAGCTTCGTCGAGTTCGATGGTGTTCCCGCCGATTTTTCCGTGAATCATTTTTGTCATCGTGGCTCCTGCGATAAATACTGGTCGCCGGAATTCAATATCCCGGTCAGGCGGGCGTTTGACAAGTTCGGTTGAGAAGGCCGTAGGAAAAGGAATTTGTATTGCATTGTGTCAGTGAATGGTGGCTCATGCATGCTCGAGGGCGGCAATTTGTCTCAGGGAAATTTCGAATCGTTTCCGGTCGAAGACGATCAACTTTTTTTGGTTGTTCGTTACGCAGAACGAACCCCCGTGCGAACGACGCTCGCCGACCGTGCCGAATATGTCCGAATCTTTCCCCTGAAGGGGGAACAGATATCAGCCCAGCGGCAAGCTCGTCTTCGAGCGCCGCCCTCGGTCACACGATGATGACACCAGTCTTGCCCTGTAAGGGCTGCGGAGACCAAGAAACAGAGTCTCGGCGTGAATTTCCTATCAAAATCGTGGGTATCACGTTCCCCTGCCCCTTCAGGGCGCGCCGATCTCAATTGGATTCCGACCCAGGGCGGCGCTCGATGACGAAGTTGCCGCTGGGCTGGTATGTGTATCCCCTTCGGGGAAAAGACGTGGGAATTTTTCCGTATCTGGTTCGCCGAACTATGCCTTGGACGCTACAGAATGCCGGAACAGAATCTCGCCGCGACCGACTGACACCAGGTCGCCGTGGTACAGGTCGAACTCAGACTCAAACAATGACTCGTCGAATTTAAAACCTTTGGTGATCAGCGTTCGAAGCATCAGTGGCACGACTTGTGGACGGTACGTCGACCCATGCCGAAAGCTTGGCAGTAACGGCGGTGGATTCGGGCCGAAGATACCGAGGGTTCCTCGACGCATCCCGGCACCGGGACGGATACCGCATTCTCCGAAGACAAGAATCGTACCGGCGATCATGTTGAAGCCGAGTACATCTCCTGCGGTTCCTCCGATCGCGATCATCCCTCGACGCATTGTCAGGCCGATTTCGTTTCCGGCGTTGCCGTCGACAAGGATTGTTCCCCCCGTCATCCCTTTAACAGAACCACGATACGCGGCTCCGGTCAGATGACCGGCATTCCCTTTGATGTGGATCAAGCCTCGTCGCATTTCGGCTCCAACCCAGCCGTTTGCGTTTCCTTCCACCACGATTTTGCCGCCATTCATATCGCTGCCGACGTGACGTCCGGCTGAACCTTGAATGTGTATTTCGCCCGAGGCCATGTGCGCCCCGATCCAGTGCACTCCAGCCAGATTTCCTTCAAAATCAAACCTCTTGTCGCTGGCGTCGCCGGTAATCGTGAACATCTCGGCCAGAGGGAGTTTTTGATTGCCGTGAAAGATCGGAAATTGTTCGATTTCGGCGAGCGACTTATCGCAGGCCCAGTCAGGCGTGAAACCTTCGATCTCGACAGGAACAGCCGTTTCGCCGCGATAGGTGAGCCGTAACACGATGTGATCCTTATTCAATTCTTGATGCAGATTGTCGATTCGGTATCTTCAGTCGGTCAAAGAGCACTGCTTGACCGAAGTCGGTCAAGCAGTGGCACAGTAATGCAGAAGATAGACAAAGCACCGGTTCAAAACCATTCGAACATGTACTGGCATGATTGTTCCATTTTATTTGTGATCTGTCACACTAACCAACCGACAGATTTCACACAATTGCGAACTCATCGACCACCTGACACGAAATGATGACATGGAAAAGGGAGCGATTATTCTCTGTGGCGGCAAATCGAGTCGCATGGGACACGACAAGGCGACGTTGCCGTTCGGCCCCGAATTGATGTTGCAGCGAGTCATTCGGCTGGTCAGCCAAGTCGTCACCCCACAACGAATTGTGGTTGTCACCGCTCCGGGCCAGCAATTGCCTGAGATTTCTCATGAAATCAGGGTGACGCATGACGAACGACAAGATCGTGGCCCACTGGAAGGCCTGGCGGCTGGATTACGCGTGACCGACAAAAACGTCGACGCCGTTTATGTCACAAGTTGCGACGTGCCTCTGCTGGTCCCCGCTTTTATCGCTCGAATGTTTGAACTGCTTCAAGACCACGACATTGCGGTGCCGTGTGATGGTCAACATCATCACCCGCTGGCCGCCGTTTATCGTCTGTCTGTTCTCGACCACGTGCAACATCTTCTTGGCGCCGACCGATTGCGTCCGCGATTTCTATTTGACGAAGTCAACACACGAGAAGTCCCGGTTGACGAGTTGCGCTCGGTCGATCCCGAGCTGGCAACACTCGAAAACCTGAATCACCCGGAAGATTATTTAAAAGCCTTAACCGTGGCAGGTTTCTCGGAAGAAGCGAAGAGGTTTCAGCCACAGATACACGCAGAGCCACACAGATAAATGCAAAAGAGTTTTGACCACGAATCTGACGAATCGCACGAATAAGAGTCAGCAGAATTTAAAAGACTTTTTGAATTTTCTGATTAGCGAAGGTTAGTGCTGATCAGTGTTCCAATCTTTCTTTTCTTCGTTTTCTGTTCTCTGAAATTGCATCACGTCCTTTCGATGTACGGTGGCTTGCGCAGTACCGTTCATCGTTTGGGTGAGTTCATTTGTTTCCATTGTGATGGTTCCGGGTTGATTCAAGAAGAGAAGACTTTGAAACACGGAGGCACGGAGAGGAAGAAGAACGAGAATCCCGATAGTGGAATTCTTGACTCACAAAATCGCCGGATCTTCAATACGGAATCCGGTCCGATCAGTTCTATCCTCTTCCTCTGTGTTCCCCGTGCCTCTGTGTTTCCATCTCTTTGAATTCGTTGAATTGAGTTACAGGCGTAATCTGTTTGCTTTCCCACCGCAGTCTGTGAATCGTTGACTGTTCATTTCGGTGAAGGAAAACGACGGCAAAGCCAATGTCGATAGTCTTGGCTATTTGAACTGCGGTCTCTTTGGACCGGAACAGAAGAGCCTCACCTTTGATAAATCGGCAGGTATCCGTATTCAACGGTCAGGGCGAGGACTCCGAGGCTGGTTGAATAGACCTGGCCCTGTGGTCGTTCGGCGCCGTTCATGGACTTCCAGCCTCCGACCGGCTGCTGGTTTGCCACAAGCTGCTCGAAGAGAATCGACTTGGTCCGCTCCCAGTCAGGACCGCCAAATTTATAGGCGCTGATCGCGTGATAGTAGGCACCGTAGAAGTACCAGCCGTCGTCGTAACGAAGTGGTTGACGCTGCAGGAATTGAATCCCTGAATGGACTTCGTTGTCGTCCAGGTGGTCACACACCTGCAGGCATAAAACACCAGCGGCCGTCAGCGTCGAGGTCGGTCCACCCATCGGCTGATACGAAAAACCTCGTCCGCTCGAACATCTTTTGACATAACTGACCGCGTAATCAATCCGCTCAATCGGGACATCACAACCGATATCTTTTGCCGCTCGCAGCGCCAGCAACTGCCAGCCTGTCACGCTTAAATCACTATCGTTGCTGGTAATCTGGTATCGCCATCCACCTGCGTCATTCCGTCCTTTTCGCACCTGTTGGGCTTTCAGGATCGTCTTCACCCCGTTTTCCAGCACCTTTTTCAATCGGGCCGACTGGTTTTTGGAAACCATTCCTGAAACTTCGGCCAACATCAGCGTACTGATCCCATGATCGTACATCGGCCCATGCCCGCGCCGATCAACAATCAACCCGTTCGCTTCCTGATGATCGATCACATAGTTGACTCCGCGCTCAATCGCCACTCCGTAAGGGCCTTCGCCGGGGACGTGGCCAGCCGCCAGGAACGACATCACAGCCAGAGACGTCGCGGCAGTGGACTCACCCGTGATTTCAATGCTCCAGCTTCCGTTTGGATTCTGCAGCCGGGAAAGCATTCGC
Source organism: uncultured Schlesneria sp. (assembly GCA_903904835.1). Lineage (GTDB taxonomy): Bacteria > Planctomycetota > Planctomycetia > Planctomycetales > Planctomycetaceae > Schlesneria. The sequence continues at coordinate 36,540 of CAIVEI010000042.1, read as the reverse complement.
AAGGCATTCACGACCGCGTTGTCCACCGCCTGATCATCAACCGCAAAACCGGTGTTCGCTGGAAGTACGATCGCGATCGAAACGGCGAAGATGAGAACGATTTTTGACATCGGGCCACTTGTCATTTCAACTCACTTGGCCGGTTTTGTAATTTCGTCGAAGTATGATTTGATTCGCTGAGTATATTCTGGATGCGACTTCTTTCCCGCCCCTTGAAGAATTTCGGTACGAAGTTGTCCTGGGAGTCGCCCCCAGTTTTGACGTGCCTGCTGCTGAATCTCGATATCAAGATGACTGAGATCAGCAGTCGCCGTGGTTCCAGACGCATCGGCTCCCGCTTCGCCAGGCTCAGAATTTGGTTGAGGCTCACCCGGCATCGGCTTTCCAGGCTTTTGCGATTTCATCTGTTGGCGTGCGGCTAAATTCTCTTTTGGCTCGCCGCGAGTCTGTCTTAGCATCGCCGCCACGTCACGGAATTGCTGAGCCGCCTGGGCAAAGTCCGACCCCTTCGGCTGCTGCTGATCTCCAACCTGATTACTCTTCGAGTCGCCTTCGGATGGCGAACCATCAGGCTGTCCAGGCTTAGACATCTGTCCTTGTTGATTTCCGTCTTTCTGTGTTTTTCCATCCTGCTGGGACTGACTCGGTTGCTTCCCTTCCTGACCACTTTGTCCCGGCGACTTGCTGTCCGACGGAGATTTTCCAGGTTGCTTCCCATCCTGCTGGGACTGACTCGGTTGTTTTCCTTCTCGACCACTCTGTCCCGGTGGCTTGCCGTCTGACGGAGATTTTCCAGGTTGCTTCCCATCCTGCTGGGACTGACTCGGTTGTTTCCCTTCCTGACCACTCTGTCCCGGTGGCTTGCTGTCTGACGGGGACTTTCCAGGCGGTTTTTCAATCGGCGGAGACTCACCCTGCTTTTTCCCTGACTCGCCACTCGGACCGACTCCCTTGCCTCCGGATTTCGGTTTTCCGGGCTGCTCCCCGTTCGGTGGTGATTGGCTCTGCGGGCTTTGTTGCGAGCTTGCGTTCGGATTTGACGAAGGACTCGATCCTGATTTGGAACCTGAACTCGAAGAGCTTGGATTCTGGCAGTTACATTGCCCAAGCTTCTGTTGAGCCTCCTGAATCTGCTTGGATGCTTGTGCAACTTGTGATCCCACCTTCTTGGGAACTGGAGTGGCCTTTGGCGATTGTGGGGGAGTTGGCTTCACTTCATTGGCTGCTTGCTTAAGTTTCTCGGCGGCATCAGTTGCCGCTTGAGCCGACTTTTGCGCATCTTGCTGCGAATTACATTGTGCCGACTGCGTCATCGCCTGTTGCGCCTGTTCGGCCTGTTTCTTCGCTCGTTCCCCCGATTCCGCTGATTGAGGCGAATTGAGTGGTTTCGACTTCAACGTTTGCGATGCCTGGTCGAGCTGTTCAGCCAGCTTTTTTGTCGCATCCGCAAGCTGACGTTGTCCTTGAACCTGAGCTCCACGGGCCGCGTCAGGAGACTTCGAGAGTTCTTCCAACTGCTTGGCCGAATCACGTTGTTGTTCGGAAAGTTGTTGAGCTTTCTTCGATTGAGGCGAGTTCGACTGGCCGTCCGGATTCAATTGCTTGCTCGCCTCTTCGGATGCTTTTTGAGCTTCACGAGCCTCTTTCGCAGCCTTTGCTAACTGACCTGCCTGGGCTTGTTGTTTCGCCGCATCGGCTTTGCGTGCGAAGTCCGCAGCAGCTTTTGTCGCCGGGGAATCGGCTCCCGTTTCCTTGGCAAGTTCCATCGCTTGTTGAGTTGCTTCGCGAGCAATCTGTTCTTGCTTTTGCGCCGCGGCAGCTCCTTGCTGCTGTGGCGACGGTTTCGCCCCGGATTGATCTTTTTGATCATTTTGTGGCGACTTTGCAGGACTATTCGCATCCGCTTGAGGATTCGACCTGGAATCAGATTCCTTCGAGTTTACCGGTTTATCGGCGGACGGTGATGAATCAGATTTGGAGGAACCGGGGTTCGGCTTGTTGGATTGAGGAGTCGCCGCTGCTTGTGATTCGCCTGGTTTTGCGTTGTCAGGCATTCCGGCATCCGGCTTTTGTGAATCGGGCTTTGACGTCCCCGAGTTGGCTGGTTTTTGTGAATCGGGTTGCGACGGGTCTGACTTGGATGGGTTGCCATTCTTGGAGTCAGGTTTCGATGGGTCAGAGTTCGCAGGCTTTTGCGAATCTGGTTGTGATGCGTCTGGATTATTATTCTTCGAATCAGGTTTCGTCGCATCCGTATTCTGCCCATCAGGCTTCGATGGATCGGTTTTCGATGCGCCAGCGTTCGAAGGCTTTTGAGAGTCCGATTGCGATGTGTCTGTTTTCGAGGGATTACCATTCTTCGCGTCTGGCTTTGCCCCATCCGAATTCTGCTCGTCAGGCTTCGAGGGGTCGGCCTTCGTTGCAGCTACGTTGGCTGGTTTTTGTGCATCCGATTGCGACGCGTCTGACTTCGAGGGAATACTATTCTTTGAGTCGGACTTCGACCCGTCCGTAGATTCCCCTTCAGGCTTCGGCATGTCCGAGTTCGCCGGCTTTTGCGCATTTGCTTGCGATGGATCTACTTTTGACGGCTCGTCATTTCCTGTATCAGATTTTTTCGGTTCAACCTTCGCTTGAGCAGGTTGATCCTGCACATTTCCCGTTTGAGCATCAGCCGTCTTCTCTGCCGCAGTGTTTGTCTCGTCGGCGTTTGGTCGAGCTGCGTTTTCTGGTCGCGAGGCAACTGCGGGTGCGTTTTCTGCTTCCTGCTTCAACGCTTCAGCAAGTCGCTCTTGCGGCACCGCCAGTTGCCGAGCCTGATCGGCAAGTCGATTAAGCTGATCCTGCTGCTCGCGGCGTGCGGCTTCCAACAACTCGGGATGCTTCTTCAACAATTCGTTCATCTGATCCGTAAGCTTCTGCCCTTCGTCCTTCAGTTTTTGAAGAGACTCCATCGAGACTGGGTCTGGCTTCACATCGCCGGCAGGTTCCTGATTGGGTTTTGAGATTTTTTCATTGTCATTCTTCGGTGAGTTTGGTCTCTGGGAATTCGCATCCGAATTCTTCTGGGGTACAGACGCTTGTTGGTCTTGTGAACCGGGCGTCTGCCCGTTTTTTTTGACCTGCGATTGTTCCGTCTGACGCGATCCTTGATCAGCAGCAGCCTGTTCATTCGCTTCGAACTTTTCCAACTGATCAGCAAGCCGCTCGGCACGCTGCGCGATACGAGTCAATTCGACAAGATCCTGCTCCAACTTATTAAGTTCATTCAGATGACGTTCCAATTGTTGCAACTGACGATCAGCGGCTGCCGTCCGGTCGATCGCCTGAGAAATCGGCTCCAACTGGTCGCGAGCCGCCTGATTCTTCGCGCGGTCCAGACGGTCCTGGGCGACCTGCAGGTCTTCCTCAGCGATCCGGTCCGCCAGCGGTGCCAGATCTTTAGTCATGCGCCGTTCAGCCAGACGATCGCTTAGCTGTTGCAGCCTCTCGATCAGCTTGTCTTGTGCCTCTTGCAAAGCAATCAATTGCTCGGTCTTATCGGTTTCCGGTTTCTTGTTCAGCGATTCTTGTTCGGTTTGCTGATGAAGTTTTGCCAGAGCCTCTTTTGATTCATTCAGCTCGGTTCTGAGGCTGGTCAATTCCTCTTCGAGACTCTTTTCTTCTGCCGCGAGTTCCTGGTCGGGAAGTTGTTTGAGGCTGGTATTAATCATCAACGTCCGAGTGGGTGTCCACACCTCGTGAGGAGCAGGTTGAGGTCGATTGTCGACCGCCCGCACCCGATACGTGACGATCTGACCACCGGTTAAAGCAAACGGAGCAAGGTCCAGTGCGAACGTGTGAGAAACTTGTGATTCGCGTAACTGGTCGGTGGTCAGTTTTTCGACATGCTTAATTCCCGTTGAGGACTCGGCATGCAATTCGACTGCGGTCAGCCCGTAATCATCGGCAACCTCGATCGGTTGCTCAAAAATGTCATCGGGACGAACAAGAACCGGTTCTTCCAGACCACTCAGCTTGATTTCGGGAGGCAGATCCGGCTTCACGACCAACAATCGTGACGGATCGTTATTTCGCAATCCAAACGAGTTTTTGACTCGCACGGCAAACGGACCGGTGAGATTTGCCGTGACATTTAAGGTCCCCGAGCGACGGTCGGCGGACAGTTCGATCGGAATCGCTTTTTCGATCGCAATTCGCTGGTCTGATTTCTGGTCTGACTTAACAGGCAAATTCGCCGGTTCTTGAGACTCAACAGGCCACTTCAAATCGGCGTCGACAACCGGCTCGTTGAATTCCACCTGCAACTGGATTCGACTGAATTCCGTGACCTGGACTTCGCTGGGGACTCCGGTGAGTAATTTCGCGGGAAGACCGGTATACGCAGCCGGTTCGATCTCAAGCTTGAATTGAGTCACGACAGGAGGGTCTGCCACCTCAATCTGGTGTGTACCGGACCTGGCTCCGTCCGTTGTCACATCGAATGTGACCGATTGCAAAACGTGTGGCAGTGTTGTCGTGAATGATTCGCTTTCCGCATCCCATTCCAGCCTGCGGCGGTCTGAGGCGTTTGTCGTGTCGTGCCAATTCAGCCAGAGAGGCTTAATGTTGTTTGGATCAACTTCACGGTGACGGCGTCGCTCGCTCAACAGAACGTGAATCGGAACATCGGTCCCGCGGGCAACCACCTGGTCCCCCTCGACGACTTTCAATTCAAGATTCGAACCCCAGGCGAAATTACCCCAGGGAACAAAAAACCGACTCCACAAAAGTGCATAGCCGTCCGAGTTCCAGGCAAATGGAGCCACCAGCAACAGGACCGAAAACGCCCCGGCAAGCACGGCTTTCATGGGACCATCGTTGGAACCGACTTCTTCGACCGAGTACTGGTCGAGCGCCTTCACGGTCTGACGCGCGAGCAAATCCTGCATCAACTTTGATGCACCGGGGGCTAACTCAGTCCCTTCGTTCCCACGCAACTCAACCAGTGACGTCAATCGTTCGCGCAGCTCTGGGAACTGTTGTTCGACCAGAGCGGCGAGAGCAGAAAACGAAACCGGAGCGATCGCGGGCCGGACGACACCTCGCCACAGTAGCCACAACGCGAAAGCGATCCACGCCCCAAGCAGGCATCCGCGAACGGCTCCGTTCAAGCCGAGAAACCCGTCAAGCAGAAAGCCACCCCCCAGAAACAGACAGATCCCGAGAACGAGTCGCCCTGCCCCGCGAATGAAAGCAGAATCACGAATCTGTTTATCCAAGGCCAGCAGTTGGCGTTCGATCAGCGGTGGAATTCCTGTCGGAGCGGTCGACATCACAATCTCCTGCCCAAATACCAGCGCGAATTGAATTTCCCATAATGAAACACCGGTGAACCAGTATGGGTCTCGCGAATCAGAGATGCAATTCGAGTTTTTTCTGTTTTTTTCGGAAGTTCATTGAAACAGGCCAGTTTAAAAGCTGGAACAGAACTTTTAGTCCCTCCATTTTGATCGGGAATAAGCACGCTATGACAAATCGACGGGTTCTTTTTTACGAAGCCGAGCGGTCTGGGTGATAAGAATTTCGATTCGAAATTCCAGTTCGGCAACTTGTGCTGCGATACTGATTGAACTGGGAAACGGTGTTTGTTACGCTTTTACGGGCGCTTCAATTTTGTTCAGATCGTAACTCGGTACTCTGTCAATTTGGCCAAATCAGGGAAATTGAACAGAAGCATCATGCAAAGTTAATTTGGAAGTCTCAGTCCAATCGTCTTCCCTCAAGTTTGACACGCCCAACTCAGCCAACTCCAGTTAAGGTGACCTGATTCATGGCAGGAATTTTTGATTCGTTGTTCCGAATGCGCTATGGATCTGTGATGAAGAAATTTGAGGGAATTCCCGGCCCGACGCCGATTTTCCCCATCGGTACCATGAGCGAATTCGCAAAGCGGAATCCTTGGGAAGTTTTTGTCGATTACGAAAAACAATACGGTGGCATGACGTTGTGTTGGCTTGGCGGTGAGCCAACACTCGTACTTAACGATCCGAATCTGATTCGCGATGTTTTGATCACGAAAGCCGATGACTACTACAAAGATTATCCAATCAAAGCCCTCAGACCGGTGTTGCGTAATACCGTTTTCAACCTGAATTCACCGGAATGGGACAAGTTGAGGAAGCCTCATTCCCACCCGTGTCTGATCGAAGGATTGGACTCGTGGTTGGAATCGCAGTTTCCCGTCGTCAAGTCGGTGGTCGACCGACACCTGTCCAAGATGCGTGAGACCGCCGGTGAAATCGAAATTCTCGACAAGATTCAGAGGTTGTTCTTTGACATCTTCAACAGCATTGTCTGCGGTCCCCAGTTCCAGGCGGGTGGTTACGAGAATTATTACAAAATGACAGTGGTGGCGACGCGACGCATGGCGACGCCTCAAGCGCTTTTGATTCCACCTCTCGATCCCTCTTTTCACAGCGCCATGAGTGCTCATTATGGCTCGTATGAAAAAATCGTCAAACAGGCCCGGCAGAATCCCGACCCGGCTGCCAACGATCTGCTGAGTATCTTCTTAAGGCAGGGATCAGAGATTCCGGACGAACAGCTTGTCGACTTCCTGAGTGAATTTCACGTCGGCGGAGACGTTTCGTCAGCCGCAGGCATCGTCAACACTTTTCAATTCCTCAACGACAATCCTGAAATTGAAAAGAAGCTTTATGGCGAGTTGGCTGAGATGATACGGCACAAGCCCGATTACGACTTGTCTTCGATCGGAGAATCGACGCTGCTGGATCACGTGTTGCGTGAGTCATTGAGACTGAATCCTCCTGTCCAGGTTTTCGGGCGTAATGTGCGCAAAGATAGAACAACGACACTGGGTGGTCGGGAAATTCCACCGAATACTTCCGTGATGATTGTCGCAAAGGCCGTTCAGAGATCAGCGAGCCATTGGAAGAATCCTGATCAATTTGATCCTGATCGATGGGCCAATGGCGGGGTCGATGCGAATCCTATAGGAAGCGACTATTTCTTCCCCTTCGGGCGAGGGCCGCGTATGTGCGTGGGGTGGAAAATCGCCATGTTCTCTATGAAAATTGTCCTGGCTTCGATGCTTTCAAAGGTCTTCGTTCAGACAAGTGGATCGTTTAAACAGAGCCTGCACTGTGGCGTCGTCGAAACAAAAGAAGTGAAAGCCAGGCTTGTGCCACACCAGGCATAACTAACTGGAAAGTCCATCGAGCAATTTCTTGGCCGCTTTCAGGTCGGGCATATCAAAGCCTTCTGTAAACCAATTGTAGAGCGGTTCCAGATTTTGCTTGAGTTCGACAACGTCACCTCGCTTTTGCCAGATTCGACAGAGGTGCAACATCGTCCTTAGCTCGTAAAATCTGGCACTTTGCCGTCTGGCAACCGCCAGCGATTCGCGGTACGTCGCTTCGGCTGCATCCAGATCGTTTTGATCAAATTGGAAATCCCCCCGTATCCGTAGCAACTCGGAGTGCATGAACAGCTCACCACCGCTTTGATCGGCAAATGCCTGATCGAGTTGCTTGAGTGCCGCATCTCGTTGCCCTGATTGCCACAACGAATCTGCAAGATGTCCACGGTATTTTGTAAACAGAATGAATGACCCCGTGGCTTCGACTTGTGTGAGGGCCAATTGCAGTGCGTCGATCGCCTCGTCAAAGCGGCCAAGGTGCTTAAGGCCAACCCCCAAGCAAGCCGTTCCCAGTGCAGTCCAAAAAACGAATCCTTGCTCGTCAGCGATCTTAAGGCAACGCTCGCCGTATTCGATCGTCTTGTCGCCCATTCCAGCAAAATCATAGACTTGAGCAATTTGCCAGTAAATCATCGCTTCGGTGAAAGCGTGTTTCAAATCCAAAGTCAGATCGAGAGCTTTCAGTGACCAGGAAAGGCCCTGATCGGCAAAACCCAATTGCCAAAGGGACGAGCCAAGAAATATCAGATTCAAAGACCCGCTATTCTGCTGCGTGATTTTTGCAAATTCGATGCTCGCTTCACGGTGATGATTTTGCGAACCAATCACTGCATGAGCGTGCGACGTAGAGAAGTCCCCCGCGTAAAATGAGGTACAAGTTTCCGCCCACCGTGCTTCACCCATCATTCCTGGGCCTTGTTTCTCCTGGGCCAGTGCAAGGAGTTCGTCACAGCGTCGGAAGCAATCTGCGAACCGACCGCGAATAAACAGCCATTCCCAGTTCGTGAACAGGACCAGAAACAGGGGCGAACCCTCGCCAAGTTGCCGACAGATCTCGATGCACCGATTCTGGACCGGTTCGACCTCTTTCGCCGCATAACCCTGCACCGCCATGAGCGCTCCAGTGAGCGGCAACTTCAAATTCAACTCCAAGACGTCTCGTTCCGATGATTCCGACAGCGTCATCGTCAGGGCCAACCCCTTTTCGAAATGCTGGATGGCCTCTTTGTTCGCCGACTTTTCCTGCGACTTCTGCCCCGCCTTCATCCAGTAATCAATCGCTTTTTCAGTGATGCCCGCCTCGGTGTAATGATGCGCAAGCAGTGCGGGTTGACCATCGACGATGTCTTTGAAATGCAATTCCAAGGCTTCGCCGATATGTTGATGGCAAGTTTGCCGTCGTTTGGTCAGCATCGACCGATAGGCTGCGTCTTGCAGCAGAGCATGATTGAAGATGTAACTCGCTTCAGAGCCTTCTCCCTTTTTGAAGAGAATGCCTGCGGCCAATAATTTATCGAGTTCGCCCAGCAACTGGTTTTCAGGCAAGGTACAGGCGGCCGATAAGAGACCGAAGCTGAACTCTCGCCCAATTGTTGAGGCAAGCTGAATAACTTCGCGATCGGCGGCCATGCGATCGAGTCGAGACAGCAGCAAGTCGCGGAGCGTCGCCGGGATAATGTTCAAAAGCGACGAGTTTTCCTCATTGATACCGGGACGATCCAGGATTCCCGACTCAATGATGACGACGGTAAATTCTTCGACAAACAGCGGAATCCCGTCGGTCCGTTCAATGACCTGTTGCAGGATTGGCTCTGGGATATCGGTACGTTTCGTCCTTTTCCGCATCATTTCGCCGATTTGACGCTTGGTCAGACGGCTCAAAGCGATCTGCGTTTGATGTGGTTTGCTCTTCCATGGAGTTTCAAATTCTGGACGGAAAGTCAGGATGCTGAGCATGCGACCGGTCTCGAATTCCGAAACATGCTTTTCGAGTAATTCCAGGGTCGATGGATCAAGCCAGTGCAGGTCTTCCACGATGAACAACATCGGGCTGATTGCAACCATTTGTTTCAACCACTGAAGCAGCAGCTTTTCTGTCCGCTCTTTCACTTTTTGCGGTGGCAGGGCGAGAGCGGGAAACCGACTATCGGTAGCAACGCCGAGCAACCCACAAAGTAATGAGACGTTTTCGGCCGACTCGATTTTCCACTCGCGCAGATACCGAACCACGGTTTCTAATCGATTTGCTGCGGAAAGATTCTCGAAGTCAAACAATCTCGCCAGAAATTCCACGATAGGAAAGTAGCTGGTTCCCTGTTGATGTTGAGCGCATCGCCATTCGATGACGGCGGCACCTTCAGTATCCGAATCAATGACATGTTCCCGCAACTCGCGGATCAACCGCGACTTGCCGAGTCCTGCATCACCGATCAGCAGGACAACCTGACCCAATCCATCCTGAGCCTGTTCCCAACGATCCTTCAGAATCGAAAGCTCGGTATTACGTCCGACCAGCGGTGATAAATTGCCCGGATCGACCAGCTCAACTCGGTTTCGCGAGGCCGCTTCTTTCGTGACTTTGAAGAGTTCAACTGGTTGAGAAATTCCACGGACGCGCTGCGTCCCCAGCGATTCACACTCGAAATACAGAGCGACGCGCTGGTGGGTTGACGCACTGACGACCACTGTTCCCGGTTCAACGATTGCACTCAGGCGAAGTGCGGTGTTACGGGCTTCACCCACTAATGAAACACCCGACCCTAGTGAACCATCCGATTCTTCAGCAACCGCCTCTCCCGAATGCAAAAGCACCCATGACTGGCTTGCAGGAGGTAACCTTGCCCCCTTTGGATCTGACTCGGCGAGTTTACGCATCATTTGCAGCGCTGCTCGAACGGCCCGCTGCGGGGCATCTTCAAACGCCTCTGGAAAACCAAAACACGTTAAGACCTCTTGTCCCGCACCATGCACCGCCACACCACCGAGCAGCGCGGCCTGCTCATTGACAAATGTGGCGAACGACCGAGACTGCTCGTGCAATAATTCCGACTGGGACGACATCGACGCCCGGTTCATGCTCATCGAGCCTTCGTCGTCGTCGCTTTCGTAGTTGAAGACGGCAACCGTCACCTGCCGTAACTCCGCATCACGTCGTGCCCGGTTGTTTGACGTACTCTCGGCTTCTGACCCTGAGGCGGATTGGTCCTCGGGTCGAGAATGATAAGAAATTGTCTTCACGTCACTGCCGGCTGGATTCACCAGATACGACAATTCCTCGGCAAACTTTGCCGCCGAGGAATGCCTTTGCGAAGGGGATTTTTCGAGGGCCTTCAAGCAGATTGAATCAAGTTCGGGTGGCAAGCCTTGCCGCCATTTTGAAGGGGGGTCTGGCACTTTTGAGACGATTTGCCCAAAAATCGACGCCACAGAACCTTGAAACGGCCGATGGCCTGTGACCATCTGATACAGAATGACACCCAATGCGTAAACGTCGGTTGCCGGACCAATTTCGTCGTGCCTTGCCTCGACCTGCTCGGGAGCCATATACGCTGGACTTCCAAAGACGGCTCCTGTTTGTGTCAGGTCGGCTTCGCCAGATGACTTTCGGCGAGCCAATCCAAAATCCATGATGATCGGGTCACCATCTTTAGTCAGCATGATATTGGCGGGCTTCAGGTCGCGATGCACGATCCCTGCTTCGTGAGCTTTCTGCACCGCCACCGCAACAGTCTTCATCAGCGTTGCGGCCTGGGTCACTGAAAGGAAATTGGAGTCTTTCAACAGATTCGAAAGTGGCTGTCCATCAATGAAGGCCATCGTCAGGAAGTGCCAGTCTCCAAACCGGCCCACATCAAAGACAGGACACAAGTTCGCATGCTGAACAACCGCCATGGCTTTCGCTTCGCGATAGAATCGCTGGACCGCTTCCTTCTCGTCATCCTCCCGGAAGAATGGGATCTTGAGAGCGACTTTCCGATCCAGGTCTCCGTCGAGCGCCAGGAACACCGCCCCCATACCACCACGGCCAAGCTCACGTAGAATTCGGTAGCGCCCAAATTGTTCGGGGACATCTTTCAAATCGTCTGAACCGTCTGATTTTCGCTTGTCACCTTCCGGCTTTTTATTCAACGCATCTTTCTCTTCCATCTCTGAACTCGCCTCGATCACCGTGACTTCACAAGTTGGTTGTGTGTCTGCGGCTTGTAACTGGTCGAACAGCTTCGAAACCGTTTCAAGATATCCAGGAAATCTCGTCGTATAATCAGTCAGCGAACACACCCCGCCCGAAGCCCGACGAAATCCAATATCGAGAGTCATTAACTCGGCCAGTGCGGCCTGCTTTAGCGATTCTGGAATTTTGCTCAAGTACGCTTCGATATCGGGACGTTGATTATTCTGCCAGGAAACTTGAAATGCATCCTTGACTTCGGCGATGAGGCGCAAATCCTGTTCGCTCAATGGCGATGCTACAGTGAGGGAATCGATCTCGTGTTCCATTTGGGGCCGCGATCCAAAAATTCACGATCAATGCGATTGCCTGCTGAACGAGGCAACCGTGATTGTTAGGGGCATTCGAAAAGAACCGATAAGTCTTCGCACAGACAGTTCCTGTACGACTATAACACACAAAGGTACTCACCTGAAGTTAGGCGACCCCGCCCTGAAAAAATTCATGTGAACACAAAAGCCAACACGTCGCCTTGTGGCTTTAACCAGACTTTTAGAACGGCTGAGCCCTCACTTCGGATCGAGGCGCGGCTCCCGTCTCCGCGTCCTCCGGCGGTCGCGATCGTCAGTCGCAATGTGCCTGGCAACCGGACGACGAGCCTTCGAGTTCCTGGCTTATGTCGTCGTCACGCTGGGACGTTGCTTCGATGGTTCATAAGAACCTTTCAAACCAAGCCCACGACCGATAACGGGAAAAAAGACCAGTGGGTGAAAAAACGCTGTTGGTTTCTTGATGAAATGAAGAACTTCGTAAAACGTTTTTACGATTCGATCATTCCCTGAGCAGAGTTGTAGCATCCTCAGCAGATACCAGTTCAGCACATTCGTATGGACTGGTCGCTTACCTGATGTCTCCGGGTAAAGAAAATCCGACTGCGTGGCGAGCATCCAGGGGGTCTCAATAATCTTCGCCGTTTTTCGAAAAAACTTTTTCGCCATATCATCAGGAATCGTCGAACGTCCCTGACAATTCTCAAGCAGTTGACGAAGTTCGTCCACTTCGAGTGAGCAAACACTCATCCCCTGGCCGTAAACCGGATTAAACGTCGAAATCGCGTCTCCAATGACCAGCAATCCTGCCGGGAAGCGCGAGAGATGGTCATATCGTCGCCAACGATTGGCTGGAAAGTGAAACGTGGTGATCGGCGTGAGTGGTTTTGCGTCCTTGATTGCTTCGTAAAAATCGGGCAATTCCAACGACTTGGCGAATTCAAGATAGCCTTTGTCATCGTCGGGAGGAAAGTCCTTCAAGAAGCCAACCTGGCTGACCAACCACCGCCCCCCTTCGATCGGAAAAATGTAACCCGTCCGTTTACTGTCCGGCGGCGTCCCATAAAGGGCCATGATTTGCCAGTCGCGTGTGGCGTCCTGACTTGGTTCGTAGATTCGACTGGCATATCCGATGTTGACCTCAACCGTCGTTTCGATGGGCCTTGGATAGCCAATCGCTTCAAGCCACACGGGTGTCTGACTTCCTCGCCCCCCCGCATCGACAACCAGATCGGCCTCGACGTCTTCGGTTTTTTCGGTCTGATCATGAGCACGAAGTTTGACACCGGTAATTCGAGATTTATTGGGGGATGAGAGAAAACCCGTGACAGCGCACTTTTCCAGAATCCTGATGTCCGTATCGGCTTTGAGTCGGCGCAGCAAGTTGGATTCCAGAAAGGGTCGACTTTGCCAGTACGACACTAAATCCGATGCTGGCCTGGCCTTCCAAACGCCTCCGTGATACCAGCACAAGTCTTTTGCAAAATCGCAAACGATCGATCCCTTTGTGGCAAGTTCATCAAAAAAACCTGGAAAAAGCCGATTGATGACGCGTACTCCGCCACCAAAAATGACGTGTACGTTTTTTCCTTGCGGAACACCCTTACGTGGCTCGTAATCCGTAGAAAACGAATCGCGTTCAACGATGGTCACTTTCTCGAAATGCGAATTGAGCACACGTGCCGTTAACAGTCCGCCGATACTCCCTCCGATGACAATCGCATGTTTACCCAACCTGCGGTTTGATTTTTCCATTTTTAGAAACTTCCCGGTCGAGAATCTTGCCTCATCTCAATCTTCCGATTCGAGTTCCTGCAGCAAGGTTTTCGCCCTGACAAGATCGACGGTGTCAAAACCCTCCGTAAACAAATTGTATGCTGATTCCAGCATCTGTCGACCTTCGCTCGCTCGGCCCTGGCGACGCCTCAATTCCGCGAAACTGATCGTTGTTCTCAATTCCCAGGAATTGGCGCGTTGCCGGCGGGCTACATCGACGGCACTTTGATAACAGGCCTCGCAACCTTTTTCGTCTCCCGCAGCAAGTGCCAACAGTCCCTTTAAACGCAAAAATTCGCTTTCCATTCCGCGTTCATGATGCTTTTCAACCAGATCAAAACCGCGATCCAACCATTCTTGAGCATCGTCTGGAAGTCCCGCCAGCACGTACGCTTCTGCAATATTTCGATAGGGATGATCCATCGACAAATTGGCACCCGCACCGCTGATCATCGCCAACCCCTGACCAAACAGCTTACGTGCTTCTTCGATATTGCCTTCTCTCAGCAGCAGATCGCCCCGACCAAAAATGGCATGAACCTCGAAAAAGAGAAACCCTTGCTCGTGGCAAATCTTGTATTCTTCTTCAATCCGATCCCTGACTTGCTGATCCCGTCCGCAGAACTGCAGTACCTGCCGACCGAAGAACAAGGACATTGCGAAGCTGAATGGATGGCCAATCCCTTTTGCTATAGATATCGTCTCTTCAACTCGCTGCAGGGCTTTGGCCGGAAAACCCAGTTGCCACAAGGCCAAAGCGGTGTGGCTATTGCACATGACGCTGCAATGCTGACCCGTCTTTAATGCGTAACCCCGTTCTTTTTCCCCATCGGTGAGTGCACGACCTTGTTCGAGCAACTTTAATCCGTTCGTGAAATCACCTTTATAATAGGCCGTACAACCAACAACCCAATAGGCTTCAGACAACAATTCTTTGCCTTCGGTCGATGTCTCCACCAGTTTCATAATGTCTCGCGCGATCCCTTCGCAGATATCCATGTCCGCACGAATGACTCGCCAACCCCAAAGGCCCCACATCACAAAAAACTGATCTTCCACGGTCCCGTATTTGGAACAGAGCTGTTGAGCTCGTTCGATGGCCGTTCCCACTTCTGGAGCAGACCAACCACGCGCGGCCATCAACACGGGGAAAAGTGCCGTTTGAAACGCGAGTTCTAATTGATCTCGCTGTTCAGACTCTGCAAGAGTCTGCAAGATCTTCAGCCCCTGCGACAGTTGGCTGATGGCTTCCACGTTGGCTGACTGTTGCTGGGATTTCTGACCTGCTTTCAGCCAATATTGACTCGCCTTGTCGAAGTTGCCCGCCTCATTGAAGTGATGCGCCAACAGTGCTGGTTGCGACTTGACGATGTCGTCAAACTTGGACTCGATGACTTCGGCAATACGCTGATGACACGCTTGCCGCCGTTTCGTGAGCATCGAACGATACGCGGCGTCTTGCAGCAGCGCGTGTTTAAAGATGTAACTTGCATCGGCCGCGTCCCCCTTCATAAAGAGAATTTCGGCTTTGACTAACTTGTCGAGTTCGATCTGCAACTGAGCTTCGGGCAACGTACATGAGGCCGATAATAAACCGAATCCGAACTCACGCCCAATGGTGGATGCCAACTGAATCACTTCGCGATCGGCGGTCATTCGATCGAGTCGAGATAACAACAGATCGTGCAGCGTGGACGGAATAATCTTGAGCAGCGACGAAGAATCAGCACCGTTTTCAGAACGATCCAGGACTCCAGACTCGATGATCACGACCGTGAATTCCTCGACAAACAAGGGAATTCCATCCGTACGGTCAATAACTTGTTGCAGAATTAACTCTGGGATATCACGACGCCCGGTCCTTTTCCGCATCATCTCGCCGATCTGACGTCTGGTCAGACGGTTCAAGGCAATCTGAGTTTGATGTGGACTGCTCTTCCAGGGTGTTTCGAATTCCGGGCGGAATGTCAGTAGGCTGAGCATTCGGCCAGCCTCGAATTCTGTGACATATTTTTCAAGCAATTGCAGGGTCGAGGGATCGAGCCAATGCAAGTCTTCAACGATGAAGAGCATCGGGCTGATCGCAACCATTTGCTTCAGCCACTGAAGCAGCAGCTTTTCCGTCCGTTCCTTCACTTTTTGTGGGGACAGGGCAAGAGCCGGAAAACGATCGTCCGTCGCGACACCAAGCAGCCCGCAAAGCAGTGAAACGTTTTCGGTCGATTCCATTTTCCAATCTCGCAGATACCGTACCACGGTCCCCAGCCGATCTGCCGCAGAATGATTTTCAAAGTCAAACAATCGCGTGAGAAATTCCACGACGGGAAAGTAGCTTGTTCCCTGCTGATGCTGAGCACACCGCCATTCGATGACGGCAGCCCCTTCGGTATCCGAGCCAATCACGTGTTCCCGCAACTCGCGAATTAAACGCGACTTGCCGAGCCCTGCATCACCGATCAAAAGAACAATCTGTCCCAATCCGTCCTGCGCCTGCTCCCAGCGGTCCTTGAGTATCAAAAGTTCCGTATCACGTCCGACCAGCGGTGACAAATTACCCGGATCGACCAACTCGACTCGGTTTCGCGAGGCTGCTTCTTTCGTGACTTTGAAGAGTTCAACCGGCTGAGAAATTCCGCGGACGCGCTGCGTCCCCAGCGATTCACACTCGAAATACAGTGCCACTCGCTGGTAGGTCGCCGTGCTCACCACAACGGTTCCCGGTTCAACTATCCCGCTCAGGCGAAGAGCTGTGTTACGAGCTTCACCCACCAATGAAACGTCGGCCCCTTGTGAATCGCCCACGACTTCAGCAACGGCTTCGCCTGAGTGCAGAAGCGCCCACGCCTGGCTGGCAAGAGGCAATTTCCCACGCTGCGCATCTGGTGCGGCGAGTTTACGCATGACTTGTAGCGCCGCTCGTATGGCTCGCTGCGGGGCATCCTCAAATGCCCGAGGAAAACCAAAACATGTCAAGACTTCCTGCCCGGTGCCACGCACCGTGACACCCCCCAGTTGTGCGGCCTCTTCATTAACAAACGCCGCGAATGACTGCGACTGCTCGTGCAAGAGTTCCGACTGAGAGGACATCGACGTCTGGCTCGTATTGACTGAATCTTCGTCGCAATCGCTTTCGTAGCTGAACACGGCAACCGTCACCTGCCGTAACTCCGCGTCACGCCGCGACCGGCCGTTCGAGGTACTATCGGCTTCTGCCCCGGCGACAGACTCGACTTCAGTACGAGATTGATAAGAAATTGTCTTGACGTCACTGCCGGCGGGATTCACCAGGTAGGACAATTCTTCGGCAAACATCGCAGCCGAGGCGTGCCGTTCCGAAGGAGATTTTGCGAGGGCCTTCAAACAGATTGAATCGAGTTCGGGTGGCAAGCCTGGACGCCATTTCGAAGGTGGGTCCGGCGCCTTCGAAAGGATTTGCGCAAAAATTGACATCACTGAACCTTGAAACGGCCGCTGGCCCGTGACCATCTGATACAGAATCACCCCCAATGCGTAAACGTCGGTTGCCGGTCCAATCTCATCATGCCTTGCCTCGACCTGCTCCGGCGCCATGTACGCGGGACTCCCAAAAACAGCACCTATTTGAGTCAAGTCGACTTCGCCTGATGACTTTCGACGGGCCAATCCAAAATCCATGATGATCGGATCACCGTCTTTATTCAGCATGATATTGGCGGGCTTCAGATCGCGATGCACCACCCCAACGTCGTGAGCTTTCTGTACCGCCGTGGCAACAGTCTTCATCAGAGTTGCGGCTTGCGTTACGGAAAGGAAATTTGAGTCTTTCAACACATTTGAAAGTGGCTGACCATCAATGAAGGCCATGGTCAGAAAGTGCCACTGTTCAAACTGGCCAACATCAAAAACAGGGCACAAGTTGGCATGCTGAACAATCGCCATGGCTCTCGCCTCACGATAAAAGCGTTCAACGGCCTCTTTTTCGTCATCTTCGCGGAAGAAAGGAATCTTTAAAGCGACGTTTCGACCCAGTTGTCCGTCAAGGGCCAGGTAGACTGCTCCCATACCACCACGGCCAAGCTCACGCAGGATTCGATAGCGCCCAAATTGTTCAGGGACATTCTTCAAATCGTCTGAACCGTCTGATTTACTCTTATGATTTTCCGACGCTTTTTTCGAAGGATCATACTTCTCATCCATCACTGAACGCGCCTTTTTTGCGGTGATTTCACAAGTTGGTTGCGTATCTGATGCTTGCAACTGATCGAACAGCTTCGAAACCGTTTCGAGATATCCAGGAAATCTCGTCGTATAATCAGCGGGCGAACAGTCCCCACAAGCAGCCCGACGAAAACCAATATCGAGAGTCATTAACTCGGCCAGTGCAGCCTGCTTTAGCGATTCTGGAATTTTGCTCAAGTACGCTTCGATATCGGGACGTTGATTATTCTGCCAGGAAATTCGAAACGCATCCCTTGCCGACGCGATACAGAGTAGATCGTGTTCGCTCAACGGCGACGTGACAAATCGTGATGCGATCTCGAGTTCCATATGCGGTCGCAATCCAAAAATCGACACAAAAAACAATCGCCTGCAGAATGAGGGGCTGTGGAGTTCATGATAGCTCAGCAAATCCTGATATATTTGCTCTCAGACAGATCCTCGCCAACTGTAACAAACAAACGTATTCACCTGAAGTTATGCAACTGCTGACTGTGAGAATTCAGTGTCACTGAAGAATTTGAGCATCGCCGGCTGTCTTTGATCTGACTTTTGAATTGCCGCGCCATCACCTTGATACGTAGACTGCATCTGCCAATTAATCTCCGCGATGTTGTATCCCGCCCCGATGCTTGCCTTTGCTGATAACCAACCTCCAGAATTTGCTGACAACATGAGTGAAAAAAATAGGTTTTTCGATCAAAGCCGGATTCACGCTGTGATCGCAATGGGATTTGCTTTTTTGATTCGAAGCGTTCTGGCAATTGCGGACGACTCTCCTGCACATCCCATTTCGGCCACATCCACTGAAGCCACCGCATTCAACGAGCAGATCCAGCCATTGCTGCAGAAATATTGCGCTCGTTGCCATAACGCTGACGACATGCAGTCGGGCGTCCGCGTTGACCAACTGACGGCAACTCCAGAAGACCGACAGTTGTTTCTTTTGAAAGCGATTCAAAAGCAGGTGGAAGACGGCGCGATGCCTCCCTCTGATGAATTGCAATTCACTTCTGAACAACGCCGGACGTTGAACGATTGGATTGTGTCGACCATAACCGCTGCCCGAGCCCGTGACACGAAAAAGAACGGATCGGTTCGGCGACTCACGGTCTCACAATATCGCAATACGCTGAAAAGCCTGCTGTTACTCGAAGAAGATCTCACCGATGCACTGCCACCAGACGGAATCTCCAAGGAAGGATTTACGAACCAGAGCCACACGATGATCCTGTCGCCGCTTCAGGTCGAATCCTATTTCAATATCGCAGAAAAGGCCCTGGACCTGTGCATTGTCGACGAAAATAAAAAGCCGGTGATTCAGAATTTTCGTATGGATCTGGGAACAGCGATTAACCCTGAACCATGTCCAGACAAATTGATTCTCGGTGCCAATAACTTTCTGCTGAATAATCCCGACGTCCTCGTCACGGAACTGACGCCGAACAAACCGTTTGCCTACGACCCGTTCTTCATGCGAAAGGAATATGATTTCATCGAAGGTTATGTAGGTAACGACACGATTCGCGCCTGGAAAAAATTCAACAGCATTTATCACTCGGTCTTCGCCTGCATGCGCGGTTCGCCTGGTTACCCAAAAGGACAGGCGTTTCAGGTCGTTCCGGAAGGTCTGCTGTTGCGACCTGCAATCCCCAGCCCGGAAATCTTTGGTCAGTCAGATACCTATGGACCGATGGCCAACTTTAAGATTTCGCTACGCGAGTTACCGGAAGAAGGGAATTTTCGTGTCACAGTCCGAGCAGCCAGATACGACGATGGACTGCTGCTCGATGCCGACTCCCCGGCACAGACGAGTGACGACACGGTGTCGGTACCCGTCGCCGTGTTAGCTTCGACAGCCCCCGGCACAATATTCATAAAAGAAGCGGGAATTTATCAGTTAGACGTCGTATGCGGTGCGGAACCGGCAAAGGATCTGTTCGCGGTGACGCTGGGCGATCGGCAGTTCGCTGGCCAACTCCGGAAACTCACACCATTTCCAACTCAGCCAAACGACGATGAAAAATCGAAAGAGCTTGTATCGGCATTCCTGCTAGTCCGATTGCCTGCTGGCGAACTGAAAATATCGGTAAGCCTGGGTGACAATTCCAAATTGCGTCGACTGGTCTTCAACCGACTGGATAACTCGCACGAATCGGCCCAGCGTTTTTCCGTTTTCGAACATCGAAATCCGTCGCTGGGTGTTTATCTCGGATTACGCCGCGATTGTGGAAGTACGCTCACCCAGGTCGGTCAGCCACAACGTGTCGGTTCCGGCGAACTTGAAGAATTCATTTTCGAAGGGGCGATCAACGATTTTCCCAACCCCGATGTCGAAAAGGATAACGTCAACTATCTGGCCGGAATCCGGGAAATCGGAGTTCGCAGCGAGTACACCGATGGCCGCGACATGCCTCGCCTGAGGATTCGGTCGGTCGAGTTCGAAGGACCATATTTTGAATCCTGGCCTCCAGCGACCCACCGGAATATTTTCAACGTTTCAGTCACAGGCGACGAACCTGCTGTCGAAGCACGAGCGATCCTCCACTCGTTCGCCACACGAGCCTTTCGCAGACCAATGACCGATACCGAACTCGAAGCGATCTTTTCCGTCTGGCAAAAGTCGTTCGCAGCCAGCGGCAACCAGCGTCAAAGCATCAAAGACGCACTTTTAGTTGTGCTGAATGCACCTCAGTTTTTGTTCCTGATTGAGAACAGTCAGACACCGGAACCGGAAGACCTCGATCCCTACGAACTCGCGTCGAAGCTCTCATACTTCCTCTGGAACGCGGCACCTGACCAGCGTCTGCTCGAACTCGCGTCGAAAAATGAACTACATCCGTCACTGGATACCGAGACCGAACGCATGATCCGCGATCTGCGTTTCGAGCAATTCATCAACGAGTTTGCGTCTCAATGGCTTAGTCTCGACAAACTGGATGTCGTCTCTGTCGATTCCAAACGATACCCAAGACTGACCCGCGACGCGAAGACTCAATTGCGACAGGAACCAGTCCAATTTCTGCGATACTTAATCGAACAAAATCTGCCGCTGCGGAATCTGGTTCGGTCCGATTTCATTGTCGCCAACGAAGTCGTGGCAAACTATTACAATCTGGGTGGCCAGACGGAAAACGGATTTCGGTTTGTCCCGATCAAGCACGGGCAGGAAAACCTGGGTGGAGTGCTCACGAACGCCGGGATTCTTGCGGGGCTGAGTGATGGCCGCGAATCAAATCCGATCAAACGAGGAGCCTGGGTGGCTCGCAAGATCATTGCCGAACCGCCAGACGATCCACCGCCGAATGTTCCCCGAATTAAAGAGGACGATGAAACCCAGTTAACGCTCCGTGAAAAACTGGAACAGCATCGCAACCAGCAGGGCTGCGCGAAATGTCACTCGGGAATCGATCCCTGGGGATTTCCGTTTGAATCATTTGACGCTGGCGGCCTGCTGAAAACAGGAGCCAATTTCGACCCCCGATCAAAACTTCCCGATGGAACGGAAGTCAAAGACCTGAATGGCTTAAAGACATATCTTGCAAACGATCGAATTGATCAGGTGGCATTCAGTTTCATGAAGCATCTGGCCTGTTATGCCATTGGCCGCAGCCTGACCTACAACGAATTTATGTTTCTGCAGGAACAAGGAAAAATTTTGAGATCCAATGACTACCGGATGCACGATATGATAAAGTTTGTCATCAAAAGTGACTTATTCATTAAGAAGTGATTTTCTTTCCGGATGTAAATTCATGGGATCATCGGTTCAACTCGATCGACGCGCGGTATTAAAGGGTTTGGCGGGCGTTACCTTGTCGCTGCCACTGCTCGAAGCGATGGGAAAAGAAGTCGCTGAAACAGCGCCTCGACGCTTCTGCGCGATGTATACCGCCAACGGAATGTCGTTGCCAAAACCGAAGAACGAGATCGATGAATGGAGTTGGTTTCCCAAGACCGAGGGGCGCGGTTTTGAATTCGGTAAGTCAACCGAGCCACTCAGCCCATTCCGTGAAAAGCTCAGTTTTATGGGTGGTCTTTACCATCCGAACGGCACCAAGGCCGATCCGCACCTCTGCTCAGATATGTGGCTGACGGGAGCGCCGCTGCACAATCCGAAACCAGGGATGTTCAACTCTGTGGCGCTCGATCAAGTCGTCGCGACGCACACAAAACAATACTGCCGCCAGCCCTCGCTGGTCCTGTCGATCGACGCTGGCGTCGGGTTTCTCTCACGAACTGGGACGATCTCTTACAATCAGGAAGGGAAGCCGATCCCTGCCGAAAATAATCCTCGACGCGTCTTCGACCGACTGTTCCGGGGAGATCGGGCATCGCTTGCCACGCAAAGAGAACAACTTCAGCGACGGATCAAGCTGGTCGACGCGGTGCTGGACAACGCCAAATCGCTGAACAAGCAACTTGGCCAGTCCGACCGGGAAAAGATGGATCAATACATGACCTCGCTCGATGAGATCGAGACCCGATTGACTGCATCCGAAAAATGGATTGATATCCCGATCAAGTCGCAGGACTATTCGCATCTGAACCTCGACGCGAATTCCGAGGGAGAACCGCACGAGTATTACCGGAATATGTTCGACCTGATCGCACTCGCCTTCGACGCCGACATCACACGTTCAGTCGCCTTCATGCTCAATCGCGAAGACGGCATGGGTGTCAGCGATACGTTCCCTGTCAAGCTGGGTCTTAACCGAACTCATCACAGCCTGTCACACGCCGAAGACAAAGAAGGCCAACTTGCGTTCGCCAAGTACGATTTGTTCCTGAGCGAACAAATCGCCTACTTCCTGGGTCGACTACAGCAATTCCAGGACAATAACGGCAGCGTGCTCGACAATTCGATCGTGCTGTACGGCAGCGGAGCCAGCACCACGCATAACCCGACCAATCTTCCGACCCTGATTGCCGGTGGAGCAAACATGGGGCTGAAACACGGAACCCATTGGCGAAAACCGAACACGCCAATGTCGAACCTGTACCTGAGCATTCTGCGCTCAATGAAGATCGAAGAACCATCATTTTCTGACAGTACGGGAGTCCTTCAAGATTCCGTGTTCACCCAAGTCTAGCATAACTCTCGTTCCCGATTGATTTTCGTTCCCAAGCAAGAGCTTGGGAACGAGGGGAGCGACTCTACTTCGCAGGCTCAAATGGCAGAGCCGACTTGTGGACGCAAAGCCGATGCTTGCCATCTTTGCATTTCCGAAACACGATCGTCTTATCCACCGTCACCTCGTCGCCGTTGGCATTCGTGAGATAAACATTGCCCATGGTGATCGCGATATCGCCATGAATCTGAATACCGTTCTCGGCAGCATTATTGTCGTATCGAACTTTCACCCAATGCTTCAGCGCAAAACCCGTGTCTTCGGGAAAATCCTTGCCTCCACCGACGAAGTAAGAAAGTGCCCCTTCCCTGGTGGGGCGAAAAGTATTCTTTCCAAACGCTAATGTCGGCTTGAAAAACACCTTTCCGTCGCTGTAGTCGTAAAGATCATTAATGACTTGAGTCGCCACGGCTTTGTAGTCACCCCCTTCTTTGTGGACCTTCCCGATTTTCACGAGTCCATCACACCATGCCTGTTGAGCGGCATTCACTTCGGCCTCGGTGATCGTTTCTTTTTTGACGGGATCGGCTGCGAAAGTGTGAGACATGATGGCCAGGCAGGCCAATGATGACAAGAGGGTCCGCAGGACAAGTTGTCGCGACGCGGAATTCAACAATTGCATGACGGCTACTCCTGAAAAATCGATTTGAAACCGGTTCACCAAATGGTGTTCCATGCGGTCACCATAGCCTGATCAAACCCAAACCGCCATTAGCGCAATCAATCCATAAAAACACTCACATCAACGTTTGTCATTGAGTGCACCAATCATTTGCAATTCATCTTCCCAATACGTCGGTAGTGTGCCCCATGGGTGGATCGTGTCCGGCGGCGGACCGACGGCATCCGTCACAAACACATAGCCCGTACCGCGATTCCTGGCGAGTCGCAATTGTTTGCCAAATGTGGCACTGGTATGAACCAGCATGGCGAACCGATCGGAGGGATAATTGGACATCCAGGGGGCCGGCACTGCTGCGGCATACGGGACTTTCGTCTCGTTGTTTTCATGGATGATCACAACATCCATAACCGGCCCCTCAGCTCGCTTGACCAGATAGTCATCGACACAATTGTTGCCAGGATTGCCGATGACCAATGCCTTGGGATTGATCGAACGGATATGCTTCCGAAGAGGCTCATAATAGGATGCAATCGCAACTCCGTCGGATGTCTGTTCGTCGATGAAAACTCCCTGCAATTGTGGGTATAGCTTGAACCAGTTTTTCACGTTTTCCTTGGCCGTCTCGAGCGACGCAACGCCGTGAGCATTGGCATAATCAGAGGTAATATACGCAATCACGGTCAGCCCTTTTTTGGCAGCTCGACCGATTACATCGGCATAGTTCGAATCGATGGTGGTCCCCACGTTTCCGCTGTTGATGTTGGCGATGGCAACGATTTCGATGTGGTCTTCAGGGGCGTGTGAATCAATCAACCGGTTCCAGGTTTTCAGACCTTCTCCGGCGGGATAAAAGTAGGCGGGGATCAGCAACTTCGTCGTCGGCTTTCGATCCGATTTGGTGTCATCAGCCACGGCGACATGAATTGCCGCGAGAGCCATCGAACAAACGTAGATCGCTGCAAGCAACTTGCGAACCATAACGCACTCCGTAGTAACTGCCATTTTCGAATCTTGCGCCACTGCATCGGAGACTTCGGAGACGCAGTGGCTTCGTCATTTAACTTTTCGTTCAAAGAGCACTGCTTGACCGAAGACGGTCAAGCAATGGCGCAAGACTGTTTCCCCTGACAAACGATCAACGAAATTCAAGTTGCCGTTCGAGCAGCACCTTGGTCTGTTGCTCGCTTTCGGTGTCATGCGGACGATACCCGACTGCGGAATACGCAGCGTAACTCGTCCAGAGGAATGCCGTTTTTCCGTTCAACGTCAGCACGGACTTAGGTGGTTCACCCCTGGGAGCTGAAACGTGTTCCAACTGCGCCGCAAAGATGACTCGCAGATTCTCGCCCGATTCCGTCAGACGAGCGAACTTGCTGATCGCCGCCGAATCAATTTCAATCTCAACGAAAGCGGACTTCAAAAATACGGGCGAATCAACCGTCAACTGATTTCCTCCCTCTCCGGTCGGTATGACTGTCGCATCAAACAGAACCCAGGCATTCTTGTCGAGACTTGCCATTCTTAAGGGTTCAGTCTGACCGGGCTTGGCGTTGGCAAGAGTCTCTTCCAGAAACTCGGTCAATGAGCTTGCGGCGAGGTTTGCGATTGCCGTTGCTTCGCGGCTGTTCCGGCGGATCTCGTCGGCTGTCTGGTCTTTTCTACCAAGCAGATCAACCGCCATCCGGGCTTTTTCTAATTCCTTTGCTGCCGTGGCAAAGTCACCCTCCTTGATGGCGGCCATTCCTTTATCGGCTGAAGCAGCAACTGTCGCTTTCGCCGTTTCAATCCGTTGCCGATTCATTAAACCACGAATCGTGAAAATACTCACGACGAGGATTGCCGCAGCCACTAATCTCAACGGAGTGATGAGCGGGGGACGAGGTTCTCGCAACAATTCCGGTTCGGCAGGAATGGCTTCAGGCGCAGCACGCCCTGCCCCCATCTTTTTCCCATTCGCAGGCCTGGTCGGATTGAGCGCCGGAATATCCTGAACCACGGTATTCGCCGACGTTTGAGTCCCCTTCGATTCGCCACCCTTCCTGGGTGACGTACTTTTCGGCGGAGACTTCGGAACAGGTCGAGGATAAACATTTAAAGGGAGCACAAACACCGGACGAGAGCAGTTGGGGCAAGTCGGTTTCTGATAATTTCCCGCCCGCTGACCAACGACTTTACCGCCACAGTCGCATTCCACCTCGAATGGTTCAGGAGGTGGCGGCAGTGGTTTCTGAAAAAGAGATGTCGTTCGACTCAACCAACCAGCCATGAGTCACCGTAATTGCCGCAGAAATGGGAACCGAGCAATTATTAGCTCGAATGTCTCAAACGTCAAAGGGACACGAGTCTTTCGTTGTTCTGGCGTAAGGCAGCTGACGTTTCGTCGTCGCGCACATTACGCGGGGATTGGCAAGACGCATGAGAAAAAATGGTTTCCGACCCGAATGGGACAACGTTTCAACCCTCATGGCATTCTTCGAAGAACGATTCGAATCGTTTTCACCAAGAACCATCAAATCTCAACAAGGGGAATACTCGATCGTCGAGCGGCGTCGCGCAGATTATTGTCGAGAGTGAGAAGTTCTGCGTTTCGATTGATTGCGAGATCTAAATATGTCGCATCATATGAACTCAACTGATGCGGACGAGCGACACTTGCTAGATGTTGCAGTGTCCGCTCGTGAGGTGGAACAATCTCAATCGATATCGCATCCAAAATCTGCAGAAACGTATCTGATTGCTGAGGAGTAATTACGTGCTGTCGCTCTTTCTTCAGGACAGCATGAACAACTTCCAATTGACAGAGGGACGGCGCAACTAACGAACCAGATTTCAGGCAGCTTTCGATCCAGTCACAGGGATCTGCTTCGCCAAACAGCCAAGCCCGCGTAGCGCTCGCGTCCACAACACTGGTCATCTATCGCGCCTATCAGTCGTCAGAGACACAATTTCCTGTGTCGTCATGTGAGGAACTTGTTGACGTAAATGCCGAAGTTGCCGCAATGCGTCGGAAACAGCGGGCTTTTGCGTGACATCAGCAACGACCAGATTAAGTACGTATTCTTCAACGGTACGAAATCCCGACGCAGCCGCTTTATTGCGGAACGCCTGTTCAATCTCCATGGGAATTGTAATTTCCATAACGATTCTCCTGTTTGCAAGATCTTATCACGAGATAGTGAAGCGTCAAATTCCGTGGAACAGACAATATGATATATGCAGACAATCTCCTTGTCGCGAACGGGAAAAAATGCGTTGCGATGTGCGTTTGATGTCGGATTGTCACAGCGTCATTGAAAACCATGTGTCAACAACTTCGGGATGTCAAAGCTTCGTCAGAGCGTAGTACATCTGTTTGAATCCGCGTTGCTGGTTTTTCGTCGTGAA
The DNA here is from genome assembly GCA_903904835.1 of uncultured Schlesneria sp. Taxonomy (GTDB): domain Bacteria; phylum Planctomycetota; class Planctomycetia; order Planctomycetales; family Planctomycetaceae; genus Schlesneria. The sequence continues at coordinate 9,728 of CAIVEI010000042.1, read as the reverse complement.
CCGAATTGTTCCGGATGACAGAATTGTTCTGGATGACAATCGTATCCGCGACTCGGTCACCCAAGCGTTGACCGTTCAATGACCAGAACATGCTGAATACGGCGGGAATTGATGTGACGAAAAATGGAATATCCAAACAGAACAACAGGTCCCGAACAAGCAATTGCGGTACGCCAGCGGGTCGAAGAGTGGACCGCAGCGTTCGAATCCCCATTAACCATTTACCGGGCGTAAAACCACACAAGCGTTCACAACCGACTTTGACGAACCAGAGCACAAGAACCAGCACGATCACAAGCAGGATGTATTCGCGACGGACCTGAAGTTCTTGAAAGATGTATTGAAAGGAATCCAATATTGTTTGCGTTGTGAATAAACTTCCTCGGTCAATTTTAAGCTGAAGTGCGCGTTCGTACTGAAACAGGAACTCACAGAGGTTCTTTGCGGTTATTGGTTGATCGCCGAAGATGGAAGTCGGCAACAGGAAATAAGCAAAGAGCATGAACAGAACCGACCCGAACAAAAGGTCTGCGACGAACGCCAGGAATCGTTGCCAGACTGACGCCAGCTTTGCCTGTTGAATACCATACTGGTAAACAGAACTTTGGTTTTCATATCGATGCCCGGAAAGTCCACATGTCAAAACGGAGTGGTGCGTCAGCAACGCAAAAAATACTCCAAGAATCAAACGCTTCCAACGCGCAAGGTAACTTGGAACCGAACCATTGAGCGTCAAATGAGCGGGCTGAATGGTAGTGTCAACAAGGCGATAGATTGAAGCTGTATTCCACCTTTGATCTTCTTGCACTAGATACGTTTCTTTTTCCGCAGGATCAGCAAGGATCACAGCGCCAGCGATCTTCTGATCGATAAGCCCGTTAATCGCTTGCCAGTGACCATCGTTTATTCTCCGAAAAACAGAAGGATGTCCTGCATAATCGCAGCAAAGCGGTCCTTGCCGATCACACACTGCCCACACGATCGATGAAGCAGGGTTGTTCTCAGAATCGATCGGCTCCCAACCCGAGACTTCTCTGAGCGCGTTTTCTGGTGCCAGCGCAGAAGCTTCTTCTGTTGTCTCATCAACGAACTCCAACCCGCTCCTATACGAGGCAAATTGTTGAAAGTCGAATTGAAACACATGGACGGCTTGCTGGTGTGGGGCGACTCGAACAATCATTCGGGTTCTGACAGTCGTAGGTGGCTCAAACGACGTCAGCGGTAACAATGACTTTCGGTTGCGTTGCGAGTCGTGATACCAGGTGCGGCCAAGTCCTGGCAGCAGAATTCTTCGACCATTAGCCCAATGGTCATTGATGAGATGAACCAGACGAAAACCTCCGTCATCCGTTTCGGTGATCGTGGTGAGCTGATTTTCATAAGAGAATGGTAAAGAATTAAAACTCGTCGAGCTTTTTGGCATCGAAGCAATTTTTTCAAGCGACGACCCATTGATCCGATCGAGATTATCAGAAACTGCGTAGATCTCGTCGTTGATTCTAATGGGGTAGATCCTATTATCGACAACGACGAGACCTGTTTCCTGCTCCTCGCCTGAGTTCAGATCCAGTCGTTTGATGCGACAGTCGAAACTCCCCGGTGTGGACAAAGTCCCTCGTCCTCTGATGACGCTGAACCATAAAACGCCATCCTTGAGAGCACCCTGATAGACTTTTTTTTCGCTATCCGTGTTTCCCAACGGTTTGCCCGACAAGGCTGAAACAACGGAGCCCCAAATGATCAAAGTGGGCAGTACAAGACTCAGGCCGAATAACGAAACGATTGAAACGTAATGCCATAATCTGTTGGGCGTCGGTTTGTCGAATAAGGAAGACAAGAAAATAATCTCCAAATTCGAATGAAGTTGTCATTAATGCGATTTGGTACTCGCAACGCCTGAAGAGATCGGCTGAACGCCGATCCGCCTGCACCACTGGCTACGGGTTAAACAACAACAAGCCTGTTGAGTTCGCTAAAGCTGCATTCAATGGCAAGGGATCGAAATGGATGCGACGAGCATTATTGGTACAATTTCTGCAGATTACTCTCGGTCGAACTGGGTGAGTCGGACATCGCCGTTCGGAAGGTGAGCGATCAATTCCAGTTCACCGCCGAGCGATCTGATCAGGCGGTTAAGTGTACTCACTTGAATGTCGCTTTGACTCTCCATTTTCGACAAACTTGGTTGGCTGATCCCCAGCGCTGTTGCCAGTTCTTTCTGCGTCATCCCCGAGAACTGGCGCGCTTCGGAGAGCAGCATCTCAGCGAGCATCTCCTTCGTCCGTGCTTTCGCGCGCGCCTGGCGTTCCGGAGACATCTTGGCCGCTAACTCTGAAAATGGTTTGTGACCAGCCATCAAATCAATCTTTCTCTTTTTAATTCTTCCAAATGCTCGTCAAAGAGACGATCAGCCTCTGGAATCATCCCTTTGTAAAAAAGCTTGTCTCCAGTCTTATCCCCACCGATCAGTAAAATCGCCGATCGACGTGGATCGAATGCGAAGAAAGTACGGTAAGGTCGCCCCATGTGCTGCGTCCGAAGTTCCTTCATGTTTGAATGTTTTGACCCTCCGACTGTATCGACGTGCGGGCGTCCCAGTTGAGGACCACATTCTTCCAGCAACCCAACGCTGGCCCGTACCGACTCCTGCTCGTCATCATCAAGCGATTTCCACCAAGCGAAAAATTCGTCGGTATATTCAACAACCCACGCCATCAGGATATAACCTAAAAGCTATATTGTCAAGTTTTTGGAAAACGACCAAGACTCGATCGAGGTCAGCAAGAACAAATTACTCCAGATACGTCCCCTTCCCCGCTCCGGCTTCGTATTCTGCTGCTAACTCGTCGGCGGTGTCCTTGGTCAGCGCGCCGGCTTCAACGCGGGCGGCGAGTTGCTTTCGATAGGACTCCAGCAATTGAGCTTTGTCGTATCTTGCAAACAGCAGCATGTCGCTGATGCGGCTGCCCTGTACCAGCTTTGTCACGTGATAGCGACCATCGCTGTCGATCACGACCTGGGCTTCGTTGGGGTTTCCAAACAGATTGTGATGGCTTCCCATCACCTCTTGATACGCACCCGTCAGGAAGATGCCGAGATAATAGTCTTCGCCGTCCTTCCACTTGTGGAGTTCCAGTGTGTCTTTGACGTCTTTCAGGTCCACGAATTTGTCGATCTTACCATCACTGTCACACGTCACATCGACCAACGTCGCATAGTCTGACGGCAATTCGTTAAGCCTGTGAATCGGCACGATCGGGAAAAGTTGTTTGATCGCCCAGCTATCAGGTGCCGACCGGAAGAGCGAAAAGTTACACAGATATTTCTGAGCCAGAATCGTTTTCAGAGCTTCGAATTCATCGTCTGGAAAACTGTCTTCTTCCGATTCTTTCAGCGCCCGTGCACACGTCTCCCAGAACAGAACTTCACCCTTCGCTCGGTCTTCCAGACTGATCAGACCCAGGTTGAATTGAGTGTGCAGCTCGTCTTTATGCTCCAGCGCGTCGTGATAATACTCGGCGTAATTCTTACCGTTGATCCCGTCAAACAATTCCTTCAGTTCTGTAATCACTTGAGGATCATCATCGTCGATCGTCACTTCTGGTTTGTCTTCGGCAAAAGTTTCGATTTCGTCACGGATCGAAGTAATGAAAACCGTGTGATAAGCGGTCATGAATCGACCGCTTTCTGTCACAATATTCGGGTGCGGCACGTCTTCATCGTCACAGACACCCTTCACCACATAAATCACGTCGTTCGCAAATTCCTGAACGGTGTAATTGACGCTTGATTCAAACCGAGTCTGTGAGCCGTCATAGTCGACACCCAATCCCCCGCCGATATCCAGGAACTCAATTCCACACCCGATCTGCCGCAGCTTCGCATAGACCCGGGCTGCTTCCTTCATCGCATTTTTGACTCGCTTGATGTCCGTAATCTGCGAACCGATATGGAAGTGAAGCAGCTTCAGCCGATGATCGAGTTTTGTTTCTCTCAGCAACCGGACGCAGTCGAGCAACTCCGAAGTAGTCAATCCAAACTTGGCGGACTCGCCACCGGACGACGCCCATTTGCCTGACCCGCGTGAATACAGTTTCGCTCGCAAACCGATCCAGGGAGCGACCCCCGTCTGTTGTGCCAGCTTGATCACCATCTTCAGTTCGTTCAGTTTCTCGACGATAATCGTAACTCGCTTGCCCGCCTGCACCGCCAGCAGCGCCGTCTTGATGAATGCTTCGTCCTTAAAGCCATTGCAAAGCAGCAGGGACTCTGAAGTCTGGTCCTGAGCCACGGCGGCATAAAGTTCCGCTTTGGAACCACATTCCAGGCCGACACGACAACGGCTGCTGTCCCGCAAGAACTCTTCCACGACTTCACGCCGGGGATTGACCTTCATCGGAAAGACGGGGTAATGCTGACCTTGAAAGCCGTACTGAGCAATCGCGGCCTGATAGGCCCCGGAAAGAATCCGCAACTGGCTGGTCAACAGTTGGGGGAACCGGATCAACAGCGGCAACTGCATCTTCTGCTTCGCCAGCAGGTCATCGACCAAGCCTTTCAGATCCACATAACGGGGATCATCTTTGGCCGGATGGACGATGATATTCCCCTTGGGATTGATGTCGAAATAACCGGCGGACCAGTTCTCGACACCATAAACCTGTTGGATTCGCTGCAGGATTTCGTCGTTCATGACGCAGTCCAATAAAAAAGGATGAAGGCGGAAGAATGAAGGATGAATCAGAATGGATGAAGTGGATTCTCGATGGCTCTTTTTTCAGCCTTCATCCTTCCTCCTTCATCCTTTCTTTCAAGTGCAGGCCCAGGGGAGCGGTTTCCCTTCCAGGCCCGCTCGCAGATTTTCGACGGTCATCTGCATCATGCGATTTCGAGTTCGATTCGATGCGCTGCCGAGATGCGGAGTGATAACTACGTTTGTTAGACCGAGCAAAGGATGATTGCGTGGTAATGGTTCGGGTGACGTCACATCCAGCCCCGCACCGGCAATTCGCTTTGAGTTCAGCGCCGCAAACAGCGCATCGTGATCAACCACAGGGCCACGAGCGATATTCAAAAGGATGCCCGTTGACTTCATCAAGCCAAATTCACGCTTTCCGATCAGATTCGTCGTTTCGGACGTCAACGGACAATTGAGTGAAACGAAATCCGACTGACGCAGCAGATCATCCAGCGAAGCATAGGTCACACCCAGCTCACGCTCAGCCTGCTCGTCCCGTTTCCGGTTATGATAAAGCACCTTCATGTCGAAGGCCAACGCTCGTTTCGCAACCTGACGTCCGATTCGACCGAGTCCCACAATCCCGAGCGTACTTCCCGAGACTTCGTAACCAATCAGTTGAAACGGGTCGTAATGAGTGAACTCGGGCGAACGAGCGAAATGATCGCCGACGACGACATTGCGAGCCGTCGCCAGCATGAGGGCCATCGTCATGTCAGCGGTGGACGCGTCGAGACAACCGGGCGTATTCCCGACAGGAATTTTTCGCTCCTTCGCTGCGCCAACGTCGATGTGATCGACCCCGACACCGTGATTGCTGATCACCTTTAGATTTGGAACCCGGTCCATCAGCACTCCGCCCACATGCGGATGACCGTAAGTGATGATCCCCACCGCTCTGGCCAGTGCCGTCGATTGAGCAGACTCGTCCCACTCCAGAATTTCAAATTCGGGACCGAGCATCTCCCGTAAGGCAGGAGGTAGTCCGTCGCCCATAATCGGAATTGTCGCGTCAGGCATCGAGTGCTTTCTCAAATGGAAGGTCGTGAAATCAAGTGTTTTAGAGTTACATCGCAGCTCGGCGACCTGGCTTTTGTTTGACGACACTTTCGTTGCCACAACCTGCCGAAACGGGAAGCATCTTTCCGGGACTACAGCGACCGGTCGGATTGAAACAGTCTCGAATGGACCTCATCACCGCCAGGTCTTCGGGAGCAAACAAGCGATCCATGAAGCTGATTTTCTCGACGCCAATCCCATGTTCGCCGGTGACACTTCCGCCAAGCTCAATGCACTTTCCCAGGATCTCATCGCTGGCCTTTAACACGCGGCCGACCTGTTCTGCGTTCCTCTCATCGAACAGCAGGATCGGGTGAATGTTTCCATCCCCTGCATGGAAGACATTGACGATCCGCAGCCCATGTCGTTCGCCGCAGGCGATGATGAATTCCAGAATCTCTGGCAGCTTGGTTCGAGGGACGACCCCGTCTTGCGTGCAATAACTGGGACTCAATCGTCCAATTGCACCGAAGGCCTGCTTGCGGCACTTCCAAAGCAACAGTCGTTCTTTTGTCGAATTCGCCTGACGGACTTCTCGCGCTCCGTTTTGCGTACAAATGGAAATAATCCGTTGAGCCTCTTCATCGACAGCCACTTCCAGCCCGTCGACTTCGATCAACAGGACCGCTCCTGCGTCTAGTGGAAAACCAAAATGAAACGCCTGCTCGAGCGCACTGACGATTCCCTGGTCCATCATCTCCAGCGCAGCGGGAACGATACCGGCACCGATGATTCCGCTGATCGCTTTTGTCGCATCGGCCACCGTCTCGAAGATTCCCAGCATGGTGCGATATGCGGCTGGATCGCGGGTTAGCCGGACGATCACCTTTGTCGCGATCCCCAGTGTCCCTTCGTTGCCGACGAATAACCCGGTCAGGTCGTAACCGGGCGTCTCTTCCACCGGCCCTCCTAACTGAACGACTTCACCATCAGGGAGCACGACCTCGGCACCGAGCACGTGATTTACCGTCACGCCATATTTCAATGTGTGCGGGCCGCCCGAGTTGGTCGCGAAGTTTCCTCCGATCGTACAAGCTCCCTGACTCGATGGATCAGGTGCGTAGTGATATCCGCTCCCCTTCAGATGATTCGTAAGATGGACGTTGACAAGACCCGGCTCGACGATGGCATACCGGTCGCGATAGTTGACCTCCAGGATTTTTTTCATTCGCGTCAGGGTAATCATCACGCCGCCGCCGACCGGAAGGCAGCCTCCGGCCAGACTGGTTCCCGCACCACGTGGCACGAACGGAACGTCAAATTCGTTGCAGAGTTTAACGATTGCAACGACCTGTTCAGTCGTCGTCGGAAAGACCACCACATCGGGCGACTTCTTATCGACGACGAATCCATCGCACTCGTAAACGAGCAATTCGTCAGGATTAAATAACAGTGATTCGTCACCGACGACCGCTCGCAAGCGATCAAGCAATTGCTTGGGGCGGGAGGTCGGTCGAGCGGGTTCAGCCAGAGTTGTCGTCATCGGGAGGGATTCGTTTCGAAAGACGCGGAGGATGCAGTGAACTTCACGAGACGGCATTTACGAAAATTAACTTAGGAAATGCCGGACGAAATGTGAAGACACTCGCCATCCCGGAACGTGGTTTTCATCCCGCGTCGAAGATACAATCCCGAGCCATTGCGAAATAAATTAAACGTGATCGTTTTTGCCCTGTGAAAGTTGACTATGTCCGTTGCCCTGCCTGATACCCCGTTTTCCGGTCACGCCACATCACGGGTCCCCGATGCCGAAGGCCGATTCGGTGAATTCGGTCGCCGGTTCGTGCCTGAAACGCTGATGCATGCCTTGGAAGAGCTGACGGTTGAATACGCCAAAGCGAAGGCTGATCCGTCGTTCCAGAAGCAACTCGACGGATTGCTGCATACGTTTGTCGGTCGGCCAAACCCGCTCTACTTTGCCGAGCGACTCACCCACGAATGCGGTGGTGCCCAGATCTATTTCAAACGTGAAGACCTGAATCACACAGGTGCTCACAAGATCAACAATACGATCGGACAAACGCTGCTCACCCTGCGAATGGGGAAAAAACGGGTCATCGCCGAAACGGGAGCTGGTCAGCACGGAGTCGCCACAGCAACGGCCTGTGCTCGATTCGGCCTCCCCTGCGTGGTGTACATGGGCGAAGAAGATATCCGCCGCCAAAAGTTGAACGTCTTCATCATGCGGACGATGGGTGCCGAAGTTCGGCCAGTGACCAGCGGATCACGCACTCTGCGTGACGCAATCAACGAAGCGATGCGAGACTGGATGGCCTCGGTCGAGGATACTCATTACATCCTCGGCTCCGTCGTCGGACCGCATCCGTTCCCGATGATCGTCCGTGATTTTCAGTCGGTCATCGGCAAGGAAGCTCGAGCCCAGTGCCTTGAGGCGACTGGACGATTGCCCGATGAAGTGGTCGCCTGTGTCGGCGGCGGTTCGAATTCGGCCGGTATGTTTTATCCGTTTGTCGACGACACGACGGTCGAATTGACCGGCGTTGAAGCGGGAGGACGAGGCCCCAAAGCGGGCGATCACGCCAGCACCCTGACCTTCGGCAACAAGGGAATCCTGCACGGTACCTATAGCTATGTTCTGCAGGACGAGGACGGCCAGACAGCCGACGTGCACTCAATCTCTGCCGGTTTGGATTACCCTGGAGTTGGCCCCGAACACGCCTACTGGAAAGACACCGGTCGAGTCCGCTACGTCAACATCGGCGACATGCGAGCACTCCACACAGTGGAACACGTCGCCCGAACCGAAGGGATCCTGCCAGCCTTGGAAAGTTCGCATGCGATCGCCTACGCACTTGAACGAGCGAAGCAGCGAAAGCCGAGCGATATCATTGTCGTTTGCCTCTCCGGTCGGGGAGATAAAGACGTGAACGAGGTCGCTCGACTGACAGGTCAAGAACTGTGATCGAGAACCGTTCCTTGATTGAAGACCACCTGCCCTTTGAATGACACTGGCGAGCCGGGCGGCGTCAGCCCCCGGACTCTTCGGCAAACAGCGCGCGACATTTGTCGTGCGAGAATCAAGGGGCTGACATCCGGCTTGCCTAAAACATTTTTTCCGCCCTTGTGAAAGTACAACGTGTCTCAAGCCTCTCGCATCGCCGCCGTCTTTTCCGCCTTAACGTCGTCAAATCGCATGGCATTCATGCCATTCATCGCGGCAGGTGACCCCGATCTTCCAACCACCGCCAGACTGCTGAAGGAATTAGCAGCGAGCGGAGCCGACCTGATCGAAGTCGGTTTCCCCTACAGCGATCCGATTGCTGACGGCCCGGTGATTCAAGCCTCGTACACACGGGCATTGGCCAAACATGTGAAGTTAAAAGAAATCTTCGTGACGATCACCAGCGTCAGCCGCGAAATCCAGTCACCGCTCGTCGGCATGGTCTCATATGCCATCATCTTCCGGCACGGAATCGACGCATTCGTTCAAGAAGCCAAAGCGGCCGGGTTTGCAGGACTGATTGTTCCCGATTTGCCAGGTGACGAAGCATCTGGTTTTGCGGCCCTGATGGCCAAACATGAATTGGACCTGATTCAACTCGTCGCCCCGACAACGCCACCCGATCGAGCAGCAAAAATCCTGAAACACGCGACAGGATTCGTTTACTGTATCGCCGTTGCAGGGACAACTGGAGTTCGGAAAGAACTCGCACCACAACTCGCCGAGATGCTGAAGTCGCTAAGAACGCAAACAGCGCTTCCACTCGCAGTCGGGTTCGGAATCAGTGCCCCCGACCAGATCCACCACCTCAAGGGCAAAGCAGACGGAGTCATCGTCGGTTCGGCCATCGTCAAATTGCTTGAGAACCTGGCAAGCGATCCCTCGAAGACTGACGCGGTCCTACGCGATATCGGCAGTTTCGCAAAGACTCTGGCCGACGCGGCACATACGTAACGCGGATTATTCGTT
>CAIVEI010000041.1 GCA_903904835.1 uncultured Schlesneria sp. | reverse complement strand
CCCCAGGCAAAGTTGAGCCACCACCGCGGCGTATTCCCAGCCTTTGTCATCAAAGTCCGACAGGATGATGACATGTTTTCCCTTCAGCGGAGTCCAGTCGGACAGCTTCTCCTGAGTGGGACCACCTAAGGACGTGGTCGCGGCCAGACCGAGTGCTTCAATAGCATCCGACGTCCGTTCCCCTTCACAGATATAGACTGTTTCGGCATCGATCCATTCGTAACGCTGGTAAAGCAGATAAGGTGGTTCCGGAAAATCGCAGTACCAGTAATCCTTGTACTTGGCCAGCACCGTGTATTCCTTGCTGGTTTTGCTGGGAGTATGCATTACCACCATCGTTCCCTGAGGGGCATCTGGTGACCGATACGTCCAGGTTGCCGCCGGACGGTTCATCAAGCGGTACACTTCCGGAAACTCATTGTATCGACACCCTCTTGGCCAATAGGCCGCCACTTCTTCCCGTTTCTGTGCAATCGCATGCTGCCGAGCCTCTTCCCGAGTGGAAAATCGTTGAACCATCTGAAAATCTCCTGTCAAAGTAAATAACACAACACAACGACAAGAAATATACCGCACCGACAAGGAATGTCAATACAAAAACACGACATAGATTGTTGACGTTTGGAAGAAAGAAATGGGACCAATGGGACGGTATGACGACGATCGTGCTGTTTTTGTCCCATAGGTCCCATTCGTCCCATAAGTCCCATGAAAAACCGGCCCCGCAAGCAAAAAACCCGCCCGATTGTTTCACCAGAAAACAAGCCAAAAAAACCCACTGCGTGCAGATTTATGTTGCCGATTTGGATAGATTCAAGATGTTATCCGATATACGTAAATTCAGGTTTCATTTTGGCTGCGGTTCCTCGACTGCCGCCGAACGTCAGGGGCAACTTGCATGTGGGCGTTCTGGAGGAATCTTTTTAATTCATCGGGATTTCCACCCCGATGGAAATGCGGGGAATGGTCATCCGACCTGGGTTGGCTCCACATTGTGTCAGACGTGGCCATCGGCTTAGCGTACTTCGTGATCCCGTTCCTGCTGGGGCACTATGCCAGACGATACAAGAAATTCCCTTTCCGGAGCCTCGTCCCCTTTTTCGTTGCTTTCGTCATCATGTGCGGCCTCACGCACCTGATGGACGCGACCATTTTCTGGTGGCCCGCCTACCGGTTGTCAGGTCTGCTGAAATTTTTCACAGCGATCATTTCCTGGGCGAGTGTCTTCGCCATCATCCGAGTCACACCATATTTTTTCGGGCTTCGCGGCGCCCGCGAACTTGAGAAAGAGATTGCCGAGCGCACTGCTGATTTGGCAGAAAGCGAAGAGCGGCTGAAACTCGCGGTCGACGTGGCCGGTCTCGGCGTCATGCAGATCGACTACCATGCCGGAACAGCCGAGCTGTCAACGTTGGCTGCGGCGTTTTTCGATCTTCCGGCAGGCAAACCTGTCCCCCGCGAACTCGTACACGATCGCTTCCACCCGGACGACCGTGCTGAATTGAAGCGGCGGATCGCCCTGTGCCTCGACCCGAGCGGGGATGGGTCGTTTGCATTCGAGCACCGGGTCGTCCGAACAGATGGGTCGGTTCGCTGGTTGAACGTACGCAAGAGGGTCTTCTTCGACGGGAATGGCCCCCTGCGCAGCGTTTTGATCGCAGCCGATGTCACCGAACGTAAACTTGCGGCGATGGTTGTCGAGGCCAGCGAAGAGAGATTCCGCTTAACGCTTGAAGCGGGCTCAATGGGGACATTTGAGGTCGATTTGAAGACTGGTAAGAGCGTCTGGAACGATGTCGAGTTCAGGCTTCTCGGGCTTCGCCCGGGTGAAGTTGAACCGAGTCCTGAGGCTTTCTTTCGATACATTCATCCACATGACTCAAACGACCTCCAATCCAAATGGGATATCGCCACTCGGACGGGCAAATTCGAGGCGGAATTCCGGATCATTCGGCCCGACGGACAGCTCCGCTGGATCGCCGGGGCGGGCACCTTTTTTTACGGCACATCTGCGAACGCCGAAGGTCTCCCGACCTTAGCGCGTTTTCTGGGCGTCAATTACGACATAACCGAGCGTAAACAGGTGGAGGCGGCACTGATCGCGAGTGATCACCTTGCGAGAGAACGGGCAGAGGAACTGGCTGCAACCCTGGATGCCGTGCCGGCGGCCATATTCATTTCCCACGACGCGGAATGCCAGCATATGACGGGCAATCGCGCGGCCAACGCTTTGGTCCGACTCCCGCGAGGCGCCGAGATATCACTCAGCGCGCCGGAAGGGATCAAACCACGACATTTCAAGGCGGTCAAAGATGGTCGCGAACTAAGCACTGACGAACTGCCTGCCCAACGGGCCGCCCACGGTATTCCCGTGGAGAACTTCGAGTTCACCCTCGTCTTTGACGACGGGACTGACCGCGAGATGCTGGCCTACGCGACGACCCTGCGAAACGAGCAAGGGCGACCACGCGGGGCTATCAACGTCCTGGTGGATATCACCGAACGCAAAGTCGCAGAGGCGGCCCTGAAAGCCCGCGAGGCCCAGTTGCTTTCATTCGTCGAACATGCCCCTGCGGCGATCGCGATGTTAGATCGGGAGATGAACTATCTCGCGGTCAGCCAGAGGTGGGTGCACGATTACGGTCGAGTGCAAAACCTCGTCGGGCGCAATCACTATGACATTCACCCTGATCTGCCGGAGAGGTGGAAAGTGATCCACCGGAAGGCCCTCACCGGTGAACCGCAGTCGAATGACGAAGATCTGTGGGTGCGAGCCGACGGGAACCAGATGTGGCTCCGCCGAGCGGTGCGACCGTGGCTGGACGCCTCCGGAGTCATCGGCGGCATCATCATCCTTTCGGAGGACATTACCCTCCGCAAACAGGCTGAAAACAAGATCCGCACGCTCAATGCCGAGTTGGAGGAACGAGTGGTCCTGCGGACGGCACAACTTCAAGAGGTCAACAACGAACTGGAGTCATTCAGTTACTCCGTCTCTCACGACTTGCGGGCCCCTCTCAGGGCAATTAACGGGTTTTCACAAATATTGGTCGAGGATTATGGCAACCAGTTGCCGGCGGACGCCCAGGATTCACTTCACGAAATCCGTGATAATGCCGAACGGATGGGGCGACTCATCGACCACCTGCTCTCGTTCTCGCGGCTGGGCCGCCAGGAACTGAAAAAGTCCGAAGTTTCGATGAATGCGATTGTTAAGGAGTGTCTTTCAGCCCTGAGCCACAACCAATCTGCGGAGTTTCGTGTCGCGGAACTTGCTCCGGCGTTTGCCGACGCCGCACTCATTAAGCAGGTCTGGCAAAACCTGATCGACAACGCTCTCAAGTATTCGCGATCAAGCACGCCACCCGTGGTCGAGATCGGTTCCAGAACTGTTGACCAGGAAACGGTATACTTCGTCAAGGACAATGGTGTCGGATTCGATATGCAATACGTCCACAAACTGTTCAAGGTCTTTAACCGGTTACATCATCAGGATGAATTCGAAGGGACGGGGGTTGGACTGGCAATCGTCCAACGGGTGATCCTCCGGCACGGAGGGCAAGTTTGGGCTGAAGCAAAACCCAAAATCGGTGCAGCGTTTTATTTCTCTCTCCCAAGCGAAGGGCAACCGAATCATGAAGGAAATCATTGAGATCCTGCTGGTGGAGGACAATCCGAGTGACGTGAAATTGGCAATGAGGGCATTCGAAAAAAACAACCTGGCCAACAAGGTACAAGTCCTGCGGGACGGGGAGGAGGCACTGGAATATCTGTTCGGCACAGGCCGCTACGCGGGGAAAACCGACCGCGTCCGGCCGAAGGTGATCTTACTCGACCTCAAGCTGCCAATTATTGACGGACACGAGGTACTGAAGAGGATCAAGTCGGACCCACAGACCCAGATGATCCCGGTCGTGGTCATGACCTCCTCGACGTACGAGAAGGACTTGGTCGAGAGCTATCAGCTCGGTGTCAACAGTTATGTTCAGAAGCCGGTCGATTTTGAGCAGTTCATTGAAGCGGTCCGACAACTTGGGCTTTATTGGCTTCTGGTCAACAAGGTCCCCTACACCAACGAGTGAACGTTTCATGTCTGATGCACCCCTCCGCTTGCTGATTGTCGAAGACAACCCGAGTGACGCCAAACTTATGGAACGCGAATTACAGCGTGGCGGACTTGTTTTTGATTCCACTCGCATCGAGACCGAACAACAATTCGTCGTTGCGCTGGAAACAGAGCCGGACATTGTCCTGTGTGACTGGAATCTGCCCGAGTTTAACAGTCTCTCGGCGCTTGCCTTGCTTCAGAAGCGATGGCCCAATACTCCGTTTATCCTCGTCTCGGGCTCGATCGGGGAAGAGGCGGCCGCCAATATCATCAAACTCGGGGCGTCCGATTACCTTCTTAAGGACCGGTTAGCACGTTTGGTCCCGGCTGTCGAACAGGCACTTGCGAAGCGTGCGATCGAGCTTTCCGAACTCCGCGTAAAAGCGGCACTTGAGTTGAGCGAACGACAGTTAAGAGAGGCCCAACGTGTCGCGAGGCTGGGGAGTTGGGTCTGGGAACCCCCGACAGGCCATGTGTGGTGGTCGGATGCACTCTTCGAGCTGTTTGGCGTTGATCGCGAGTCTGTCGCAGCAAGCTTCGAGGCATTTCTCAAACTTGTCCATTCGGATGACCGGCCGATCGCGCTCCAACGGGTCGAGACGGTGCTGGCTGGAGCAGACGGGTTCGCCGACGATCTTCGCATTGTGACGCCAGACGGGCGGCTGTTGTGGATCCACAGCCAGGCGAGGGCCACACGGGATGCCGCTGGCAATCTGATCCGTTTGGAAGGGACAGATCAAGATATCACAGAACGGAAGAGAGCTGAGATCGCTCTCGTCGAACGCGAAGCCGTTTACAGCCTGCTGGCCGATCAGATTCGGGATGTCGTTGTGCTGGCAGATGCGGACGGGGCCATTCGCTACGTCAGCCCTTCATGTGAGCACCTGTCGGGCTACACGCCAGCCGAATCACAGACGCTTGGACTTTGGTACATCGTACTACCTGACGATTTGCCTGTCGTTCGGGCTGCCTGGGCACGGTGCCTGAAGGATGAGGTGGTCACCTTCGAATGCCGGTGCCGCCACCGCGATGGCCGCCAGCTATGGTTGGAGACGTTATTAACCCCGGTTCGGGGAACCTCTGGAGCAGTCGATCAGGTGATCTCGACGAAACGGGACATCACCGCTCGACGCGTCGCAGAAGAGCGGCTCCGACAATCGTTGAAGATGGAGGCCATCGGACTGTTGGCAGGTGGGGTGGCGCACGACTTCAACAACCTCTTGACTGTGATTGGCGGGTCGACTGAGTTGGTCCTGTCCAATCTCGAACCGGACAACCCGGATCGAGGGCTGCTCGAGGATGTGTCTGCCGCCGCCGACCGTGGTGCGGCACTGACGCGGCAACTGTTGGCGTTCAGCCGCCAGCAGTTCATTAAGCCCGAGTCGTTTGACCTCACTACGGTTGTCCGCGAAAGCTGCAAGATGCTCGGTCGGCTGATCGGCGAAGATGTGCGACTGATCACCGAGTTCACCGCAGAAGTCGTCCCGATTGAAGCGGACCGCAGGCAACTGGAGCAGGTGCTGATGAATCTGATTGTGAACGCCCGGGACGCGATGCCCCGGGGGGGGCGACTCACCATCAGCACTTCCGCCGAGGAAGTGGGCGAGACACACCCAAGGCGTCCCGCTTTGTGCCCGCCGGGCTGGTATGTCCGACTGTCGGTGGCAGACACCGGGGAGGGGATTCCGCCGGAAGTACTCGACCGTATCTTCGAGCCGTTTTTTACGACCAAACCGACCGGGAAAGGGACCGGATTGGGGCTTGCAACCGTTCACGGCATTGTTGAGCAGGCCCGGGGGTTCATCAGCGTCAAGAGCGAGGTCGGGAGCGGGACGACGTTCGATGTGTACCTCCCCAAACAGCAAAAGGTGTCCGAGGAAAGTCCGTCCGAGGTCCGCCCCGACTTGCCGGAGCGAGGTAACGAGTTGATTCTGCTGGTCGAAGACGAGCCTGCAGTAAGGCAGTTGGCCGTCAGCGTTCTGCGGAAGAAAGGGTTTCAGGTCGTCGAGGCGGAATCCGGACGCGAGGCGCTCGCCCTTTATGAAAAGTTTCAAGTACCGCCGGCACTGCTCGTTACGGACGTGGTGATGCCCGAAATGAGCGGCCCGGAACTGGCCGAGGTTCTCACACTTCAGCAGCCGCGCCTGAAGGTGTTGTATACGTCGGGCTATAGTTCCGACGCAGTTCTTCGGCATGGGGTCGAAGAGGACCGCTTCGAGTTCCTGCAAAAGCCGTATTCTCTCGACAACCTTGTCCACGCAGTGCACGCCGTTCTCAAAAAAAGGCCGTGACGTTCGTGTTAAGGAGGCGGGTTTGAAAATGTGATCACCGCTGGTGGACGGTTTTTGGGAGGCTGAGGCCCTTACAGGGCAATTCATTATTAAATGATCCACACCCAGGGCGGCGCTCGAAGACGAGCTTGCCCTGGGCTGATTTCCACTGCCCCATTCGGGGCAAAATACGGTGGGGCGATGCGGTCAGACATCCATGGTTCACGATGGTTCACGCCTTATTCTCACTTCGAGATGAACGCAACGGACGCACACGACAATG
>CAIVEI010000040.1 GCA_903904835.1 uncultured Schlesneria sp. | reverse complement strand
CTAACGTTTCAAGGCTTTTGTAACGATGGTTTAACTCTTGATCGTCAAGGATCTTGTGTCGGATCGCACAGAATGCGTGAATATTCCAGGCTAGAAGCCACCGATCCGGTCTGGCCGCCGTTGCTCACCATAGTTGCGCAAGCGTTCAGACATCCACAAGTTCGAAAAATGCCTGTTTTCTGCCAATGTTGCGCAAAAATCCCATAGTTGCGCAAATTCTTGTGACAGACGTTTCAGCCGGAAAGGATTCAACCGCGGATAACACTGATGGCCACTGATAAGAAAAGAATATAATGTCAAGTTGGGTATTCTTGCGTTTATCCGTGCCCATCCGCGTTATCCGTGGTTAGAAATCTTGTGTTCACCAGACTTTGCGTTGGTTTTGGTGGGCCTCGAAGACTCGACCGTTCCCTACGGCTTCTCGAATCTCCAATTCGGTTCGTCCATAGTTGCGCAAATGCCGTCGTCGGCGAGCCGCCTGATCATCCGCGATCGGCGGCTAGAAGCCGCCGCTACGGCCTGGCCATCGTCGCGCACCATAGTTGCGCAAGCTTTCAGACGTCCGAAAAGTCAAAAAACGCCTTTTTTCCGCCAATGTTGCGCAACAAGCCCATAGTTGCGCAAATTCATTTGCGAGATGTTTCAGCCAGAAAGAATTCAACCATGGATTGCACCGATCCAAAGCCTGGCAGAGAGTGGATAGGATTGACCACTACGTATTTGAGATCCATTCCTGAAATCGTGGCTCATCCACGTTTCGGCCGCTGAGCACAATGACGACGTCGCCGGTTCCGTCGAGCGAGACCTTGCCTCCGAGTAATGCAGCAGTTGCAATCGCACCAGATGGCTCCGTTCTCAGCCCGTGGTTTTCATACAACCATTTCATTGCTTTGCGGGTTTCCAGATCGGGAACAGATACCGCTTCGGTCAGGTATTTCTCAAGGATTGGCCAATTCTGTTCTCCGACATCATATGAGAGCAACCCGTCGCAAATGCTTTTAGGATGATCGATCCGAATCCGATGACCCGCCGCCAGAGACTGGCTGAAGTCATCAGCGCCCTCCGGTTCGACTCCAATGATTCTGGCGTCGGGAAATCCATCGGCAATCGCCAGCGCGTGACCAGCCATCAGGCCTCCACCGCTGACCTGACAGAAGAAGTGCGAAATTTCGCGTCCCAGTCGTCGTAGTTCCCGAACAATTTCCAACCCGCCGACGCCATTGCCTGCAATCACATTCAGATCGTCATAAGGAGATGCCTGAACCGCATGATGTTCTTCCGCAAGCTTTCGGGTCAACTTGTCGCGTTCGCCCGTTTCGTGGTCACGAGTAATGTCATACGTCATCACTTCCGCACCGAAGGACCGGGTCAACTGAAATTTGACCTTCGGCGCCGTCTCGGGCATCACCACGAGAACTCGCTTTTGAAAACGCATTCCCGCGAACGAAATCCCTGATGCAAAGTTCCCAGAAGAATGAGCGGCAACCGGACGCTCGCCAATCCGTTCCAGATTTTTCGCCATCCAGTTCAACGCACCAAGCAGTTTGAATGAACCGACCGGGGTCCAACCATAATCCTTGATCCAGACTCGCCTTGTGTCCGGTAACCCAAGCAATCTCTCAAGCGCATAAGATCGAATCAGAGGTGCCGGCGAAACGTGTTCGCGAATGACCGCTTCGGCGTCGAGCACATCATCAATCGTCGCAATCTTCATATTCACCTTGCATTCCTTGATCAGAGGAATCATCAAACTCGGACTCGACGACCTCACTCGACGTTTGCACCAGGCGGTTCGGGTCGACCGCTTCCACGATCGCATACCGACCTTCGCACCAGCGAATCAGATCAACCTCTTTACAGCGGCGACTGCAAAAAGGAGCGTACCCCGCGCTGGCGTCTGAAGCCGGCGGGACACTCTTCCTACAAATCGGACACTCCGGCAACTTTATCATTTTTCATGCGCGTCAGATAATGGGTTTAGAATAGGGTTATCGCTTGCGCGTTGTACTTTTGTTTTGATCGATGGGGATCGTGGGGAAGCTGTCGAATACATTGTTGCGGAGAACAAATCGGGTGCCATTGGATTGCCTTCGGTTTGCCAGTACGCTTCGAAGACTGAAAAGATCGTGAAGACACTGCGTCTTCGAAGACTCCGATGCAGTGGCACACAACCCGGTCCTTCAACAATGACAAACCCCTACTCAGTCTTTACCGGGCTTGCTTGGTTCACTTTTCGTCGACGAACTTGAATCGGACTTGGGTGCGGAATCTCCTCCGCCGGAAGCCTTCTTGTCTGCTTCCGCAGCTTTCTTGTAAGAATCACTGCGGTAGTCGGTCAGATAAAAACCTGTCCCTTTGAAAATCAGACCAGCACCTCCACCGATTTGACGCCGGGCTTTGGACTTGCCACAACTCGGACACTTCTTTGTCGGTTCGGCCTTGATCGACTGAAACTCTTCCCAGACATGTTCGCAAGCATCGCATTTGTAATCGTAAGTGGGCACGCCCCAGACTCCTGTACTTGAAAAAGCAGATATTCTATTTACAGATGAAAAACCATCCAGATGCGATTCGCAAGGGTGAGAGCCATTCTTCCAGGATTTCCGAGTCAAATCTCTCGTCGAGAATCGCGATTTTCCTGCGAATGCGTTTGATTTTTCCGATGAGGATCGAGCGTGGGGACTTGAATACAGGCTACCAAACGGGCAAACTCGTCCTCATGGGAACAAATAATGAGTCGTCCGGAATTTCAATTAATTGATTGGATTCGAAGTCAAATTCGAGATCGAGCCCCGGTTACCTTGGGGATCGGCGACGATGCCGCGTGCCTCAAACCTTCGGCTGACCGCGAGACACTTGTCGCCATCGATATGTTGATGGAAGGGGTCCACTTCACCTTTCCCCCGGCAACACCGCAACTCGCCGGGCGAAAAGCACTGGCAGTCAACCTGAGTGATATCGCAGCCATGGCCGGCCGACCAACGGCAGCGTTCGTCTCAGTCGCATTGCCCAACGGTCGGGGAATGGATTTCGCCAAAGATGTTCATGCAGGACTGATCGAACTCGCCAACGAACACAACGTCGTTTTGGCCGGTGGCGATACAAACAGTTGGAATGGTCCGCTTGTGATCAGTGTCACAGTCGTTGGTGAACCGCTTGGATTGCGTCCAGTCTGCCGAAAAGGGGCACGGCCCGGCGACTGGATATTCGTAACGGGCGCGCTGGGAGGAAGTCTTCCATCCGGTCGGCATCTGACATTTCCGCCACGACTTGATGAAGTTGCCCAATTGGCGTCACTTGTGAATCTCCACGCGATGTTGGACATCAGCGACGGATTGGCCGCAGACTTGTACCACCTTCTGAATGCTGGCAAGGTTGGTGCACTGATTGAAGCCGATCAAATCCCGTTGGCGAAATCTGACATTTGCGCGGCGGATGGTAAGACTCCACTCATGCATGGTTTGAGCGATGGCGAAGATTTTGAATTGTTATTTGCAGTCAGTCCAGACGACGGCCGATTCCTGTTGTCTGACTGGCGGAACCAAACACCAGTCCACAAAATCGGCGAAATCAGCGAGGTCCTCGGAGCCAGGATTCGATATTCTAACGGAAGAATTGAGCCGCTTCCGCCGCTGGGTTGGACTCACAGGCTGGGGTCGGCAGACTGATTCCTTACGTCTCAATTACCTTTTCACAGGGTATTAAGCCATCGTCGCAAAAGGCACCGTGACACG
>CAIVEI010000039.1 GCA_903904835.1 uncultured Schlesneria sp. | reverse complement strand
TGAAATCTCGTTTTATCAATGGTCCGAGCGATGGGAGGCGGCTGCCAAGCAGGCGGGTATTCCTGCCACGATCATCGGGAGGCATCGAGGCGAAGGGAAAATCGAAGTTGCCGACTATGATCGCTTGCGAGCCGCAATTGAAAAGGAAAACGACGATTCCAACCGTGATCTGTGGATCGTGCTGATCGGTCACGGGACGTTTGATCGTCGAGTCGCCAAATTCAACCTCCGTGGCCCTGATGTCTCGGCCGATGAACTAAAAAACTGGCTGGCATCTGTTCGCCGTCCGACAGCCATAATCAATTGTGCTTCGGCCAGCGGACCTTTTATTCCCATTTTATCTGCCCCTAATCGAATCGTGGTCACCTCAACAAAATCGGGAACCGAAATCAACTTCTCCAGATTCGGCGACCATTTGTCACAAGCGATCAACGACCCATCTGCAGACCTCGACAAAGACGATCAGACCTCCTTATGGGAGGCATTCCTCATGGCGTCACGCCGAACAACAGAGTACTACGACAACGACGGACGAGTCGCGACCGAACACGCCTTACTGGATGATAACGGCGACGGCCAAGGCGTTCGCGCGGATCAGTTTCGGGGGCTCACAGCCATCGCCCAGCCAACCGACGGACATCCCCTGGATGGCCGAAAAGCGCATCAATGGCATCTAGTCCCCAACGCGACAGATGCCAAGCTGGCCCCCGAAGTTCGCGCTAAGCGAAACGAACTGGAACTCGCCATCGAAAACTTGCGTGACCAGAAAGAGACTCTTCAGCATAACGAGTACCAGTCAGAACTCGAAAGCCTCCTGGTCGAACTGGCCGAGTTGAACGAACGAAACGAAAGTAGTGATCCTTAAGACGTCTGATTATGGCCGGTGTCATTCGTTGCTCTGTTGTTATCTTCAATGTAGGCAACGAAGCGTTTGCCGCTTACTCAGAAATACAACTGGCAGCGGACCCAGAGGAGGTCGTTTGTTTTTGATCTTAAATCTTTCTGCTCATTCAGCAGGACCGGCGATGAGTACATCGAGTGTTGCCAGTCGAATGTCATTCGGACGTAGCGGTTCAGATACCAGTTCACTCCGATATCCGTGATCCCGGCGTTGTTCGTCCAGTTGTGTGGGTCGGCCAAGCCTGCAGAAAAAACCTGGCTACCCAGTTGAAGGCTTGAATACCGACCGAACAACTCATACGCGCCACTGCCGGTCCCTGATCTCGTGATCGGGCGTAACGGAGCGATCGTCTGGCGGTTTTCAACCGTCTCTCCGGTGAGGAAACTTGCAACCGTCACGTCGTAACCGAAAATGGGGATGCCGACGGCGGAAGCGCCCGGGCCAGGTGCCACTCCAAATCGAGCGGCATAGCATTCGGCCTCAATGGATAATGGACCGGAGTAGAGTGCGGCATGCAACGCCCCTTGCAAACGCTCTCCTTTAGCAACAACGCCATTCTTATATTCCAGAAAAATGGAGGATGCTGCGTTGGCCGCTTCGTCGTTTTCTGAGGTCTGGATTGAGGTCCTCAAGGGAAGCGGAGACATCTCGTAGGTCTGCTGGCCGACTGCCAGCGATCCGCCCACATTCAAATTGCGTAACCAGGAAAAACTCTCGGTATACAAAAAGGGACGGGCATTCAAATAGCCGACCCCGTCCCGAGTTGTATTGGTGTCTGCCAATCCTGAAAGTTGACCGAACGTCGCTCCGACGGCGTACTGCAACTGTTTCTCAAACAGTTTTCCATGAGCGAAAACACCGGCCTGACGAGCCAGCCCGAAATTCAGCGCGAACAGACCCCGCTCCGGCGTGATGTAATACTGCTCAAGGTGGTCGTACCAGGCATAGCTATAAGGGACCAGGGCCCGACCGACTCGAACCTTGAACGCTTCTGAGCGGACAAAATTCACGTTGGCGTCGAGAACGTCGAAAGCTCCTTCGACGCTGCGCTGTAATGATAATTCGTATTCGAAGATGTCGGTCAATTGACCTTCGAAATAGATTCGGAATCGAGGGATATACATTCCGCTCCGCGCGGGTTCCTGATCTGATGGCAAGAATCCTTTGCCATCGATTTGTGTTAATGTGCGAATGCGGAGTTGAAACTGATCGTCAACTGATTTCAGGGAAAAACCGTCGTCAAAAACTGCATACAGCGGGATCAATCTTTCGGAGGCTTTTTCACCAGCACCAGACTCGGGGCGTTCTGATGGTTGAGCACCTTCGGCTCCCTCTTTGGAGGATCTAGCGAAAGGAGTCGATTCTAGAACCGACGGTGCGGGAACGTTGTAGAGAGAACGCTCAGACGACGTCGGTTCCTCAGCGGATAGCTGGAATGAAACGCATGTCCAAACGACAACCAGGACCGCAAGCCGCCACTGTGGGTTCATCAGGAGCTGTCGTTCCATGAACCCAAGGAGCTTTCGCGACGCGTAAAACGTCAAGTTCCAGATGAGAAGAGATGCAATACGGCACACATCGATGCTCTTCTGGGGAGTGATCCTTGGCGGTTTGTTTTCAACTGAGGCTGTAAAGCGCGGGGACCACTGACGATGCAATCATCCACTCTTTGGATCGACAACACGGGCCGCCGACTTTAGCGGTTTTTCCGAGTTTGCAACGTGAGACGAATTTTCCAGCAGTTTGTTTCAAAAGGGGGTGGCAGCCTGAAACGGTTACTTATCGAGAAGTACAACCGGACCTGCCATGAATCTGCAGGTCATTTCACGACTTTGTCTACAACGGGTGGCTGACACAAAGCGCGGCGGTCAACTTGACACTCAGTCGCTAGCGGTTCAACGTGTTGGTGACTTGATTGCAAGCCCGTGACGGATCGCAGGCATGTGAACTTGTATGCTCCGCAGCGGATCATCTCGGGAAAAAGAGGGTTGAGATGACTTGGTCTGAACGGCTGTTTTTTCTTTTGGTGATGATCGGTGCCCCCTTGCTGGTGATCGTTTTTCCCATCTACCTCCTGTTCGGAGGGCTTCGAACATTTGCCCTGAGACCACTGAAGCGGTGCTTCAACGGAATCCAAGTGCGCGAGTCACCTGAACCAGGTGACGTGGAATGCGTTTACCACACTTACCGGGGGCTCCTGGTTTGGGTGACACAAGACGAACACCGATTCTTTGCGACCGCCGACGATTCACGGCATCTCTTAGGACGACTTCTACGATTCAACCTGACATGGGGGCTGCTGTGTCCGGGAATGATTTTCATTCCGTTATTGGCTGTCGGAAATTACTATGCGCAAAAGCGGTCTATCCTTCAGCAGGTAAACGCGTCTACAGAGGCGTCGTCTTAGAACAACAAAGTAGCCGTCTTCGGTAAGGCCGTGCACTTCGAACTCGTTATTGAGCCATGAAGACACGGCCTTATCGAAGACTCCAAAACCGTGGCACCCCGTGTTACCCATGTCCCAGGACGCGCGCCACCCTTGTGTCCGAACCAGAGAGCGGAGCGAGAGGGCTACATTTGATCCCTCAGATGTCAAAAAATCACGGTGTACCCGCGTCGCTTCCGTCGGCTCCCCCGGTTGTGCCGAGATCGAGTTTTGCCCATTTCTTGGTGGCGAGTTTCTTCAGGCCTTCAGCGGTGACGGAACCATTTTCTTTGAATGTTAACGTTTGTAACGCAGGCATTGTCAGCAGCGTGTCGATGCTTTTGTCGGTGACACTCGTCGCCCGGATGCTGAGTTCTTTAAGAAGCGGCAACTTGGCGATGACATCGACTGTCGCGTCTGTCATCTGAGGCACCGTCCAGATATCCAGCAATTCCAAAGCTTCAAGGGAGGCAAGATTCTTCAGGCCGTTATCACCAACTGATGGAAGTTCGTGGAGATACAGCCGCTTCAATTTTGGAAGTTCACTAAAGACCTCCATTGCTCGATCGTCGACGTTTGGAAGATCGCGCAGTGTCAGTCGAGTCAGTCCCATCCCCTTCAGCGCCAAGACCCCTTCGGTACCGAATCCCTGACAGCGGAAGACTTCCAGTTGAGACAGTTTTCCGAGCTTGGCAAGGTGAGGGCCTGACTGGTCCGTAATGACAAAATCCTGAATTAACAGCGATTCAATTGCCTGATTGCGGCTGAGTGCTTCCATCCCGGTATCATCAACGGCTGTGCTTCGATGTTTGAACGCGGTGAGTTTCCCGAGATCGCCCACAACGTCCAGCGCCATGTTGCCGGCTTCCATGTTGCCACGCAAATCAAGCGCTCGAAGATCCTGCAATTTTGAAAGTCGCTGAGCACCGATGTCGTTGATTCGGTTCTGAACGAGACTCAGCCGCTGAAGCTTCCCAAGGGCGCTAAGAATCTTCACGACGCCATTGGACATGTTTGTATTCGATGAGAGATCGAGTTCTATCAAATCTGGAAACGACTTGACGATCGTCTCAACACCACCATCATTAATCGCCGAATTCGTCAACGACAGGCTCTTAAGGTTCTTTAAACCACTGAGCGACGCGACCATCTCATCGTTCAGCGTTCGGCAATTAATGATCTGAAGCTTTTCGAGATCGCTTAGCCTGCCGAACAGAGCCAGATCATCGGCTGTCACGTTTGATCCATCCTGGATGACGATCTCCGTCAAAAGATCGCCCTCTTTTGGTGCGGATTTCGCCCGAGAACCCAATTCAGAAATACGGGTTCTGGCGGCCTTAACGTCGTCCGCTTTTGCGGTCGCTGGGCGTGTTGGCTTCGCCGTTTCCGGCTTCGGCGCCACGGTGGTTTTCGAGTCGCTTGTGGGCGATGCCGTGCCACTGCCAGTCCCCGGAGGTTTATTGCATCCATTCAGAAAGAGTTGCGACACAATGATGCATGGGACGATCGACCGGGACCAATGACAATTCAACATGATTCTCGCTTCATTCGTTTTTCTGGTAGCTTTGGCAACGCAGAATACAGGCTTCGATTCAATAGCCCGACGTGCAAGCGAGGGAACTTATTCCCCATCAAAACGAAGACAAGATCCCTCGCTTGCGCGTCGGGCTATCCTTACACGCGGTTCCGGACGACGTCCGGACTATTTTTTAATCGCCGTCCGAGACGGAAAAACCGGGCGCATGCGAAATGCACGCGCCCGGTTTCAGATAAAACAAAGACTAGTCGAGCCGATGTCCTTCGGCGTAGACCGGCTTAATCAGGTCTGCGACCTTTGGCGTCTTCAACGCGGCCAGATTCGTGACCTTGAGGTTCTTCGCGTCCCATTCGACCTTTTCGCCCCATTCACCCATTTCGCCGTTGGGGCCACCATTTGCGGCGGCCCAGACAGCCAGGTTGCCCAGGAGGATGGTTTCGGTCAAAGGACCTGCTCGGTCGATAAAGTTCGACTTGCAGATCTTTGGATCGCCAGCTCGTTTGGCTCGGAACAACTCGTACATGTTGTTCAGATCGTTGTTCCCCTTGTTCTCTGCCTTCTCATAATCAACGGTGACCTTATCGACACCCTTCAGTTCGTAAACACCGCAGTAGTCGTCCGAACTGTAGAAGGCACCCTTTTCACCAACGATCAGCACGCCGCTGTTCGAGATGTTCGTGATGCCGTGTTTTTCGAAGACTTCTTTCGGGGGCTTATTCCCCAAACGATCGTACCACCAGAATGGGATGGCAGGTCGTTCCGAAGTTTCTGGGAACTCGAACTTGATGATCGAGCTGGCCGGGAAACTGTCGAAGTCATGTCCGGTCGACTTGGCAACAACGGAGATGGGATCTCGCAGGCCGCACGAAGCGAAGGGAACCGTCAACTGGTGACAGGCCATGTCGCCCAATGCGCCCGTACCAAAGTCCCACCAGCCGCGGTGCTGGAACGTGTGATAAAGGCCTGGCCAGAATTCGCGAGTCGGTGCGACACCGATCCAGCTTTTCCAATCAAGCCGTTCCATCGCCTTGGCGATTTCTTCCTTCTTCTTTTCAATCAGCTTCGGTGCGTTTTCTGCATCGTCCTTGGTTGCCTGTGAGGCGAACTTTTCCAGTGTCATTCGTCGACCGGGGCCTTGTGCCCAGACAGGACGATTGGACCAGGCAAAGACTTCTTTCAAGGTTCCCAGTACGCCCGACTTGATCTGAGCGATCGCTTCACGCGACGAATCGAGAGCTGTCCCCTGGTTACCCATTTGAGTACAGACGCCAGTTTCTTTGGCGACGTGCGCCAGCAATCGAGCTTCGTAGATCGTCCGGGTTAGTGGTTTCTGCGTATAGCAACTGATGCCAAGTCGCATCGCGGCAAGTGTGATCGGACCGTGCATGTGGTCTGGCGTGCTCACATTGCAAATATCAATTTTCTTGCCGTACTTGGCCAGCAGTTCGCGGTAGTCGGTGAACTTTTCGGCGTTCTCGAAACCTTTGGATTTTCCCTTGCTGTCCAGCGTGTTTCGGTCTACGTCGCAGATGGCGATGACGTTGCCGAACGTGGAGGCATTACTTGAATCGCTGGCACCTTTGCCGCCAACACCGAAACAGGCGACATTGAGCTGTTCGTTGGCCGATCGTTCCTGGCCACGAAGGTCGACGGCACCGCCGACGAAAATCGCGGCTCCGATCGCCGATGTGTTTTTCATGAACTCGCGACGCGACGTCTTTTGACTCATAGGTCACTCCTGGTGGTAAAACTGTGATGAGATAGATTTTGTGTCCGGCAGCCCGTCTGCCGGGAGAACGAGAATCGTAATCAGTTGATGCGTAACTTTACAGTTAGACGATGCTCGGCGATCCGGTTCATGGCCATTTTGAATTTGGGTTCGGTATCAGTTCGGACAGCCCGTATCAGCAGATCGCCCTTACTAACGGTTCTTCAGTTTGGGGCAAGTCAACTTACCTCAAGCCGATTCTCAGGGCTTTTGTACAATAGTTTACGTTGCGAAAGGAGCGAATCATCGCTAACTCGTTTGAAAATCACCTTTTTTTCGGCTGGTTAAAAACGCGTCAAATCGTCGGTGAGTTGGCGACGGCTGTTTCCTTCGTTGTCGGAATGGCGAGCGCCTTCGGTCCTGACGGATCGACCGGCCAGATCAATGTCATCTTGAAGGGAGAAGGAGATTCCGAGCTTGCTCCGCACGGCCGAGGCAACGTGTACGCACCAGTCAAACGTCTATGGGACCAGTTCATCATGCTTTCGAAACAGTATCGTCACAGGTCGGTATCGGAAGCCATCGAAACGCGATGTCTTCCGGCCTGCATGAGCCCCCGCGCCAGTAACGCGATCAGTTCGTTTGCTGCTGTTTACGACGAAGCATGCTGAAGAGGAATCGGAAGGGACGTGGCTCGGCTGCGGCTTCGACCGGAGCCGTTTCAATGGCCTCCCAAGCCGCGTCGTTGGCCGCCATGGAGCGTCGATAGACCGAGTCATGACTTGAATTGGTGCCGACTTCCGCGTCGTCTCGCCGCAGCGACTTCAGGATCAAGTCGTTGTCGTCGACGGGGGCTTCGTTCAACGCTGTCGACTTGTCGAGTTCCTCCACCCGCATCGAATCGTACGAACCGATTTGTTCGGAGACCATCGCGGTCAAGTCGTTGACCATTTCGATAACATTATCGAGCGGATCGTGTCCCGATTCTTTGTGTGGTGTTTCTGAAACCGGAGCAAGGTCGGTGTCGAGTTCGTTGAATTCATCGAGTTCAATGTTGTTCATCGAGTGACGTTCAACCGCTGGAAGCGTTTGATTTTCCACAACGGAGGTGAACTCGTGGCGAACCTCCTCCATACTTTTCGTGTCAGGCTGCGGCACGGCAATCGGGATCAAGCCCGCATCGATGGTCGCATAACGGTCAAAAATGACCTCCTCATGGAAACCATGATTTGGCTGGCGTGATGCAGGCTGTGGAGTTGAGACGTGTGTTTCAATGTGGTTGTCGTGGTGGAAGTCCGCTGGAGAATTCGTGATGTTCTCACGTTGAATGACAGAACTGGTTTCTGAATGGTGAGCACCGACTGTTTCGAAAACGGCCTCGGTGGTTTCGAATGACGTTGACATCGTTGTCGTTTCGTATTCCGAATCCAAGTTCGGCCGACTGAAAAGGTTAACCACGTGCCGCCAGTCATCACTGTCAACTTCAACCGTGTTGTGATCGGTTGGAATGACGGCTTCAACCGCCTCAGGAAATGATGGGTATGTAACAGCATTCTCTGGTTCGAGGTCGATCAAATCAAAATTGGCGGAATCATGATCACTCTCGGCGATTGTTGACTCGTAGGAATACATGGTCTGATTGGGATCTGGCAGCATAATACCGCCATGTCCCCGAACGATCGACGTCGATTCATCGACAGCGGATTCGTCTGAAAGATCCACCGTTTCGCCGTGTTCCGCGCCTGTTCGTGAGGTTGAAGGTTCGTTCCAATGCAAAGGCAATTGACGCAGGTCATTCAGAGCTTCCAATACAAGCTCTTCACTCACGGGCCGTTGTTCGGCAACGAATCCAAGTAAGAGGGTATGGTCAGCCAATTGATTGATACATCGCGGAATTCCGTCGCTGGCACGAGCGATCATGTCCAGTGCGGCTTCGGTAAACGTTTCGCTTGTACGCCCACCAGCCCAGGTCAATCGATAGTCGATGTAATCGAGCGATCCAGCATGATCGAAGGTCGGAAGGTTGACATGAGCACGGATGCGTTGATTAAACGCTTCCAGGCTTGGCTGTGTCAGCTTTTCTTCCAGAGATAGTTGACCAACCAGGACCAGTCGCACCAGCGGTTTTCCAGATTCGGCAAAATCGGCCAGAATCCGCAGTTCTTCAATCAAATTTTCGGCTAACTGATGTGCTTCATCACAAATCAGCACCAATGCCTCACATCGCGGTTGGATCTCGCGAATTGCCGGAAAGAGCGCCAGCCGCAGTTCTTGTTCGCTGGGGTGCTGATATGGCTGGTTCAATTCACAAAGTAATGTTTGAAGTAATGCGCGACGAGTCAGAAAGCTCGCATGACGGAGGAAAATGGTCACAAAACGACCGCTCAGTTCGCATCGCAATCGTTCACAAAGCAGGGTTTTGCCGGTTCCTGCCGGTGCCGTCACGACCGCAATTCCTTGTCCCTGTTCCACGCAAACAACAATTTCGTCGAGCGCGGCCTGGATCGGTCCTGCGGATAAAAAGCAAGTGGCGTCAGGAGTTGCACCAAATGGGCGA
Organism: uncultured Schlesneria sp.; assembly: GCA_903904835.1. Lineage (GTDB taxonomy): Bacteria > Planctomycetota > Planctomycetia > Planctomycetales > Planctomycetaceae > Schlesneria. Next base: position 9,462 of record CAIVEI010000039.1, on the reverse strand, counting down.
CGTTTCAATTCAAAGCTGGCTTCGTACATTGGCAACTTCCATGTTTCGGCGGCTATCGACCGTATCGCGAGAATCTAAGATCTCGTCAATGAGTGAAATCCTTTTGCCTGTGATCGAACATTTCGCCTGTCCGTCTTGAATACAACCGCTACGGACGGCAAGGAGTTCTTAAATGGAATAGTCAGCGCGATCTGTCGCAACGGTAGTTTGGGCAGAATTTAACGACGAATGTGATTTCGTGTGTGGTTCTTTTGCGAGTGGTTGGAAAAAACGCTAGAGTGTCCTCTGTCGCGCGACCGTGGGTCGCGGATACTTTCCAGTCTGGCAACGGCATCGCAGAATGCCTACACGAGTGATCTTGGTGTAATTTCCAGATTGGTGACCTCAGGAAACGGTTATGTCAGAAGGACGAGTTCAGTTTCGCAATTTCGAAGATGTTCGCACGCTGTTCGGCTCACGTGATAAGAACCTCCGTCGATTGCGGGATGTTTTGCACCTGGATGTGGTGCTGCGAGGCGAAGAACTTCATCTTCGTGGTGAGCAAACGCAGGTCGATCTAGGTACCGAGATCGTCTCTGAACTTCGCTCCATCATTGAGCATAAGGGTCTATTGGACGAAGCCGATCTTGAGCGGGCCTTGCAACGAGGGCATTTTCCGCTTGATGCTTCACCCGATCTCATCATTGATGTTTTCCACAAGGCACGGAAAATTCGCCCGATGGGGATCGGCCAACGCGATTACATCAAGGCCATTCAAGATCACGACCTGGTCATTTGCGAAGGTCCGGCCGGATCAGGCAAGTCGTATCTCGCAGTCGCAATGGCGATCAATGCGCTAAGGCAAGAGCTGGTTAAAAAAATAGTGCTTGTGCGACCTGCTGTAGAAGCAGGTGAAAAGCTTGGCTTTCTACCGGGCGACATGCTGGCCAAGGTGAACCCGTATCTGCGTCCCTTGCTCGACGCGCTCGGGGATATTATCGATTTCGATCAAGTGCAACGCTATATCGATAAGGAAGTGATCGAGATCATTCCGCTCGCGTACATGCGAGGCCGGACGTTGAACAATACCTTTATGATCCTGGACGAGGCTCAGAACACGACGATCACACAGATGAAGATGTTTCTGACTCGAATGGGTCATCATTCGAAGATTGTCGTGACGGGCGATGGAACTCAAACAGATCTTCCAGATCGAGTGGAAAGCGGATTGAACGACGCCGTGCGCCGTCTCAGAAACATCCCCGGGATTGCGACGGTTTTCCTTTCGGGAGAAGACATCGTCCGGCATCCACTCGTTCGCAAGATCGTCTTGGCCTACGATGACCGTCGCCATCGCCGGTTTGACGAGCGCCCCGATCGTCCCGTCAGCAACGATGCTGCGGCATCGGCTGAAACCAATGGTCATAATACGAATGGAAATCATTCGAGTGACCCCGGTGTCGCTCCGTCCTACAAAACATCGATCAAAGACCAGACCGAGCCGACCGATGTACCACCACGACCAATATCAGACACCGACTGACGTGCCAGTCCTTGTCGGTTCTCAGAAATTGAAGGTATGAGTTTTTTATTTCCGCGCAAGAATCGCCCGACCCGACTCTCAGTCCACAAAGTGGGGACGCCGTGGTCGAAACGACTTGGTGAGCAACTGAACCAGACAGACGTCTTGTTACGGTTGGCGATCTGTTTTGTCGTTTTGACGGGGTTGGTGTTTTCATTGTTGAGCTGGCAAGCCCCGTTTCCGCATCGTCTTGGCGACGACGTCCCCAACGGAATGCTTGCTCGAATCGACTTCACACGCGTCAATCAGGACAAAACCGAACTCGCACGGATCGAGCGAATTAATCGCGAGCCGCCCGTCTTTCGAACCGTTCCCGACAAGGCGCAGCGCATCGACAACATGGCAATTGATCTGCGCAGGAATCTGTCAGAATTGCTTGAGGTCGCGCGTTTTGAAGATCTGCAAGTTGAGACCCGTGCAGCATTCGGATGGATCGCCTCCGGGCCAACGTCATTTGATCCTCAGACATCGAAGTTTGAAGAAGACTGGAAATCGCTTCGTGCAGCGATCCGTCCCGCAGACGCGGCTGGTCAACCGATTGATGATTTGTGCGGTCAGTTTTCGAAGTTTATCGCTCCAATTACGAAGGTCGGAATCCTTGATCAGGCTGAACTGTCCCGACCACGTCAGAAGATCCGTCTGGATGATGAAATCGTCATCGTTTCCAGCTCAAACGAAAAGCAGGTCAAAATATCTGCTGCCGATGCGGTCCTTGAAGAACTGCTCAAGGCGACCGGGAGTTTAGGGAGTCAATGGAAGTCGTTTCCCCTGCTCGCACCGCTGCAACCAATTCTTGAAAGATGGATAAAAAATCGAGTCAGTCCGTCACTCGAATATGATCCTGTCGCGACCAACCAACGAATCAATCTGGCTCAGAACTCAACCCCCCCCGTCAAAGACACATACAAACGAGGAACACTGTTGGTTCCTCCGGGAAGTAAGATTACTGAAGAATATCGCGACGTGTTGCACGCGCAATACGAAGAACTCGAACGTCAAGTCCGACTTCCTGAACGAGTTATTCGTTTGATCACCGTCTTTTTGCTGTTGATCGTTCTCGGTGGACTGATCGGCTATTACCTGGTTCGAAACGAACGACGATTAGCAACCAACGCTGGACGGCTGACGGTCTATCTCGTGGTCGTCACACTATCGATTACTCTCAGCCGCCTGCTGTCGTTTGACCCGTGGCGAGCCGAAGTCGTCCCCATGTTGTGTACCGTGATGATCCTCGCGATTGCCTACAATCAGGTGCTCGCTGCGCTGACGGGATTTTCGATGACCCTGGTTGTCACACTCGCCATCGGTGCTGACGTTGGTCACTTTGTCGTACTGATGAGTGCCATCGCGGCCTCGGTCGTCCCGTTAAACAATGTTTCCAATCGAATGAAGATGGTGAAAGTGGGTTTCGGGGCTGCCCTGACGTTCCTGTTTGTTTCACTGGGAACAGGGATCATTGAGACTCAACAATTCAGCCAACTCTGGGCTGATCCTGACCATCGCTTTCTGCTGAATGGGATCCGTGGAGCCGGATGGTGTTTTCTGTCCGGCTTTCTTGTTTCCGGTAGTCTCCCATTTATCGAAAACCTCTTCGGCGTTGTCACCGATATCAGCCTGCTTGAACTGAGCGATGTCTCACATCCGCTGCTTCAGGAACTGATCCAGAAAGCCCCCGGAACTTATAGTCATTCCAACGGTGTCGCGACCATCGCCGAGACGGCAGCCGACGCAATTGGAGCCAATGGATTGCTCTGTCGGGTCGGCGCTTACTATCACGACATCGGCAAATTGATGAAGCCGCATTACTTCATTGAAAACATGACCGCAGGTCAGACCAGCCGCCACGAATCGCTCAATCCTGCGATGAGTGCGCTCGTTATCATTGGTCACGTGAAGGATGGCGTCGAACTGGCTCATCAGCACAATCTTCCTGATCAACTGATCGACTTTATTGAACAGCATCACGGCACGACCTTAGTCGAGTATTTCTTCCACGCGGCCACACGACTCGCGGAATCTCAACCCGATCATCGTTTTGACGTGCAAGAGTCTGCCTTCCGGTATCCTGGTCCGAAACCTCAATCCCGGGAGGCGGCCGTCCTGATGGTCGCGGATGCGGTCGAAGGAGCCAGCCGAACGTTGGCCGAACCGACCCCTAAACGAATTGAAACGCTCGTCCACGAGATTGCCATGAAACGCCTGCTCGATGGTCAGTTCGACGAAAGTTCGTTGACCTTAAGCGAACTTGCCGTGATTGAAGATTCCCTCACGAAGTCGCTGATCGGCATCCATCACGGTCGAATTAAGTACCCGGAACAGAAGACCGCGTAAGCATAGCAGGCGAGAAATGAATGGGACTTATGGGACTGATAGGACAGATGGGACTTAAGAGGCGTCGGATAAGATTCGTCCCATCGGTCCTATCAGTCTCATAAGTCCCAGTCTCTATTTCGATTCAAACCGCTGCCCGTGACACCACATCGCCGCGATCGGCAATCGCTTGATCGATCTGCTGAATTTGACCAGCCGTTAATTGCCAGTTCATGGCCTCTGCATTGTCCCGAATCTGATCGGGGCGCTTTGCACCGCATAACGCCGCTGTAATACCCGGGCGTTGAATCGTCCAATTCAAGACAAGCTGTGCAACGGAAGAATGACACTCGGCCGCGATCGGTCTCAGTCGATCCAGAAAATCCTGGTTCTTGTTCCATTCATCACCAGAAAACATCGGATACTTCCGACGGCCATCCTTGGGATCGAACTGGTAATCGCGGCCGAGTTTTCCCGCAAGCAGCCCCTTCAAAAGTGGCCAATAGACGATAACAGAGACATCGTTATTCATACACCAGGGTAATTGCGAAGACTCGATTTCGCGTTGAAGCATGTTGTAATGCGGTTGGTACGCTGAAATTGGGCAAACAGCATGAAATTCTTTTAGTTGATCAAGACTGAAATTCGAAACACCGACACTCCGAACCTTACCCTGATCAAGTAACTTCTTAATACCTTCCGCTGATTCAATAAGCGGCGTGTTTGGATCTGGCGCGTGCAGATAATAGAGATCGATTCGATCGGTCCCCAATCGTTGCAGGCTTCCTTCACATTCTCGAATTAACGTCGCAGGCCGAGCGTCTTTCCCCTGAACGAAATTGTCGTAGTGAATTCCTCCCTTTGTTGCGATCACGAGATCGTCTCGTCGGTGCCCGAGCGCACGACGAATCATTTTTTCGCTTTCACCGTCGTATCCGTAACAATACGCGGTATCGAAAAAATTCAAACCGGCATCCGCAGCCGCTTCAAGCGTCGCGAGACTTTGCTCTTCTGTGACGTTGACACTGGTGATCCCGGCAATCGGCCAGCAACCCATCGCGAGTGGAGTCACATAGATTCCAGAACGACCGATCTCGCGAAGTGAGAACGTCATACAGTATCCAAAGGTCGAGTCTCGTCAGCCAGCCATAATCGTCCCTCATTTCACGAGATGAGGGACGATTACTTTTTACGTTAATTAACGTTGCGGTTCAGCATTCTCGCCTGCCGGTTTTTCGGCTGCGACTTTCTCTTTCACCAGGGTCTTACGGCCCTGACGAAGGTTCTCGAAACTGTCACCAGAAATCACGTAATACCATTCAGCAAACCGACGGTTAAGATCCTTGACCAGCTTCTCGCCAGCCTTCAGCTTCTCTTCGTATGCAGTGACGTCGGCCTTATGCTTTTGCACAGAGACTTCGTATTTCGCCAAGGCTTCTTCGTACGCCTTTTTCGGATCAGGCTTGTCGGCAGCATTCTCTGCAGCACCTGCATCCGCAGCGGCATCCGGCTTAGCTTCCTCGTCTGCAGGGGGCTCCGGCTTCACCGGCTCTTCGGGCTTTGGTCCGAGGGCTTCAGGGCTGAACTGCGCTTGAACAAACAAGTAACGGCTTTTGATCTTCTTCGAATTCGGCTTTTTATCGTCTTCAGCCTCTTCCGTTTTCTTTTCACCTTCTGGCTTATCGTCGCTTTGCTTGATGAACCCCGCTTCGACCTCTCCTTCACTTCCGCTGAAAGCAGCGCCGAAATGCAAATCGTAGGCGACTCCCTGTTCGGTGACTGCCGTCAGGTCACCTTCCTGGGAAATCATCTTCATTCCCTTGCGGTTTTGAAGAGGCACAATGAAGTATCCCATCTCTTCCATCTCGCGCCGGGTTCGGTCGTCGAGCCTGAGCCCTGTCTCGTCGATAAGACTCTTTTTCAGCCGTTCATTCTTCGGACGAACTCCGACAATCTTCAGGTCATCTAATGCCTGGATCAGTTTGCGTACTTCGTCTTCGTTGACTTCTTCCTTGGCTTCGTCAATGTCGTCGAGCTTCCATTTGTCGGTCGAGCTTGCTCGCGACAGCGTGTTCGATTCTTTGCCGGTCATTTTCCCGCCTTCCGGCGTGAATTCGACGCTATGTTTTTCAATCACGACAGTTCGCAATTTTGACCCTTCCAGCTTCAGCAGGTCAGGCTCGATCCAGTCCGCGAACTTTGTTGAAACATCAATACTGACCTTCGCAATATAGGTTTGATCTTCGGCAGGGTTGCGAACATAAAAGAAGCCGTTCCTCCCTTTGACTTCCTTGCCAATGATCAGATCAGCCAGTGTCTTGCCGTCTTTTCCATCTTTTAATGTCACTCGGTTGCCGACCCCCTTGTAATCGCTGACTTCGCTCAATGGGTCGAGTACACCAAATTCAATGTGCTGGCTTTTTCGTTGTCCCGCCAGCGTTTCTCGCTTGATTCCAAGAATCGACGTGGCAGTTTTGCCGAGGCGTTCCTTTCCATCGACGGGATAATTGTTACGCGAAGGGATGCGCCAAATCTTATCCGGCCCCTGTTCGACGCCGAAAATTCGCAGCGTGGCTGTATCAGAGTTGTAGCTCACAACCTGTAACGACTTGGCGTCATCGGGTTCCTTGAACTCGGGGAAAAACAAACTGCCGACCTGACTGAACTCAGCCGGTGCCTTTGGTACTGCAGGACCAAGGATACTGGCGGCAAGTAAAGACAATGCCGCACCAGCAACAAAAATCGACGTTCGCACGGTTTCGTTCATAACGAAGCTCCTGCGGGATGAAAACGGTTAGGGAAAGAGTTTTCGGTCATCCGCGGGCAACCGAAAACACCTGTTATATCCATGGACCTCAGGACCTGGCACCGACTCGACGAGTCGGTGAAATGTCCCGCTGTTCATTGTTCTTACGGATCAACCAGACCAGCAATCCCAGGATGATCGCCGGAATGGGTGACGCCAGCAGTGAGCGCGTGTAGTAGCTACGTTCGACTTCACGAGTCAGCCGGTCCATCTTGTTTTTGCTGGCTTCGATCTTCTTATCTTTTGTCTGATTGATGTTGGATTCTTCGACTTCCACTCGTCGAGACTCTTCCTGATTGGCCATCATCAATTGCTGCATCTTGCTGTCTTCGTCGAGCGAGTCGTCTTTCTTAATCTTCTCGGCCTTTTCAGCAAATCGAGCTTTGGCATCCTTCATCGCTTGTTTGGCTTCATCAGCGGCTAACTTGCGCTCTTCCGTTGCCGTTTTGTTGAACGCTTTCGTTTGCCGTTCGATCGAAGTCAACGTACGAACCTTTGGTCGTCGATTTCGCAAATCAATCATTGCGGTATCGCCGGCCAACTGATCGACAGCGTTTAACACAAACGTCACATTGTCGAGGTCAAGGTTAAACTGTTTCGACTCACGAAGATGGAAGAAGAAGTCAGAGATGACGTCGGTATCCGCGACGTAAATCACATTGATCTTGTCCCCTTTCGCGTCCTTCGCCGAAGTGATTTGAGCGGCCAGAACGTGCAATGTATCGTCCGAAGATCGCTTGGGATTGGGGTCAACGTTCATACCGAACATCGAGCTTTTCACAAGTTCGTCCCATTCCAAGATTCCCGAATTTCTGCCGGTGACGAGCAGCGGTCGAAACTCGAGTGACTTCTCCTGACCCTTCTTCACTTCTCGCTCTCTGATCGATCCCGAAAAGAACAGCATCACTTCCTGCAGGCTGCGAGTGACCGGGCTGTCGAGGTCAAACGCTTTCGAATTCTCACTTGCCGTGCTGACGGAAATGATCTCTTCACGCAGTAGTTTTTCGTATTCGGGGTGCAAGTAGAGCGATGTGCTGTCCCACACGATTTCATCGAAAACCCACTCGATTCCAAGCAGGTCAACGAGCGGCGTTGCCTTACCACCAAACGCCTTTTGTTCGTTTGGCATACCCATACTCATCATCGGGTTGCCGCCCGCCTTGGGTTTCGGCTGACGTGGCGCAAGTTGAGGGGTCGAGGCTGGGAACGGATCGTCCAGAATTAAAACGGGCTTACCCTTCTGAACATAAGCCACGAGATTATTCAGTTCATTCATCCCCAGCGATGAAGGAAGAACCGAAATCAGCACGTCGTACTTCGATTCATCAATCGGCGATGCCGCAGCAACCGTTTCGACGTTATACGATTTCTTCAGTTCGGAAACGAATCGCCATTCGGGCGACTGACGGAACGACGACATGTCGAAACCGCCGGTCAACTTCGCATCGCTTTCCAGGATTCCGACGGTCTTGCGTTTTTCATTCGCCGCGACTTGAATTGAACGAGTCAACTCGTACTCAATCGGCGTTCCCTTGCCGAAGTGAGGGATGACAATTTCGTTCGAACCACTGTTGATCACAGCCCCCATGACGACTTTTTCAACCAGCAATCGTCCTTCACGCTCGAACTGAATGTCGCGAGCTTCAATACCAAATTGCTTCGCTTCGTCCGCCTGTTCGCTCGATGGGTCAACTTCAACCACTCGAACGGTCACATTGGATGTCCCCTGGCGGTATTGGCCGAGCAATCCCAGCAGGGTGCTCTTGACCGTCACATAATCCCGGGGAGGTGTCCGGCTGACGAATGCTTGAATCGTCACAGGGCGATCGCTTTTCAGATCTTTCAGGACCTGTTTCGTCGTTGGACTGAATGAATACAGCTTTTCGGAGGTCCAATCAGATGCACTCGCGCCTACACGTGAGAAGACCGCACCAACCCCGAGCAGCATCAGCAACAGCGAAACGGCACGCACAAGGTAATGAGCCCCCATGTTGGTCCCTTTGACCCCGCCGCTCCAATGTCGATGCCCGATCAAGATGTAATTCAGATACAGCATTAATCCGGTCAGGCCGAGGAAATAAAACACCCCCTGCGAGGGAATTAACCCCAGTCCAAAGGGCTTGAACTGCGACGAAAGACTCAGTCCTTCAGCAACTCCCTCTGGGACGAATGACTTCAACAGGAATGAAAGCCGACCGGCAAAGACCGGGATCGCACAAATTGCAGAACCAAGTACGAAAGCGACCGTTGCATTGCTCGTCAGTTGTGATGCGACCATCCCCGCCGCCAACAAGGCACAGCCCGCCAGCCAGTATCCGAGATACGTGGTAAAAATCAGACCCGGATCAGGGGAACCGATAAACTTCAGGATCAACACATTGGTTAACGAAAAGACGAGAGCAACGGTGTAGACGGCGACCACGGCAAGGTATTTGCCAATCAGCACTTCCAGATCAGAAACGGGAAGTGTGAACAGTAATTCTTCCGTGCCAAGCTTTCGTTCTTCCGACCAGATTCCCATCGTAATGGCAGGAATGATGAACAGCAGCAGTTGTGGAAACCACTCGTTCAATTGATCGAGGCTGGCGACGTTGTTCGCAAAGAACTTTTCCTGGAAGGCGGCAAATGCACCCAGGAACACGAACACCACGATAAATAGATAACCGATGACTCCGGAGAAGTAGCTCCAGAAGTTGCGTTTGAAGACCGCGAGGACAACATGCGAACGCATCTGTGGGCGATCCCTGTCGAATTGAGAAACAGTTGCAGGTCAATTCAGGGTGGA
>CAIVEI010000038.1 GCA_903904835.1 uncultured Schlesneria sp. | reverse complement strand
GATTGTGAACAAGGCTAATTTCAGCGAGGTCGACGGGGCTCGAACCCGCAACCACCGGATCGACAGTCCGGTACTCTAACCAATTGAGCTACGACCCCTCGCACTGTGAGGCACACCGTCTGCCATAGCAGAAGGGAGGGCGATTCTATCACGCCATGTGCTGTCGTCAAGTTTCCGACCCTTCCAAAATCGACCGTAAACGGTTCTGCTATCACAATAATTCGACTTCAACCGTTACATTCAGACTCTACCGGAAAGTTTTTACATGGACACTCTGCTCGACCGCTTTCTTCGTTATGTTCGGATCGACACCCAAGCGGACGAAACCAGCACGACTTCGCCCAGTACTGCGAAACAACTTACGCTCAGTCGTCTGCTTGCCGACGAGTGCCGCTCGCTCGGGCTTTCTGATGTCACTTGCGACGAATTCGGGATTGTCATGGCATCGGTCCCTGCCACGGCCTCTCAAGCGGTTCCCGTGATTGCCTACGTGGCACATGTTGATACGTCGCCAGAATATTCGTCAACAAACGTCAATCCGATCGTGCATACGAACTATCAGGGTGGTGATCTGGTATTGCCCGGCGATCGGTCCAAAGTGATTCGCGTGTCGGAAAACCCGGATCTCAACAAATGTCTCGGGAACACATTAGTCACATCCGATGGAACGACCTTGCTTGGTGCGGACGACAAGTCCGGCGTGGCGGCAATCATGTCGGCAGCGGCGGAATTGGTGCGACGTGGCAAAGAACGGAAGCATGGTGTGGTCAGGCTCTGTTTTACGTGCGATGAAGAAATTGGTCGCGGAACAGATAAACTGGATCTGGCGAAGCTGGGTGCTCACGTCGCATATACGTTGGACGGGGCCGGACGGGATGAAGTCGATTCGGAAACCTTTTCTGCCGATGGGGCGAAAGTGACCGTGAAGGGGATCAATACTCATCCTTCGGTCGGCAAAGGGGCGATGGTGAATTCCATTCGCATTCTCAGCACGTTTCTGTCGCGATTGCCAACCGCTCGACTGAGTCCCGAAACAACGGACGGTCGAGATGGATTCATTCACCCGTATCACATCGAAGGGGGTGTTGCCGAAGCATCGGCCCGGCTGATTCTTCGTGATTTCGAAACGACGGAACTTGCTGCTCAAGCAGCATTACTCGAATCGATCGCGGCAACTCTGCGAGTCGAACACCCGCGAGCCCAGATCATCGTCGAAGTTCGTCCGCAGTATCGCAACATGCGAGAAGGTCTCGCCAAGGAACCGCGAGCCATGACCAAAGCGGTCGACGCCTATAAGTCGCTCGGTCGGGAACCGAAGATGACAATTATTCGGGGCGGAACGGACGGTTCGTTACTGACGGCAAAAGGCCTGCCAACCCCGAACCTGTCAACAGGCGAACACAATCCGCATTCGCCTCTGGAATGGACCAGCGTCGAAGAAATGCAGGCGGCTGCGGATGTGCTGGTGCAATTGGCGGTTGAATGGGCGAAGTAAGTGGGGGGGCGCTTTTGTTTTTCGAATGAAAATGAATGGGACTTATGGGACGAATGGGACTTATGCGACAAATTCAGGCAGGAAACCAATTCATGTCCCATAGGTCCCATTCGTCCCATATGTCCCATGACGAACATGCCTCTCAGAAAAAACAAACCCGCGCCCGAAGATGGCCACTTCGTGGCCACCGCTAAGAAAAGCTGGCTGACAGACTTTGGCGTAGTTTTTCACGGGCGCGCGACAGCATGGGGCCGATTGAATTTGCTGGGATTCCGGTGCTTTCGCTGATTTCGCTGTATGACCGGCCTTCCAGGTGAAACTGGCGGATCACAGTGGCGTCGGCCTCAGAAAGACCTTCCAGCATTCGGTCAACCAGTTCCTCGTTTTCGATGCGCGTGATCTCACTGATATCGGCTCGTGCCATTTCCAGATTTGCGCTGTGCGATTTGACATGCCCGAGCGCTTCGGCCATTCGGCGAGAAATGATTTCCTTGACGACGATTCGACGCGAAATCACAGCCAGATACGTGGCCAGTGAACTTTCGCCTTTGAAGCGTCTGAGCACGCCAAGATCATCCGCCAGGATGGCCAGGAAAATCTCGGCACACAGGTCGTCAACGTCGCTTGGCCCCAACTCGACACTGCGTGCATGAGCCGTATGATTAATCACATGGATGAAAAGGCCGGCAAATCGATCTACGAACTCACGCCATGCACTGCCATCACGGCTCAGGCAGCGTTCGAGAAGACTGCGGTCACGGTCAGTCAGGGCCACGTTGCACCTGTCGCAGGAACCGATTTAAATGAAATCGATGACAATCTGTCTGTACTCTACTGCGGCACGAACACGGGCCGCAACACAATTATCAAGGCGCAGGGGACTGTCCTGCAAGACCGAGCTTCGAATTCAGCCAATCTTAAGGGATTTAAAGCCTTGATCGATGACAAACTCAAAGTAACTGAAAAACTCGAACGACGCCGGTTTTTCTCTTCCTTTGCCATGAATTCTTCGTTTTGAGAAGATTTGACGGAGCGGAACGGAATTTTGCCAATGTGAATTAACGAAAATTGAAACTCATTGCGGACTTTTCCGGTTGGTATAGAATAGCGAGAAGTCCCCCCCTTCTGTTCCGACCACAATTGAGAGCCCGAATGGCCGACGAACTCAGTTTTGCCGATTATGAAAGTCGCCTGGATCGATCGATCAAGGTTAAAGCCCCCGATTTTTCTTCGGGCGATCGTCTGAAGCACCTGATTTTCTCGGGACAGTTTACTCGACCTCTGCTTGATAAACTTTGTCGGCTGGCGGACAAGATCCGATTGCTGGCCAAGTCGAAAGAGGGACACCGGTATCTCAATACGCTGCTTTCTCACAAGCGCGCGATGCTTTATTTCACTCAGCCTTCGACCCGGACCTTCATGTCGTTCGCCGCAGCCTGCCAGATCCTGGGGATGACGTGCAACGAAGTCCGCGACCTGTCGGTCTCATCGGAAGCCAAGGGGGAATCGCCATTCGATTCCATTCGGATGTTCAGCAGTTATTTTGACCTGGTGATCATGCGCAGCCACATTCCGAAATTTGCGGAATGTTGCGGCTACATGATGAATACCTTGGCGAACAGTCAACGCCGAAGTGTACCGATCATGAATGCCGGTGCGGGTTCCGACGAGCATCCGACACAGGCGCTGCTCGACATTTACACGATCCAGCGGGCTTTCAGTTTCACGCACCCGAAAGATTCTCGCCAATGGACCCGCTATGACGAATTGCGAGAGCAATTTCCTGGACTGCGAAAAGGAATTGCGGGGAAGACAATCGGCTTTTGCGGTGATATCCGACGTGGTCGAACCGTTCGTTCGCTGGCTCAATTGCTGGCCTTGCACGAGCAAGTTCGGCTGGTCTTTATTTCCCCGCCACATCCGACACTGGCCCTTCCACGTGATTTGAAAGACAAGTTAATTGACGCCAAGGTTGATGTTCGCGAATTCCACTCGCTGGAAGATCCGCTCGACGGCAAACCGGTCATCGAGCAGCTTGACGCACTGTACATGACGCGCATTCAGCGCGAGCACAATTCCGGTGCCGAGGAAGCCGAGCTGAATGAAATCGACTTCTCGCACTTCAAACTGAATAAGCCGCGCGTGGCCCGAATGAAGCCGTATGCGGCCATTCTTCATCCGTTTCCACGCGATAAAGAGTTCGGTGAAATTCCGCCGGCGATTGACGACGACGAACGTGCGTTTTACTTCCGCCAGGCCCGTAACGGCATGTGGGCCCGAGCGGCCCTGGTGGCACACATCTTCGACGTCGACGGCGAGATCAACGACTTCTACGAACAGTACAACAGCGAAATGCAGATTTCGCCGCAGTAGTTTTAAGCAGTCACAATCAATCGCCGCATTTCTCGGACGGCCTCAGTAAAACCAACCATGATGGCTCGTCCTACGATGCTGTGTCCGATGTTCAGTTCTTCGGCCCCGGGAATCGCCGCGACCGGCTGGACATTTCTGTAAGTCAATCCATGGCCGAAATGGAGATGCAGGCCGCACTCCAGAGCGAACCGGCCCGCTCGTCGCAGGTGATCCAGTTCCTCAGCCTGTTTGAGTGGATTCGGCGCATCGGCATAACGGCCAGTATGTAATTCGACGGCCGCACAACCGAGCGACTTGGTTGCTTCAATCTGATTCTCGGCCGGATCAATGAACAGGCTGACGATGATCCCCGCCTCGTGCAATTGATCGACACAGCGCCGCACACGATCGAGATTACCTACGACATCCAGTCCCCCTTCCGTCGTCACCTCTTGCCGCTTTTCTGGAACCAACGTCACCTGCTGAGGCAGGACTTCGAGCGCAAAATCTGTAATTTTTTGCTCGGCAGCCATTTCGAGATTCAGCTTGACCTGAACGGTTTGCTTCAAAACCCGGACATCACGATCCTGGATGTGTCGCCGATCCTCCCGCAGATGAACTGTAATCACATCGGCACCGCCGAGTTCTGCCAGCGCAGCGGCCCATACCGGATCGGGCTCGATCGTTTTTCGAGCCTGTCTCACAGTTGCGACGTGATCGATATTGACACCAAGTGTGGCCATGTTGATTTCTTAATTAAACAGGAACCTAATCAATGAGTCTTGGGACTTTGAAGTTCGTTGTCACCAATTATACGTTATTTTCAGTTCGATCGACGGATAGGCGAGGCTCTTCGATATCGCCCGAATCATTATCGATAATACCGAGCACTTCCATTCGTCGGTAAAGCCTTGGCCGGGTAATTCCCAATAACTCGGCAGCCTTCGCTTTATTATGACGTGCTTCCGCCAAAGCCAACTCAATTTGTTCCCGTTCGACTCGCAGCAGTAACGGATCGAGGGCCTCTGAACGCTGACGTGTGGATGGGCCGATTGTCTGTCCGCTGACTCCTGTGCGAAAACGAAATGGAAGATGGATCGGTTCGATTTCATGCCCGTTACAAGCACTTCGAGCTTCGGTCACGACCGCTCTCAATTCACCGATGTTGCCGGGCCAGTTATACCGACGAAACTGTTGCCAGACATCGTCACGGAAGCCTGTGATCTGATCCGGTTCGCCTCGATTTAATTCTTCCAGGAAAAACTGAGCCAATGGTTCAAGGTCCTCGGGACGACTCCGAAGTGAGGGAATTGAAATGACGATGGTGGTCAGTGCATAGTGCAATTCGGCAAGGAATTCGTCTGATTCAATTAAGCGATCTAACGGATTCAGCGAGGCGCCCATGACTCGCGGGCTTGTGGGACGCTTTAACTCGATCACGCTCAGGACAAGCCGCTGCAGATCGCGAGGCAGAGCGTCGATATGATTGAGATAAATTGTGCCAGGGATTAAGTCATCGGATTGACTGGATTCCAGGATTCTTTTGAACGTCGATTCGAGATGCTGTGCAGTCAACCGGCGGCAATCGAGCGGTACAAATGCTGTTCGCCCTCGATCACCCGCTTCGTGGATCAACCGCCCCATTTGTTCGCGTCCGGACCCGGCTTCGCCGAGAAAAAGTACCGGAACCGAGGATTGCTGAGCCAGTCGCAATTGCCCCAACACGCGTCGTATGCCGGGGCTGCGACCGATTAGTAAACCTTCGCCAATCTGCTGCTGGGCCGAAGCCCTCAGTACTGCAAGCTCGATATGCAGTCGCTGCGAAATCGGTACGCCTGCCGACGGGGCAATTGCCGTTGGAGCTTGAATAACCCCAAGCGCCGCTTGAACCTTACGATCCACATCGGTTAAAGGAAAGAAGTGGATATGACTGGCAATCGGATCACGCTCGCGGTGCGTAATACTCGCGGGAACGGTGACAGTCTCGCCTAGCCAAACGCTTGATGGCGGGGTTAAAGACGCCAGGAGCGCCGCAGATGAATTCGAATTCGCTTCAGTTACAAACTCGCAGACCTGCCCCAGTACGTCGGGCGGAGTCCAACCGGTCAATTGCTGGCAGCCAGCGTTGAAGAACACGAGCCGTCGATTGGCATTAAGCACAAACAACGCAACAGAAGTGTCTTTCAGCCAGACTTCCAGTCGGCGGGTCGTCCGAACACGTTTGGCCATCTTTTTTTCACGAAGCGATGACGTTCGAATCAGCGTTGATGCAACTTTTCCAACACAACCCGATTTCCCTTGGGACTGAATTCGATTCGTGTCATGAATTCACGCATGAG
The DNA here is from genome assembly GCA_903904835.1 of uncultured Schlesneria sp. Taxonomy (GTDB): domain Bacteria; phylum Planctomycetota; class Planctomycetia; order Planctomycetales; family Planctomycetaceae; genus Schlesneria. The sequence continues at coordinate 4,279 of CAIVEI010000038.1, read as the reverse complement.
CATCAATCCGCGTCCGTTGGGACATTCAAGATTTTCATCTTTCGTACAATCGGGGACATCTTCCGGGCGGAAACCTGATCCTTGATCCTCGATCTCAACTCGAATGCCAGCATCGGTTCGCTGAAAATCGATTCGAACCTTCTTGTCGGGACTCAACTTATTACCATGCTTGATGGCGTTCGTCACCGCTTCATCGACGGAAAGACGAATCCCGAACTCGTCTCGCGACGAAAACCCAGCCTGCCCGACCTCGGCCATGATTCGCTCAACGACCGCCTGCCCGGATTCGTAATCGCTGGGGATCTCAACCTCGAACTGATCGCTGTGTGGCGTCACGTCTTAAAAACCTTGGAGAGCGTCTTCTTGCGTCGCCTTAATATCGAAGATTTTGTTCAACCGGGTGATCTCAAATACTTCGTAGATTTCTGGCTTGATACAGCAAAGACGCAGTTTTGATTTAGCCGCTTTGACCTTCTTATCCAGCGTAATCAATTTGCCGAGTGCGGCACTGGACAGGTATTCGACGAGGCTGAAATCGAGAACAACTTTTTTACGTCCGTCCTCGTCGATCAGCGCGAAAAGGTTGGCGCCGATTGCCTGGATGTTTGCCTCATCCAGAATCTTCTTGTCCACAAATTTGGCAACGGTTACATCGCCAACTTCTTCAATATCCAATCGTTGACTCGGTGCCATAGTCAGTTTCCTGTCCGATATCCATCTATCGCTAAAAACTTTTGCGGGTGGTGCCCACGCAATCACAGTGAATTCAGAGTAGATTGATCATGCGAGTTGCACGAGGTGAAGTCAAGTGTCGAAAATTCATCAAAAATTTTTATACCAACTCGCTTGCCCGCCAAAATGTCGAAACAAGGCCGTCTCCAACGACTCTTTCATCGTTTTTTCTGAGTATTCCTTTGCCATGGTCATTCATTTGCGATTCCGGCACGCTTCGCGCAAGTTCTGTAAGATACGACAGTCCAGGGCAGAGCACCTGTGACAATGGAACCAGCGACATCCACAGCGCTGTGATCCGGGCGACCCAGAATGGCTCTTGATCGGCAGTTCAATCTGATTTGTGAATACGGATTGGGACTGATAAAAATTTGATCGTTGGGGTTGGATTACAAATAAAGATGCTGACAACGCGATTGGCACAACACGGAATGCACGAGTTTGTATGGATTGCCGGATTATTTGATCCGACCGAGTCTGTGCATGCGCCGTACATGGCCTACAACACCCGGATCGTTTTGCTGGGAACACTGCTGCTTGGAATGTGCAGTGGGATCGTCGGGACTTTTATGCTTCTGCGAAAAAAAGCGCTGGTTGGCGACGTCGCCAGCCACGCGGCGCTACCGGGGATCGGCATTGCATACCTGGCAGTGGAATCGGTTGCGCCTGGGGCCGGAAAATCGCTCCCCTGGTTACTGGCGGGAGCATCTCTTTCCGCAGCATGCGGTGTCATCGTGACAAATTTAATTCAGCGGACGCGTCTGATCAAAGAGGATGCTGCACTCGGAATTGTGCTCAGCCTGTTCTTCGGGGCCGGGATCGTGTTGCTGACGATCATTCAAGGAATGAAAACGGGAAGTGCCGCAGGCCTCGGCGATTTCATTTTCGGTAAAGCAGCGGCCATGACCGCGATGGATGTGACGTTGATTGCGACTGCCAGCGCAGTCGTTCTGGTCGTCTGCTTTGTTTTGTTCAAGGAGTTTGCCGTTCTTTGCTTTGACGAGGAATACGCCGCCGCACTCGGCTGGCCAGTCAAGCGACTGGATCTCCTTCTCACCGGACTGGTCGTGGGAGTAACCGTGATTGGCATGCAAAGTGTCGGTCTGCTGCTGGTCGTGGCATTGCTGATTATCCCGCCGACAGCAGCGAGATTCTGGAGTAATCGACTTGGGCCGATGGTACTGATTGCCGGAGCGATTGGTGGAGCAAGTTCGTCGATCGGTGTGCTGCTCAGTGCGACGATAACTCAGCTTGCGGCTGGCCCAATCATTGTCCTGGTCGGATCGTTTGCCTTTGGCTTCAGCCTGTTGTTCGGAACGGTTCGAGGGACGTTCTGGCAACTGTGGCGACAGCGAACTGCCAGCCGCCGCAAAGGCCAACTTGATCTTTTGCGGGCCTGTTATGAAGAGCTGGAACGAAATCTATCACCGGATGAATTTGTCCGCGATGATTCGACTCATGAAATACCCGACCTGACAGTGTATCCGATCAAACAAGAAGCGATCATTGCAGCCAGGGCCTGGTCACCGGGACGAGTCGCCGAGCTCTTGCGTTCGGCAATCCTCGAAGGCTGGCTAAGGCAAGACTCAAACGGTCAATTGCGGTTGACGCACTCCGGGACGCGACTTGCCGCCCGCGCGGTGCGAAATCATCGGTTGTGGGAACTGTATCTGATTCACTATGCAGAAGTGGCCCCCAGTCGCGTGGATCGCGAAGCGGACCTGATCGAACACGTGCTCGAACCGGGACTGATCGATCAATTAGAAAAACTGCTCGAAAAAGATCGGCGTGGTTCCGTGCCAGCCAGCCCGCATTGACAGGTCGAATTATTCCGGGGACAGCGTCAATCGCTTGATCAGAATCGTTGCATAGGAACCGCGAGGCAGGACGAATTCCAGGGCCATCCGATGACGACCGGGGTTCAAATCATCTTCACCTGTTCTTGTCATTTTCAGGCTGCGAGGTTTTATCAACGCTTGACGCTCTCCTTTTGAAAAGAAGCTGTCGCGAGGATATTTGACCCTTAACTCGCGCAAAGACAGTCCCTGTTCGGCAAGAACTTTTTCGTAGAGTTCCAGAATGGGCCCTGTGTCCAGGTGAAGTCGAGCGGAGGGAAGAGGCAAATTCAGTTCGCTGAGATCCTGAGCTTCCTCGTCGTTCAGTTCTGTGATAAAGGGAACCTTTGCCGTTGCCAGTTGCACTGGAAAAAGACGGCTGGCGTCGATCGATTCGTTTAACTTCGCCGCCAGACAACGATTCCAAAGATCGCTTTGATAAGCAGCCAGCCATAGACTTCGCATGTCTTGTCGCTGCAAGGCGAATGCCTCGCGAAATCGTTCGGGGTGATCGACGAGATACGTGATAATGCTGCGGCTGGACGATTTTCGCAGCGAAGTTTTGCAGGCAACCCAGTCTCCCCAGAGTCGACGAATGGTCTCCTTTTCATCCCGGTCATTAGGCCGATCGTGCGAATTCGGTTCCGCGATCGCCAGCCACAAGGCCCGTTCGTAGTTGCCAAGACACCAGGGTCGACCGATGAATTCACCCGATTCGCCCAGCGAGCCGAACCGCTGATCATCGTAATAATTGGGAATTCCAAATGTGGCCAAGGATTCCTGGACGCTCAGGATTTGCCGTACAGCTTCTTCCGTCAGGTTTCGTAAAACGATATGAAACCGGTTAGCGACAATGTCTTGAGGTCCAAACGGCCGATTCGCCTGGCCCTGATAGGTGAGTGAAAGACTTTCTTCACGAAAATCACGTCTTGGCCCGCGCTGGATCGTCACCCATTGGCGAGTGATCGCATGCTTGTCCTTCAAGCCCCCATAACCGATGACGCGACGTGGAAAATTCCATCGACTGGAAATCGCGGTGATCGCCTCGGGCGTTCCCAGCGAACGCTTGGTTAACAGGTAGACGGCGAACGGGCCGCCATCCATCGGGAAATCACTGAGTTCCTCAACTTCAAAATCTTCCGGCAAACTCTTGAGCTTCATGAACGGTCCAACACACAGTGCAACGGCGCAGGCAATTCATCAGGATCCCTGGGCCGCTTTTAATATACGAATTTCAGATGAGAACTTTACGCGTTCTTGCGAACGCCCAAGAAGCATAACCGCCCCGACGACGCTGTGAAGCATGTTTCTTCGGACTTCATCTTCATGTGCCACTGCTTTGGAGTCCCCAAGGAAGCAGTCTCTTGACATCATCGCTCATTTTGTCGTTCGGCACTGCTTGACGGAAGACCGTCAAGCAGTGCCACAGTTGTCGGCGGAACGCGTGTTTTCTTGACGAAAACGCTTCACAGTGTTGCTGACTAGTACGGCGTCACAGCTAAAAATGTGGGTGCCACTGGCGGCAGCTTTGTGCCGCCAGTGTCTTCAACTTGAATTGCCGGTAAAGACGAAGAGCACTGGCGAGCGAAGACGCACGCCAGTGGCACACAACCCCACATTTAAGTGTTGGTGGACTACTAAACGGTCACTGTGACATTGCGCGTGACGGGTATACTCGACATCGCTGTCGGAACAAAATCATCGGTTGCGTT
>CAIVEI010000037.1 GCA_903904835.1 uncultured Schlesneria sp. | reverse complement strand
GATTCGGTGCGTCAGGCGAAGCCTGACGTTTCTTAACAGTTGAAAGGTACTGTTCATGGTAATTGATTCGTTCGCCATGTAGCGATTCGAGCGTGCGTCTGAGCGATCATTCGTGCGGAGCCTCGGAAAGCGAAGGTGTCAGCCGTAATGCGAAAGCGTGAACCCGTTTCGGCCTCGTGACAAATGTGAGAGTGGCCAACCCTCCGAATCGGGTGAAGCCTGCCATCAACCGTGCAACAACGAATTTTAGCGGTTGGACTTTCCGGGGTGATAGGGGACAGCGGGCACCGAAAGAAACGTCAGGAACCTGAGAGACCTGACTTGGTTGCGAATCTCTGGGGGTGCAGAGATCGCGAAGCGATGGCGGGAATACATAACCGCCAGTGTGCCAGGTCAGGAGTCGGAGGGGGCCGTAGTAGTGATGAACCTGGGTAACTCCAGGGGAGCAAAGGGTCCCTGCCAACAATGTGTTTTTTGCAAGAGATGAGGAGATCCGCTTGGACGACAATCCCACTACGGAAGACGTGACGACGCCACCCCCGACCGCACCGGAGCAACCGGAGCGAATCGGGACGGTGACGTTGCCGCAGAAAGTCTCTGAATTGAGGCGGAAACTAGGCCAGAAGGCCAAGCAGGAGCCGAAATACCGGTTTTACGCCTTGTATGATCGGATTTATCGGCTGGATGTGTTGATGACGGCTTGGCAGATCGTTGCACACAACGACGGCGCTCCCGGAGTGGACGGCATTTCGTGTCGTGACATCATTGATGGCATCGGCGCGATTGCATTCATTCAGGAGTTGCACGAAGAATTGCGGACGAAACGCTACCAGCCACGACCGGTGCGTCGCACGTATGTTCCGAAACCGGACGGGCGACTTCGTCCTCTGGGCATCCCCACGATCCGTGATCGTGTGGTGCAGACAGCCACGAAGTTGATCCTGGAACCGATCTTTGAGGCGGATTTTCTCGACTCATCGTTTGGATTCCGTCCGGGCCGTTCCGCTCACCAGGCGTTGGATGTCATCCGGGCATCCCTGGCGAGTGGTCGGAAGGAAGTCTATGACGCTGACCTAAAAGGGTATTTTGACACAATCCCTCATGACCAACTTTTGAAGGCCGTGGGGATGCGTGTGACGGACCGACAAGTGATGTGTCTGCTTCGGATGTGGCTGGAGTCGATCGTAGAAGAGACGGACGACCAAGGGCGAACGCAGCGGACCCGTCCCAAGCAAGGAACGCCTCAAGGCGGAGTCATTTCTCCGTTGCTGGCGAATATCTACCTGCATTGGTTCGAGGTTCTTTTCCATAAGCCGGATGGTCCTGGGACCTGGGCGAAGGCGCAGATTGTTCGCTATGCGGATGACTTTGTGATCTTGGCTCGATACCAGGGGACACGGATGAGGGAGTGGATCGAGAAGACCCTGGAAGGTCGCTTCCGGTTGACGATCAATCGCGAGAAGACTCGCGTTGTACGGATGTTCGAACCACAAGCGACGCTTTCGTTCCTTGGGTTTACGTTGCGGTATGAATGGGATTGCTTCGGCCGTCCCAAACAGTATCTGCGGCAAGAACCCTCGACGAGAGCAGAAGCCCGCCTGCGGGAGACGATTCGCGAACTGACAGATTCGAAATGGGGCTGGATGCCGCCAGCGACTCTGATCGCTCGGCTCAATCAGACTCTTCGAGGCTGGCATACGTATTTTCGTCACGGCCATCCACACCGCGTGTTCCATCGCTTGGACGGTCATCTGCTGACACGACTTCGGCTGCACCTTCGCCGCCGCAGTCAGCGAAGCATACACATTCCACAAGGGCTACGAATTGACACCTATCTGCAAAGCCTCGGCTTGCGGTTCTTCAATCCGAAGGTTCCACCTGTGCATGCGTCTCGGTGAAATGTATTGTTGGGTAAGCCGGATGCGGGAAATCTGCCAGTCCGGTTTGAAGAGGGGGGAGGCGGCTATCGCTCCTCCCCTACTCTACT
>CAIVEI010000036.1 GCA_903904835.1 uncultured Schlesneria sp. | reverse complement strand
TTAATTTCGAAACGCGATCGTCTGGGAGGGATTGTGTCATGGCGCGAATCCTAGCGCCTGAACACAAGCGTGGAAAGATTCAATCAACGAAAATCGTCGGTAAAATGCAAAAAATGACAGCCTCTCCGCGTGATGAGCATGCGTCGAAAACGATTCAAGCGTTGCCTCCGCTTCGGGACAAATACTTGGCTTGAATTTCTTTTTTGAGAAGATGCGAAATGGTATTCGGTAGGTTCTTGTCGTCTATGTTCTTCTTCCCAAGCTCAAGCTAGGAAACGCACTTCTTCGAAGCTCCGATTCACAACGCGTTGTCTTTCTGCGGCACGCTGACAAGCAGAGGGAAGCTGGAAGCTGCCATAGCTCAACGCAGTGCTTGAAGAATCAGTGCAAAGATGGCGAACTGTTCAGTTCAGCGCGGCATGAGAAGAGTATCACGCATCGCGACATCCATCGGCTTTTTGCCGAGCCAGATCGAAAAATAGGCCGCGGCGAATTCCGCCCCAGGTACCAGTCCCTTCTTCTTACTGTTCAAAGCGAGTTCGGTTCCGATCCCAGGAATATAGGTCAGTGAATAACGATCGCCCGCTTTGACATTTTCGTACAGCGCATTCATCTCGTCGATTTCGGTGCGAATAGTTTTCAGTCGTGTGGCCGAGATGTTTTCTGCCAGCAGTTTGTCAGCGGCTTTCGCAATTTCTTTTCCTTCCAAGTCCCAGAAGTAGTGAATCTCGATCCGCTTTGGGACGTCCTTAAGAGCTTCGGCCGGCTTCACTCCTTCTCCCAAATACAACGCGGACACCATAGCTTTGATGACGATCTTGTAACGCATCAGAGCGACGTTATTCAGCAGGAGGCGCTGGCTGCCAAGTGTGTGCGAATCCTTAAACTCAACCCCTTCAATGAGAGCGCCATGGAGATTGTCGCGAACGCCGACAAACGCTACGGCACCGAATAACAGGGCAAATATCCACCGTTTCATAAAACGTCCCATATCTTCTATCGACGGATTCGTTCGGTCAGGAAGTCGACCTCATGCTGAGATTGAAAAACGACTCACCGAAAGGTTTTATCAGAGAAATGAAACAAGGGACATATTGAACGCGCAGTTGCAATACCATCTAAACCTGCAACACGGTCGCCGAACGCGCGCGACCGCTGAAAGCGAAGATCACTCGCAAGTGACTTGGCGAAACAGTGAGACACGGTCGGAGCCGAGGCGAGATTTCCTTACGCAAACAGCCATACCGACTCGATTTCGCTCTGGGTCAATCGGAACCTGAGTGAGATTGAGCTTCGTTTCGCAGATCATGTCTTCTTCTTTGGACTCTTCTTCTTTGAAGTCTTTGAAACCTTCGAAACGTTCGAAGTCTTTTGAGCCTTCGTCACTTTCGGAGTCTTTTTCATTGTAACTTGCGGCACAATCGGAACCTTTCGGTTTGCAAGGCTTACTGCTTTTTTTGCGGCAGTGCCGTGATAAATCTTTTTCATTCTCAATCTGCGGTATTCTTCGTTAGCAATCCGCACCCATTCTGTCAGGTCCTTTTTCTTCAGGTCCGGGCGTTTGTCTTTTGCTGATTCGGTTGTCCATTTTGGCTGTCCGAGTCCCTGCTCTTCCAGTTTCAATTCGGCTCCGATTTGATCCCAGATACTATCGAGGATTTTCTCGTCCTCATCAGAAAGTTCATCGAATTCTTCGTACATGTTCTGTCCTTTTAAGGTTGAGAGAGAGAAGGGAGCTTCCAGGTTGAATAAGTTTTGCAGCGTTGTGCCTGACTGGTATTCGTTTAATCGAGTTAGGCGAAATAGGTGTAACAAAAATAATCTAAAATAGTCAAGCGATTCGTAAGTGACCCCTTGGTTTTAAGCCGCAGAGCGGCGGCCGAGTTTTTGTAGTGTGGGCTTTAGCCCGCACAAGATGTTGTGTAGCACGGGCTAAAGCCCATGCTACGGCTATTGGCTCGCCGTTCTCATTTACAAAAACTCACAACCCGACCGGGGCGACCAAATCGAATCTGCCACATTTTCGCAACCTCTCAACCGAGGATGAAACAGGATCGATGGAAACGATTCGCTCAAACGTTCAATCTCGGCCGCCCCGAGGGGCAACGCCGTGAAGGATTTTTCGTCGAGAAAACAGCGGTTCCGCGTCTTGTTTGCCGTCCTGGAAGGACATCAGTGATTAGCCGGTGGCTGAGCGCGAGCGACGCCACCGGTACCGAAGTTGTGGAATCTGATCGATCCCAACGGGATCGCACCCTGCCTGGCAACGACATTGTTGAAACAACACCAAAATGACGGATGAGTCTGGAATCCCTTCGGGATTCGAAAATTGTCGACGCGATCAATTCCGGTGGCGTCGCTCCGCTCAGCCACCGGCTAATCGCTTTAATGCCTCCGGCAT
>CAIVEI010000035.1 GCA_903904835.1 uncultured Schlesneria sp. | reverse complement strand
GTGGAGTCGCTTCGCTCAACCACCGGCTAATCACTTTAATGCCTTCGGCATCAGGAAATACGGGTGTTCTGCAAACTCGTTGTTTTCCCGACGAAAAATCCTGCATTGCGTAGCCATTTCAGGCAACGCCGTAAAGCATTTTTTGCATGAAAACAGGGTCATCACCTCTTTATTGCCGTCCTGGAAGGACATCAGAGATTAGCCGGTGGCTGAGCGTCGCGACGCCACCGGAATTGAACGAATGAAAGACAAACCAATCCCGGCGGGATTGAAGAACCAACCCGGATGATGCATCAATTGAACACAAAGCCAAAATCGACATGAATTCTGGCATCCCTCCGGGATGCAAATGTCTTTTCCGTACCGCTATCCGGTGGTGTCGCTTCGCTCAACCACCGGCTAATCACTGAAATGCCTTCGGCATAGGGAAATACAGGTGTTCTGACAACTCCTTTGTTTCGCGTTCTATTTTTTTGCGACCCTCAGCTTCGGACGGGCTGGCAATGGACCGACCTTCGAGTCCAAATCAAAATTGACCGTTGTTGTGCGACCTTTGACCTCGACCTTCATTTTTGGCGTATCCCGAGCTTTGTCATTGTACGCCGCCGGAACCTTTTCAGGATCACCCTCGGTGGTCGTCTTTCCGTTATCAACGGGGGGCGTAAAGGTGGAAATACGCACGACATGCTCACCTTCCTCGCTTCCGATTGCCGTTTGGTTAAATTTCAACTTGTAAAACCCGTTCGAGTCGGTAATTCCGAACGAGGGACGTTTTCCTGATACCGGTTGAAACGTCACTTGAGCTCCTGAAAGAGGGCTTCCATCAAGCTTAACGGTTCCTGTGACATTCGTGAGCGGCGGTCCGCTCCGTCCGCCGCAACCCGGTGCCAGGAGTCCTGAGGTCAGTATGACAAACAACTTCGAGATGACAGAAACACGATTGATGGCCTTCACCTTGTAATATCTCCTAAATCAGTTTGAGAGGGACGAACGTCCCTTATTGAAAAAACAAACCTGCTCGTACTTAGTCAATCTTTTGAATCATGGTGCCACTGTATGACGGTCTTCCGTCATACAGTGCTCTTTCACCGACAGAACCAGAAGACACTGCTTCTCCGAAGACTGCGAAGCAGTGGCACAGGATGCGTAAGCGTGCTTAGAAATCGCCAACCGGTTGGCGATCGTCGCGAACGCCCAGCTTGTTGTAGACACCCAGATTCGTCCAGATTCGCCCGCAGACGTCCCCGCTGCTGTATTGGATATTGTCGCTGATGAAACGGACCGTACCATCACCAAACAAGAAGTGTGCCCCCCCGGTGTGCTGGCTTCCCAATCCTTCCGAGCAGGATGATTGTCGCTGAGCGACAGTGGTCCAGGGAGCATTCAAGGGGGCAGGGTTTCCTGTCGCACCTGCGCCGCAGGTCGTCGCGTCACCAACGCGAGCCAGGGTGTAATACTGCCCCCACATCCCTGTTCCTGGCGGATTCCGGTTGCCGGCCCAGCCTGCGGCGTTACAGAGCCAAGATCGTTCACCAACCATGAATGTATTGGACAGCCCATCCACAAAGTCCGAGGTTTTCGTCCCTTGATTATTCATGAAAGCCCCTTCTTCCACGCGATCACCGGTGCTCAGCCACCAGTTCCAGGCTCGCGCCTGACGGTTTCCATGAATTCCGACATAGTTCGACGTGCCAATGTATTCTCCCGACGGCCAGCTCGTACCCGTGAAGTGCCGGTCATCGGGTGTTCCCTGAAGGGTATCCTTTGCACCGACGTCTGACGGGCAGCGATAGACGCGAAGCGGTGTTCGCGTTAAAGGCCTGAGGTTGGCGTAAGCAGCAGTGCCATATTGGCTCAAGCGAATTCCATTGAGATTCAATTGATTAAAGAGATTTGCCTGGTCAAGTTGCGGCAGAATAAACGCCGGCCAACCCCATTGTTCCCCAGGATCAGTGAAAGGAACCACGTTGTTCCAGTTGGCGGAATAATCCATATTGCCAGGGGGGAACGTGTTATAGTTGTCGTGATAGTTGTGTAACGCGAGACCGATTTGCTTCAAATTGCTTTTGCACTGGGTTCGACGAGCGGCTTCACGGGCCTGCTGTACCGCGGGCAACAGCAAGGCAATTAAAACCGCGATAATCGCGATCACCACCAGCAGTTCAATCAGAGTAAAAGCACGGGACGGATGACGAACTCTTTGACGATTCACGAGTAACTCCTTCAAGAAAACGAACATTCAGAACAGGCAATGCCGGTGCACGGAGCGATTCACCGCAGCGAGCTACGGCAAAGGGCTCATCGAAAGACGGATTTTGTTTGACAGCCAGCCACGTTAAATGGCAGACGAAACGGTTTTCCGGCGCCGAAACCTAACGCGATCGAACGCAGAACCGCTCAAGTACGACAACAACGCGCCGCATCAAGATGGAATTGCTTTGACCGATCCCTCAGGTACCAGTTCGCGTCAACAGCGAAACTGTCAGAGTGATCCAGGGAGCGCGCAAAGAAGCGGTTTCCTAAAACGAAACGCAACATGGAGACCTCCACGGTCTCGGCAGCGACCTCTGCTTTTGGCGAGTCAGTGCTGCTCAGGCCCTTGTATGCTGGTGGGCTTTAAGCCACATCCAATATATTACCAACACAGTGGAACAACTATTCTCGACGAACACGTGACTTTCGTCAAGGACAATCTGATCCTGTTCCAGAAATTCCTGATTCTGCGAAATAATGCAGCAACAACAAGTGCGACGTCGTCGTTAATCCGAGGCCATTCATTGCGGTAAACCACAAAACAACGACCACAACGGTGCATATTATCGTCACCAGATCACAATCCCTACTGCCTCAGAAACGACTGTAACTCCGAGGAAAACATCTCAAAAAAACAGCCCTCACACCCTCACGCATTAGTGACGACATCTATTTTATATTCTCTATGATATAAATATTACGAAACAACACACGCATTATACAACTTCGAAACAGCCGAATGATGTCAACCGAAAACAATGAACCGGTTTCAAATTCGGGTAACAAGATCTGCCAATTCGCCGTCGCGTCATGGCCCCCGCCAATAAAAAATCCCTGCAATCCGTCCAACAGACTCAGAATGCGCACCCCACGAGCCTTCGCGCCAAACAATTCTGACATGTGTTCCAACCGCGCCAAACTTTTCGACATTTGCTCGGCTCCGAAGCGGCAAGACCGTGATTTTGTGAAAGTAGAAAGCAGAAGAACAGGAGGGGTCAAAAGAACGATTCCGGTGGGGCAACACCGTCAGGCTAGCCTGATCAACGCCCGAACAATACTCCTGTTGTGCCACGTCAAAACAAACCCCAACCCAGCTTTTTGTCATTTTCAACAACAAAACACATCGTAAACAATTATCGCAACACATCTTATGGCGACGTTAACCAGAAAGCCGATCCAGGGTTGTGTGGTTTTCTTGACGCAAATACAATCAATGGTTTGGTGGCGCTCGTTGGCAAGCTGTTTTGCCCTTGGTTCGTGTCAGGAATCGAGGCCTCGCCCGACAAGGGTATCGAGCGGATCGAGTTGTAGTGGACAATATGAATGCGTTTTTTGCTGATTGATCGCATCACCGAACTGGAACCGCAAAAGTCCATCACGGCACGCAAGAACTTGTCGTTGGCGGAAGAATATCTGGCGGATCACTTTCCGGGTTTCCCCGTCATGCCGGGCGTTCTCATGCTGGAAACACTGATCCAGGCGGGTGGCTGGCTGATTCGTTATGACGAAGATTTTGCTCACAGCACGATCATGCTGAAGGAAGTCCGGGCGATTCGTTACAACAGTTTCGTCACCCCCGGTAACGCCTTGATCGTAAAAATGGAATTGAAGAAACACGAAGGATCTTTATGGAGCTTCAGTGGCTCCGGAACCGTTAATGGCGATTCAGCCGTCTCGGCAAAACTGGTCCTGGAAACATTTAACCTCAGCGATCGAAACCCCGAACTGTCAGCGTCGGATGAAATGCGACGTGAAAGCTACCGGGACATCTTTAAACAGATTTGGACTCCACCCGCAGTGGAAAAGGGAAGCGTATGAAAGTCTCCGATCGAGTCGCGCTGGTGACTGGCGGAAGCCGTGGTATTGGTAAAGCGATCGTCGTGGCTCTCGCAAATGGCGGTGCCAAGGTCGCCTTCGTCTATCAGTCGAATAAAGATGCTGCGGATAAACTCGCGGCAGAATTAACCGCGCAGGGACGTGAGGTTTACGCAATTCAGGCTGACGTTTCCAAAAAGGCCGATGCCGACGCCGCGATCGAAAATGTCGTGGCCAAATGGGGTCGCCTGGACATTCTCGTCAATAACGCCGGAATCATTAGGGACAAACTGGTCCTGGCGATGTCGGCTGAGGAATGGAACGAAGTCATCCAGACAAATCTGACCAGCGTTTTCAACTTTTGCCAGGCGGCAATTGGTCCGATGATGAGAAGCCGATACGGTCGGATTGTGAATATGTCGAGTGTCGCAGCCGACTTTTCCAATCCCGGTCAGGCAAATTATGCCGCCAGTAAGGCCGGAATTGAAGGTTTCTCTCGTTGTCTGGCGACGGAATATGCAAAACGCGGAATTACAGTGAACTGCGTCGCACCCGGTTTTATTGAAACCGATATGACGAGCGCCGTCGTGAGCGCGGCAGGAGACAAGATCAAGAGTTCCATTCCGGTAAAACGACTGGGGCAACCCGACGATATTTCCAACGCCGTGCTGTTTCTGGCCAGCGATGAATCGAGCTACATCACCGGACAAGTTTTGAAAGTTGACGGAGGATTGACGTTAGGCGGGATGGCCTGATACTGGACACGCGCGTAGCATGGGCTTCAGCCCGTGCGACACGTAGCATGGGCTTTAGCCCGTGCAAAAGAACAAAAAGAGATCTGCGGGCGAAAGCCCACACGACGAAAAGCAGGATGCGAAGAAAAAAGCCCCGTGTTGCTCGGGCTGGGCATGCGGGTTTCGAATAGATCGACTTTGTAATTCGGCCGGATGATGCCTCGCCCCATCCACCGGTTGCAATTCATGGTATTTTGAATTGGGTGAAATTTGGAATCGGATCGACGCAGGCCTGAAAGCCTGTGCACAGTGATCCTCAGGAGAATTTGGATGCCTTCGCACGACGAGATTTACGAGAAAGTCAAAGCCACACTGATCGACGCATTGGGAGTCGACGACGATGAAGTGACCCCGACGTCGCGGTTGAAAGCCGATCTCGGTGCTGAATCGATCGACTTTCTGGACATTGTCTTTCGATTGGAAAAGAACTTCGGGATCAAGATCCCCCGCAACGAACTGTTTCCAGAAAGCCTGTTCGCTGCCGATTCCGGCTTTGCCGAAAACGGCAAAGTCACGGAAAAGGGTCTTGGGGAACTTCGCACGAAGTTGCCACATGCGGACAAAGCCGCCATCGACAAGCTGGCACTTGATCCAAAAGTCGAAAACGTGGAAGACCTGTTCACCGTCAACATGGTGGTGAATTTCCTGGCGTCGAAGTTGAACTGATTTTACGAAGGTGAGCCGTGTCACAACGAAATCATCCGGGCGTCACTGGATTGCCGTCTTCGGCTAGCCAGTGCTCTTCGAGCTGATTTCGTGACAAACACAAAAGCACTGGCGAGCGAAGACGCACACCAGTGGCACACAGTCTGAAGATTTAAGTGAGTAGAATCCGGGGGGTTTAACACCCCCGGTTCGCCTGGAAGTACAAGAATATGCGTTGGATCTGGATTGACCGGTTCGTGGAATTTGTGAATGGCTCGCACGCCAAGGCGATCAAAAACGTCACCCTGGCCGAAGATCATTTGCACGACCACTTTCCCGGTTTTCCAGTGATGCCTCAATCGCTGATGCTTGAAGGGATGGCTCAAACCGGCGGAATTCTGCTGGGAAAAGTCAATGAGTTCAACAAAGTCGTCATCCTGGCCAAAGTTCCGAAGATGACGTTTCACAGTTGGGCGATCCCCGGTGATACGCTCACCTACACCGCCAAGCTCATCGATGCTCGCGATGAAGGGGGCATGGTCGAAGTGCAGGCTCATGTCGGTGAGCGACTGGTTGCAGATGGCGAGATCGTCTTTGCACATGTTGATGAAAACGCCCAAGGTGGCGTCAAGATCGACCAGAAGAATTTCGTGTTTTCGATGCGTCTTCTGGGAGTCATGGATGTCGGAAAAGCGGGTGAAGGACTGGAGTCAAAATGAGACGGCGAGTTGTCATCACGGGGATCGGGGCAATCACTCCGATCGGTAATACTGTCGAAACAATGTGGAAATCGCTGCAGGAAGCGAAGAGCGGCATTGGTCCGATCACGCACTTTGACGCTTCGCACTTTCCAACGACATTCGCCGCCGAAGTCAGAAACTTTGACTTGAAAGACTACGTCGACGATCCCAAGCGGTTCCAGCACTGTGGTTTGAATATCCGGTTCGCGATCGGTGCTGCCCGTCAGGCGGTCGACGACTCCGGGGTGCTCAATTCGGTTGATCCCTCGCGTTTCGGAATTTATCTGGGTGCTGGTGAAGGTCAACAGGACTTTGCCCGCGTGATGAGTCTGATTGCCGAGTCGCAAAAGGACGGTCACGTTGACCTGGAAGCCTTCACCCGTGAGGGACTGACTCGGTTGCATGCCGAACAGGAATTAGAACAGGAACCGAACATGCCAGCGGGACACCTCGCCAGCCTGTTCGACGCTCAAGGTCCCAACTTGAACTGTTTGACCGCGTGTGCGGCCTCCAGCCAGGCGATTGGCGAAGCAACCGAAATCATTCGACGTGGTGACGCGGACGTCATGCTGTCGGGTGGTGCTCACAGCATGATCCATCCGTTTGGCGTGACCGGATTCAACCTGCTGACGGCCCTTTCGACGCATAACCAGGACCCGCAACGGGCCTCACGCCCATTTGATCGCGAACGGGATGGTTTCGTGCTGGGCGAAGGGGCAGGAATGGTGATCCTCGAGGAATTGGAACACGCGAAAAAGCGCGGGGCTCGGATTTACGCGGAACTGGTCGGCTATGGATCGACGGCCGACGCCTACCGGATCACAGATATTCATCCCGAAGGCCGAGGGGCGGTTGCGTGCATCAACATGGCCCTGAAGGACGCGAGGCTCAACCCTGAAGATATTCAATACATCAACGCCCATGGAACCAGTACCGAAGTCAACGACAAAGTCGAAACCGCAGCGATCAAGACATCATTCGGTGCCTCCGCCTACAAAACGCCGGTTTCCAGCATCAAGAGCATGATGGGTCACCTGATCGCCGCTGCCGGTAGCGTCGAAGCGATCACTTGCCTGCTATCGATGCGTGACAACGTGCTGCCACCCACCATCAACTACGAAACACCTGACCCTGATTGTGATCTGGATTACGTTCCGAACGAAGCTCGTCAGGCCCCCGTTCGCCGTACGTTGTCCAACAGCTTCGGATTCGGTGGCCAGAATTGCTCGTTGATTTTTGCTGAGTTTCACGGCTGATCGTTTGGCAGCGGTTGATCCAGGATTTCGTGCCACCGTTTTTGATTCGTCGAAGAATCAACCTCTTTACCGTTTTCGCTCCAAGTGACGAGCACTGCATGACCGAATACCGTCTTGCAGCAGCAAGTGCGTCGTTTTTCGTCGAGATACTGTCTGCGATATCTGGCTCGGGGATGTGACCATTGTTCTGGCTGCTGATCTTATTGTCCTTGCTGGTCATCATCGATTTGTCCGTCCATTTGATTTATGTGCGGCTGATTCTTCGTATCTTTGAGACCAAGCCACCGTTTTCGGTCGTCTCATCTCCCCCCATCCCTGACGCCGAACAAATTTCGTTCGTGACAGGCGATGGCATTACCCTTCGTGGAAGCATTCATCGCCAGGCCTTTGGTCCGGCAAAAGGTGTGGTTCTGTTCTGCCCGGAACTCGAGGGTAGCCACTGGTCGGCGGCAACTTATGCCAACGGGCTGCTGCAGACGGGATACACCGTCGTCTCGTTTGATTTTCGAAGCCAGGGTGAAAGCGATCCGCAACCGGGATACGCCCCGATCCATTGGCCCACGACGTTTGAAGTCGAAGACGTCCGTAGCGCACTTCGATTTATCGAAAGCCGTGCCGATCTTAATACGCTTCCCCTGGGAATTATGGGGGTTAGCCGGGGTTCAACGCCCGCTTTGATCGCCGCCGCTGAAACTGAAAATATCAAAGCCGTTTGCTGTGAGGGAGCCTATTCGACCGATGCCCTGCTGATGCATTTTATCTTCCGCTGGGCGACGTTGTATGTTCCAAGATTTGCATTGGAAATGTTGCCGAAGTGGCACGTGCGGATGACGTTAATTATGGTTCGCTGGACCAGTCGACTGCTACGAAAACGTCGCTACGTCGTGCTGGAAAACTGGCTGCCAAAGCTGAAAAATCGTTCTGTACTGCTGGTGGCTGGTGCCCGCGACAATTACGTCCACCCTGATGTCGGACGGGGTTTACAAAAACGAATCGACTCACCTTCGGCTCAACTTTGGGTGGTCCCCTCCGCCAAGCACAACAGTGCTCGTGAAGTTGGCCCCGCAGAATACGACCGTCGGCTGAGCGAGTTTTTCAACGCAACGTTGGTGACAGCACCGGCGTGAAAAAGTGGGAGCAGGCGCGCTAGTTTCACCGCGCCTCGAAGAGAAGCGGGAACGGAGCAGCGGAATTGCCGTTATTCGAGGCGACATTTCTCGTTAAAGCACGGGGAAAAGTCGAGGCTCGGCGACGTTCGAAGAGATCGGCTGAACGCCGATCTGCCTGCGCCGCAGGCTTCGAGTTAAACCACGATTCACACATTGTCCGTCTTGCTGCACCCGAACCCCGACATCTACTCTTGAGGAACTTGACGTCGGAAGTGTCAAAAAAGTTCCTCGGCTTCATGGAGCGGTAGCTCCTGACGAACCGCTTGTAGCGGCTTTCTACTTTCTCATAACTACTCTCTAGCCGCTTCGGCTTGTGCTCTCCGGGGATCAGTTGCCGAGATGATCTCGCTGATGCCGTGTTGGTTAAAGCCTTTATAGCCATCGTCCCGCTGCAGGATTTCCAGGTGTGAACCCAAGGCCCCCTGCGTCAGGAACTTTGCCGCTTGTTCGTCCGTGATTCGGCCGGCCGAACGGAGACGTTCGACACGATCAGGGTCGACCGACCATCGCTCGCCTCGCGTAAATGCCTGCCTTAAATAGGAAAAATCTGTAAAGGGGAGCATGGTATCAATGCCCGCCAGCTTGAGTTGGTCGCGAGTCGCAGCGAAGTCGAACTGGCATTCGAGGTGGTGGAGCCCCGCCTCGAGAAAGGCTTCACCGTGCAGCGCACACCACAGACCGACTGTTCCGAGTTCAGCTCGCGGGACCATTGGCTGGTGCGAAAAGTCCTCTGTCACTTCTTCTGGCGACATATCAACGTCGGCAAAAATCGTGACTCCCGTCACAGGATGCTCAATGACCTGTGCTCCCCACCCTGCTTCTCGACCCGCATAGAATCTCTCACGGCATCGAAATCCCAACTTTTCAAGGAAGGCGATCAGCGATACGAATGACTCGCGACTGGATCGGTACGTATGGTGATCGTGGTTAGCCCAGCCCAACCCCAATGACGCCTGCCGCTCATACTGAATCCGTCCGGCACGGTTTCGACGTTGCCAGTAAAGCCGTTCGGCCGTGAAAAACAGATCACACGCCCGGTCACGCCCCAGGTCCGCAATCGCCGCATCAATCAAATGATTGGCCAGCGCAAACCCTTCAGCATCGTTTTCAAAGTGGCGACGACGCAGTAGAAGCTTTTCGAAATGGTGCAGTACGGCGACGGGAAACGACGTTCCCGATTTCGCTGGCGACGGTATTACCTCACTGGGTGTAAAATCGAGGCACCCATGCCGCTCGACGACCAGGAACTCGACTCCGTTACCTTGCGACACACAGGCGGTCCTTAGCGGCGAGAACGGTTCACCGTCGATGCAGACATCGGTCAAACCGTGGGCAAACAGAAAATCTGCAACCGAATCGACTTTGATTGCCAGCCGACGTGAGGCCGTTTGTAACTGCCGTACCCGGGGGAACAGCCCCGCTTTGTGCGTCCAGACGATATCGCCATGAATTGGATCAACCTTGGAATATCCCACTGTCTCTAACTGAGCAACTGTCGGATCATTGGCAGGGAGACCAAAATGGTCGATCCAGTCGAGCATCCGCGTCCCCGTTTCCTCGAGCATACGATGAGACAGCCGAGCAGCGAACGGGCAATGTTGAAGACATTCGTTCAACAGGCGATGCACGAGTCTGGCGGGTTCAGGTTGCGGCTTCCAGATATGGGCCGTCAACGCGGCGAGCACATCCGTAGCGGTGTGGGAAACTGTTGCCATTTTGCAAACTCCTTACAGCGATGGTGCCGTCCTTTTGGCCGCGACAAGAGGTTGTACTTTGTCGCGCGGCGCGGAATTGTCTGACCCGAAGGGGAAGGCTTCCGCCCTCCCACTAATTCTACGCAGACAAGTCCCGAACCGGCGAGTGTTTCCACGCAATCGCACGGAAATGTTTCACTAGACGGAAGTTTCGTGCTGGACGGACTTGCCGGACATCCTGTGGCAAAATCTGCTGATTCCTGTGGAACCAGGTACTTGACTTCGGCGAATTCAGCCGATTCTTAAGTTAACGAGGGAGTTTCAATTATTGCTGAACGGTCATGGAGGATCGAACAAGACCCATTTGGCTTTGCTCGAAAGTCGTTCCTTATGCTTACCATTCAAGCCTGTCAGCGCTTGGGTGCCGCGACGGTGATCTCTGGATTACTGTTTGTCGTTGGCTGCCGCAGCGCATCAGTCAATAGATTCCCGACCGTTCCTGGCTGGACGGGGAGCCCGTCGTTTTACCGTTCGTACGAAAAGCCAGCACAGCCGTACGACGATCAGAATTCAGACCAAAGCACGACTCCCGAACCAGACCCACCGTCGGTGCTCCCAGCACCTGGCTACTCAGAACCCTCATCACCACCGACTCCTTCCGCCAAGAAATCCCGGTGGAATCTGAATAACGCGGGCCTCAAATTCCCTTCGTTCACCCGTCCGAATAACGAAGTAAGCCAAACAGGGGCCAATTCCGAGCGTGCCGTTTCGAAGACGGTGAAGTCAGTCCCAACCACACCACAATCACAACCGGCTGAGGTTGAAGAAGAAATAGTCCAACCACGGTCCACCGCCAGCGTGAATATCCCGAAATTGAGCTCCAAAGTATTGCCATTCGCTACTCCGTCGATGTCCTCACCCGCCGCATCCGCTGGCGAAATGCCATTACTGCTGCCTCCGGGCAATTGAAATCACGTCCCGGCCGCGGAACCCCTGTCACTCTGGCGGGATACATGGGGAAAACTTCCGCAGCCTCCCGAAACCGCAGTCATGGCATGTGACTGCGGTTTTTTTCGTTGGCAGATCTTAAGCGTGGCACATCGACGAGGCGCAGTAATAAGAAGTCTCCGTTGGTTGACATCGGCTTCCGACCTGACATGCTGCTTCATCTGAATTGCTCGCTCGATTGATTCCAAAGGTGACGCCGTGTCCAACGCCCTTCGTTCCCGGATGACGATCGGACTTCCGATTACGCTCAGCGTTGTCCTGATGACGCTCAACCTGACGTTGATGGTTTTCTGGATTGCGCTCTTGGCCCGTTCGATGGGTTGGAGTGCGATCATCATTGGTGTCGCAGTTTTCGGTTTGATTCTGCTCGGATTGTCGTTTTATCTCTTCCTGATGATCAAGGAAGTCAGACTCAACCAACGCCAGGCGAATTTTATTGACAGTGTGACCCACGAGCTAAAGTCGCCGATCGCGTCGTTACGGCTTTATCTGGAAACGCTTGAGATGCGTGCGCTGAGCGATGAACAGCGGACGAAATTCTATCGCGTGATGGAAGAAGAACTCGAACGACTGGACCACCTCATCACGCAACTGCTGGAAGTCGGACGGATTGATGCGATTGGCGAGCAGTCTGAACCGGAAGATATTTCGCTCGAAACGCTGTTACGAAAATGCGGTGCAGCAGCGTGCGCCCATCATAAAAAGGATGAGGCCGAGACGCTGGTTTACGATTTTCAGCCGATTGTTGTCTTTGCGCGACCGCTTGTACTTGAAACCATCTTCCGTAACCTGCTCGACAACGCGATCAAATACGCGGGGGACCCGCCACGCGTGGAAGTCCACGTTCGAATTGGTGAACGCGGCCGGGTGGTGATTCGCATCATCGACAATGGACTTGGCGTACCTCACGAGTTGCGTAAGCGGATCTTTCGCATGTTCTTCCGAGCGGGCAGCGAATTAACTCGCCGACAGAAGGGTACGGGTCTTGGCCTGTACATTGTTCATACTCTCGTCAAGCAACTCAACGGCCGCATCAGCGTTCACGATCGACCAGGCCAGTCTGGCAGCATTTTTGAAGTCGAACTCCCCGGCCACCTCGCGGTTTCAAAATAGCCGATCGTTCATTCATTCGTGGAATTTCATGGCTGGTTTATGAGAGCCAAAATTGGAATCGCACGCCCGCACGGAAGCGACTCTACCTTTTCCCCGCGCAAAACCAAATAAAACAACAAAACAATATTGACAAACGACAACTTTATTTGAACAATAAACACCGCCGCATCGGCGGGAATCGTTCTTTGGCAACTTGAGACAAATAAAATTGAGGCACGGGAACCTGCGCTCGTCGCTGCTTCCCTATTGAAGCAGCGACGAGCGTCAGCTTGTCACCCACCAGGCATCCCAGGCATATGGCGACCTGAGGCGAGATTACTTCATCTCTCGGGACGATTTTTCTTCGATCGTCAGATCGACCTTACCGGCGAATTCCATCGCATTGACGACGAGTGTTAATGGTCCTGCGATCTGCACTTTCGACGAAGTTGAAACGACAGAGCCTCGTTCTCGATCAAACAGAAAGGTGCTTTCCGATTCGATAATCTTCAGATCGCTTTTCGTGACCTGCAGCATCGCGTTTCCATTAATTGCAAAACTGACATCGAACGCTTTGCCCGTTATTTTGTCGAGTGTCTTGCCATCTTTTTCAACGGTCCCCTGATACTCGTACTTTGTCCGAAAACTCATTGTCTGTCCAGCACCGAGATTCTGTTCAGAGGATCGCTCCCAGGTATCCCCTTTTTTCACCGGCTCGTCGGGCAAGAATTGAAGGACATTTTCGATATTCTTTTTTAAGGTTTCGGGGCTTAGTTGATCTTTCGCGGCGGCGGGAAGCTTTTCGAACTCACCGTCAGGCAATTTGACGGAGGTGATTTTGTTTTTAGCGTCGAGTTCCACAGTCACGGGGTTGCGATAGACCGATCGGAAAATATCCAGAATGGGTTCAAGTAGCTGATTGTCTGCTTTCTTGTCTGGATTGGCCGAATCGAACTGGATTAATCCACCGGGGGTCGAAATTTCGGACTGCAATGTGTCGACTTTTTCTTCGATCTTCAATGTCCCATCAGCAGCCCGCTTACCGGTCGAAGTCGTGGCCACAATGAATGTTGATGATTTCGTGTCAATATCCATCCCGGCCAATGTCAGTGTCTGTTTCGATGATGTGTCGCGATGAACAACCGACTTGGCATCTTCCGGATACTTCGGTTCGAGTTTGACTTGAGCCGAAGCGATCGTGGAACTCAGTGCGAGTGCCACCACGGAAAAACAAAATCTGCGGAACATGACTGGCCTTTCTAATTGAGGCAACCAGCAGGGAAAAGGGGGGTCGTTTTCGGTGAATCTCGAAAGGAAAACCGACCGCTCATGCACTATCGAGACTCAAGAACGTAGCGGAGGCGAAAATGGATCACGCGGCGACATTTTTACAGACAAAATGTCACTTTTGGCAAGGATTGCAAGCGGATTCATGATGTTTTTCCCAATGAAGCGGGAATTTCATCGCGTCCGATTCCAGGAAACCGCCAGCGGAGCGGCGGCGATGGGTGCCACCACCAGTGAAGCCAGCGCTACTAGAGTGAAATAGTTCACCAGTTCCCCACCGGGTAACTGCATCCCGATCAATACGGATAATGAACTAAGGACGATCCAAATAAAGGCGCAAGCGGCCGCTGATGGCAATCGAATGAACTGACGCCTCAGTGCTGTGATGAACAGCCAGGCAGTAACACTTAAAAGCACGAAGCAAATGATAAACGCAACTCCGGTAAAGAATTGGTCGCGCCCTTTCTCGGTCAGAACGAAGACAGAAAAAAAGACGCCTGCCAAATACAACGCTAAAGTTGCACAACAGATTTGAGCAAACAGGACTGGTCGGCCCGTCAGACCAATCGAAGCAAGAACGGCGGTCACTGTCCAGCATCCCAGAGGCGCTGCAAGAAAAGACCACCAGGGGATTTCCTTCGGAATGATGTCATTTGGAGCTAATCCGCACGCAAGCAAAATCGCCCCAGTCATCAGAAATGCCCCTGCCCAAAGCGAAAAGGCCAGCAGCAAACTTTGTGCAGTCATTTTTAGAATTGTTCGAGCCATTTCGGCGCTTTTCATTGGGCGTGAAGCAAGAAAATGACCCATCTCGAAAGCAGTATCGGTCGGTCCCATGTTTCCGATAATAAAGGCACAGACGAAGCCTGGCACGACAAGATATCCACCGAGCACGAGAAACCCCGTGCCAATCAGTTTCGGGTCGCGAACGAAAATCAGCCAAATCGCCATTCCAATTAAAAGCCCAAGCGCAACTGTGGCGGGCATACCCCAACCCTTTAGACGCCACTCATACCAAAGTTGTGCTTCCGCGGGCGAACGGAATGGCAAAGCTTTTTCATCAGAAGTGAAATCCAGGACGCGACAGAGCCACGCATGAATTCCAAGTGGTTTCAATTGTTCACCACAGCGATTACGAGCGACCGCAATATTTCCGACAACGAAAGATGCCGCTGTGACAGCAAGAAACCCTCCAAGATCCACCGGAGCCACTGATGTCCAAAGAACCGTCGGAAACTTACCTCCAGCCCCAACTCCACATCGAAAGTGATACCAGAACCCTAATAGGCCTGCGACGACAGCGATTGCCAACGGTGCCCATGCGGATTTCTCGGTAAGCCAAATGGTCGCCTGAATTGAGCAAACGGTGGCGGCAGCAAACATTACAGGCCCCCACAAGGGCCAATGTGTCTTGAAAAACGCATTCATCAGGAAAATGGTCAGCCATAGCTGGAGCCCTACGGATGCCATCGAAACCAACAGATGCCCGGACACAATTGTCGACGACGGAATCGGATAGGTGTATAAGCGGGACGGCGGCCCCTGATAACCTAAGGCGCTGACTGAAAATAGAAACATGTACGTCAATAAAAAGGACGCACCGACGCCGACCATACTGGGATCTTCGAAGTCAACACCAGCGCGAGCAAGGGCTCCAAACACAATCGAAATAATGAGTTGAGCGCCAAGAAAATAGGCGACCAAATACCACCCCCCTCTTCGCAGCATCTCCCACGTCATCGCCAAGGGAATTGATCGCATACTATTCTTCCTCAATAATCGCATTTCGATAAAACATGCATAGTAGAACCAACTTCCGTCAGTAGAAATCGACTTTCAACAAGTAACGTTCCCTAACGGCCAATGCCCCAACACGAAAGCGATTTAGCTATTCGTCGCCTACTTGCCAAGGCCACAGCCAATACCGCAACGCGAGAACGATTCACCTATACTTAACCACTCTTCCGACGCGCGTTAAAAGAGAATGCGGGAGATGAAGATTTCGTCTAATGTTAAAGCGGCTTCTTCGACGACTGTCCCGCCGATCGCTTCGGCTGCATTTCGCAATTGAGACATTTCTCCGTTGCAAATATATGTCCATTCCTTTCCCTGACCTGTTGACGAGAGTGAACCGACAAGCTCCGGCGGGCGGTCGAGCGATTGATCGAAACGGAGTGTTACTCGACGATGCTGCTCTTTGATTTCTTCCATGGAAGCGGTGAGCATGATCTGGCCGTGATGAATGATGGCGACTCGATCCGCGACACGTTCGACTTCGTCGAGAAGATGTGACGAGAATAAAACGGTTCGGCCTTCGTCGGCGATCGTACGAATAATCGCCCCGAGGATATCGCGACGAACAACCGGATCGAGTCCTGACGAGGGCTCATCTAGAACCAGCAATTCCGGACGATGAGCAAGCGCCACAAGAAGTCCGGCTCGTGCCCGCTGACCACGTGACAAAGTTTTAATCCGAGCCTTCTTATCCAGATCGAACGACTCGCGCAGTTCTTCTGCGTAAGAGTCGTCCCAATTGGGAAAGAACGCCTGCGTGTATCGAATGAGTTCCCCCACCCGCATCCAATCAGGGAGTTCGCGTTCTTCCGAAAGATAACCAATGCGACCGAGCGTACCGACAGGGTCCTTTACGGGATCGAGCCCAAACACGTGAACCGATCCCTGCTGAGCTTTTAACATTCCGAGAATGTGTTTGATGAGCGTCGTCTTTCCAGCTCCGTTTCCCCCGATCAATCCAAACACACCCCCGCGAGGAACATCTAATGAAAGATCATTAAGAGCGACTTTGTCACCAAACTTACGTGTCAGCCCACGGATTTCGACGATCGGAGATGCAGACGATGGGACGGAATCAAACACAGGATTACTCCTCATTTCGAGCAGATTGGATAGCGTCATGTCGTTGCTGAACAAGTTTCATGACATCGTCGATCGAGACACCCATGTGGATCGCTTCGGCAAGCAGGGTGTCAATTCGTTCCGCAAGGATCTTGACCCGTTCGCGCCTTGCCAATGGCGAACCTTGTTCAGATACATACGTCCCTGCTGTCCGTCGCTTTTCAACGATGCCTGCTGTTTCCAGTTCGCGATAAGCCCGCGCGACGGTATTAGGGTTGATTAATAACTGCGCCGCGAGAACCCGGATGGGAGGAAGTTCATCACCGGAATTCAGCCGACCCGAAGCGATCAGGAACTTGATCTGATTGACGACCTGCTGATAGATCGGTACCCCGTCGCTGGTAGTGATATGAATTTGCACGAGCATGCCTCGCCGTAAAACGTCGGCCGCGAGCCAGAACATTGTATTACCACATTAATACAACACAACGGAGATTTGTCAACTGGGAACATTTTATTTTTTTGGAAAGAGCGAGAGGAATCGACATTTCGTGATGATCTCGGAATAGGCTGCTAGCGTTACTGTCTTGCCGACGAAAAGAGAAATGGCTTACCATCAATCGTCATCGTGGCAAAAGCATCATGCAATCAGCCCACTCGAATCGAATTCGACGAAACCCGATTCCTTACAGCAAAGACTTTCACAAACATTGATTTTCATTTTCGTTTATTCAGCAACAGAAAGGTCTTAACCTATGTTCCTTCGTGCTACTGCGAGTTTGTTATCGCTGGTTTTCTTGAGCTTTGTAATGTCGCCGTTGTCTGCCTCAGACCCGAGTTCAAAGCGGTATGTCATCATTCACGCGGATGATGCGGGAATGTCCCATTCAGTCAACGTTGCGACGATCGAAGCCATGGAACAGGGATGCGTTTCGTCGGCGAGCATCATGGTCCCCTGCCCCTGGTTTCAAGAAATTGCGCTCTACGCGAAAGAACATCCCGAAAAGGACTTTGGTCTTCATCTGACGCTCAATTCAGAATGGAAGATTTACCGATGGGGGCCCGTGGCACCTCGAGAACAAGTCCCCAGTCTGCTCGATAAAGACGGGTTTCTACACCAGAATGTCCCGGCGGTTGCCGCCAGTGTCAAAGCGACCGAAGTCGAGATTGAGCTCCGTGCCCAGATCAAGCGAGCGATGCAGTTTCAGGTTCCGATTACTCACCTGGATACTCATATGGGGGCATTAGTCAGCCGACCGGATCTGCTCGATGTCTACGTAAACCTGGGGATTGAATTCAATCTTCCAGTCTTGTTCATCCGCAACGCCGACAAAGATGGACGTACGGCAAAAGAGTATCCCGCATTAGCTGAGAAGGCTGTCGAATTAACCAAAGCGCTGGATGCAAAGCAGTTGCCGATTCTCGATGCTCTGGACCAGCTTTATAGCGGAACAACACATGAGATGCGGAAAGAAAGTTATCTGAAAGCGCTACGGGAATTGAAGCCGGGCGTCAGCGAAATCATCATCCACTGCGGAATCGATAACCAGGAACTGCAGGCAATCACGAACAGTGCAGCAAATCGGGACGGCGACCGACGCATCTTTACTGACCCGGAAGTCATGGGCGAGATTAAAAAACTGGGGATCGAAATCATCACCTGGAAGCAGTTCCATGCCATGTCCACAAAGCAGTCGACTCAGTAGACCTTTAACGGCATTAGGTTATTAAGTCCGTTCTTTCGGCAAACATGTCGATGGCTGAATGCGGTGATTACTAGTATCGTAGTTAATACTCTTGGTCAAAAGGACATCGACAAATGGCGTATTGTCCAAAATGTAAAGCAGAGATGTCTGCGACGGAAATCATCTGCCCCGGTTGTGGCTTCGATTTTCCAACGGCAACGACGGGTTCCACACCAGGAAAACGTGGAATTGCCCATTCATCATTGGCCGACATTGCACTGATGATCAGTACCATCGCAGCTTCGATTGCCTGCCTCATCGCGATTGGATTTTCGCTGATCGCATTATCGGGTGGACAACTCTTTCACGGGCTGGTACTGGGTCCAATTGCCTTCTTTCTTCAACTGGGAATGTTGGTCGTTTTCCTCAGAGTTCAAGAAGACTGAATCTCGGCTTCGCAACCTTTCATAGGCACAAAACGATTATGCATACATCGGAAGACCCAGTGAAATTGCAGCCGGCTTCGGGACTTGCTACCCAAGAAGAGGCCTTCACGAATCCAATGGTTTACCGCCGAGAGGACTACGTCGGTGCATTTCGCCATCTTCTGATCTTTGCCGTCGATTCGAGCGTTCTGTTTTTTCTACTTGCACTGATTGCGATGCCTTTTGGAGACTTGCTATCCAATGATCCGATGCCGTTTGTCGTACCGATCTGGCTGATAATTTGTTGGGTTTATCTCGCCGTTATAAAACCGTCTCGCTTTCGCTCGGTTGGTTATTGGATCGCTGATGCCAGAATCATCACAATTTATGGCAAGCCACCATCGCCATGGCGAATGACGCTACGACTAATGTGGGCCGCGATGTATCTCGTACCTTCTTTTACAGTCAGTATTTTTACAGATCTCATATGGACCACGATGAATGTCGAACGTCAAATGTTACGTGATCTCATCGCCGAGACGCGCGTGATTCGCAATCGAGCCAAACCAGTCGGTGTTGGCAGAGTCTCTCGATGTCTTTTTACCGGATTAGGAATCGCGGTCTTCTATGCTCGTATTCATCCAAAGACGTTGACGTCGGATGCGTCAACAGCCTGAAGGGATATCCAGGCGTCCCGTTGCAACTTTAGTGCTCACCGATCACGATTTCATTTCTGACTGACCGACAACTTGAAGCCTTTGATAACGAGTCATTGCGCGATGTCTGTTTTCCAGCTATTTGCCAAAAATCGAATCGTCGCACCGCCGGACTTCAACCGCTGGAAGGTTCCCCCGGCATCGATTGCGATTCATCTTTGTATCGGTTCTGTTTACGCATGGAGTAACTTTAACCCGGCGCTCGTCAAGGTTCGCGGTGTCGTTGCTCCTGCCGCTGACGACTGGAGCCTGGGCAGTGTGGTCTGGATCTTTAGTGTGGCAATCGTTTGCCTTGGCCTTTCAGCCGCGTTTGCTGGCAACTGGCTCGAACGGGTCGGACCACGTGCCGTTGGAAGTATTGCAGCCGTCTGTTGGGGCGGGGGATTCCTGATCGGTGGTCTTGGGATTTATCTACATCAACTTTGGCTTCTATATCTTGGTTATGGTGTCATTGGAGGGATTGGACTCGGTTTAGGATACGTTTCCCCTGTCAGCACATTGATTAAGTGGTTTCCTGATCGTCGAGGTATGGCGGCGGGGATGGCCATTATGGGATTTGGTGGCGGAGCGATTATTGGAGCGCCACTCAATGACTTTTTAATTGATTACTTCTACCGTGCTCCACAGTATCTCGGGACACAAGAAACCGTTAAGCCAGAGTTAAAAGTTGGCCGCTTGTACGCCCTCACCGAATCAGAAGAACGGCCGGTGATAGTCATCTCACAGAATGAAGCTGCGCGTCTTTCCGTTCAAACGGAACCGGGCGTCTATGTCGTTGGAACGGGATCAACGGGAGTTGCCGAGGCCTTTGTTGTTCTTGGAATCGGCTATTTCTTCGTGATGATGATCGCAGCATTTTCTTATCGAATTCCGGCAGACGATTGGAGACCAGCGGACTGGGCCCCTGCAAATGCACCTTCGGCGTCCCGGCGAATGATCAGTCAGGGGACCGTCGACGCAACTCAGGCTCTGCGAACGCCGCAGTTTTATCTGTTATGGATCGTACTCTGTTTCAATGTGACTGCTGGCATCGGTGTTCTGGGCGTTGCCAAAACAATGATGACCGAGATCTTCGGATCAACACTACCTCAGATCGTAACCGCCCGATTTGCGGGTGGTTTTGTCTTGGCCATCGGTGTGTTTAACATGATTGGTCGATTCTTCTGGGCAAGTGCTTCGGATCATCTTGGTCGCCAACGAACATATGCGTTCTATTTTCTACTGGGGATACCGCTTTACCTTTCGCTTCCTTTTTTTGCGGCACAGCAAAGTGCTTTTCCATCCGTTGCCTGGCTGATCTGTTTTTACGGTTCGACGATGTTGATCTTTACGATGTATGGAGGTGGGTTTGCCACGATCCCGGCGTATATTGCCGACTTGTTTGGAACAAAGTACGTTGGCGGAATTCACGGACGCCTGCTGACGGCATGGAGCTTTGCTGGTGTTTTAGGACCGTGGGCAATCACGTCACTTCGTGAATCCTCTTTAAAACGCGCACTGAGCGATCTTGCCAAGCACGTCGACCCAACAAAATTCAACGAGGCATTCGGAGGATCACTAGATCAGCTTGACGTACTCGTCGCCAATAAGACCGTAACGCTATCTAAGCTGATGTTGATCGCACCACCAGGAACAATGAACCCGTCTGCCACACTTTACAATTCCACGATGTATCTGATGGCTGGATTACTCGCTGTCGCCTGTATAGCAAATGCTCTGATCTACCCTGTGGACGCCAAGCATGAACTTCCGGAATGAAAAGACCTTCAGTTCGAGAAGCTGTTCGAAAACAGGCAATGGCTCAAAACAATAAGTTGCAGAGCATCATCAAACGCTTTCACGAACGTCAGTCATGACGAAGTGATCTCAGCCGAAGTTCTATTCAACGACCAGTTCGATCCGCTTCAAGAGTGCTTCGGTGGCCGTGTTATTGACGGAAGTCTGGATCAATTGCAGGGACACGTTCTGGCCTGCCAACGGGCTGAGGTCGACCGACACATCGCGCCATCCGTTAGTAATTCCAGCGTCTTCGATATCTTGTTCCAATAGCAATCGCGTCGTCGTACGAATCGTCAATTTCCATTTTTGGCCCGGCTGATTTCCCACTCGTAGCCGCAACGTCTGTTTTCGACCTGAAACGAGATGCACGAGGCTGGACAATCGAACCGAATGCTGCGAGTCAAGCTTACTGACAAGTACGGCTGTGTCACCACGAATGTCACCAGGATGAACGATAAGTCGTTCTCGATAATTCGCCACGGGAAACCAGCCGGGAACAATCAACTCGATTTCTGCAAGTTGTGCCTCAGGCAATTCCGGCTTCCAGGCTTGCAGTGATTCATCGACAAATGATCGTGGGATCACTGAGGGGACCGGCACGAGCTCGTTTAATTCCCGCTTCGGCTCTTTCCACGACTGACCAACGAACGCCCACCATTTATCGCCTGCCGAGAACATCGGTCCGAGTTGAAATTCTTCGCGATCAGCGACATCAACCAGCGATTGACCTCGCTCTTCACCCGTCTGCGAATCCAGCCAAACTAGTACCGGCATGGAACGGTTATTAGGAAACGAGACGCGGCGTGCAAAGACCAGTGTCGGTCCATCGACAACGAAGGCTTCTAATCGAGTTTCCATAGGACGCTGCCAGGCAATGTCACCGGATCGGACGTCGAGAGAGACAACACCCTTAGCTGTTTCGATCAGAACCCGAGTTTCACTGACATCGAGAAGCCCACGGAGGTCTGTGATTGGTCGACTCCATACAATCCCTCCAGAATCAAGTTCCAAGCAGCTGACCGCGCGCACCCCGGGAACAGTGAGGATGACTTGCCCCGCTTTGACAATCGGCGCAACCACTCGCTGATCCTCCGACATTTCGTCAGTCGGTTTCTGTATATAAGTGTGCCTTCTCATCCAAAGAATCTCGCCTCGCGAGTCAAAGCTTGCAGTTGTACCAGAAATAGAACATACCGCGATTCGATCGCACAGCGTTAATTGCCCCGAAAACTGCCGATCAGAGGCTTCGCGGAGTCGAAACAATGGACGGGATGACGCGACATTTCCATTTGTGGGATCAAACCAGGTCGCCTCAACTTGAACGAAATCTTCCTCGTTCTTGGAAAGAGTTAAAGCAAAGAGACGCCCATTCCAGATTACTGGATCGGTTAACACGCTATGTGCGGGACGTTGATTCCAAACGACCTGCCCATCATCCAGTTTCAGGCAAGCCAGTTCGGCCCCTGCTTTTGTCAGACGGCGAACATACATATGGACCGATGTGAGCAATGGTTTCATCGGAGTGAACGGCAACGCGTACGAATCACCCTGTTCGCTGCCTAGTCCCTGTGCCCATAGTTGGCGTCCCTCGACAACGGAGTAGGCATTCACCTGGAATCGATTACTGACATAGATCCGTTGATCGTCAGAGACGACGGATAGCTGCCTGCCAAACGGGTCGCCAAACCGATACTCATGTCGTCCCGGGTTATTACCTGGATGACCATCAAACTGAGCTCTTGCCTCCAACTTACAGGCTGTTTGTGGAAATGATAGAAGCGGCTTACGATGCGATTCTGTGATCAGACCCGCGGTCGACGGACGAACAAGAAGTTCGTTCATCAGACTTTGAAAGTCAGCAGGAGAAATCGTAGTCCCATTAAGGTCGAATGTGCCAGTTGGGATTTGTTCTGTGCTTGCGGCCCGTTGTGCTTGTGATAGTCTTCCCCCCAGCGCACGTGCGATTAGCAACCTCGGCTCAAGTTTTTCTCGCAAACGAAGGCCTGCATCAACCTGAGCATCGTTAAAATGCTGTTCGGCTGATTCAAATTGGCCAATAGAGATAGCCAGGTCTCCCAGTGATAAATGAGCGTCTCTTGCGGCATCGGTACCATAGAACTGCAGTGTGGCCGCTTGCAGTCCTGCGATATCACGACGATTGATCGCTGACCTGATCCGGATCTGTCCCAAAGGTTCAAACTTTTCGGACATTGTTTGAACAAAGGAGGGATGTAACTTCCGGGCTAGACTGATCGCCGTCGACATCGAAACATAGAGTTGACGATCATCAGAGTCTGGCAATAAGCCTGGCCCATCACGTTGTTCGGCAATGGACATCACTATCCGACACGCATCCTCATAGTTTTGACCACTCAGAGCAGACTCTAATTCTGCCCGCACATTGTAGGCTTCTTTATTCAACACGGGGACATACGGATGTCGCTGCCCCAACGGCAAAACACCTCCTGTTCCATCGTCGATTTGGGGTGCTGCTTCGGCAACCATGGCTTTTGCCCATCGGGCGTGTCGATCAAGATCCTCACCTCGGTCCGTTGGCCGCTGATCCGGATGAGGAAGCAGGTTCCAGTAAGTCGCTGATTGACACAACGACCACGTCAAAGTCCAATCACGTCGATAGACAGCTTGAAGTATCTCATGCGAATGCAATCGTTCCCAAACGTATCTCATCTTGCTAGACGTCCAGATCGGAGACCAAAGCCATGCAGCACGAACTTTGCTGACTGGCTGCAATTCATGCGACGCGGCTAACTGCCAACCCAACTCCTCATACCAGACTCCCAGTGTTTTTGAATATCCTTCATCAAACAGATCACATAATGAACAGGCATCTTCGAGCAGTTGCTGCTTCTTTTCAAAGGGTCTTGTTGATCGCATTTCGACTTTGACCAGTTGTCGAAGCAGATTTGATCCAAACTCTTTGGGCGGCCCCTGAGACAGTGCTGCCACCGCGTTTGCCGTAAACCATGCCATTAAATCGACATCTCGTGGTAGACTATCAAGCACACGGTGATTCCATGTCGTCAAATCCGTCCAATTTTCTTTCGTAAACGGAATCACGCGCGATAAGAGACCGGGATCTGCAATACTAGTGATCCCAATCAATTCACGAACTTGAATCTGCCGAACTCGGATCGTACGGACGTTCGGTCCCTGCAATCCAAATAGTCCCATTGAGCAGACTGCGCCCGGCAGATTACGTCCTGGAGACTCAACCACGTGCCCCCAATGACGCCCGTCACCACTCACCTGAAGATGTAACGTTCCCAGCCCGGCAATCAACTTGAACCAGCCGGTTTTGGCGAGATACGGAGGAGGATAATCATTGATGTTGAAATTCGCTTCTTCTCTAATTTCCCCCGGACGCAATATTCCAAACGTCGTCCGTTGCGTCGCTGAATCCTTAAAGAATCCGAGTTGTTGCAGAGGTCGCCCATCACGGTCACCGAGATAGATCCCCGTGCCGGGCTCGGCTGATTCAACGCACACAATCACTTCGAACAATCCGTTCGCCCCTTGCGATTGTTCCATTGCGGACAACCAACCGAAAGGAAAGCAGACAAGCCCCGCTTTCTCACGTGAATCCACCGACATCGACACAGATCCGTCATCGTTGGCGGTTAAACTTGCGGGTGATTCCGCTGACATTGCCCACGGAATTGATGCAGCCGGGCTTGAAACCAACGCTGGGTGTGGGTTGTCAGGTCGGCTTGGAAAAGCAACACTCCGATGCATGGAAAGTCCGCGCAGTCGGAATTGACCTTCCACATAGACCTCGATTGGTGGCCCATCAAATGGTGCGTTCATTAGAACAATTCCACCCCGCGCCAGTACGAGTGCACCGTTCTGTTGACGAACGTCAAATGTTCCCGGCGTCGACCGGAAATACGCTCCACTGTCTGTCGTCAACAGCCCGAATCGAGTTGGCTTTGGCGAGGAATTCTCTCGAGCAATCTCAAACGCGGCCCATAGATGAGGCTCACGACGTGTATAAAAGCGAAGTGCAATCCCGGTGGGACCCCGCCAAAAATAAAACGTCATATCGGTGACTTCAAACGGCGTCACACGAAGTAGCGCGTCATCGGGCCAGGGAGCCCGAAGCTTCGCCAGACCTTGAAACTTGGCAATCCGACGAACGGGATTGCCCATATTTTCTGTCGACCATTCATAGGGAAACCCTTCGACTTGTGCGAGCCAGCGTTTCCCCTCAGATTCAGGAAATTCATTGTGCCCTGCTGATTTATAGGGGGCCGTCAAATTCGGACTTTCGGCTCCCCATGGGACAACGTCTGGTGACAGTGTCGCTGACCAAGGTTCATTCGCTACGACATCCACGACAAATGGTCTAAGCAATGATTCAACGGTCGGCGACGGTTTGGATGTTTCTGGTTTGACACGCACTTCGCCTATCACTGTGCTGAGCGCCGTTTCAGCAGACGGACCTCCAAGATTACTCGGCATTGACGCATCGGCGCGCAATTCAACCGTCGGCTCAGTCTCCTCCGGCACATGATCGACGATCTGTTCCAGGCCGTGCGGCTTCGGGACCAACACAAATAGACCAACCCCAACCGCGATCACACAGATCAGCCCAATCAGCCATCCCCATCGAGGCGATGAAACGCGTTGAAATTGCCGCTGTTCCAAAGCCCGTTTCAAGATCATATCCACGTCAAGGTGGATAGGGCTGAGAGCCCCCGTCAATTGCGATTCCAG
Organism: uncultured Schlesneria sp.; assembly: GCA_903904835.1. Classification (GTDB taxonomy): domain Bacteria; phylum Planctomycetota; class Planctomycetia; order Planctomycetales; family Planctomycetaceae; genus Schlesneria. The sequence goes on along the minus strand of CAIVEI010000035.1, from coordinate 8,752 downwards.
ATGCAGATGCTCGCCCAGTGCTTGCCGAAGTTCGGGTGACTGAGTCCACCGAGCTCGGATCGTATCGACTTCAGCCGACGTCAATTCTCCAGCAGATTTCTGTTGTAGCAGTTCGATCAGTTCAAGGTCGGTCATAAAGTCATTCGAAAATCAAAGGATTAAACGACGAACGAATTCTTTCCAGCATCACTTGCGGAATCAAGATTTGACAAAGGTCACAAACAAATCAATCCCGTCAAAAGTCAATTAGCCGAACTTGCAACACGAGGTTTCCCCGGCCCCCAACACCCTTTCCAACCAGCTTTAACATTGTGCCTTCCCGCAATTGGCGGGTGAGATTCAGTTGACTGTCCAATCCATCAGGCCGTCGAAACGAAACGGTTTGCTGTTCGTTAATTTGCACTCGCCTCAGCCAGATATCGGCGTGAAAATCGTCTTTTAGCTGTTTGACATCGTTGAGATGCATAAATTCCGGAACGTTCATAATTGGTCGCCCTTTCCTGGGCCAGTTCGTGGCGTATTCAAATGGAGACAATCCCTCAAAGCCTGACGAGCTCGATGCATCAGGAGCTTGACTGCCCCTTCACTGCGATGCAAATCGTGCCCAATCTCTGCCAGCTTTCGTTGAGATCGATAATGCAGGTCGACCGCCTGTCGGGCGCTTGGCCCGAGTTCCTCCAGACACTTGGGGAGATACCGGATCACATCGTCAGCATCCGACCACAACGCGTCAGGAGGTAACACTGATTCCAATTCAAGGCAAAGTTCTGTCCAGGCCACCTCTTTACGCCGTTTAACGTCCCGAACATGCTCGCGCAGCAGGTTCCTGGCAATCCCAAGTAACCATGGTCTGATCAGGGCCGTCGAATCAAACCGAGCCTGAGACAGGTAGAACCGCAGAAACACTTCTTGCATCATATCTTCTGCGTCGCTGGCCTGTTGCAGCCGTGCTCGAAGGTAGCCATAAACCGTTCGCTGATTCCGTTCGATCACTTGCGCAAATGCTGTCCGGTCTCCCCGCCGGAGTTGTTCGATCAGCGTTTGATCCGAAACGTTCGACAAAGCTGGTTCCCAACCAAATCCGCTTGAATGAGCACAAATGATGCCCTACCCAAGAGATGCTACGCCGCAAACCTGTCAACAATCAACCCGCATCGTGTTGATCTAGACGTCTTTTCGATCTTCAACGATCATCCAGCCCCATAGTTACATCGGAGTCTTTGGAGTCTCAAATGTCACCTGCATCTGTCGCCACCACAAAACCTCCTCGCTTAGTTGTCACGCTTTGTACTTATAACGAGCGAGAAAACATCGCCAGGCTGGTGCCTCAGGTGCTTGAGCAACTTCCGTTGGCTCACGTTCTGGTCGTCGATGACAGTTCTCCCGATGGCACGGCAGATGTCGTCCGACAACTGATGTCGACGGATTCTCGAGTGAAACTCCTTCTACGAACAAAAAAAGAGGGACTTGGTGCCGCAACACTGGCGGGCTTTCAATGGGCCATCGATCATGATTATGACTTCGTTCAGAACATGGACGCCGACTTCAGCCACCATCCCCGGTACTTGCCGGCACTCAGCGAATGCATGCAGTTTGCCGATGTCGGGATCGGCTCTCGCTATGTCCCTGGTGGCAGCATCACCGGCTGGAGTCCTCTCCGTCATTTCATGAGTCAGGCAATCAACTGGTACTCCCACATTCTGCTCGGACTGAAAGCCAAAGATTGCAGCGGTGCTTTCCGTTGCTATCGTATCAGTAAAATGAGGGAACTGGATTTCGCGAAAATCCGTTCGCGCGGATATGCCTTTCAAGAAGAATTCCTCTACCGTTGTGCGCAAAACAACTGCCGTATCGTTGAAACTCCGATCATCTTCGAAGACCGCATAATCGGCCAATCCAAGATCAACATCGCCGAGGTCGTTCGTTCACTTCGCGATCTCTTTCTGCTCGGCCTCGAAGGAATCCGGGAAACCCCTGTCACCCACGATGCGCCGTCCCCAAACGAGCCGCTTATGACCATCAAATTCAATTCAAAGAGCTTGCCGGTCAATGAAATTAAACAGGCCAGCCGCGCTGCATGATCCTTCAGTCATTTGAAGTCATGAGGCTGAGTACACACCTGCGAAATTCGCCTACCACCCTTTCCGTTCAATAACGCTCTGGATTCAAAAGCTTATCCATTTCGGGTGACGCCATATTCTCAGGGGTCGCCAGAAACTCGCCGGTGCCGATCCGTTTTTCGACCTTTTCACCTCGGATCGATTTGACAATCGCCTGCACTGATTGATAGCCCATCGTAACAGGGTCTTGCAGGACAATCCCGTGGCAAGCGCCGTCGCCCATGGCACGGATGAGATCGTCGCTGGAATCGAATGCGACAAATTTTACATTGCCCACGAGTTGCGTTTCTTTCAAGGCAATCAAGATTCCATTCGCGTTGGGTTCACAGACCGCAAAAATGCCATTCACACGATCCTTGAAATTGCTCAATACCTGCGTCGCCTTATCGAGCGACTGTTCCGGGGTCGTCCCCGCATACTCCTTCGACGAAATCACCTCGATGCCCGGAAATTCTGCCTTCAGCGTGTCAAGAAAACCTTCTTCACGTTGTTCGGTACTTTCGCTTCCTGCGTTATATCGCAACAGGATCACGTTCCCTTTTTCTCCCAAAACCTTTGCCATGTGACGGGCTGCTAGTTCGCCTCCTTTGCGATTGTCGGTCGCGACATAGCTGATGATCTTCGATTCGTCTTGAAGTGCACTGTCGAAAATCACAACCGGAATCCCTGCTTCAACAGCGTCTTTAACAGGCCCGATCAACGCCTGTTTGTCGAGAGGCGCCAGGCAGATTCCATCCACGCGATTGGCCACGAAATCCTGCACAACGTTAATCTGGCCGTCACGATCATTCTCAAGCAGTGGTCCTTTCCATAGGATCTCAATGTCTCCCAGATCCTTGGCGGCTTGAACGGCACCCGCATGCACCGATTTCCAAAAGATGTGAGTCGTTCCTTTGGGAATCACTGCAATCCGCAATGGTTTGCTTTTCGCCCCGTCAGAGGCTTGACCGGCCTCTTTTTTTGTCGTCAATGGATCTTGATTTCCCGAACAACCCATCACCGCCGCAAAGCAAAGCATCGAACAAAACAGATACCGCATGATGTCATTCTCCTGACGAAAGTATTGCAAGATGGTTTTTGTTGGAAAAAACATGGAGCCAATAAGACATCTACGCCCTACAGAGCCTATAAATCTCATTCGACTATCGACGCTTGTCATTCCGCCAGTGCATCCAGTAACTCCCAGCGTTGGAATGTCGTGGTCATTTCCTGTTCGAGGGCTTCCAATCGCTTCGTTGCCTTAGCGATGACAAGCTTATCCTGCTGATAGAATTCCGGTGAAGCCATTGTCGTATGAAGTTCGCGTTGCTCTTTTTCAAGCTCTTCGATTTTTCGAGGCAATTGTGACAGCTCTTGCTGTTCCTTAAACGTCCGACGACGAGGGGCATCTGCGGTCACCGATGGGACATTAACTCGATTGGCGGAAGTGGACGGCGCACGTTCCACTGATGACTCCGCAATCGCCTTTCGTTGCGCTAACCAGTCATCGTATCCACCCGTGTAATCTCTGACGAAACCGTCTCCCTCGAATACCAGCGTATTCGTGACCACATTGTTAAGAAACGCCCGGTCATGGCTGACCAGCAAGACTGTGCCGGGATAATTGACAATTAACTCTTCCAGAAGATCGAGCGTTTCGGCGTCGAGATCATTCGTTGGTTCGTCCAGCACCAGCACGTTCGATGGCTTGGAAAACAGCCGGGCCAACAGCAGTCGGTTGCGTTCTCCCCCCGAGAGATAGCGCGCCGGGCTACGTGTTCGTTCCGGCGTAAACAGGAAATCTTCCAGATAACCAATAATGTGCCGTTGCTGACCATTGATGGTCAGCATGTCTTTACCCTCAGAGACATTTTCCTGGACCGTCTTTTCTTCGTCGAGTTGTGCTCGTAATTGATCAAAGTAGGCCACTTCCAGATTCGTCCCTCGCTTGACCACTCCGGACGTCGGTGTCAATTCCCCTAGCAATAACCGCAACAGGGTCGTCTTTCCTGATCCATTCGTGCCGATGATCCCAACCTTATCGCCACGCATGATGGTCGTCGTCAAATCTCGAATAATCGCCCGTGAACCGATCTCGTACGACAGGTTCTTGACATCGACCACCAATGCTCCTGATCGTTCTGCTTCTTGAATCTCGACTTTGACGTTGCCGACCTTTTCACGACGAGCTTTCCGTTCTTCACGGAGCTTTTTCAATGCACGAACCCGTCCTTCGTTTCGCACACGCCGAGCTTTGACCCCCTTACGAATCCATGCTTCCTCGACCGCAAGTTTTTTGTCAAACAGAGCCTGCTGCTGCTCTTCCGCTGCCAACGCTGCTTCTTTGCGTTCCAGAAACGTGGAGTAGTCGCACGGCCAGTCGAAAAGGCGGCCGCGGTCGAGCTCAACAATCCGAGTTGCCAGTCGTTGCAGGAACACCCGATCATGAGTGACGAAAATCAATGTTCCACTGAACCGCTGCAGGAATTCTTCCAGCCAGCGAATTGCGTCAATGTCGAGATGGTTTGTCGGTTCATCAAGCAGCAGGATATCCGGTTCAGAGACCAGTGATTGTCCCAGTAAGACTCGCCGCTTCATCCCCGACGAAAGACTGTCAAACATGGTCAGCGGATCAAGCTGCATCCGTTCCAGCATCTGTTCGATTCGATGCTCTAATTGCCAACCCGTATCATGATTCAAGGTTTCGGCTCGTCGCTCCAGTTCTACTCGTTCGGCCTCGGAAAGCGATGCATCGGGATGGTGCAGGTGAAATTGAGCCGCAACGGCGATCCCCTCTTCCCCCAAGCCCGCGGCCACTTCGTCGAATATCGTACCGACTCGTCCGACAGGAACATCCTGAACCAGTCGAGCAATTCGAATTCCCGGTTGATGGTCGACCAGACCCTGGTCCGGTGGCAATTCCCTGACCATCAGCTTCATCAGAGTTGATTTTCCGGTCCCATTACGACCGAGCAGCCCCACCCGCTCGCCTCGTTCGATCTGCAAATCGATATGCGACATCAAAGGTGGTGATCCGAAGCCAAAACGGACATCTCGCAGACTCAATAACGCCATCCAAATCCCTGTCTTACTATTACTTCCCGAACTATTACCGCCGGAATACTATCCGAAAATCGATCAATCTGCGGGGTTCTTGTGTGAAACCTCAGAGCATAACGTAAGGAGAAGCCGACAATACAAATACAAATGATTCTACCCGGCTCGCTTCGTTGCTCGCTGACTTGGTATTCTCAAGAAAGCTGACGCATCAATCTGAACACGAAATACCTCTCACATGCCCCTGCCCCCCGAACATACACCGACCGATGTCCGCATGCGCGGCTTCACCAATCGTGCAACGGTTGAAGCCACTCTGGCCTGGATTGATTCTGCGACTCCTGTTTTTGAGCACCTCGATACGGAAGTCATCCGTGCCAGCAATGCCGCGAATCGTATCCTAGCAGAAGAGGTAACGAGTTGCGTCGATGTCCCAAGTTTTGCACGGTCGATGATGGACGGCTTTGCCTTACGCAGCGAGGAAACTTATGGTGCCTCCCCCTACAACCGGCTTCCCTTCAAAGTCATCGGTACTTGCCTGCCAGGTGTCCCATATTCTGGACTGATTGAGCCAGGACAGGCCGTACGCATCATGACCGGAGCACCACTTCCCGCAGGTGCTGATGCCGTGCTTCCCGTCGAGAATACCGAACTGGATGGTGAGACCATGCTGAGCCTGGGAGAAGTCTCGTCCGGCAAACATGTCGGAACGATTGGTGAGGATATCCGCAACGGTGATGTCGTCCTTCACAAGGGTCGACAGTTGCGTCCACAAGATATCGGAGTCATCTCGTCCATCGGTGTCGGTCACCTTTCCGTCATCCGCCGACCTCGAGTCCGAATCCTGATTACAGGCAATGAATTGCTCCCATCGGGAACGGTTCCCCGTGGGTATCAAATCGCCGATGCCAATGGACCGATGCTGGCCGCATTAACTGAGCGGGACGGCGGTGACGTGATTTTCCCCGGCATCGTTCGAGACGAGCCTGACTCAATCCGCCAGGCCTTACTCGAACCGGCTGACATCATCCTCGTTTCCGGCGGATCGAGCGTCGGCCAGGAAGACTTTGCACCGAAACTGCTTGCCGAACTGGGTGAAGTCGCCATCCACGGGATTGCGATGCGGCCAAGCAGCCCGACTGGAATGGGACGTCTGCAAGGACGCCTTGTGTTCCTGCTCCCCGGCAACCCCGTTTCATGCCTGTGTGCCTATGATTTCTTCGCGGGGCGAGCCATTCGGGCAATGGGTGGTCGCTCGCGAGACTGGCCGTATCGCCGAGTCGTCGTTCGTCTGGCACGTAAACTGGTATCCACCGTTGGTCGAGTCGATTACGCACGAGTTCAAGTCCACGGAAACGAAGCCATTCCAATGGCAATCGGCGGAGCTTCGATCCTCAGCTCCACAACACGGTCCGATGGATTTGTCATCGTCCCTTCAGACAGCGAAGGTTTCCCAGAAGGTACTGAAGTCGAAGTTTTTCTGTATTGATATGGGTGACGCATGTCGGGTCAGGACCAGTTTCTCAATGTGATCGATCGAGACGAAGCCGAGAGACGCTTCCGTGCGGCACTCAAATTGGCCCCCCTCGGTATCGAACGTATCCCATTGGCTGATGCACTTGGCCGAGTCCTTTCCCAGGACCTTGTCGCCCGAGTCGATGTCCCTTCGTTCGATCGCTCGAACTTTGACGGGTTTGCAGTCCAGGCCAACGACACATTCGGTGCGACTGAAATGTCGCCAAAATCCGTCCGTCTTCTGCCCGATACGCTCGATGCCGGAACCGAACCGACCATCGAATTACAGTCGGGCGAAGCGATCAGTATTTCAACAGGTGGAATGATTCCACGAGGGGCCGATGCGATCCTGATGATCGAATCGGCCGACGTGAATCAAGACAGTGTCTTGATTCAGCGAGCCGTCACACCGGGATTCGGAGTCTCTTTCGCCGGAACCGACCTCTCGACCGGCGAAACCGTATTGCGCATTGGCACTGTATTGACCAGCCGCGAAACGGGAGTTTTAGCAGCCCTAGGTGAAAGCCACATCGACGTCTGGAAAATGCCGAAAGTCGCCATCATCTCTACGGGTAACGAGATCATCGCCCCTGGCCAGCCTATCCGACCCGCCTGTGTCTACGACTCCAATTCACAAATTCTGGCCGATGCTGTTCGTGAACTGGGTGGTCAGCCAAAGTTCTTTGGGATTGTACAAGATAACGTCGTAGCGCTTCGAGACATGGTTCAACATGCTCTGACGGAATCCGATCTCGTGCTGCTCTCGGGCGGAACGAGCAAGGGTAAGGGAGACCTTTGCTACCGAGTCGTCTCGGAATTTAAAGATCCGGGAATCGTGGCTCATGGCGTCGCCCTGAAACCCGGTAAACCGCTCTGCCTCGCCGTGACCAATGAAAAACCCGTTGTCATCCTTCCCGGTTTTCCCACATCGGCAATTTTCACGTTTCACGAATTCGTTGCGCCCGTGATCCGGTTACTGGCCGGTCGATCGGTCGAATCTCACGAAACGGTCAAAGCAACGCTGGCCGTAAAAGCCAATTCCGAAGCGGGCAGGACGGAGTACTTACTGGTCGGCCTCGTCAAAACCGATTCAGGTTTGTCGGCATTTCCAATGGGACGTGGTTCCGGTTCGGTAACAACATTCAGCCGAGCCGACGGCTTTGTCACGATCCCTCGTCATACCGAGATAGTGGAAGCGGGAGAGCTCGTCGAAGTTCGCTTGATCGGACGCGGTCTCGAAGTCGCTGACTTAATCGTCATCGGCAGCCATTGTGTCGGCCTGGATTATCTGTTGTCCGAACTTCAACGACGTGGCGTCACTTCCAAACTTCTCACAGTTGGAAGTTCTGCAGGTCTTGCCGCCGCCAAACGAAACGAATGCGATCTGGCGGGGATCCATCTGCTTGATCCCGAGTCCGGCCATTACAACCTCCCGTTCTTATCGGATTCCGTTCAGTTAATCGAAGGCTACGGCCGGTCCCAGGGAATCCTGTTCCGCCGCGGTGATTCTCGATTCGAAGGACACTCCGCCACCGAAATTCCATCCTTAATTGCCGACAACAATTGCGTCATGGTCAGTCGCAATCAGGGGAGCGGTACTCGGATTCTGATCGACAGACTTCTCGCCGGAAAGAAACCCAGCGGCTACGCCGTTCAACCAAGCAATCACAACGCCGTCGCCGCCGCAATTAATCAAGGCCGAGCCGACTGGGGAGTCGCCATCCAGTCGGTAGCACAATCCAACAATCTCGGCTTCCTACCCTACCAGGAAGAACGCTACGACTTCGCCGTCCCCAAATCGAGATTCGACCGGCCAGCAGTACAAGCCTTTGTGAAACTCCTGTCAGAAGAGACCACAAGGAAACACCTGACGGAACTCGGCTTCAATTCTTAACTTCGTTACCTTCTGTTCCAAAATCTTATCTTTCCTTATCCCCTAACGGAGCGTGTCAATAACTTTGAGACAGTTTTCGGAAAAATCATTGAGTATTGTGTTTTATTTGTGACGTTGGGTTAGGTTTTTCAGAGGTTTTTGTTGAAGTTTCGGGTGGGTTGATCCAGACGGTTTTTGGTGCGATTTT
>CAIVEI010000034.1 GCA_903904835.1 uncultured Schlesneria sp. | reverse complement strand
TAAGATCCCTCGCTTGCGCGTCGGGCTAACGTTTAATCAGTGCTAGCGACCAATATCGGACTCATTCGTTACCGACAAAGCAGTCCGCCAAACGAAGAAAGCCGTCCGGCCTCGGACGGCTTTCCTGTTTTGGTCGATGCGTCTGCAAACCTGTCGATCAGACAGCGGCTGTCCGTCGTCGACGTGCGGCTCGCACGGCCAATCCGATTCCACCAAGACCCAGCAGGGCGAATGTTGATGGTTCAGGAACGGCTGAAGAAAGAGCCATCGTCCCGGAATCGGAAATTGCTCCGCTGACTCCGGCTGGAGTTTGTGTGAAACTCACTGCGAAACTCGCTGGTCCATTAGCACTTGAGAAAGTTCCCTGTGTGAATTGACCTTGAATATCAAAGTTTTCAAATCCAGGACCCGAAGTTGATTCCGTGATCGACGAACTTGTGAATGAACCAAATCCCGCGTTAGTAAAAGAGAAGGAAGTCCCGACAGTCTTATCGAATGTAATTGCTCCGATTGTGTAATTGGGAGCCGTCAGGAAAACACCACTCTGGCTGTTATTCGTGACCCAATTGCCGATCGTAAACACCGTTGCGGTATCGATGTTTCCCGTGTTCACCGTCGGGCTACCATCGCCTCCGAAACCTTGAGTTCCAATGACTCCAGCCGATGCGGAACTGATCCCGCCAACAACGAGTAAAGCCGCCGCACAAATCAACTTCGTAAACTTAACCATTTGCAAAACCACCTATTCGAAACGGATTAAAACATCATTGACCACCGAACAACGGTTGAGTCAAACCAACGTCGTGAGGAAAACGACCCGTTAGCTGGCCACACTCGTGAGCGCGCATGAAACGAGCAGTGACTTCGAGCGGCTCGAAGTTCCAGCGCCTGTTTTGTATGAGTTCCAAACGAAAAAAGCCGACGCGATGGAGACCCTGAATCAGGTCATCCGTCGCGTCGGCTTACTTATTAACAAACCTCCCGGTTGTCACCGGGCTGCCGTTCTTTGAGTCTTCCGTGTGCGCTAGCAAGCGGAAAGTAATCCACGTTGCTGCACAGATACTACGACATTACAGTGGATACACAATAGACAGGTGACAGTTATTTACGAATGAAAATAAATAAAAGTACGCGAATTAATCCACTAATCGAATGTGGATAGGCTCGAAAAACAAATCCTTTCAAGGTCACGACGTGAAGGAGTGTTCGTCGGGAAAACAGGGGTAATTTGAAAAGCGTGTGGTGGCGACTCTCAAGCTTTTAAACGCTCCACTGACACAAGGTCTTTGGAGAGCCTTTTTCCATAACCGCGTTCCACAGTTATTGCCGTTTTCTCGAAGAAGAATCCTTCACGGCGTTGCTTGCGAGGGTGGTTAACGGGCTCTTGCCGTGGGAGTTGATTTGATACCGTATTAGTGAATGGTAGATGGATGTGTTGCAAAAGCCCGTCAACCACCGCCACGGGGGCAGTGGGGTTTGGTAGAATGTTCAGAGGTGGTGAACGTTGAATCCTTGAGCCTCAAAGGGGAACAAACATGAGTAAAGTCGATCGCCGCGAATTCCTTGGTGACCTGGGGACGCGAGTTGTTTCAGGCAGTTTGGCATGGCAAGCTCTTCATTCGCTGGTGCCAGCCCAAGCCCAGGAATTGCAGGTGACGCCTGGCCTCGTTCAGTTCCGACCGGAAATGGAAGAGATTGTCAAATGGATCGAAACGACGCCACGTGAAAGCATTCTGGAAGGGGCCGTCGAACGATTGAAGAAGGGTCTCGGTTACCGACCCCTTGTCGGAGGTTTGTTCCTCGCGGGGATTCGAAATATCAAGCCCCGTCCCGTTGGTTTTAAGTTTCATGCCGTCATGGTGATCGGCGCGGCACACCAGCTTTCACTGGACGCAGCTCAATCCGACCGGCTGATCCCGTTCTTCTGGGCTCTCGATAATTTCAAAGCGTCGCAGGCTCAAGATGTGAATGAGGGGGACTGGTCGCTTTCCGCAGTTCGTGAATCGTCCGTCCCTTCGGCATCGCAGGCGAAACAACGATTTGTTGAGGCCATGGAACGCTGGGACGAAGAAGCGGCCGACGCCGCCATCGCGGGACTTTGTCGGTCGGCGGGAGCGACCGAGGTGATGGAACTGGTCTGGCCGTATGCCATTCGTGACTGGCAAAACATCGGTCACAAGGCGATTTTCGCTGCTGGTGCCTGGCGAACGCTGGAACTGATTGGCTGGGAGCACGCCGAACCAGTCCTTCGGTCGCTGGTGTATGGACTTTTAAACGGAGGGTCGAGCGATACCGCCGTTCCCTACGAACACAACCGGGAACTGGCTGGTCAGATTCGCGCCGACTGGCTCGCAGGCCAGCCCGACCCGATGGTCACCACAGCGCTTTTGCAAACATTACGACAAGCGAGTCCCAAAGAGGCGGCAACGTCGGTCGTCGCACATCTCAATCGAGGCGTCGCGGCCAGTTCGCTTTGGGACGCAATTCTGCTCGCCGCGAGCGAACTATTAATGCGTCAGCAGGCGATTGTCCCGCTCCACGCCACCACAGCGACAAACGCCTTGTATTACACGTTTCGGCAGAGTGGTTCGGATTCAACGCGAAGTCTCGCCTTATTACAGGCGGCTTCATGGATCGCATTGTTCCGCGAGGGAACCCGGGCACGCGGCGGTTTTCCCGACAAACCGAATATCGACGAATTCCAACCAGCGGCCGCTTCCCCATCCAGTATCGAATCGATCTTCGACGGCCTCCAGCAAAGCCGAAGCACGGCTGCCGCTCAAACACTGGCATTCAGTCAGGCAGGTGGAAACCAGGAAAAATTCTTCGACGCCGCCAGGCACCTGATCTTCACCAAAGGAACGGACGCCCACGATTTCAAATTCGCAGCATCAGCGTTTGAAGATCTCACCCACGCCAGCCCCGCCGTGAGACCACAATTGCTCGCAGCCAGCGTTTTTTACTTGAAAGGAACCCGCGACCCCGATTCACCCCTGTTACAGAAAGCGAGAGAAGCCCTCGCGATCCTATGATATTTGTTCATTGCCGATGCTAGCAGCATCGCCCACGTGGCCGACGCTGCTAGCGTCGGACCGGATCGGAAGACCGCGTCTATAAAGTTTGCGCAGCTCGCCCTAAATCTTTAGGAAACACGACGGTTTCGAAGTCGATCATTTTGGATTGCCCGTCCTGTGGAAACGAAATCTCCTCGCCTATTCCGGCTCATAACCTCGCCACATCCAGACGAGCGTATCTGCCAGAGTGTGCTGGAAGACGTTCCCGTCGCAGTGCCGTGAGGCTTTGCTGAAGACGTAACGATAGTCGTAGCCTTTGGCTTTAAGGGCGGCTGCGGTTCGTTCGTTGGCCATGACCCAGTTGTGGTAGGAGGATTCAGGGCTTTTCGCTCCGTTATCGTTTTCGGAGACGTGTGTGAAAATCCGTAGCGGCTTCTTTTCGCTGGTTTCGATCAGCTTCATGCTCGAGTGGTATTCCCAGGCTCCGAGCGGGTATTTGGCTTCTTCGGGAGCGTCATCGTCCTGCTGATCGACGAACGTGCCGGAATAGGTGACCAGGCGACGAAACAGGTCGGGCCGAAACCAGCCCATGGTGAGTGCTGCGGCCCCGCCTGAACTGCAGCCCATGACCGCTTTGCCCCAGGGATTTTGCGTGAACGCAATCTGAGGGTAGGCGGCTTTGATCTTGGGGTCGTTCAGCACGGCTGGCAGGACTTCGTCGTTAATAAATCGTGCGAATCGGTCGGACATCGTGTCGTATTCGAGACCTCGTTCACTCCCTTTACTGTCGTCACCTCCGTTTTCGACCGAGATCACGATGAATGCCGGCAGCTTGCGTTGAGGGTCTTTTGAGACAGTGAGGTTGTCGAGCGCATTTCGGACCAGATTGAGTTGGCTTGGTCCATCCAGCGTGACGAGGATTGGGGCTTTGGTTCCGTCTTTGTAGGCTGCGGGGATGTAGACAAAAATCTTCCGTTGTTCGCGGACTTTTTTCTTTGGTTCAAGTGTCGAATCGTCCCCTTTGAAAATCTTGCTGTCGGCCAGCTTCATGGCGAATTCGAACGATTTCCCTTTGGGGTTCGCTCGGTCGGTCAGATCGACATCGGTTTTGTATTCGGGTCCGATGATCACATCACCGTTTCCTTCGGAACCGGGAGTTTCAGGCTTTTCCTGCGCGATCGCGGAGGAAACAACCAGCAGCCCGATCAGGGCGGCCGAGAAGAGGAAGCAATGATTGACCAGAATGTCCTTGATCTGTGATGGCATAAGCTGTGTCGCCTGGGTGAGGGTTTGAATTGTGTTGAGAAATTGGAAAACCAACGAAACAGTCGCCTGAGCGTTTGTCGGAGACGGCTGGCCGAAGAGTCGTTTGAGTATACCCGTCACCCTGCAGCAGAACACTCCAGGGAGGAAAAGCCTCTTTTTTCTCCGCCAACAATTTGAAAAAAACGTCAAATACATGTGAGATACGTATTGACATATTGCGCAAAACGACATTAATATTGCGACTAGAGAAGGTGAAGCAATTATAATCCGATGTGGACGGTGCGATTGTCATCCTGATGCGGGGGCCGTTCGCAATTCAACTCATCGAAATAAAAAAGGGAAAGAGATTAACCACGGATCATCTAGCTCGAGCTTCGCCCGCAATCCGATGGGAGGGTGAGGCTGGTCTGATGAACTGATTGGAATTGAAGAGAGATAGAGGCTTCCCGCATGTTGCGGGGAACAGATGACGCTCGGTTCTGGCTTGAGGGTCCTTCTACCCTGTTAAGGGCAAGACAAATCAGCCCAGGGGAAGCTCGTCTTCGAGCGCCGCCCTGGGATGACTGGTGAGATGAATGAGTGAGCCCTGAAGGCCAACGCCGTGAAGGAATTTGGCTTTCACCTGGGCAAGGATTCCGTCGCATCTCGTGACCGATTGCCAAACGGCCAGCCATTAGGACAACCACGAAGGATACAGAAAACGAAACGCCTTATGCGTTAAAGTTGATAAGTCGCCCGATTTTCACGCGAGACAGTTGAACGTCATACAATCACGTGCTTGGAAAGATCGGCCCGGATCGGAAAAGATGGGTTTGGCGAATTTGCTTTTTGCATTTATCCGTGCACATCTGGCAATCCGTGGTTACAAATCCTTTATTTGAAAGTCTTTGTGTTGGTCTTGGTGGGCTTCGAAAACTCGACCGCACCCTACACCGGCTTTGAGAACTCGGCTAAGTTCCATAGTTGCACAACCATACTCGCTCAAGTTCGGCCATTGTTGCGCAAACTTTCAGACCCATCCGATATCGAAAAAGGCCTATGTTTTTCCATAGTTGCGCAACGTTTTTTGAAGAGTATTTCACCACTGATGACGCCGATGGGCACGGATCGAATAGGACTTATGCGACTGATCGGACCTATGGGACTTTTGTGAATGATGCTGAGCGATCAATTTGTCCGGGCTCGGGGGTAGAAGATGGGAGCTGGCTTTGCGTGGTTCGCCCTCCCGAATCGAATGTTGAATGGGTGCGATAACATTACCGGCGGATAATTTGGGAGGGTTCACTGCTGACAGAAACTTTGGAAACTGCTAAACCTTTGATCGGCATACAGTAACGTACGGACGTTAAGGCGTTCTGGCGAGAACAGTCTGAGACTGATATGCGGATTCACATTCGTGAATCCGCCTGCTTAAAAGATGAAAAGTATCGACGGTTCTGCGGGACCATTTAACGGAGTGATTTCGGATGGGTGTTCCTGTTTCGCAGATGTGGACAGTGGCAAGTTACGTCATTGGGAAAAAGCTTCGCGGCGTGAAACGCTATCCGCTGGTGTTGATGCTTGAGCCTCTCTTTCGATGTAACCTGGCTTGTGCTGGGTGCGGAAAGATTCAGTACCCTGCTGACATTCTTCGTCGGCACCTGACACCGGAACAGTGTTTCAAAGCGGTTGACGAATGCGGTGCTCCGATGGTTTCCATTCCCGGTGGTGAGCCATTGCTGCATCCGCAAATCGGCGAAATCGTGGCGGGATTGGTGGCTCGCAAGAAGTACGTCTATCTCTGCACGAACGCCATCCTGCTCGAAAAACACATCGATCAATTCAAACCGTCCAAGTACCTTTCCTTCTCGATCCATCTCGATGGACCGAAGGAAGAGCATGATTTTGCGGTTTGCCGTGAGGGTGTTTACGACGTGGCCATTAGTGCGATCAAGACCGCCGTCGCCAAAGGGTTTCGCGTCACGACGAATACGACCGTCTACAACAACGCCGACCCTGAATCGATGCGGGAAATGTTCGACAATATGATGGGCCTGGGTGTTGAAGGGATGATGATCTCGCCCGGCTATCAATACGAAAAAGCACCTCTTCAGGAACTGTTTCTGCAACGCAATCAGACGACCAATCTTTTCAAGCGGATTGTCGGGAACGCGAAACGAAGCTGGAAGTTCAATCTTTCGCCGTTGTTTGTCGAGTTTCTCAAGGGGAACTGGGACCTGGAATGCACACCTTGGGGCATGCCTGCCTACAACCTGTTTGGATGGCAAAAACCGTGCTATCTGTTGAACGAAGGCTATTGCGAAACGTTCCAGGAATTACTCGAAACGACTGACTGGTCTCAGTATGGACGAGCCAGCGGGAACACAAAATGTGCGGACTGCATGGTCCATTGCGGATATGAGGCAACCGCTGTCGCCGACACATTTGGATCGCTCAAAGCGTTTTCGAAGGTTGTCCAACTGACGCTGTTTGGTGCTGGTCGCGAGACGCTTCCTCCAAAGGCACCGGGTTCGTCAGACGGCGGACCAGATATCGAACCCGCTTCTGACGACGAACGAATTCGTAACGTCCAACTGCCAGTTCTGAGTTCCTGATGTCGCGAGAGCCATTACTGCACATCGTTTTGTTTCAGCCGGAAATCCCGCCGAATACCGGTAATATCGGTCGGACTTGCGTGGCAGTCGGTGCCAAACTGTGGTTGATTCGGCCGCTCGGCTTCAGCCTTGATGAGAGCCAGCTTCGCCGGGCGGGGCTGGATTACTGGCCATTTCTCGATTACGAAGTGGTCGAAAGCTGGAACGATCTGCTCAGCCGATTACCCGGCCGGACGATCTGGTGCATCGAGAACCCCGCTGCTCGAACGGTTTGGGAAGCGAGTTTTTCACCCGGAGATATCCTGCTGTTCGGGAGAGAGACCAACGGCCTGCCCGCTAGCATTGTCGATCAATATCGTAGCCACACCCTGCAATTTCCGATGTACCCCGAAGTTCGCAGTCTCAATCTGGCCAATACCGTTTGTGCCGTCGTTTACGAAGCGGTGCGACAATTCGGTGGTATCCCAGCGAACTGATTACGGTCTCGACAGGATTCAAAGAGGCTTCTTGACCCGCCACTGGACACTCCTAGAGTGAATATGTGGGCGAAAGAATCAGGTGCCGGAATTGTGATGGCCCCGCTTTGATCATCAAGCGGATTGAACCGGACACGACGGCACGGTCGGCGGCGCCCTCAATGACTGGCAGTGAAAGAGGTACAACGATGTTTCATTTGATGTCGGCAAAATGGGTCTTGACGCTGGCATGTATTGCTGGCGTGGCGGCGAGCGGTGTGGCGATGGCTCATGGTGGCGGGGGTGGTGGGCATGGAGGTGGCGGAGGTCACAGTGGCGGTGGCGGCCACATGGGTGGCGGAGGACATCATAGCGGAGGTGGACATTACGGTGGCGGTGGCTATCACCACAATGGCGGCGGCAGTTATCACCACGGCGGCGGATACAATGGTGGTGGGTATTATGGAGGCGGCCTGGGTGGAATCGGCCTGTTCTACGGGAGCGGATTCGGTTATCCGGGATACGGTGGTTATTACGGCGGATACTCGGGGTATGGTAATGGTGGCTACGGCTATTCCCAACCGGTTTATTCGACACCGGTCTATAGCCAACCTGTTTACACCCAACCGGTTTACCCGAACACAGTCTATTCCGGCAGTTCTCAAGTCGTGACGACGTCGGGGGTGGTGACTACGACCCCTCAAGTGACGTACGACAATGGAGAGATCGTCCTCTTCAGCCCGCCAACGAACACGCAGGACGCCCAGTACACACTGAATGGCAATGCGTACTCGATGAAGCCAGGTACGGTTCAGAAACTTACCAACGATCGAAACTGGACCATCGACGTGAATCTTGGAAATGGTCAAACCACGAAATACACGCTGTCGACAGGACGCTACAAGTTTAAGCAATCAGATACGGGAATGGGATTGTTTACTACGCAGGATCAACCTGGTGCCTCGGTAGCAACAGGAACTCCCGCACCAACGACAACTCCGGCTCCATCACCAATGCCAGTCGAATGAGCTCGAATAAGGCTTATAAGACGACGGACGAAGCGAGCCATCGGCTTGACTGACTTTGACCTTAACCCTCTCTCCCCTTCACTGCGTTCGTCAGGCAACTGACGAACGCAGTGATTCGAATCTCATTCGGCTTCAGGCAACCAAGGTCTGCGGTAGAACTACTTTTTCAAATCACCGGCAATCACGTTAACCAGTTCCGAGGGAACGATGTGTTTACGAAGTGCCGCAACCACGTCGTCTGGCTTCAAGCTTTGGACTTTCGCTTCAAGCTTGGCCTGATAATCGAGCGTTCGTCCGGTGAACAGAGCCGTGGCAAGAATCGAAGCAAGCTTAGCATCGTCGCCTCGATCTGCTTCGTTACCTTTAATCCAACCTTGCTGCGAATCGGACAATTCTTCGGCGGTCACTCCTGACTTCAGCAACAATTCAATTTCTTCTCGAGCCAGCGTAAGCACCTTTTCAGCATTTTCAGGATTACAGATTGCCATGACAGAGAATGTCGAACGAGGGTCGAGGGCACTGGCCCGGAACGAAGACATGACGCCGTAAGACAAGCCTTCCTTCTCACGAATACGGCTCATTAAGCGTGACGCGAAACCACTTCCGCCGAGAACTTCGTTGCCAACGACAAGAGCAGGATAGTCAGGGTGATCATCCTTCAGTGGCAGAAGCAGACCGGCAAAGTACATCGCATTGGCCTTGTCAGGAGTTTCGATCCTGATCGTTTCCGGCTTCGGCGGTTTTTCGGCAGTCCGCGCAATCCGTTCAAACGGCATTTTGGATTTCCAACCGCTGACAGCCGCTGAAAAAGCCTTGATCGTGGCGGCCTCGTCAAAATCGCCTACGATGACCAGTTCTCCCGCCTGGGCAGATAGGTATTCGTCGTAGATTGCCTTTACGCTGACAAGATCGAGTTCTCGAACGAGTTTCAGTTCGTCGGTCAGGCTTGGCTGATGGCGCACATCGCCTGGAGGATAGGGGTTCATCTTCTGGGAAACTAACCGAGGTGCCAGTGCCTGAGGCTCAGTGGATTGTTCTTCCAGTGTTGACACACGTCGCTGCTTCAGAATGTCGAGTTCCTCGGCAGGTAGCGATGGCTCTCGAAGGATCTGTCGTAGAACGTCGATAACGGCGGTCAGATTTTCTCGTTTTGACTGGATCACGAACGTGGCTTCGCCGGCAGTACCGCTGGCACTGAGTGTGCTTTGCAACTCGTCAAGCTTATCTGCAAGCTGTTCCGGGTTCAGTCGCTTCGTGGCACGTGCCATGAGTCCTGGAAGGAACTCACAAGCTTGCGACTTTCCGAACAACGACGCGGCAGACCCATATCGAAGGCGAAGCTGCAACGAGACTGTTCCGCCTCGATTCTTTTTGGGAAGCAGGGCCACCTTGACCCCTTCGATCGACGAACGTTTGACACGAGATTCGATCGCCGCTGGAGAGACATCAAACTCTTCCCCGATCGAGAATTCTGGTCGTCCCTTGTAGTCTTTGACGAGCTTTGCCACATCAGGTGCCGCAGCAACGGGTGTCCGCTGTGGTTGTTGAACCGGGACGTACACACCAACCGTACGATTGTTGGGTTGCAAATACTTCCTTGCAACGCGATTCACATCGTCTACCGTCACCTTCTCGATCCGATCTCGATTAAGAAAGAACAATCGCCAGTCTCCGGCTGCTGCCGATTCTGCCAGTTCGATCAACAGTTTCTGAGTATCAGCGGAGAGCTGGTCGATGTATTTACGGAATTGACGTTTCGCTCGAACGAGTTCGACTTCTGTGATTCCCTTATTTGACATCTGTTCGATCGTATCTAGCATCTTTTCCACAATACCGTTGGGGTCGTTCCCCTGAGCAGCCTCAGCTGAAATGACGATCGCACCAGGATCATGCCAGGCGTAGGCCATTCCTTCGACCTTTGACGCACGTCGGGTTTCGACGAGTGATTTATAAAGTCGACCGGTTTTATCGGCAGTCATAATCGCTTCGAGGATCGCCGTCGCAGGAAACTCTTCATCTGAAGCTGCCGGAATATGATAAACGACGCCAGCCACTGCGACGTTTCCCACACGCCGGAGTGTGACGAGACGTTCGCCGTCTTGCGCAGGTTCTTCCGTGTACGTCGCGCGAATCTTTTCGACAGGACGAACGATCGGCCCAAAATACTTTTCGACCAAAGACAAGGTCTTGGCTTCGTCCAAACGACCGCCAATAAACAACACGGCGTTATCTGGTCGATAGAATTTCTTGTAGAAGTCTCTCAGGTTTTCCACGGGAACCCGCTCGATATCGGCGCGGTTACCGATGGTCGACTTCCCATAATTGTGCCACTCGTAGGCGGTGGCAAACATTCGTTGTTCGAGGACCCCTTTGGCGTTGTTTTCGCCCATCTCGAACTCATTGCGAACAACAGTCATCTCACTGGCCAGGTCTTCAGCCTTGATTGGACAGTTCACCAGACGGTCCGCTTCGTAGCCGATCGCCCATTCCAGATTATCGTCACCCGCTGGGAGAGTCTCGTAATAGTTCGTCCGGTCAACCCAGGTTGTTCCATTGTAATCGGCGCCGCGTGCCTGCAATTCTTGGTCAGGTCGAGGATGGCCTGGCGTGGGCTTAAACAGCATATGCTCGAGCAAGTGAGCCATTCCCGCCTCACCATATCCCTCATGACGCGACCCGACGAGAATGGTCATGTTGACCGTGATTTTGTCCTTTGAAGGTTCCGGGAATATCACGACCTTCAGACCGTTGTCGAGTTGATATTCGGTTAGTCCTTCGATCGAACCCAGCTTTTTTGGTTCGCCAGCGGCGACCACATTCAGGCCAAAAGCCAGAATGGCAAACCCGAAAATCATCCGTTGAATCCGCATAAACGACATTCCTTTTTGTCAGCGATTTCTGTTTCATCAAGTGATCCGTTTGATAAAGGCTACACGCGCGACCACAATTCCTCCAGAGATGCGAACGCGACGGCAGAGTTGTCCAAGTGTCCATCATCAATTCTATGCTGAACTTAAGACTAAAGGATTCAGCGAAAGGGATGACAATTTGAAGCCAACGTACAATCACTGGGCTGCCATCCTCGTGCAAAAATCATTCGATGTTGAGCGATTTATGAAAACGTTGTAATCTTGGGCACAATGCAAGAAGTGGAACGCGAATCGATTGAGAACCGCGTTCGGCTTAAAAAACGATCACAGTAAGACAAGGAAGTCTAAGTGTTGCTAACGCGTTCGATTCGACGCAAGCTGGTGATCGGCCTCGCACTTGTGTTTGCCATGTTGCTTTTGTTGTCGATCGCGGGCCTATCGGCAATCTATGCCTATTGGAACGTTGTAGATGAATTGAGGTTCAGCCGTGATAAGGAGCCGCACCGAGCCAAGCTGGCTGCGGCAATTCAGGGCCTTGCGGAACCGCTGGTTCTACGGATTCCGGAACCAGTCGGCCCACTACAGATTCCGATGGGCCCAGGGCGTTACTCAGTTGAATTGGCATTCGTGGATGAGCCGTTGTGGAATGAGCGATTGCAAAAGGCTTGGGACGAATTTAAAGACTTCAAACGGCGATGTGAAGATCTCGCGAAGGCAAATGCGAGAATTCAGCACTTTTTGACGGACGAACCGAGTTTGTATCAGATCAACTATCGACTGAAGTTACTCGAAGAGAACCGTCGTTCGATCAAGTTTCCTGACGCGCGTTTGCTGAATTCCATGTTGCTGACTATTGCAGATTTGCAGACGATTTCGCAGCAGATCCCCAATCTGGAAAGTGGGTTCGACTCGACGCTGCGAGGTTCAGACGATGAAATTGAATGGCGATTATGGTTGATCGGGTGTCCGACAGCGATTGTCGTCGCCCTGTTCTTCAGCTTGATCTATTTTGGATACCACTGGATTTTGACGCCGATTCGCCAGTTGCACGAAGCCGCATCGCGAGTCGCAAACGGAGATTATACGTATCGATTAAAACTACGCGGCAAAGATGAAATGGTCGAACTGGCCGAGATGTTTAACAAGATGACCGCTCGATTTCAGACAGACAAGGCCAAGCTGGCACGCGAAGTGGAAGAACGCAGCCGTCAAATTCTGCGAAACGAACGGCTTGCAGGCATTGGCTTCTTCGCCTCAGGGATTTCGCACGAGATCAACAATCCGTTGCAAGCAATAGGTGCCGCTGCGGAATCACTTATCGAGCGGATCAGCGACGGCTCGTTGGGTACGGAACTTCCTAACGAAGATCGAGAGCTGTTATCAACTTATCTTTCAATGATCGAACGGGAATCGACCCGCTGCCAGCAGATCACGTCGCGAGTTCTCGATTTTGCTCGCGGCACCAACGGCCCGAAACTGAGACAGGATTTGACTAAAATTGTCATCGAAGTCCTGGATATGGTGTCGCACATGAGCAAATTTGATAACTACAAAATCGAGTTTGATCGAAGCAAACCGCATCTGCTTGATGTGAGCGCAGCCGAAATTAAGCAGGTCATTTTGAATCTTGTCGCAAATGGCTTGGAAGCGATGATTGGGTCTGGGACGTTGACAATCCAAATCATGGAACTTGTTGACGAAGTCGTGCTCACGGTTCAAGACAACGGATGTGGAATGACCGCCGACGTGATCGCGAATCTTTACGAGCCGTTTTTTACCGAAAAATTGAACGGAAAAGGAACTGGCCTAGGATTGTCAATCACACATCGAATCGTCCGCGACCACGGAGGACGTATTGAAGCAACCAGCGATGGCGTTGGTCACGGAAGCACGTTTCGAGTTCATCTTCCCAGATGTGCAAATCCCTCGAATCGTTCTGCCGCTTAGGTCTTCGAACGGAGCTGATAGGTATGTAGAAGCGCCTTAGGAGACCAGACATCATATTATCAGGCTTCTTACGGTAATACTCACACATTCACTTTTCGTTAGCAAAAGCATCATGTCCCGCGAGGATCTTCTCTCAACCTACGACTACGATTTGCCAGAGGATCTCATCGCAAAAGAACCGCTAGCAACAAGAGACGCTGCTCGGTTGATGGTTCTCGACCGACGTTTTGGAACGATAGCTCATCGACAGATTCGCGATTTACCGGAATTATTGCGAACAGGTGATTGCCTCGTGCTGAACAACAGCCGAGTTCTACCCGCGCGATTACTTGGCGTTCGAACGGCAACTGGCGGAAAGTGGGAAGGACTCTATCTTGGTTCAGCATCGAATGGTCTGTGGCGATTAATTGGACAAACCCGCGGCTATCTGCGTTTGAATGAATCAATCACTGTAGTGAATCCCGTCGACGACGTTTTACAATTGACCCTCATCGAAAAGGAGAATGACGGCGTATCTTTGTTCGAACCATCCTCGAATGAAAGCGCCCTACATCTATTGGAGCGATTCGGGAGTGTCCCATTACCTCCTTATATTGACCGCAAGCAAGCAACAAGTTTAGACCGAGAACGTTATCAAACGACTTTTGCCCGCCATCCAGGGTCAGTTGCCGCCCCAACGGCTGGGCTACATTTCACCCCAGAATTATTAGACGCCTGCAGTCGACGAGGAATTCAGCGAGCCGAAGTGACGCTGCATGTCGGGATCGGTACTTTCCGCCCAGTCGCTGTCGAAAACCTCTCAAAGCATCGAATGCATTCCGAATGGTGTGAGATATCCTCAACCGCCGCCGCGAAATTGGCTAAAACTCGCGCTAGCGGTGGTCGAATAGTTACCGTGGGGACCACGAGTTTACGCGCGCTGGAATCAGCATGTCGTGAAATCGACGCCGAAGATGCGACTTCTACTTTTCGCGAGTGGCGAGGCGAGACAAATATCTTCATTCATCCCCCTTACGACTTTAAGTCGACGGATGTTTTACTTACGAATTTTCATCTTCCAAAATCGACGCTACTAATGCTTGTTTCAGCGTTTGGAGGTCTTGACTTTGTGCTGGATGCTTATCGAAAGGCAATCGAAGAACGCTACCGCTTCTTTAGCTACGGAGATGCGATGCTTATCCTCTAAAGTGTTGAATCAACTTGAATACCGGTTTTTCTCAGATATTCTGCCTTCTTATCGATAAATTCCGAGTTACGGCGCTAACAGTAGGACATTGTCGATAATGACACCTCCGATTCCTGTTCCCTTGGGAATCGAGAATCCATCCGCAACTGACGCTGTATTCCGAACCCAGTTCGTTGCGGAGCCAGTCGGAGAGTACAACGAGATGGTGGGGGCCACTTGACTGAAGATAATTCCGCGATGGGTCAAAGTGTCTCCTGCGAGAAGGTTTATAGTGTTTGAATTGATGGTGAAATAGGAATTTGCAGCGGAATAATCAAACAACATTCCGGTTGCACCGCCCGCCAGATCTGCCATGTTATTTCCGGTAATTGTCGCATTTGTATTCTCATAAAATCCGAATCGCATCCCAATACCGCCGGTCCCCTGGAATTTGAGTCCGTTGCTTGTCACAGCCAACACCGATGTGCCTGTCGACGTTTGGCCTGATTGACCGTCACCGATATAGATCCCTGTTCCCGATGTGGCTGTGGCATTTTGAAAGAAGATCGAATTGCCACTGACAGTTGCGAGTAGATTCGCACCCGTTGTATTCGTTGTCGTGACCGTAGTTGGCAGCAACGAGGAACCTTGAAGTGATATGGCAGTCATATTGGCACCGTAAGCATAGAAGGTATTTCCTGTAACGGTGGCAATAACGGGTCCGTTCCAATTCACTCCTACGAGTGCACCCGCGTTACCGGAACCGCTGATCACGTTTCCGGAAACCTGTGTTGACAGGGGTGAACCAGCAGCGCCAGACTGGGTTCCAATTTGAATTGCGTTTCCGTTCTGGTCGGTGATTGTGTTTGTTTCAATATATGATGTGTAGGTACCGACAGTATTTGCCAATAGTCGTATGGTTCCGCCGCCAATCGCTCCATTGCCAGTAAGAATTGAGTTGCTCAACGAGACCGTGCCGTCGTTCAGGGAGTCAATTGCATATCCCGTCGTACCTGTCATACGCATATGTGACAATGAGAGCGTAGTTGTATTGGCCGACTGGATGCCGACCGCATTATTGGTAAAATCGATGTAACTGAGATTTGTGTTTCCGTAACCATTGATCAAAACTCCGCCGACTGTCGTATTTTGAATAGTTCCGCCGGTTGCATAATTTCCATTACCCTGAATGACAAAATTGCCGTTGCTTCCGTCAATTTGGATTCCATAGGACCCGCCATTCACCGAGACAGCTCCGAGCTTCGCATTGAAACCCGAGGACTGTACGTCAATTGCCGGGGCATTAATTGTTGTGAAAGCCCCACCATCAACCTGCAGTGCTGTCACTGCGTTTGCGTATAAGCCCATTCCGTTTTGAGTATTTATGTTCAGGTTTCCAATCGTGATTGGATTCGTCGCGTTTGCAAGCGAAACAGCAGCCTGTGTGGAAGTTGAGGAAACATGCAGATTTGCAAAATTGATGTTTGCGTCTGTACCGCCAACCAAAACTCCGGCACCATTTGGCGACGTGATGTTCGTGTTACTGGTGAAGTTATAGGTATTGTAAGTGCTCGTCGATACACCGTTAACGCTTTTTGAAATCCCAGTCATTCCCGAAATTGCAACCGCAGAACCTCCTGAATTACCTGCCCCTGATTGAGTTACGGTTAGAGAATCAATCGTAGCATTGCTCCCTACGCTATTCATCAGCAGACCCGTTCCGCCGATATTTGCCAGCGAGAGATTTCCGATTGCAATTGAACCCCCTGTCAGGTTCTCAAGAACAAAGCCATTTCCTGCTGCGGTGATTGAACTCCCTCTTCCCTGGTACGAGATATTCGGGTTGCCTCCATTAAAGATGACTCCGTTTCCCGACGCGGACGCGACCTGAATATTGCTCATAGTGACGTTACCAGACGAGTTCGTCAGGTTGATTGCGTCACCACCAATTGAAGAGAAAACCAGGTCGTGTAATGACACACCTGAGACTCCATTTCCAACGATTCCGTTGCCAGTGGCACCAGTGATATTGAAACCTGCGACCTCAGAATTGGATGCCAATGTCACTGCAGTGCCGTTTACGCTTTGAATGGACGGAGTTGAGCCTGCACCCGATTGTTGTGAGGCTGCCAGCAATAAATTTGGAATCTGAACGTTACCACCACCTGCAGTTGCCAATGTTTCATTAAAATTTCCCTGACCAAACAGGTGCTGACCAGAGTTTAATGTAATTGATTGATTCAAAACAGATCCGTTTTGAACGATAAAGACGTTACCTCCGGCTGCCTGAGCTGCAGAAATAGAGGGAAATGGGTTAGCACTGGTCCCATTAGGAGTGCCGAATCCACCATCCGAACTATTGGGATTTGAATAGACTTGATCGATAACGTACGCTTTTCCAGTTGTCGGATCGGCAGCAACTTGATTACTGTCGTTAGTTTGTGATTGAGCGACGATCACGTTGTAGTTGCGTTCAACGAATCGGAATGGTGAAGGACTATTTCTTGTCCACATCGCCGTCGGATGATTGTTGGCGAACGGGAACTGTAGAGACAAGCCGACCATAAAATTGTCTCCGTACAGTTTATCATGCGTGTAGAGCACTTGCGCTGTAATCGTATTATTGAGAACACCTTCGACTCTCGCTTTGAACCCGTTGACGCCGCTTGTCGATCCTCCTTCAAAGTGGTAGCCGCCAACAAAGCCGCGAACCACATGTCGATCAAGGACTGGCAGGCTATACCCGATTTCAGCATCGACACCTCGCAAGGCTGTTCCAATATCGATGGAGCGGGAGTAGAACAACTGATTGCCGACAATCGTTGCATTGCCGACCGAGTTTGACACGGACTGGGAAGACGAGACGGGAAGGTAAACGTTTGAACGGACCTCAAATTGCTGGATGAGACCTTCGAAACTGAGACCGACTTGTTGGAACATTTTCCCTGTCGACTGGTCAGCGTCGTACCAGACACTTGCACCAGCCCAGGCATTCCAGTCATCAAGCAGTCGGCGGTATCCGACGCCGAAATTTCCGCCCGTTTTGGATTGATTGGTCACAAAACCACGAATATCCGCAAAAACAAAATGTTCATCGGTCAACAGATATGGCATCGCTTCGATGGGCGTAATCGAGACGTTTCGTCCGAAAGTCTTGGCGGCAAGGTGACTGGCTCGACCAAAAACACCGATACTGTTTCCCGTCGTAGTCGATATCAAATCTTCGGCGTCTGAAGACTGTACCGTTTGAGAGTCTCGTTTTGGTTTTATCGGCTCTTCTGGCTCAGGCGATTCTTCGTCTTCATTTGGCTCCGTCGGCATGACACGCACGGGCGGCGACAAATCCGCTCGAAGTCTTCGAGGACTGAGCATTCCCGAAATGACCAATAATACGACGAGCCCAACTGTCCCGATAAGCCTAAAGTTTAATAAAATAATAGATTTATCGTATATTCTAGTCGCCATAGTGACTGTTCCTTCTCGCACAACGGAATTGCGAGACCAGTTGATTGGCCGGAATTCTCTCAAGAGATGGTCACCGATGAACAAAGCAAAGGCGCGGAATCGCACCCGGATTTGAACGGGTAACGGAGGTCGTGAATTGCGAAATGAAAATTTGGTGGGTTAATCAATGAGATTCGCGAAGGGTATAAAACTTGGCTCGAATCCTGTCGAGGCCAAAATTACACGGCGGCGGCTACTCTGTATAAGAATTCAGGTATCGGAACAGTCGCGTAAGCTGCGCTCAGTCGGAGTGGTTTCGCTTTCAGGCTATCGCAATAGTATCAGAAAACAATTCAACCCAGAAAAAGCCTGCCGCCCGGAACGATCCAGAAGAAGTATGTTTTGAAGTGATGATCGGCCGAGAAATCGACTCCGACATTTCAATTGACTTATGCTTTTACTTAACACACGAATAAAATCGACGCTTCAAATCATATCAAGTTTGCGATGTGTCCTCTGTGGAGGACGGGAACAGTTCGAGCAGATCCCTTCGACCTCAAGCCGGTGTCCCGACATTCGAAAACCATAATCCGCTGCGACCGTTTCGAGCACGCTTGAGATCATCTCGTTGGGAAACTCGATCATGTCTCCGCATTTTTTACAAATCAGATGGTCATGTTGAGGATATCCATAGTCGTGCTCATAGACTTCACGGTCATTTGCGCGCGCGACTTTTCGAATCAACCCGGCTTCCTGCAATAAGTGCAACGTACGGTAGACCGTACTTCTGCTGGCAAGCATTGATCCCTTGCGCCCGGCTAAACTGTCTATCCATTGATCTGCGTCGAAGTGATCGTGCGACGAGTAGATCGCGGTAACAACCGCTTCCCTTTCAGGAGTCAACCGCATTTTTTTCGTCAGCAAGAACTCACGAAACTTGTCGACCGGTGCAACAGTCACGTTCATCGTGGCTAGCTGCGACACGATGCACCCTCCCCTCGTTCATGAGCAGAAACACGTACGAATCAATACCCGTATGTAATACCAACGATCCAATTTATGCAACTAATTGTCGCGGCAAATGTGGAAACACGTTCAGAATTCAACCTTGTGAACGTCAATCATTCGTCATCAAGACGGAGTCCGATCGAGTCGATCATTTTGGACAATGCTGCCTCCAGCTTTTCATCAGTATCATAAGCGCCGTTTTCGATCGCCTCCTTAATCTGGGCCAACCGTTCTGCTCGCACTTCGGGTGTTTCGCTAAGTCGATCAAGCATTTTGCCTGCCGATGAAATTTCAAGTTGGTCTCGCGGAGATTCGACGGACGAAGCCGTTGATGGCTGCGAAACGGAAGTTGTTGGAGACACCGCACGTGTGGGTATCCCTCCGGAAACTGATCCAATGCCCGAAACGTCCATGCTCGTTTGCCCCTCCTTGATTTGGCGGTCAAAGCGATTCCTTGAGACGGAAAGCTCCGTAACCAAGCCAACGAGATCATAGCTCACCAATGGCTGACGATTCAACCGCGACTGAGTTCGACGACACATGACATTCCCCTAAATTAACGTGTTCGCACATGGAATTCCGGACGAACGGGCTGTTGGGGGGAACGTCATCTTTCCCAATGAGACGCGTCAAAATCGATTCAATCGACGCTGTCGGCGATACGGTTTCAAAAGCGGGGATCCATCATTTGGATCGTCATTGTCGGCCCGAATTCGTCCGACAGTAAGTATATCGGCTGTCAATTCGCAAAAATTGAATCGATAGAAGATTTTTTGCGTTGGGCACACTTTTTGTATCGCGTTCCTGAAAACATTCTCCGGACTCGGCACGCGATGAGAAGTTCTCGCATCAATTTGCTACCATATCGGTCATGATTCAAAGCGCGGCGACATGAACCAATGCAGGAGCGACCAGAAAGAAACATCATGCAAACAAGCGGGCCACTGGCTGAACTTCGAGATGGCAATGTCACCGTCATTGTTTTCGGAGAAGAATTCAAGCATCTTGACGAAACAAACGTTGCTGAAATTGGAGGAAAATTGCTTCTGCTCGCCGAGAATCTCCCACACCCGATTCTGGTTCTCGATATGCAGGCAACCGAATTCTTTGGCTCGTCATTCATCGAATCATTATTTCGCGTCTGGAGAAAGCTGAATACAAAACCTTCAGCAAAATTTGGACTCGCAGGTTTGCAGCCCTATTGCCGAGAAGTCCTCGAAGTGACGCACCTCGACAAACTTTGGCCTCTATTTGAAACTCGCGAAGCGGCATGTGCCGACTTCAACAAAGTCTAAGTTCATCCAGCAAGTCGCTGCTCCTTATTCTCAGACTTTTTCTTCGACCGTGGCTCGCTC
Source organism: uncultured Schlesneria sp. (assembly GCA_903904835.1). Classification (GTDB taxonomy): domain Bacteria; phylum Planctomycetota; class Planctomycetia; order Planctomycetales; family Planctomycetaceae; genus Schlesneria. The sequence continues at coordinate 28,934 of CAIVEI010000034.1, read as the reverse complement.
TTCCAGCGACGGTGAATCCAAAAGTATTGTTCGGGCGCGCGCCGAATGGCATGCTCTAACGCAGCCGTATATTTCCGCGTGATCTCACCAACCGGGTCCTCGCTTTGAATCTCTCGAGGATCAATCACCAACTCACAGCCAACCTCAAATCGAGACCACGAGTGATGCCCAAACTCGTCAGGTAATCGAATCGAATACCCGACCATGATCAACGCGTCATACTCCAGAGCCAAGAGAGCAATCGACTTGAACGTCGATGCCGGTGACCCGAAGAAGTCGACAAAGACACCTCGTGGTCCGGCATCCTGGTCGCAAAGCAATCCCAGATTCCCGCCCTTTTCCAGCAAGGCCACCATCTCATCAAAGTCGCCTGACTTCAACAACATTCGATGACCAGTATTTTCTCGCTGCTTGCGGAACCACTGATGCAAATAAGGGTTGTCCATTTCACGGGCAACGATCCCCATCGGAAACCCCCACAGGCCGAATAACCCCGTGCCAATTTCCCAGTTACCAAAATGGCCTCCCAACATCAGTACGCGTCGCCCTGAACAGATCGCCTCGTTTGTTCGCGTAAATTCCGCGAAATCCACGATCTCCCGGTAGGAGTGAATATGAAGCTTGCGAGCTGCTTGAACCGTTTCGGCAACCGTCCGGAATAAATGAACCCACATTTCGTATACCAGGTTTTCAATTTCGGCTTCGGAATACCGACCCCCGAATGCCCGATTGAGGTTATCGCGTGCGACTGCATAACGCGTCCATTTTCTTGGCAAACCGAAATGGATCAGCGTCGCTAATAAGTGAGCCAAACGAGCGGTCGTTCTCACAGAAAGACTATCTATGATGCAGACGAATGCCTGAAAGACCAGAAATTCCAGCCGATGCCTTAATTTGAGCATGTAATGGGCACGTCCTTTCTCAATTCCATCAACGACGCTCGTAGACTTCCAAATATTTGTGACCAAACTCCCGGCGGCGAATGGTTAGCGTTCGATTCCAGGAACGATTTTCACCGAACGAAGTATCACGCCTTGATTTATTGGAATCATCCGATTCCGTCACAAAACAAAGATAAACCTTGACGTCATTTGCTTCTAACTCGTTGATCGATTGACTTGCAGCGGCTGCCAATGGCGAACCCCAGTAATTCGTCAATCGATCCGCGGCATAGGCAACGTACAGTCCAAAGTGCCAGTCGCTGCAAGCAAAGGGAACGTCTGAAACCCCGTTTTTGCAGAGTTCTTCCGCAACATTCCGATATTTTTCTATTTTCGTCGATTGCGGATGAACCGTTGCCACTCGAATCAAATTATGAATATCGACTCCCGCAAGAACTATAACGAAAACGATCACGAATGCCGTTGGCCGTAAATAAACCCAATCAAGACTTATTGGCGACAACGAGCCATTTCTATGGGTCTTAACCGCTCCACCGCCTTGGTCACCAAACGAGTGATCACAATCAACAACAGACGATTCATTCCAAATCCAGGGACAAAATATTTTCAGTGAAGCATGGCAAAGCAATGGAACAACGGTCGGGATCACATACCTTGCTTCGAGATTAACCACGGTATATCCCCCGCAGTAAACGACGACTGTCATCATCACCCAACAAAGATACGATATTTCCGGTTCGACGACCGTGTGCTTTGAACGCATTGAGACAACAACGCAAACAATAAAAACCCCCAACCAGATGGGAATCAAACCAATGCAATTCATAACGTTGTACGTCACGATTGACATCTGATGTTGAAAATGGGACAGATCCTCAAGGGCTGACCAATCTGGTGAAAGATGTGGTTCAAAGATAAAATCGGGGGTGAGGCCGGGGTTCCAAAGTGGATCTTTACGAAAATTCTCCGGGCTCATATTCGCGTGATTTGCAGAACCTGCTGTGGAAAATGTCAAATGACCGCACTTCCACGAAAGACACGCAATCCACGGTGCCGCCAGAAGGCCCAGGCCCAATCCAAAGAAACAAAGCATTGCCAGCGCCGTTTTAACTCGACGAGTGGCAAATGGTAGCCTGCCACGGACAAAATGATTTAAGGACATCGTCAGCACGATATGCAACAGACAGAATGGCAGCATATAGGCTTTTGCTAAATAAGCCATCCCTGCCAGAAGACCCGCACTAAAAGCGACCTTCGGTCGATATTCACGGAATCGCTGATCTGACACGAGGCAAAAGTAGAAATACAGAACTGCGTTGGCTAATAGATCCGGGGCAAGCAAGTAGTTTGCCCAAATCGATGCATGGATCACAGAACAGGTCATCGTACCGACCTGTATCAACCTGTCCGACTCATGGTTTCCATTTGAATGGATCACCGTTAGTCGATGAATCGCCGACAAATAACACGCACCGCTGATCAACAGGATAATTCGACCGGCAATCAGGTCATCCACTCCGACGTATAGCAACGGAGCCAAAATCCAGGCAAAAAGGGACGACCAGTACGTTGTAATCGCCGACGAAGGTTGTTCGAGCGCCCTGCGTGCAATTGTGACGTACGCCACAAAGTCGGCACTCACATAACCGCTCTGACAAAACGACAATATCCCCGCAATCGCCGCGTAACATGCAAGCGATGGAGCAATGATTGAACGTTTGGGAATCAGAAGCATCTTTATGTCTATTTCCTAGCAAGCAATTCGATGAGGTCGGTCAAATGGACCGTCGAGCGACTCATCGCCAAAGATTGCCTGGATTTCTGGCTGCTGAAAGAAACGCCGAATCCTTGACTGCCCTCGCCAGAGGTGCAGGAACCGGCTTTGAGACTGAAGTTCAGGGAGCAGTAATTCGGTCGCATGGTTGAGATGTACTACGCGCATGGAGACATCACGCGGATCAAGCAAACGGCACTCATAGCCTAGACGCTCCAAGTCCTGATGAAGCCCCTGACCTGCTGTTAAGAGTGGTTTGTCGTTGTACCTAACCGAGTGCTTGTCCAGAATGCTGCGGCGGTACAACGCACAGTGGCTGCGGATATAAGGTAACTTGTTTACTACTCGGACAGGGCGAAATCGTTTCCACCACATCACCGCGTCCTCGACGGTTCGCAGCCATTCCTGAACCGTCGAGCGAAGTACGAGTTTGTCAGTTCCAATCGCAGCGATATTGTGATCAGCGAGCATCGGACTTAAATGAAATTGCAACCAATCCGATCGAATGGGAATTGTGTCTGTATGAACAGTCAGAACGAACGGCGCTCGTGCTGCCTCGAATCCGATTGCTACCGCTTCGCGATGCGCAATACTTCCCGTGGCGATCTCGCCAGTCCGCTCGATCAGTCGAATCCAGTTGACGCTACGCAGGTATTCCTTCGACGCGGCGTCCTTTGACGCGTTGTCGACAACGATCACTTCGTAGTCGATATCCGTCGTGTATTTGCGAATGCTGCGAAGACACAATTTCGCCAGTTCTGGCGTTTGAAAATGTGGAACGATAATCGAAACGACAGGGTTCATGATCCATCCAATCCGCGTGCATCCTGAATCTCAGGTCTCATGTTCAACTGCATCCGCAGTTTTTTTTTCGATACCTGTTTATTAATTCTTCAGCGTCCACAACCATTGCTGTAGCCGCGACAGCTTTCGCCGCCACCATGATTGACTATCTTTTAACATCGCTTGTTCGGCGATCCGATCAGCCTCGTCAAACAGAGGAAGCCACTCTGACAATTGCGGCTTGCGAGGAATCAGCCGTTCCACAAGATGCTTGCGAAGGTCTACCAATCGTTCCCGTCGTCGCGCTCGTTGAACTTTGCGATAGGCAAAATCGACTCGTTTTTGGCGATATCGACCAACAGGCCGCCGAAGTCCACACGTCTGCTGGCCATGTAGCCGGTAACGGGTGACCGGCTCGGAAGTCGCAATCCCATGTGCCCCGATCAACTCGCACATGACCGAGTACCAATGGTCGTGGACCCACGTTGCAGGGATCGGTGTGAGTGCGTCAAGACACGCTGATCGCAACAGCATCGTCGCACCGAGAACGCGATCAGACTGTAAAAGCAGATGTCTTGCGGCAGCGACATGGTCACCTTGAAGAAACGAACCAGGTGGGCAACGATACTGTTCCCACAATCGTTGATTCAATGATTGGCCATCTTCGCCGATAAGTTCTGCATCCGAACATGCGTAACCTGCAGAGGGGTGCTGTTGCATCAAGTCCACCAGACGTCGTAGTTTGTCTGGTCGCCATTCGTCGTCCTGGTCGGACAACGCAATGAATTCACCGCCACATCGCTGAATCGTTTGATCGAAGTTTCCACCCACTCCCAGCCGTTCGCTGTTCTGGTGAAAATGGACGGGGAAAGGAGCCGATCGAGCGAAAGACTCTATTAAGGATTGAGTTTCGTCAGTTGATCCATCGTCGCCGACAACGAGCTCAGCCGGTCGCCGATCTTGCCTCAGATAACTCGCCAACTGAGCCGGCAAGTAATGTGCACCGTTAAAAGTACAAAGCGCAATCGAAACCGTACCGTACCCAAGTCGTGCCGGTGTCGTCGTGTTGATATCGAGTTCAGGCGGCATTTCGTTTCCCCACGTTGACGGCGCTACCTTGAGAAGTATCAGGTAATTGAGGCTTCTCTTCTGGTTGGCTTGGGCCTTTTACAACCAGCAAACCTGCATTTGTTATGAGTTGAAGGAACCCGGTCTCAATGCCAATCCAACACCAGAGCACAGCCAGCTTGGCGATGCGAATCGTTGTCGTAACAGGATTTTTTCGCTTGAGATGATGCAGATAGACATATCTCCATGCTTTCAAGACCCCATTTACCTGATCATTCGCAGGCAATCGCTGCCAGCTTAGCCGGACTAAATGAAACCCCACGATTCCCCACATGACCACGGTTTGCCGATACGTCAGTTTTTTTCGGGCTCTGTGATCGGCAGTATAAAAGAATGTTGCGGCGGGATCGCCAACAACTCGTTCCTGTAACAGGACGCCCCACAACCAGATCACATCACCCGAAAGCAACGGATACTGCTTCCATTCCGGAGCCGCTTTCGAGACCCATGCCGTACGATAGAGGCCATAGACCCAGACACACGCCATAAAGTGCTTGGTGTAGACAGCCAGTGTCGCATCCCGATCGCCGTTCGGAGCTGATGGAACGATTTCCTGCTCGGTCGCGCCGTTTCTGCGGGTCGTTGCGACCTGAGATGACCCTGTTGCAAGGACTGCTTCAGGGACCTGCTCGAGTCGATTCGCTAATGCTTCAACATAATTGCTGGACCAGAAGTCATCATGAGCGGCCCACATGAAGTAGTCGCCCTTGGCCTGATGAAGAACCCAGATGAAATTGGGAACCGCCCCTTGATTGAATGGCTGTCGCGTCAATCGGATGCGTGAATCACGCTGAGCGTATTCTTCCGTAATCACTTTCGTCACAGAATCGGTTGACGCATTGTCAGAGATGATCAATTCGAAATTGGAATGGGTCTGTGCCAGCAGACAATCCAGCGCTCGTCGCATGGATTCCCCACCGTTGTAGACCGGCATTCCGATCGAAACGAATTTGTCTGACATCTCGGGAACCTTTTCAGATCGTCACAATATGTCGAACGTCCGACCTGCGAGTCACCGTGCTCAAAGTCGTTCGCACCACCCGCTTTCACGTATCGGCCACACACTTGAGCCAGCCACCGGGTGCTACTGTCACTTGCAACTTGTCTTCGATTTCCTGATCAACCTGGAATCGTGAATTTGTCTTGAGAAACTCTTGCACGGCCGAATACGGGTTATCGCCGATTTTCCACGGACGATCGGGAAATGCATCCTCTTTCATGAATTCAACCACCGTATCGAACACGACAAGATAGCTACCCGACTGAACCAGTGATGAATAGAGCTTCAACTCGTCGCGAACATGATCATGAGTGTGGTTTGAATCAAGGATCACAACGACGGGAGACCGCTGGCCGACCAGGTCGCGTACCTGTCTAGCAACCGTTTCATCAATCGACGAACCTTGAATCATTCGAATTCGGCGTGCAAGCGGATGAGCTTCAATGACCGCCCGATTATGTGAACGGATATCGATATCGACTCCGACCACGATCCCATCGCCACCAATCAACTCCAGCAACGATGCCGAAAGGATCAGCGATCCACCATGAGCGATCCCTGTTTCCACAATAGCCTTAGGCTTCACTTTCCAGATGATTTCCTGCAGGGCCACGATGTCCTGAGAATATTGGATAATCGGAACGCCAAGCCAGGTAAAATTGTAGGGGTATCGATATTCAAAGGTCTTGTTGAACCAGTCACGGGTCAACTGAAGCATTTCAGGATCAGCACCCATTTCCGCAATGCGTTTTGGATCTTTAGGATCTGTAGACATACGATACCATTCAATTGAGGGATTTTTTGTTTCGCTTTTGTTGCGAAGTTTTCAGCTCGGCAGGACTTGTATTGAGGCTGATCGTTCGGCTTTTGGTAATAAACTTTGTGGTTTCATGCCATCACTTCATCGTGCATCATGTCGACGATTTCTGCCGTCACGCCGACACTTGTCAAACGTTGAGAAATCTCGTCGTGATAGTTCGGATTAAGCACCATTACTGCCGCTGGTGCGATCTCGGTTAACGATTCAGGAGCCACAATCGGATGACGACTTCCGGCGAGGTACTTACCCTGTTTGCTGGGGTTCACATCGACGATCGCCGCGATCCATTTGCAATGTGGATCGACAAGGTTGGCAAACGTCACAGCCTTGGCACCCGCACCCCATAACACCAGTGGCCCACGCTCGGATTGACTGCGGACAAAATCCGTCCAGGTCCGATTTCGCTGTGCTTCGATCTTTGTAAACGCACGAGCGTTTTGTGGAGTGACACCCGGTTTCATTGTCACCTTCGACGCCGACTTCGCGGGTCGAGCATGTAGCCAAAGGTATTGCCCGCCAAACACGTGCTGCACCGATTGAACAGTAAATCCACATCGTTCGAAGAGTGTCGTTAACGACGCCGCGGTAAACACCGAGCAATGCTCGTAAAAGAAGTCCCAGGTGACTCGGTTCTGCAGGATCCAGTCGACGCACGGTGTCTCGAAAAAGACGTGGGCTTCAGGGTTTGCCGACACCGCGTTTCCAACGGCGCGAACGATTTCCTGAGGTTGCGGAATATGCTCGATCACGTGCCGACATACGACAATGTCTGCTTTGAGGTTCACACATGAGGCATCGTAAAATCGCTTGGCAAAGGTCAAGCGTCCATCGCAAACAACCTCAGGTCCAAGATAACTGGGGTCGAAGCCATAGCCGCAAGCCTGTTGATCATGGTTCAAAAGCCGTTTGATAAAGTCCCCTTTTCCACAACCGACTTCCACGATCGTTCCGCCACGAACGCCTGATTCGTTCAGTGTCGTTTCGACCAGCCCGTCGACGTAGGCATTGAACGCGGGAGAATGAACTTGTGTATTTTCATAATCCTGGTTGTAACTCATCAACGAGCCATCGAAGGCGGCATTGAACACAAAGCCGCACGCGTTGCAAACGTGCATCGCCAGCCGACCTCGTCGTATTTGTCCCGCGTCTTCCGCGCTGCGCATCAGCAGATTCTGGTGCACCGGGACGTTCAGACGATCGAGAAATAATTCGATCGAAGACGAATCGCAGACAGGACATTCAACCGTTTGCTGCGTCATACAAGCCTCCTTTTATGCCATTCCAGCGTTGCATCCAACCCCGAGGCCAGGGAATGAAAGGGTTTCCAACCGAGTTCCAACGTCAGTCGACGTACGTCGGCAACCAGCAGCGGTGGTTCGGTCGCTGCCGCCGGAATCGCACCAAACTCGACCAGATCGCGACGACCAAAATGATCGGCGATCTGTAAAACAATTTCACGAACCGTGATGGGCTGACCGGAGGCGATGTTGACCGGCCCCTGAACTTCACTGTCGATCAGTCTGACGAGTGCCGACGCCACGTCAGCAATATGCAGAAAATCTCGAATTTGATTCCCGTGCGAACAACGAGCTGGCTCGTTACGCGAAAGTGATTCGATCACGACGCCCGGAATCCGCGACGGATGTGCATGAGGACCATACATAAAAAACAGTCGTCCCCATCCCCAGCTCAATCCAACTTGCCTGGCATAACCTTCAAGAGTCGCCAGCAGCGCGGCTTTGCATTGCCCATAAAGTGTCGCGGGCTTCAATGGGGTGAGGTCTTCTCGACACCAACCATAATTCCAATCGTACTCGGCGCAGCTTCCGGTCATGACGACTCGCTTGCCGCCATGCTGATGAAACGATCGCAGCAACTGCAGACTGGAAGACAACCAGTCAACATTCTCGGGTGCCGTGGAGTATCGTCTCGGCTCCGTGATCCATGCCAGGTGAAACAAATGTGTCGGCTGAACAGACTTCATCAGCGACGCCACGGCCACCTGATCCATCAGATCGACCGTGTGCCACTTGACGTGGTCACCCGTCTGACGCTGTGACGAAATCACATGAACGTCGTAACCGAGTTCCAGAAGTTTCGGCACACAGTGGCGTCCGACAAACCCGCTGCCGCCAGTGACCAGTACTCGCTTCATGGAGACGTACTCCGCTGAAGGTGTCGGGAATTTTCGCTTTCGAAATCGGGATACGAATTATCACGATCGGAAATCACTTGAGGGGAATCCGGCCATTCGATTCCGAAAGCGGGATCGTTCCAGCGGAATCCTGCCGCGCTGCCTGGGACATACCGATTCGACATCTGATAAAAGACCTCAGTCGAATCTACCAGCGTAATAAATCCATGAGCAAAGTCTTCAGGGATGTACAACATCCGTCGGTTCTCTGCGGACAGCTCGACACCCAGCCATCTAAGATAGGTCGGCGAGTCTTGTCGCAAGTCCACGATCACATCGTAGATGGCACCCATCGTGCAGCGGACGACTTTCGTTTCCCCATCAGGAGAACGTTGAAAGTGCATCCCGCGCAACGTCCCTTTTCGGCGATTGAAGGAGATGTTGCATTGTACGAGATCAGGGTTAAGACCGTGTTCTGCGAACTCGTTTTGACACCAGCTGCGCGCAAAAAAACCTCGTTCGTCCTCCAGCCGTTCCGGCTCGATCACGAAGGCTCCGCACAACGATGTCTCGACAATTTTCACGATCTCTCTCAGGCCACCCGAACTTGGGGAATCGGGATAATGAACTTCCCACCTTGCTGGCGGTATTGAGTCTGCTGTTTCAGGATTTCGTCAGCGAAATTCCAGGTCAGCAGCAGGCAATAATCAGGTTGGTCGGTCACAAGTCGGGACGGATCGCAAATCTTCAAACGTGTACCAGGGGTATACAGTCCTTGCTTGACAGTACTTCGATCAACCACGAAATCGAGCTGTTTCTGGCCGATTCCAAAGTAGTTGAGCAGCGTACTTCCCTTGGCTGATGCCCCATAAACGGCGATTCGCTTTCCATCGGCTTTGAGCGAATCCAGCAGCGAGATCAGGTCACTTCGCAGCGTCTCGACCCGTTTGCCGAATGTCTCGTATGACTTCGCATCTCGAACCCAAGCCGACTCTTCATTAAGCAGTCGTAGGACCGATGGTTGAACATCAGCCGAATTCGTATGAGCCGCGAAAATTCTGAGCGAACCACCGTGAATCTTCAGCCGTTCAACGTCAACAATCGTCAGTCCATGCTGCTGAAACAATCGAGTGAGCGCGGTCAACGAGAAGTAACACAGATGTTCGTGATAGATCGTGTCGAATTCGACGTGATCCAGCAGATCCTTCAGGTAGGGTGCCTCGACAACGACGACACCGTCCGGCTTCAGCATCGCGGCAAAGCCGGCGACAACTCCGTTCAGATCGGCCACGTGCGCCAGGACGTTATTGGCGTGGATGACGTCGGCCCGCTGACCTGACTTCGCCAGTTTCTCGGCAATCTCACGACCGAAGAATTCACTGATCGTCCGCACGCCTCGTTCGGATTCGGCCACGCTCGCGATGTTCTGAGCCGGTTCGATCCCCAGCACGGGAATTCCCGCCTTGTGGTACCACTGAAGCAAATAGCCATCGTTACTGGCGATCTCGACAGCGAGGCTGTTCGGACCGAGTTTCCGGGTTTCGCGTAATCGGTCGGCGATGGTTTTTGCATGAGCGACCATCGTGTCCGAGAACGAGGAAAAATAGGCGTATTCCCGAAACAAAATCTCAGGGGGAACCGTTTCGGTGATCTGGGCCAGCGAGCAGTCCGGACACCAGGCCAGTTCGAGTGGCCAGGTATTTTCCCCGTCGCCAAGCTGATCTTCACGCAGCAGCGCATTCGCCAATGGGGTCTTCCCCAGCGACAGAATCGAATTCAGGCCGACTTGGCCGCATATCCGGCATGCCACGTCGTATTGATGGGTTTGGCCGTCGGCTGAAGATAGTTCGTGTACCATTCGATTGTCCTGCGGAGGCCTTCCTCCAGGGTGAACAGAGGTTGCCAGTTCAAAAGTTCGCGAGCCTTATGGGCACTCAGGTATTGATGAGGGATCTCGTGAGATGCCTCGCCAAGAATCTCGGGTTCCAGCGTCGAATGCATCTCACGCAAGACTTGTTGCACAATGTCCAGCACCGACAGTTGGATCTCGGTCGAAAGATTGAAGGCCGAACCAGCAAGCTCGGGTCGTCGTGCCAGTTGTTCGGCGAGAAACATGTAAGCCGCGGCACCGTCTTCGACATAGAAGTAGTCGCGAACGAACGATCCGTCAGAACGGATCAACGGTCGCTGGTCACGAAGCACCGACCGGATCGTCCCCGGAATGATCCGGTTCCAATTCAGATCGCCACCCCCATAAAAATTGCCACATCGAGTGATCACAACCGGTAGCTTGTAGGTCACAGCGTAGGTCTGAGCGATCAGGTCACTGCAAGACTTGCTGACGTCATAAGGATGCCGACCTTCCAGCGGAGTCTCTTCGGTATAAGGCAGAACCTTGGCTTCGCCGTAAGCCTTGTCCGAAGAGGCCACAATGATCTGCCCGACCTTTGGCGAACGACGACAGGCTTCCAGCAGTTTCCAGGTCCCGCCAATATTCGCTTCAAACGTTGAGACGGGATTACGATTGGCAATCCCCACGATCGTTTGAGCAGCCAGGTGCATGACCGTGTTGATCTCAAATTCGCCGAGCGCACGTTCCAGCACTGCCTGGTCGCAAAGGTCACCGCTGACAACGGTCACTTTGTCGATCATCCGGCTTTGATACAGTTCCGAATTGGGGGTCCAGTCGCGGATCAGACAAACAACATCGGCCTCGGCTTCCAGTAATCGCCGGATCAACCAGCCACCCACCAGGCCGGTCGCACCGGTCACGAAGACGCGTCGATCCCGCCAGAAACTTTTGTCAAAACTGCCGCGACTATTCATAGTTGAGCTTCTTATTCGAGCGGCCTGGGATCAAACGCTTCACTTCAGGGATCTGTCAGACGTTAGCCCGACGCGCAAGCGAGGGTCTTGGTTTGTTCTCCCTCGCTTGCGCGTCGGGCTAACGTTTCACGATGTTCCAGGCAATGTTGGTTTAACTCTTGAAGGTAAAACAGTTGTGTCGAATCACTGAAAGTCCAAATTCCGGGTTAAGCCGCCTTGGGCCTCAGCTTGATTGTCGGAACTGTGGTCTCTTCGTCCCAGGTACGCCACGGCGATTCGCCACTTTGCCACAGCGATTCGAGGTAGTGCTTGTCACGTAACGTATCCATGCACTGCCAGAAACCATCGTGCTCGTAAGCGGCCAGCTCACCATCGGCGGCAACCCGGTTAAGAGCATCCAGCTCCAGGCTTTCCATGTCGTGGGACAGGTAATCAAAAATGCCTGGCTCGAAAACCAGAAATCCACCATTGATCCAGCCTTCACCTTTGACCGACTTTTCCGTGAAGCAATTGACGATGCCATCTTCGATCGTCAGTCCACCAAATCGAGCGGGGGGACGAACTGCCGTTACGGTGGCGAGTTTGCCTCGCTGACGATGAAAGGCGAGCAGTTTGGTGATGTCGACGTTACTGACACCATCACCATACGTCAGCATAAACGTTCCGTCACTCAGCCATCGGCGAAGACGCAAAAGTCGGCCACCGGTGAGCGTGTTCAGGCCCGTATCGATCAGGTTCACGTTCCAGCGATCGAGTTCGACTTCGGTCCGCTTGATGGAACCTCTAGCGAAATCAATCGACAGGTTGCCTGCCAGATTATATCGATCAAGGAAAAAGTCCTTGATAAAGTCACCCATGTAGCCGAGCGCAAGGTAGAAGTCATCGCACTGATGATGTGCGAAATGCTTCATGATGTGCCATAAGATTGGCTTTCCACCAATCTCGACCATCGGTTTTGGACGGGTCGTCGTTTCTTCTTGAAGACGAGTCCCCATACCCCCGGCGAGAATAACCACTCGCATTGTATGCCCCGTTCAAATCCATTTGGGAGCCGCACGGATTCATTCATGAATCCGCCACCCTTCATCTCGATTGTATTTTTAACAATTCCCCCGAGACAAAAGGCTGGCGGAATGTAGGAACGGCTTTCCAGGGTGTCAAGATCAGGAAAGAGGTAACTGGATTGACTTTGAGCACCGACCGGAAAATTGATCACGCCCATTCAACAACAATCCCCTAAGTCATATAGGTCGTATAAGTCTTATTGATCCGGGGAAGAAACCACGATTTTCTTCACTTCGTTTCCTTCGTTAACTTTTGTTCAAAATCTTTTCTTCTATTTTTGGTGATTCACCTCGCGCGCGAAATCTGGTGTCAAAGTTCGCGCGAGTTCGCCAGAGTTCGATCAAGTTCGACTCGGTTGTGCGATGTGTCTCCTGACCTCGCACTGCAATCTCGACCGAACCGCCCATCGGTGTCATCCGTGGTGAAATTCTTTTTAAAAACGTTGAGCAACTATGGGAGTTTTGCGCAACTATGACGAAACATAGGCGTTTTTCGATGTTTTCAGGGTCTGAGGATTTGCGCAACGATGACTGAACCTGAGTGTGCAGGTTGCGCAACTATGGATACTGCTTGAATCACGATCGACGATGACGGCCGAAAAAACGGTGTCCGAACCTAAGCTCGATGCGTGCGGACGAGTCCAAAAATCGAAACCAAGCAATCACGGCAAAAACTTGAGCAAGTATGGACGGACCGCGCCATCAAAGCGCACCACGAACCGTTCGCGGATCGCCCGCCGTTAAAAACAGCGGCGAGGTCAGCGGAAGCGGCTGTCGAGTGGATTTGAAATAAGCGGAAATTAGACCGGTTCAAGAAAAGAAATCGATTCCCAGATCTTTCTACGTACTACTTTCTCAAAACTACTTTTTAGCCGTTTCGACTCGACCCGTATTGAATTGATTCCAAGATGTCAAAGATCAATTGTTGTCGTCAGTTTTCAATTTCCGGAAATCCAGGCGACGTCAGTCCCCGGATTCTTTCCAACCAGACTCAAGACAAATACAATGAGCGACATGAATATATAAAATACAACACCGCAATTCAACAGAAATCAACGAGTAGTTTCTTAACGTTTGGAAGTGCTCATCGCATCGTTTTCTTCCGACGCTAGCTGCGTCGGCTACGTGGCCGATGCTGCCAGCATCGGACCGTCAACTGAGGATGATCAACACTCACACCGAGTATCTCATCTCAACACGCGAGAAAATGCCGTAGTTCCAGAATCGATAAAACCCCGTCGCGCGAGTTCCTTGGTTATTTTCAACCAAAAAGTCGTTACGGAACGGCTGCATCGGCTCCTTACGCGCGCCAACAACTTTTAATGACGTGGCATGCTCGGCTGACTATGCGTCCACATGAAGCACAAGCGCCGGAATTTCACTGAGAGCGATCGTGAAAGCCGTCAGCTCTTAAAGGGATTGCGAGCCGGATCGATCCAGGCTCCGTGCTGTGACATGGGTTTAAGGAAGTTGTGATACAGAAAGTACGGCTTTTGAAAATGAAGAGTGGCGCTGCTGACCCGGCTTCGGGCGATCAATGCACATGCGGCATGGCAATCTTCGCAGGGCCAATGCTTAGTGGCCGACGGCGATGGAGCAGTTGGGTAGTTGGGCATGTTCTTAAAAATCGTTTTGTCCTGTTCTAAGGCAATTCTAAAAAACTTGAGTTAGCGAATTTATGGTCGATCGCCGTGATCAGCGACCGATGCGTTGCAATGACTTAAAAATCTCTAGGCAACCGACTGATGTCGCCTTTCTAAATGGATCGACGAACCAATGGTGCCAATCATGTTCTGATTGAAGGTTTTTGTTGGGGAACTTGCTTTGTCACTCCGCAGTGTGACTATGGTGATCGCAGCCACACGAACCTGACATTCCCTCTTTTGACACGTCACGGCGGGTCAACGTTGTCAGGCTTTGTTCTTGAAGCACAACGTGCCATAACCAGTCGCGTGGGCGTTCGCCCAATGCGCGCCACTGTGGATGTGAGCCGAGAGCCCTCATTACAAAAACTGACAACCGCGCCGTGTAACGGGATCGATTGAACAAGCATCATTCGATTGAATTTCCTGATGAGCGTGTCATCTAATGCAGGTTTCGTCACGTGACGCTGTCGCTGCCCTGCGAGAAATGTAACGTCATTGACCAAGTGTTTGTGATCTAAAAAGAGATAGTCCTTCGGCTTTTTGCGGTAAATACGCTTGGCTGCGTATGTTGGTGGCGCTTCTTGTGAATATGGGTATATATTGCCAGTGAACAAATGGGCTCGCTTAAGGTCCGTGTGGAATTGTGTTGAATTGAACGATCTGAGATTGTCTGCACGAATCAGGTCGTTGCGATCGAAGTCGGCATTAGGGAAAGCTGATCAGCGATACGATAACCCGATGTCAGCCAGATTTCGAAATATTCTCGATTTACAATAAGAGCCGTGCCATGACAAAGTCATCGACTGTTCCCGCCACGAAATGGAAGGGGGTCGCACTGGGATTGGCCGTGGCATTGATCGGCCTGATTATCTGGGACGGAGCCGATCGTCGAGCGGCTGATGCCACTCAACCGTTAGATCAAAGCCTGCAATCCTCGGTCAAACACGAATCTCCGGATCACCTGACATTAGCGAGTTTCAATATTCACGGTGGTAAGGGGTCTGATGGTGTGCGAAGCCTGACACGTACGGCCGAACTTCTTGCCGATATTGATTTCGCAGGTTTGTACGAAGTCAAAGCGATGTCGGGTGATACCGGTCCGAACCAGGCCGCCGCACTGGCCCGGACGAATGACGCTGGCTGGCTGTTTGCGCCGACCGAACGACGTTGGTGGTCGGATCATTTTGGCAACGGATTACTTTTTCGTATCCCGGTTCGATCGAGCTTTCGAGTACCTTTGGTGAATACTCGCGGCAAAGCCTACCGAAACGCGATTGTGTCGACGGTCAAGTTGCAAAGCACGGCCGTCCGGATTGTCGCCGTGCATATTGACCGGGAAAACGATCGACGCCTGCAACTTCAAGCAGTCATCGATTTGTTTCTTGGTCTTCAAAAACCGTGTCTTCTGATCGGAGATCTGAATACGATTGCCAGTGATCCGCTGCTGGAGGATTTGGTCGGCAATCACGATGTTCACAGCCCGCTGCAGGAATCGCTAGTGGGTCGTTTACCATCGCAAAACATCGATTGGATCTTTACGCGAGGGCTCAAGACCATTTCTGTGGAACTTGTCGAAAACACAGCTTCGGATCATCCGCTGTTGAAGGCGGAACTGGCGCCGGAAGGGCCTGAATAAAACAGGGCGACACTGTGTCGAAGATCTCAATCAGGGATTTGTGCCACTGCATCGGACTTCTTCAGGTTTGAAACTTGACTCATTGAGTCAAGTTTCAGGATGAGGCGACGCCTCTCTGGAGTATTCGGAGAAGCAGTGTCTTCTCATTCTGCCGACTAAAGAGCACTGCTTGACCGAAGACGGTCAAGCAGTGGCACACAACTAAACGAGCTACTTTCAGATGTTGTTAATGCTTGTAAATTTTGTGTTGAGGACGGCCTGAGAGGATTTGTTCCTTGCCCCAGGTTGTCACCGCTCGGAACGCGTCGCTGCGGATGAATTCCTGAAACGCAGTTTCGTCTGACCACTCGCTGGTGATGAGGAACGAGGCATCGTCGCTGACATCGTTCCAAAGTGTTGAGCTGGTATGTCCCGGTGCGGCGTTTAAGGCGCCAATGACCGCGCTGAACTTTTCTTTGAAGTCCGATTGTTTGCCAGGCAACACGTGGTAGTTCATTCCGACCGTAACCATTTTGAAACTTTTCTAATGAGAGAGCTCAAATCAAAAAGCAAAGGAATCTCAAAGGGAGTTCCCCTATTTCTCCTGCAGATGACATCTCACACATAAGTGTTGATTATGCCGCGAGAGACGCTGCTTATCCTCAGCTTAGCAGTCAAGGTGAAGCCTCACCATCTGGTGGATGTAACTTCTTGCGGATTGTAGTCGGCCTGACAAAACTAAATCGGAATCCTTGCTCCGTCGGAACAGCACAGTAGAGGATGTTTCAGCGAGACACGACGTGTTCGGCTGAAATCCGTGCCACTGCTTGCCGGTCTTCCGTCAAGCAGTGCCGAGCGACACAACGACCGTCGATTTCAAGCCACTGCTTCTCCGAGGACTCCGAAGCAGTATCACATAAAGGTGACGCGGTAAGAGAAATTCTGGCATTGCCGGTATCGGCCGCTTCAGATTTTTCATTTCAGGCATCGGTTGTCGTGTGGATCAACGTCTTGGCGGCCTCCTCCAGGTTTGTAAAGACTTTCGCTCCCACACTAGCGACTAATACTGCGCCGAAGGCCGCTTCTTCTCGGTGCTTCGTGAATTGCATTGGAAGACCGAACGCCTGTGAGACGATTTCGGCGAGAAGCGGGTTTTCGCGGAGTCCGTTGCCTGCGGCAATCAGTTTTGTTGGCCTTTTCCCAGTGACATTGATGATGGCTTGGAATCCGTCGTGAAGCGAACGGCCCATCCCGTCGAGGACCGCTCGCGCCAGGTGCCCGGCGTTGAAATTGTGCGGCGAAAGACCCGTGATCGAACCACGTACGGCGGGATCGAGTCGTGTTCCGGAAAATCGAGGTTCACAGCACAGGCCGTCGGCACCAAAGGGGACTTCACGAGCCAATTCATTCATGACCTCGTAAAGCTTGACGGTTGGAGCAGACTGGAAAAGACGACGCCCGACATCGGCAAAAAACTGTTCAAGAACCTGGTACGACCAGCCACCAGCGAGACCAACATTGGAAAGCAGGTTGCCTCCGCATGGAAATGGTCTCAGTTCAATCGGAGCGACAAATTCGACTCCATCGGTAAACATGGCGACCTGGGCACCGGTCCCCACATTGACGAGAACGCTATTCCTCCGATCGGCAACACTTCCCAGAAAGCTGGCCTGATGATCACCAATCGCTGCGAAGACTGGTGTTCCTGCAAGTAAACCCGTTGATCTCGCATGTTCTTCGGTCAATCTCCCGACGATTTCGTTCGCTTCGTGGACCTCGGGAAACAGCTTCGGCGATAACCCGAGAGCCTTTATCGTTTCGACGTTCCAGTCCCGCAGGCGAACATCGAACACGCCACTACTGCCGGCACAAGAGGGCTCCGTGATCGGAGTCTGTCCTGTGAGGGCCGCTGTGAAATAATCCATGATAAACAAGGCTCGTGAGTTTGCTGGCAATGTGTTTCGCGTTGCCAGTTCAAACAGGGTTACGGCCATGAATCCAGGATGCAGCCAGCACCCGGTTCGATGCCAGGCTTCGTGGCCAATCGCAGCCCGAGCCGCTTCAAGCCAGGTCAAATCACTGTAAGGCATGCGATCCAGGGCTCGTCGATCCTGCCAGTTAATGAGGGGCGAAACGGGCCGAAGTTCAAAATCGACCAGGACCATACCGTGCTGCTGTCCCGTGACACCGATGCCCGCGACATCGCTGACTTTCGATCCTAATTGTTGAGACATCTGAGCGAGGCATTGGCATGCCGCTGCAAGAATCTTATCGGCTTGCCATTCAGACCGACTGCGGACCCGATCGGCCTCGGATGTGATATTGGCATCATTTGCGGCCGAACCGATTGCGACGATTGCACCCGATGATGCATCGACGGCAATGCTGGTGATCTTGGTGGTACCGAGATCGACACCGACAAGTATTGGCATGGCAAAACTTTCTGAAATACGTGGTTTTTACCCAATATTCTGACATGTGGCGAATTCTGCCGATAGACATCGATTTCCTGAAATTTGACAGATGAATGACAATATGCAGGTTTCTTCGTATTGACGAGAATTCCGGCCTGTGCAAAATGCCGTCGTCTTACCGCCTGCCAGTCTGCAACCAATGGAAGTGGTTGAACTGGTGGACGCGACAACAAATCAAAATGATTTCCGTCCGTTCGGCCACGCAAAGGAGTGCCTCAGCCGTGAAGAAAGTTATCGTTTCGGCATCTGTAATCGCCCTATTGGCTGGTGTTCTCGCGCTGACCGGGGACGCTTGGAGCCAGAATAAGGAACCGGCTGCGGCCGCGACCAACATCCCTCATAAGGTCGGTCTGATTGACATGGCCTATGTCTTCAAGAACTACAAAAAGTTCGAATCACTGCGAGAAGACCTGAAGGTCGAAATCTCGGAAAGTGAAGAAAAAGCCAAAGAAATGCAGAAGGGGATCGTCGAACTTCAACAGAAGATGAAAGGTCTGGTTGAAGGGGCTCCTGAGTATTCGAAGTACGAACAACAGGCTGTCAAGCAGGCTGCCGAGTTCGAAAACTTCCGCCGTCAGATGTCGCGTGAATTCCTGAAGAAGGAATCACAGATTTATCTGCAGGTCTACAACGAAGTTTCCAAGATGGTCGAGAAGTACGCGACCCACTTCAACTACACCTTGATCATTCGCTTCAACCGCGAAGATCTCGACACCGAGAACCCACAGCAGTTGCTGCAAGGGATGAATCGTCAGGTCGTCTACTACCGTCCGAACGAAGACATCACCACGCCAGTTCTGGAAAGCTTGAACAAGAAGTTCAACCCAGAAAAGAAAGACGTTCCTCAAGAGGCAAAAGCCCCACGTGGGACTCCCAAGAACTAGTCCAGTTCAATGGACTTGAAACGTCTCCGACCCTGGATTGATCTCCAGGGTCGGTTTCCGTTCTCTCTTCAGCCATATCTCGTTATCCACAAGCCCGTGGCCGCTCTCACAACGTCCTGCGATTTTGAAATCGGCTCGGCGGCGGTCTCGCCCTTCCGAACTCAGCGATCCGGATTTGGCGAAAGGCAGCGCAGGGTGAAAAACATGATTCAAAGAAGTCAACGCACGCTGAACCGTCCTGCGGAATATCGGGGCTTCGGGTTCCTGACAGGAGCCGACGTCAAGGTCTCGTTTCTGCCTGCGGATGAAAACTACGGAATTTGCTTTCAGCGGGTCGATTTGAAGGGGACGCAGCCGATCCCCGCTCGGTTGGATTACGTTATTCCCCGGCAAAGACGAACGGCCATTTCATCTTGCGGTGCGACCGTTGAGCTGATTGAACACGTCATGGCGGCACTCGCAGGTTTGCAGATTGATAACTGTCTGGTCTGTCTCGATGCCCCGGAACCACCAGGTGCCGACGGATCATGCCTGCCGTTCGTACAAGTCTTGCTTGAAGCGGGAATCACCGAACAGTCAGCACGACGCGATGTCCTCGTGCTTCATTCAGATGATCGAACCGACCCCAGTGGAGATGGTTCAGAGATCACTGCGGGACCCGTCTTCCATCGTACGCTGGTTGTGACGTATGAGCTCGATTATGGGCCGCGTTCACCGATCAAGCCGCAATTGATGACGTTTGAATTTTCGTCAGAACGATTCATCAGGGAGATTGCCTTCGCCAGAACATTTATTCTGGAGAGCGAAGTTCAGGCACTGAAATCCCAGGGATATGGCTCGCGAGTGACCGAGAAAGATCTTTTGATTTTCAGTCCGCAGGGTGTGATCGGCAACGAATTACGTGCGACCGATGAATGTGCCCGCCACAAAATACTCGACTGCATCGGCGACTTTGCATTGCTCGGCTGTGACGTTCAAGGTCATTTTCGAGCCTATCGATCAGGCCACAATCTGAATCATGCCATCTGTGAAAAAGTCCGATTGAATCAACAGATCAAGTCTCCGACGAGCAAGGCGGCTTGAATGTCAAATCCGTCATTTCGGTGACATCGAAGTAGTGACCTGCGAATCCATTGCTGAAACATACACTGTCCAAATCATCAATTGACGTTCTCAAGGACGACACCATGACACGAACGATCTCACACTTGTCGCAAGTTGATGCTCGAGCACAGATTGGCGACGATGTCGAGATCGGGCCATTCTGCGTTGTAGGTCCATACGTGACAATTGGAAACGGCTGCAAACTGGACAGTCATGTGGCGCTTGTCGGACACACGACGATTGGCGAGCGAAACCGTTTCTTTCCCGGATCGGTGATCGGGGGTGAACCTCAGGACATCGGTTACACCGGTTCTGCAACGCGAGTTGAAATCGGTGACGACAACCTGTTTCGAGAAGGTGTGACGGTCAACCGCGGTGCGGATAAGGAAGACGGAGTTACCCGGATTGGTCACCGCAATTTTTTGATGGCGAATGCCCACGTCGCACACAATTGCCACGTCTACAATAACGTCATCCTTTGCAATGGAAGCCTGCTGGGCGGACATGTTCACGTACAGGATTTCGCGATCGTTTCGGGCAACTCGGTCGTCCATCACTTTGCCACACTAGGAACCGGTTGTTTCATCAGCGGTGGCTGCCGAGCTCCACAGGATATTCCACCTTACATGCTGGCAGCCGGAAGCGATAACCCCGAGATCATTACCGTAAACGTCGTCGGGATGCGTCGCCGGGGAATCTCTGAAAACGCGATTACTCTTGTTCGGCAGGCCTTTAAACTGATGTTCCGTGAACACATCAAGTTGGAAGAAGTTCGTGAGCGACTTGCCGAGCAAACTGATGGGGTGTTCCCGATTGAGCTGATGACGCTGCTCAACTTCTGCGAGCAATCTGCCAAGGGAAAGAATGGTCGTGCGCGAGAAGCATTGCGGTCACAACCTGCCGCAAGCGAAGGGCAAAAGGCGGCTTGAAACCGAACGAGGTTGTGAGTTTTCGTAGTGTGGGCTTTAGCCCGCACATGATGTCATGGCGCACGGGCTAAAGCCCATGCTACGGCAAACATCGTTCTCTTTTCATTTTCCGTTATCATTACAACGAATAGGCATCAAGAATGGATCGGTTGCGAGTTGCTGTGATTGGCGTTGGAGCCCTTGGTCGACATCATGCTCGCATTTTGAGTGAAATTGACGGAGTCGAACTGGTGGCCGTGGCGGACAGCCAGGCCGAACGCGGTCAAGAAGTTGCAGCCCGACATCAGACGCGTTGGGTGGCGAATTACCGCGATCTGATCGACAACAAGTCCGTTGATGCCGTTTCGGTAGTTGTGCCCACGGTTGCTCATCGCACCGTCGCGGGGGCGTTCCTTGAGAAAGGAATTCCGGTTCTTGTGGAAAAGCCTCTGGCAGGAAATGTCACTCAGGCGAAAGAACTTGTCGAGTTGGCCCGTCGAACCAAATCGTTATTGCAGGTTGGCCACATCGAACGATTTAACCCGGCGTTCCAGGCGGCTCAAAAAGTCATCGTCTCGCCCAAATATCTTCGTTGCGAACGAACCAGCACTTACACGTTTCGTTCCACGGATATTGGCGTCGTGCTCGATCTGATGATTCATGATATTGATCTTGTCCTGTCGCTTGTGCGCAGTCCGCTCCGTAGTTGCGAGGCTTTCGGGATCGGTGTGATGGGTCAGAATGAAGATGCCGCTCAGGCGCGTCTCCGCTTTGAAAACGGCTGTATTGCAGACCTGACCGCGAGCCGAATCTGTCCGACTGCCTCACGTTCCCTGACCGCCTGGTCAGCAACCGGTTGCGTGACAGTGGATATGCATCAGCGGGAAGTGAAGCGATTTTCTCCGGGCCAGGCGTTGACCCAGGGGACTTCACCTCTGGAACAAGCTGCCCAGCCCGGTGCCGATCTGGAAGCCTTGAAAAAGGAAGTCTTCGGTCAATTTGTGAATATCGCAAATGAGTCCGTCGAAACGGCGGGTCCCGACGCGTTAACACAGGAATTACGAGAATTCGTGCAGTGTGTGAGAACCGGCGCAGCACCGCACGTCGATGGAGTTCAGGCTCTGGAAGCGATGATTGTCGCGAACGAAGTTCTGCAAGAGATCGCGACCCATCGTTGGGACGGCCATCCTCACGGAGCCGTGGGCCCCTATCCACGAACCCCGTTTCTGCCGAAAAAAGCGGGGTAATCCGCTCTGGCTGGTTCACGCTTTGGCGGATTGAAGGACTCGCAGTTCGCGTGGCAACGGAAACGAGACGTGTTCTTCGCGAATCGTGACCTCTTCAACGGTCGCGCCAAATTCCTTGCTCAGCCATTCAATGCAGTCTTGAACAACAACTTCGGGAGCACTGGCTCCCGCAGTGATTAATACCGTTGATTTGTCAGCGAACCATTCGCGGTGTAGTTCTTGAGCACCGTCAATCAGGTGCGAGGGCTTACCGAACAAGGCACCGATTTCTTGTAGCCTGCGACTGTTGGAACTGTTCTGGCTGCCAAGCACGATGACAATGTCGGATCGTTGAGCCAGTTGTTTCACGGCATCCTGGCGATTGGTCGTGGCGTAACAGATATCTTCCTTTGGCGGGCTTTCGATATCAGGAATCTTCGCTTTGAGTGCGTCGATTACTCGTCCTGCTTCTTCAACGCTGAGTGTTGTTTGCGTCAAATACGCAATCTTGGCGTCCTTCGGGAACGACAAAGCGTCGACGTCCTTTGGGTCTTCGACAAGGGTGATACTGGACGGGGCCTCGCCCATTGTTCCGATCACTTCGTCATGTCCCTCATGGCCAATCAAGATGATGTGATAGCCATCGCGAGCGTACTTGATCGCTTCCAGATGCACTTTCGTGACGAGTGGACATGTGGCATCAATGGTCTGCAGTTTCCGAATCCGTGATTGTTCGCGAATTTCTGGAGAAACTCCGTGAGCCGAGAAAAGCAGAATTGATCCTTCCGGAACTTCTGAGATCGTATCGACGAAGGTGACACCTTGCTGGGTGAATCGTTCGACGACGTACTTATTGTGAACAATTTCGTGGTAGACGAAGATCTTTGGACCGAACATCCGAATCGTCTCGTCCAGACATTCAATTGCCATGTTCACTCCGGCACAAAAGCCGCGAGGATTTGCCACGAGAATTTTCATCAAGATTCCATTTCCTTTAGTTCGACCGCTATTATCGAAGATTCTAGCAGCGATTGCGAACATTGGGAGCGTTGGTGGTCCGGGGTCGGGGATTCAAAATCCAAAATTGCACCGGCACAGCCGGTTAATGCGCGTCGGACGACAGGTTTAGAATAGGTTTACCGTTCGGGCGTAGATCGAGAGCAAAGAGGGGAGCTGGCAACGAGGGCCAGGGTGTTCAAATTTCAAAAGGCGATTGTATTGGGGAAGATCCTGTCGCAAGATACTCTTTATTGATCCTTTTGGCGGCGAAGTAATCCAATCGAGACTTACCTTTCTTTTCGATCAACATTGGCTTATGCAGTAATCTCCTCAGGCGACACCAAGGAATCGTTCCTTTTCAAATTGTTTTTGGTTTAAATGGTTTCGTGCGATCCATGGGGAAAAGGAACAGCATCCACGTGGGAATGGTTCCGTGTTTTTAAGGTGCCTTAAGTGCAGTTCGACGTATTCCTCAGCCACAACGGCCGTGACAAACCCACGGTGAAAGTACTTGGCACTGCGCTCAAGCAACGAAACCTTTCGGTCTGGCTCGACGAATGGGAGTTGCGACCGGGGCTCACCTGGCAGGACGCACTCCAGGAGATTGTCACGGAATGTAAATCGGCTTTGGTCTGCTTCGGCGACTCGGGAGTTGGACCGTGGGAAGAGCCAGAGATGCAGGCTCTTTTACGTCGTTTTGTCAGTGAGAAGAAAATCGGCAACATCGTCCCGATTATTCCCGTACTTTTGCCTGGTGCTCCGGCAAACGTAAAACTTCCTTTGTTTCTGGAAGCGTTCACCTGGGTTGATCTTCGAGCCGGCCTCACCGATGAAGGACTGCAGCGATTGGAGTGGGGCATCACGGGGAAAAAGCCTCGCGATAACTCTTCGACAGCGGCCCTGACATTACCAGAATTCCCCGCAGTTGACTCACCTGCAACCAGCAAAAGGGGGCAAACGACCAGGTCGCGAAGTTCGCTGACCAGGTGGCTGTCATTAGCCGTTTGTTCGCTGTTCGTCATTTCATTTGTGACCTGGCAAGCATTTTTCTCGACTCCGCAGCTTTGGTTGCCAGCGAAGATTCAAGAGACAGGGGTCAAAGCCTCTAACGAGTCCCAACGCTGCCGCATCCTCAACAAGATGTTTGAGACCGAATTGGTGAAATCCGTCGGCGGAAAAGAAATCCGTTTCCATCTGGTTCCCGAATTTGAAATCCCCAATAAAGACCGGAAAATCCGTACTTTCTACATGATGGAAAGTCCTGTGACGAACGCCATGTTCAATGCGTTTGCGACCGAGAATCCGAATTTCGAAATGGTCACTCGCGAGGAAAGTCAGCGGACCTGGAAAGCCGCGAATGACCTTCCGGTCGTCAACATTCACCCCCTGGAAGCGCAACAGTTTGCCAACTGGGTTGTTCCCGGTCTGGGCAGTTTACCGACGACCACCGAATGGGATCTTGCTTCGGGCTATTACGACTTCGTGGAATTGCTTCAGGAAAAGATCAATTCGAAAATCCCACTCGAGACCGTGCTTTCCGGCGAAAATCGTTTCACCAAAGCGAAATTTAAAGTGGGAACAAGCCCGGCCGCAGGTGAATACCAGGCAGTCGGTAAACCCGATTTTGCCAAAAATCGCTCGCCGTACGGTTGCCTGTATCCGTCACGAAACTCATCGGAAATCTTCGCATTCGGAGAAATCACTGCGTCCGTCAGAGATGTGAAACAGGGGGTCGAAAACCTGAGAGAATGGATGACCGATATTCGACAGGTCAAACTGGAAGAATTGTTGTCGACGGCCCAATGTCAGTTGCGCGTCCTGATTAAACAGGATAGGGATTTTTCGTGGATCAGTTCTGAAGGAGACGAAAAAAACGGACGGTGTCTGACCGCCGAAGACCTGGATGTGATGAGCGGCGACCTTCTACTTAACACCAGTCAGGGTGGTGTTGGATTCAATCGTAATACGGGATTTCGCATTGTCCTGCTGACGAATTCCCCGGAAAGTCCCGGTAAGTAGTTCTCGACGACTGAAAGTGATTCAATTGAACAGACTGCCAGCCATTCGATTTGGTTTAGGTTGAGCAGTTTGATCATGAGGACAATGACCGCCCCACGAGGTTTGTAATGTCACGCCGGGAATTGTTCGTACTTCTTTTCACAACAGGATTTCTTCTTTCCGGCGAATCGTTTTTATCCGCTGCCGAAGATGTGCTTCCGCCCGGCGATCAAACACCTGTTTTACGGCTTGAAACAGGTGGAGCACGCAGTAACGTCAACTCGCTCGCCTTCAGTCCCGATGGTCGGTACCTCTATGCCGCCGGTTGGGACAAACTGGTTCAAGTCTGGAATCTCAATCAGGACGGGCGATTCGAATACAATTCGGCTGCTGGACTGCGCGTTCCAACCGGTACCGGGAACTATGGCGGTCTCAATGCCATGGCGGTATCCGACGATGGAAACTGGCTGGCGGTTGCTGGACTGGGCCACGCCCGTGATCTGTCGACCGAGCGAAATACCGGCTGGATTGTTCCATCGGGCATGCGGACCGACTCGGCCTTGTTCGATGAAGGAATGATTTACGTCTTCAATCTTCATTCTCGCGAAACGACACTGCTCCGCGGCCATCGAGGGCCCGTTCAAGCGATGGCATTCGTACGGCGTCCTCCATTGCAGGACGCCAACCCGGTCTCAACTCCTCCTGAACTGGTCTCCATCGCGGAAGAGCCGCTGGAAAATCAGTCGACCAAGCCGGAAATCAGGATCTGGAACGTCCAGCAAAAAAAGACGTTGGCAACACTGACAACGGTTCCCGATGCGGCTGGTGACCAGGAAGTCATGTTGCCGGGCTTGCAAGGTTTTCGCCCAGGCCTTACGGCATGGAGTATCGGTCCCGACGCGAACCAGGTACGAGTTGCAATCGCCTGGGGCGATAATCAGTTTCGGGTCTGGGATGTTCAATCAGGAAAAATCGCTCACGGAATGGGGGGCGACGTCCTGCTGACCGTCCTCCCTCTTTCCGACGAGCATCAAACCTTTTTAACGGGTGCTCATGGACATGTCGGAGTCTGGTCGCTCCCCTCCTTTGTGCCAGGTCAATTCGCCTCGCAATCCTTTCAAGAAGCCCAGGTCCCTGAAGTCAACAACAAGCGATTTCATCTTCCGCGTGCTTCGGCTTTGATTCACGGTTTCAACGGAAATCCTGACTCAATCGCGATGGTTCTGACGCAACATCTGACGGATGAACAAGGCCAGGAGACCGGTCGGGCGAAATACCGACTGCTGATTCTGAACGCTGCTCCCTCTGTCAAAACGATCCGTGAGATCGAGTTATGGGAAGGTGCGATTCGTCAGCCGTCAGTCGCCGTCACGAGCGATGGACAGACTCTTGCCGTCGCTGGTCATCCGCAAAACCAGATCCATCTCTTTAAGATGACAGATCTGATCGCCGGTAACGCTTTGAAGCCCGAGATCATTTCCAGCTCTGGAATCTTATTCAGAGATGCTGCATTCGTTCGTGAGGGGGATCGATGGGGGATTCAACTGAGTCAGACCCTTCGCGATGCAGCGGGTCAGTTCCCGGGCGAAACATTGGTTTTCGACATTGCGGCCCGTCGAGTCGACAAATTCACTGACAAATGGCGTCGCGCTGAGGCCAATGCGAATGGCTGGACCTGGAACCGAACTCAGACACCGCTGCTGAATGTAGAGCGACCAGGTAAGCCCGCGTTAACATTGAAGCTGGAAAAGGATTACCAGCCCGTGGCCACGGCATTCTGTCCCGCTTCCAACGTCTGCCCTGTTCCACTTGTGGCGGTCGCTTCCCATCGCGAGGGGCAACCGCTGCTGCAGATTTTTGACGGAGAAACAGGGTCTCCATTGAGGTGGTGTGAAGCTCACACAGAACGGATTCGCTCGCTTGGCTTTTCCGAAGATGGTCGCATGCTGATCTCCGTGGCGGGTGATCGGACCGTCGCAGTCTGGACCGTCACCGATCTTGTTGAGCGAGTCTTGAAGAAGCGGGGACGAATTCCCGATCTGGTCGTCAAAGCTCGCCAGAATCAATTAGTCGTGATCAACCCCGGAACTTCATCCCTTCAGAAGGACGACGTCGTTTCGAGTCTGCACAGTCAGGACAAAGCCGTCGTGCCAAAAACGTCGAAAGAGTTTTATCGTTTTATTCTCGACTGTCAGCCAGGAGACCAGGTCGACGTGACCGTTCGCCGCAATGGCGCCGGTCAAGTCGTCGAGTGCCTGATTGATCAGGCGATTGACGAATCGAAACCGCTTTTTTCGCTGTTCGTTTCCCCTTCGGCCCGTGAGAACGAATGGGATTGGATTGGCTGGCACCCGTTAGGGAACTTCGATTTTCGAGGTGACGGTGTCGAACGTCAGTTAGGCTGGCACTTCAATACGGGTGATCCGCTGCACCCTGCATCCTTCGCAACGGTCAGCGAGTATCGGGACAAATTTGTACGGCCCGATTTACTGCAATCACTGCTGACGAAACAGAAATTGGAAGTCGCTGTCGTTCCCGCCGTGACCCCTCAGATTCAACTTTCATTCCGCAATAAAACGAATGATCAAGCGACCGACAGTGTCGATGCCGGGCGCCTGATCATCAAATCTCGAGATGTCTTGCTGGTGGCAGAAGTGAAGGGAATCCCCGATCGTCGAATCAGCGGAATGAATGTCAAAGTCGATACGGAATTCACGAAAGCTTTCAGCCAGGAAGCCCACGGGGAATGGATCGCGGATCTGTCGGATTTCGATTGGAAGCGAGGTTCACATCAATTCGAAGTCAAACTTTCGACACCGGACGGCGAATTCGTGCGGGCTGAGTCAGTCCCTTTTCAACCAGGTCCCACCTCCATTCGATGGAAACAAACCTGGGAGAAGGCTGTCACGACCGATACCGTGAACGTCCTGGCCGAAGTGACACCAACCGGAGAACCTCTTCATGTGGAGCTCAAGGTTTATCCGCCGGAGAAGGGTGCGAGAAAGATCAAAGAGTGGAATTTTAAGGAGGGTGACAAACCATTCCAGATTTCTGCCGACATCCCCTTGGAACCGGGGGAAAGCATGGTCAGGCTTGATGCCTGGAATACGAGTTCCGGTCGGCCGACGGACAAATTTGAGCCGGTCCAGAAAGTCGTTCCGATCACCCGGGAAATGCCCTCTTCGTTCCTTCACATTTCCGATCTGGCCGTCAGTGTCGGACCAGCCGAAGCCAGGATTCCGGTGACGCCCACTGACCAGTACGTTTACCAGGCACACAGTCCAAATGTCTGGATGTCCGGCCTGATCAAATCAGACAAGGCCATCGTACAACTTCAATTGATTGTTGGCGATAAGCCAGAAGAATTACCCTCATTCAAACCCGGTACGCAACTCGAATATACTCTGGAAAAGAAGCTGACACTGCGACCAGGTCGACCCGAAAACGTCATCCTCAAAATCCGGGCAGGGGAGTCGGCTGAAGTCCGCGAACTGCAAATGGAATACGTCCCTGGTAAGTGGTTCTTGAAACCATAAATCTAAAAAATTTGCTTCCTCTGCTTTTGTGGGAAATGTTTGAACAACGTTTCTCTTTAGAAAGGCAGAGAAGATGACTACAAAAGTTGAAATCGGAAAAAAGCGTACAAAAC
>CAIVEI010000033.1 GCA_903904835.1 uncultured Schlesneria sp. | reverse complement strand
GCTCGAAGACGAGCTTGCCCTGGGCTGGTATGTTACGCCCATTCTGGGCAAAAAGACATTTTGATGCGACGTTGATTGAGATGGTCCCTTCTTTGGCGCAACAAAACTTCCTCATGTGAATGTGTCGCTGCATCAGCCAATGGCAAGGTTCCCTCCCTACGAAAAAACTTTGAGCCCCGCAAAGAAATCAAACGGTTAGTACGATAAGGTCAATGGCAATTCGGCTTTCTTCTCGCGGCGCGTGAAGGCTAGTTTTGCAGAAATCCTGAAACTTGACTCTTTGAGACAAGTTTCAAACCGGAAGACCAAGGCCGTGGCACCTGACTTTTTTTCGCTCTAGGCTTCCGGCATCATTCGTTCGGACATTTTTCGTAAGGGATGCTCGTTATGACGACCATGAGCGTAAACGGCGGTCCATTCGGCAAGTCGGCGACCGAGTTTGCGGCAGGCGGCCTGAGTCTCTTCGTCCCGAGGTTCTTTAGCGGCGATCGCGCCGTAATGCAGGGTTAAGTCTCGGCTCACGTAATCGGTAACGCCGAATACCAGAAACCCGAAGTTCATGAGCACCGTCAATAAGCTTTGGCAGACCAGTTCTGAGCCACCGCCCCACCCTCCTGATGAGCTGAAGGCACAGGCAATCTTTCCGTCGACTTTGGCCCACTGCGGTATCATGGTTTCGTCCCAGAACCGCTTCATTTTCCAGCTCAGCAGCCCCATATTCGTCGGGCTGCCAACAGCCAGTCCATCGCACCAGATCACGTCTTCCGCCGTCGCTTCCTCGACCGATCGCAATCGAACTTCAGTGTCAGAGATGGTCTTTGCTCCTTCAGCCACAAGAGCCGCCATTTTTGCAGTATGGCCGGTCTTGGAATCGAAGAGAACGAGAATCTTGTTCATGCTGATGTCTTTGAGTGAGAGAATGTATGTTGTGAAGATTTCGCACTTGTTGTGCCGCGGCGATTATATTGATTTCTGTTTCAAATTGGGTTGCAGCAAATGCTTCCGACGGGTTAACAATCAATTTTTTCTGACGCGATGAGATAAAAATGGAACTGCGAATCTTTGCAGAACGAGTACTCCTCAGTGAATCGTTGGAAACGAAACTTGAGCGAGTGACCGAATCATTCACGGATAATGATCCAGGTGAAGCTCGTCGGTATGTGGAACCAGTTCGGCCTGGCAATCTTATTTTCGCGCCACGTCGTTCGGCTCCGTCGATGCCTCATCCGTCAACCTTCACAGAGACTCGCAAGCGGGCGATCGCTCATCACATCCTGGCAAACCACGAACTGCAAGCACTAGAGGTCATGGCCTGGGTCCTGCTGGCGTTCCCCGATGCGCCCTTCGAATTTCGCCGCGGACTGGCGGACGTGATGGCAGACGAACAGCGCCACACGAAAATGCATGCAGAGCATGCCGCAGCTCTGGGGATCCATTTTGGTGAGTTGCCTGTGAACTGTTACATCTGGAAAAAATCACAGGAATTTCAATCGGTGCTGGATTACCTGGCGGGGATTCCCCTGACGTTTGAAGGGCGAAACCTCGATCACACACTGGAATTCGAGGAATATTTCGAAAAAGCTGGAGATCCGAAAAGTGCCGCGATCATGAAGGCGATCCATAAAGACGAGATTCATCACGTCGCGTTCGGGCTGAAATGGCTGCGCATTCTGAAACCGGCAGACCAATCCGAGTGGGATGCTTACCTGGAACATCTGCACTGGCCGTTACGGCCTGATAAATCCGTCGGCGACGTCTTCCATCGGGAACCGAGAATCGCAGCGGGTATGACGGCAGATTTCATTGATCG
Source organism: uncultured Schlesneria sp. (assembly GCA_903904835.1). Lineage (GTDB taxonomy): Bacteria > Planctomycetota > Planctomycetia > Planctomycetales > Planctomycetaceae > Schlesneria. The sequence continues at coordinate 47,612 of CAIVEI010000033.1, read as the reverse complement.
ACTACAGCCGGAGGAAATTAAAGATCAGCCGTGCAAGGACCGCGACGGACACTAATGATACGGACGCAAAGTCGATGATACTTCTTAAAATCGATCGTCATCCAGGGGTCGCGGAAAGATCGCTTGTTGCAAAACTCAAAACGAACAAAAACAAGATCATTCAGCCACGGATGCACACGGAACCACACAGATAAAGAGGAATAAATCCCAATATGAACGGTAAAAAAACACTTTGTCTGCGATTGCCTCTTTTGAATTTTTCCGTGTTAATTCTGTGTGCATCCGTGGCTGATTTTTTGATTTCGTAATTCTTTTCGAAGTATCGTTGGTTGCTCTTTTTGGAAACGCAATCGAGCGTCAAGACAAGGGCTGAAGCCCATGCTACGGTTACCTAGCGACCCAACAAAAAGCCGCAACCTGGCATTGCCAGACTGCGGCTTTCGTTATTTCCGTAAAAAGCTCAAACGATCGATTACAGGCCTGGTTCCAGCCGAATCAAGCCACCGCTTGGCTTTTCGCCGGTGTCCTTACCCGTACCAAAAACGGTCAGATAGAGTGCCCCTTCCTTGTCGAAGGCAAGCGCCGTCGGACGATCCAGGCTGAGAATTTTCTTTGGTTTGACTTCGTCACCTTCGATGACGATCTCAAACAAACCGCCATTTGCTTTGATTTCTTCAGCCCATGCGAAATCGGTCGCATACAGTTTTCCTGTCTTCGGACTGTAGGCCAGACCGGTAATATCATTCAGGCCGGTCTTCAGGTTTTTCGTCAGCTTTCCTTCTTTGTCGTAGTAGGTCAGCAGCGAATCGCCAGGAACATTGACTTCACCCATCTGGCCAACGACCAGGCTGCTTCCATCAGGTGTGACGGTGATAGCAACCGGGGCGTCGACCTGGGTGGCTTCTTTGGTTGCGATCAAACCGGCCAGTTCCCCTGGTTTTCCGTCAACGATTTTCGAACCTACGATCCAGCCTTTGGTGTCGTCGCCGTTTGCGGTTACGTAGATCGTGTCATTCCAGACAACTGAAGCGTAGTAGTTTCCTTCCCCCTTGTAGTTGGCTTCAGGATTGCCCTTGATCGGTCCCAATGCGAATTCCGTTTCGGTCGCTTTACGAGGTTTCGCAGGAAGGTCATCGGCAATCTTGTAGATGCGAACAAGCTCATCGCCGTCGGGTTGACTTCCGTCTGGAACGATCAGTCGATCCGTTCCCCACAGTGATACCCCCAGGGGGCCGATGTTGTATTTTGGTCCCTTGCCATACATGTCAGTCGGAAATCCTTCGATTTCCAGATAGACCTTGTTCGGTGTCATTGGTGCCCAGCGAAAGATCCCTTGGCGCGACGAGACGAATACGTGCCCGGTTGTGGGATGTACAGTCACACCCGACGGGTTATCGAGGTGAATAATCAACACTTTCGTGGTTGGCTCGGCAGGTTTTGTTTCTGCGGGTTTGGTTTCTGCCGGTTTTTCTTCCGTCTTCGTGGCATCTTGTGCAAACGACGGCATGGGTGCAAAGGCCAGAAGCGCCAACAAAGCGGCTAACGGTTGAACAGACAAACGACGCATACTCACTCCATTAAAAATGTGCCTGGGAAATTTTCTCAATCACTCAGATCCTAATGAACCCGGCCCCATGATTCAATTTTGACGGGTCACCAATCCGAATTCGTTTCCCCTTTTTTACAGACGCGTGTTTGACGATTCCTCTCGGCGTTGGCACACTTGCGACCGAATTTCGAATTCCGCGCTGAGGCCGATCATCACGTAGAGGGTAGAGGAATGTTTCGCTCGTTGGTTTTTGTCTTGACATTATCTCTGGGCGTTATGGGCCACGCTCTCTTCGCTGAACAGTGGCCGACTTGGCGTGGACCGACAGGTGACGGAATCAGTCAGGAAAAGAATCTGCCTGTCGAATGGAGTCGCACCAAAAATGTGGCGTGGAGTTTACCCCTTCCCGGCCCGGCAGGTGCCTCGCCTGTTGTCTGGGGCAATTATATTTTTCTCACGTCGACGAATTCCGAAGGTCAACTTTTGTTGATGGCTGTGGGGCGGAACGGTAAAGAAGTCTGGCGGCAAGTCGTCGCCCAGGGGAATAAAGACGTTCGTGGCGACGAAGGAAATTCGGCCTCGCCATCGCCGGTCACCGACGGTCAGCATGTCTGGGTCTTTTTTGCCAATGGCATCATTGGCTGTTACACCGTCGACGGAAAAGAAGTCTGGAAATTCGATGTCCAGGACCGCTATGGCAAGCTGGAAATTGCATTCGGACTGACAGCATCACCGGTGCTCGATCAAGGCGTGCTCTATCAACAGTTGATTCATGGCGATGGGGATGCGAAAACGCGTGAAGCGTGCGTCATCGCGCTGGATGCGAAAACCGGTCGCGAAATCTGGAAAGTCGACCGTCCGAGTGACGCTCATTCCGAGAACGAATCATCCTATGCATCCGCGGTCCTCTATAATGACGGTGAGCGGAAATTCCTGTTGTCACACGGTGCTGATTTTGTCGTCGCTCATGATCTGAAAGATGGTCATGAACTTTGGCGCTGTGGCGAACTCAATAAGAAATCAAACTACGACCCCACGCTCCGGTTTGTTGCTTCACCGGCGGTGGCCAAAGGATTGATCGTGGTTCCGAGCGCTAAAAAGGGGCCGATTATCGCTTTGAAGCCCAATGGAAGCGGCGATATCACTCAGAATAAAGACCTTCACTGGTGGTCGTCGCCCAAAACTCCTGATGTCCCTTCGCCACTGATCCTGGGCGAACTGGTTTACCTGTGCATGGAAAACGGCGATCTGGCGATTCTTCGAGCTAAGAGCGGGGAACAACTCGATTATCAACGAACTCATCGTCAACGGCACCGCGCTTCACCGGTCTATGCCGACGGTCGAATTTATTTGACCGCTCGCGATGGAAAAGTCACCGTGGTCAAAGCTTCGGAAAAAGTCGAAATCGTTGCAGAAAATGAGTTGGGTGAAGACATTTCGGCGTCTCCGGCGATCTCGAACGGCGTGATTTACCTGCGGTCGTTCCAACATTTGTGGGCGATTGCTCAATGACGACAATTCCGATTAAAGGGATTGGGCAGACTTTTCGGGAGAATTGGCGCGTTGCAGGAGTGATTTTCCCGGTAAATCAGCCGAATTGAGTCTCGTCAAAGGCATTACCGGCGCAAACTCCGCCTACCGTGCGGGTTCTCTGATCGATTCTCGTGGTTCACCGCGTGCAACCGTTGACGTTGACTTCTATACTATGCATCTTCGATTTCAGACGTTAACGCATTCACGGTTTTTGATTTCACAATGAATTCTTCGACCCAGACGCTGCTCGGTTGGTGGTCCGCGACAGGCGGCTCACTGTCGATTGATTCGACTTCCATCGCCGAAGCGGTGCGCGATCTCAGGTCTCCCTTGATGGTCGTCAATACGTCGCAAGGGTTGGGGTTGGCGCGTGGCGGCACGGGAATACTCGGTTCGTCGGGCCAGGATTCACAATCGTATCCCATCGTGGGGGTCGTTCCGCCGGTTCGCCTGGTCGAATTAGGGGATCAGTCGTTTCGACACGATCATGGACTTCGTTTCAGTTACGTCTCTGGCGCTATGGCGGCAGGGATCGGGTCCGAGCGAATTGTAGAAGAGATGTTTCAGCAAGGGATGCTGGGAATCTTTGGAGCCGCAGGACTGAGTCTTTCTCGCGTTGAAGCGGCCATCGATCGGCTGCAGAAGCTGGATCACTGTGTTAATCCGATACCGGGTTCGCCTGGCGAAGATCGCACGACACCTGCATACGGGTTTAATCTGATCCACAGCCCGAACGATCAGTCACTTGAGCGATCTGTGGTCGATTTGTATCTGCTACGCGGTGTGCGGCTGATCGAGGCGTCAGCATTTCTTGATTTGACTCCGCATGTCGTCCGCTATCGCCTGCATGGTATTCATCGTGGTGCGGATGGCACAATTCAGACACCGAATCGAATCATTGCGAAAGTTTCCCGTATTGAGGTCGGATCGAAATTCTTTGCCCCGGCTCCCGCAAAGATTCTTTCTGCTTTGATTGAGCGGGGAGAAATCACAGCCGAACAGGCAAAACTCGCCGAAGAAATTCCCGTCGCGCAGGACATCACGGCTGAAGCGGATTCCGGCGGACACACGGATAACCGCCCTGCTCTGACATTACTCCCGACGATTATGGCTCTTCGCGACCGTGCTGCGGCACAGTATCGATTCGCTCAGCCTTTACGCGTTGGAGCCGCAGGAGGGATCGCCACACCGGAGTCGGCGGCTGCAGCGTTCGCGATGGGGGCCGCGTACATCCTGGTTGGATCGGTTCAACAGGCGTGTATTGAATCCGGGACTTGCGACGCGGTCAGGCAAATGCTGGCCGAGGCTGAACAGGCGGACGTCACGATGTGTCCGTGTGCCGACATGTTCGAAATGGGTGTCAAAGTTCAGGTCCTGAAACGTGGGACGATGTTTCCCATGCGAGCTGCCAAGCTGTACGAAACCTATAGAAATTACCAGGGGATCGAGAATATCCCGTCAGCAGAACGAGAGTGGCTGGAAAAGAATCTGTTTCGGATGTCACTTCACGAGGTGTGGCGACAGACCGTCGATTATTTCTCGACACGCGATCCGGCTCAAATCGAGAAGGGTGAAAAAGACCCTAAGCATCAGATGGCGCTGGTCTTTCGCTGGTATCTTGGTCAATCGTCACGCTGGGCCAATTCCGGTGAGCCGTCGCGAAGGCTGGACTATCAAATCTGGTGTGGGCCGGCGATGGGAGCCTTCAACGAATGGACTCGGGGCACCTTTCTTGCGCAACCTCAAAACCGACGGGTCGCCACGGTGGCCCAGAACTTACTTTACGGGGCAGCGGTCATGCAGCGTCTGAACGTCTTGCGCAGTCAGGGTTTTCCTGTCCCGGTGGACGTCGGACGGATTGTCCCGTTGGAACCGGCAGCAATGCATTCGATGTTCGAAAGGTGATTTCAACGACATTTGAGTTCCAGTGGACCATTTTTCGAAGTCACATAAGTCCTTTAAGTCACATAAAATCGCATGAGCTCACAACACCAATCCTCGGATAAAACAAGCACTCAGCCACCGTTGGCTGTGGTCGGGATTAGCGCCTTGTTCCCAAAGGCCGCAAATACCGAAGAGTTCTGGTCGAACATACGACGTGGCGTCGACGCCATTACGGAAGTTCCGGCATCACACTGGAATCCAGACGATTACTTCGATCAGAACCAAAAAGCCCCCGATATGACCTATGCGCGTCGCGGTGGTTTTCTTTCGCCGCTTCCGTTTGACCCGCTCGAATTTGGAATCTCGCCGAATAACCTGGAGGCGATCGACACATCGCAATTGCTGGGAATGGTCGGTGCCAAGCGAGCACTGGAGCATGCAGGCTACGGTGCGGGCCGTTCGTTTGACCGTTCGCGGGTCGGATGTATTCTCGGCGTGACCGGGACACTCGAAATGGTCATCCCGCTCGGTGCCCGACTTGGACATCCCAAGTGGCGAAAAGCCTTAAAGGATGCCGGGGTCGCGGACGACGTGGCCGACGATGTTGTGAATCGTATCTCAGAAAGTTATGTCCCCTGGCAGGAAAATTCATTTCCGGGTTTGCTCGGCAATGTCGTGGCGGGACGGATCGCTAACCGGCTCGATTTGCACGGCACCAATTGCGTTGTCGATGCCGCGTGTGCCAGTTCGCTATCGGCCATTCATCTTGCCGCTTTGGAGCTTTGGACGGGACGCAGCGACATGGTTGTCACTGGAGGGATCGACACCTTCAATGACATCTTCATGTTCATGTGCTTCAGCAAGACTCCGGCGTTGTCGGCGTCAGGAGACTCGAGGCCATTTTCTGACGAAGCGGATGGGACGATTCTGGGTGAGGGAGTCGGGATGCTTGTCCTCAAAAGGCAAGCTGATGCCGAACGTGATGGCGACAAGATTTATGCAATTCTGAAAGGGATCGGCACCTCCAGTGATGGAGCCGGCAACGCGGTCTATGCACCGAAGGCCGAAGGACAAATCCGTTGTCTTAACGACGCCTATCGTGTTGCCGGTGTCACACCCGACACAATCGAACTCGTCGAAGCGCACGGAACCGGAACAAAGGTTGGTGACGCGACCGAAGTCACAGGTTTGATGGAGGTTTACAAATCATCGGGCCGTCGTGGAGCATGGTGTGCCGTCGGATCGATCAAGTCACAAATTGGTCATACAAAAGCCGCCGCCGGTGCCGCCGGGATTCTGAAAGCGATTCTCGCACTTCAGCATCGCGTTCTCCCTCCGACCATCAAAGTGAATCGGCCGCCCGCAGCGCTTTTGGCTGACAATTCACCTTTTTACGTGAATACGGAAGCCAGACCCTGGGTGAAGCCGAACGGCTATCCACGTCGTGCGGCGGTGAGTGCTTTCGGTTTCGGAGGGAGTAATTTTCACTGCGTACTGGAAGAGTCGCCTCAGTCTTTTGATCAGCCTGACTGGGACGGCGACGTACAGATCATTTCATTGTCAGGGATGGAGCTGAACGATCTGATCGTCGATGTTCAGTCGAAACTGGTACCACTGGCCTCATCGACATGGGGTGACGTTCGGAGTTTCGCCGCTCACAGCCGTAACCAGTTCCGTGCCGAGCACCCGCATCGTCTGCTGTTGGTCGTCGAACGAGAAAAGACCGATCTTGGCAAACTCGTTGCCGGGGCGATGACGATGTTCGATCGTTATCCGGAAAAGGGAACATGGTCGACGCCGGACGGAGCCTATTACGGTCGCGGCGGACTGAACGGAAAGTTGGGAGTTCTCTTCCCGGGTCAAGGGGCACAATATGTTGGTATGTTGCGCGAACTGACGTGTCGATTCCCTGTGATGCTCGATGTACTTGGCGAAGCCAATGAAGTTTTTGCTAGCGCCATGACGTCTGGTGGAAACGCATCAGTTCCAAGCCGGTTGAGCGACTACATTTATCCGCACCCGTCGTTTTCGCCTGAAGCACGCACACAGCACGAAACAACATTGCGAGCCACCCAGATTGCACAACCGGCGATTGGAGCAATCAGCCTGGCGGTTCTGGCAGTGCTGGATCAATTTGGTGTTCAGCCGGAAGCGGTCGCAGGACACAGTTATGGCGAATTGACGGCTCTTTGCGCGTCGCGCCGATTTGCGCCGCGGGTGCTCTACAGATTATCGATGTTACGCGGACAATTGATGGCGGCCGCACAAGACGTTGAAGGTGGCATGCTCGCCTTGGGGGCACCACTCACTCAAATCGAAGCCGCGATCAAGGAATTGTCTGTCGATCTTGTGGTGGCGAATCACAATAGTCCAACACAAGTGGTGTTGTCCGGCCGCCTTCCGGAAATCGACAGAGCGACCGAATTGTTCGCCAGCCGCAACATCCGAGGCAAGAAGCTGGCCGTCGCCGCAGCGTTTCACAGTCCATTGGTCGCGACTGCCAGCCGTGCTTTCCGTCCCGTTCTGGATGAAGTTGAGTTCGCTCCGTCTCGCATGCCGGTCTATGCAAACAGCACGGCAACGGAATATCCCGTTGATCCGGTTGCCGCTCGCGATCTCCTGGCGACGCAGCTTGCCCGACCAGTCAATTTCGTCAGCGAAGTCGAGCGGATGTATGCGGATGGAGTCAGGACATTCCTCGAAGTCGGTCCCAGTGGTGTTCTGACCGGCCTGGTCAATTCAATCCTGAATGGACGAGAATATCGCGCGATCGCCGTCGATTCTTCCAGTGGCAAACGAAGTGGTCTCATTGATCTCGCGAATGCGTTCGCCCAGTTATCAGCGGCAGGTCATTCTGTTCATTTGCCTCAATGGGACCCGTCAAGTGGCGTTCCTGCGGCCTCAGAAGACAAACGGTTGCGGATTCCCATTTGCGGCGCAAACTACGTGAAGCCTCGTCCGCCAATTCCACCTCGTCCCGCTCAAAAGCCGAAAGTGCCAAGCGCGTCGTCCAACACCACTTCCACGACGACGACAACCGACGCCTCTTTCGCGATCAATGTCCCGCAGAATCAAAGGGAAGCGGTGAGTTCAGCCGAATCCATAATCGCCATGCCCAGCACGCCGAAATCAGTAATTCCATCAACTACCACGCAATTAGAAGACATTCGGCCGATGATGACGACAACTGCAGTTCAGCCAGATCCGCTACCAATTGTTTCCGCCGAGCGAACACTCGATTCCAATACCGTTGAAACAATCCGCCAGACATTGGCGGCATTACAGCGGATGCAACACGAGACAACTCGCTTGCATCAGCAGTTTCTTGAGGGACAGGAAGCCGCATTTAAAACCTTTGAACGGCTCGCAGGAAAGCAACTCGGTATTGGGCTAACCGATGTTATCGAAGAGACTGTTTCACCGGACACGCATTTGAGTGCATTTCTGACAACGCCCCGGACAGAGGCCAATCCCGCAGCGGAAAACACACCTCCAGTCATGCCCCCCGTGTCGAATCAATTCCGGGAAGCCACTCGCCCGCAACCTTATCGTCCTGCGGCGGTACCTGATGTTGTTCCAGCATCTGTACCGCAGGTCGCGCAGAAAGCGGTTGCGATGCCAGCACCGTTACCTGCGCCTGCACCGGTGAGGGTGGCATCGACAGCGGTTGCTCCTCAAAGTCCTACACCTGCCAGATTGACTTTGCCTGCCACTCCTCCGCAATCCCGTCAGCCAGCGCCCGTGCCAGCAATGGACGCAAAAGTCACTGCGTCCCGGACATCGCTCGGGTCGATCGTGCTCGCCGTCGTCTCCGAGAAGACCGGTTATCCGACGGAAATGCTCAATCTCGAAATGAGTCTTGATCATGATCTCGGAATCGACTCGATCAAACGGGTTGAAATCCTGTCTGCTCTTCAGGAACGCGTACCAGATCTTCCCGCATTCCAACCTGACGAACTGGGTTCGTTACATACGCTGCAAGACGTGGTATCGCTGGCGGATGCCCGCTCGTCGAAGCGACTCTCGACTTCTGAGCATTCCGTTCACGCTGCAATATCGCCAACACGATCTCAAGAGAATGTCGTTGCGCCGTCGGTTCAGGTGAGTCCTGCGGTGACTGCCCTCAAACAGAGCGCCTTGGGGCCAATCGTGCTCGAGGTTGTCTCAGAGAAAACGGGCTATCCTACCGAGATGTTGAATCTCGACATGAGTCTCGACCACGATCTTGGGATCGATTCGATCAAGCGTGTTGAAATTCTGTCCGCTCTTCAAGAACGCGTTCCCAATCTTCCAGCGTTCCAGCCGGAAGAGCTTGGAGCGCTTCACACGCTTAAAGACGTAGTGACGCTGGCGGATGCCCGATCTGCGGGAACTCTCGTTGCGCCTCAAAGTGCTTCGATCCAAATCGCTTCGCCAGCCCCCGTGAATCCCGCTCCAGCGATGTCGGTTCCTTCCAACAGTCAAAACGGTAGCCAGCTTGGACCAGTCGTCCTTCAAGTGGTTTCCGAAAAGACCGGCTATCCGACGGAAATGCTGAATCTCGAGATGAGTCTTGATCATGATCTTGGAATCGATTCGATCAAACGTGTTGAAATTTTGTCAGCCCTTCAAGAGCGTGTGCCGAACCTTCCAGCATTCCAACCGGAAGAACTGGGGGCGTTACACACGCTGAAGGATGTCGTCACTCTGGCGGATGCCCGTTCCTCAGGAGCATCACACGCTGCTGCGGCGGACTCCTTTGCTAATAACGTTCCGAGTGTTGTTAATAATACTCCTGACCAGAGTCAGGCCCACACCGTCAGCCAGGGCCGCAGCGAATTGGGACCAGTCGTCCTGGAAGTGGTCTCCGAGAAGACCGGCTATCCAACGGAAATGCTGAATCTCGACATGAGCCTCGATCATGATCTTGGAATCGATTCGATCAAACGGGTCGAGATCTTGTCTGCGTTACAGGAACGGGTTCCCAATCTTCCCGCATTCCAGCCGGAAGAGCTGGGTGCGCTGCACACGTTAAGAGACGTCGTTACGCTTGCAGATGCCAGAACGACAAAAACACCGACCGCTTCCGCAGCTCGCGTTTCCAATTCCGAATTGCAAACCTCGAAGCATACAACGCCGCCTGCAACCAATTCTCAAGCGTCTCGCACATTAACCACCGATACCCGGATCAATCGCAGCATCGTACGTTGTGCGCCGATCGCCATCGCCGCGAACCGTGCGAAGATTCGCCTGATGCCAGGTAGCGAGATCTGGGTTACAGCGGATGGCTCTGATCTTTCGAGCCAGATCGCGAACGAATTGTCTGATCGTGGTTTTCAAGCGCGAATCGTCAATCTCACGGACCCCGTGCCGCCGCAGGAGTCGTCAAAGTTAGCCGGGTTGATTGTTGTTTCTGCCATTCAAGGAATGTCTGAGCAACAACTCTGGAAATCGGTTGAATGGCTGCAAAACGTTGGGCCGACCCTACGTCGCAATAGCCAGTCGACGGCGACGTTGTTTGCAACCTTGTCGCGATTGGATGGCCACTTCGGCTTCGAAACGAATCGACAGTTGGAAGACCCTGTTTCTGGGGGGCTTGCTGGTCTGGCAAAATGTGCAGCGCTCGAATGGCCAGAAGTCATTTCCAGAGCGTTTGATATCAGCCCTGACTGGACTGCAAGCCACGTTGCCGCAGCGATGTTCGTCGAAGAACTTCTTCATCAAGGTCCTGTCGAAGTAGGGATCACTCCAAGTGGTAGCTCCTGTTTGGAATCGATCGAAGTTCCGCTGGCAGGTCAGCAAGGGAGTCTTCCGATCGCTCCCGGAGACGTCGTAGTGATCACCGGCGGAGCGCGTGGAGTCACCGCCGAAGCGGCATTTGCCATTGCCAAAGCATGGCGTCCGCGGCTGGTCATTCTTGGCCGAAGTCCTGAACCGACCCCAGAACCTGACTGGATGTCCTGCCTGACAAACGACGCTGAAATCAAGCAGGGCCTGATCGCACGGGCGCCAGCCGGGACGACACCGAAATCGATTGCCATCCAGTTAGAGCAGATTACGGCGGGTCGGGACATTGCACGGCAGCTTTATCGACTCTATTCGTTGGGGATTTCCGTTTCCTACCATTCGGTCGATGTTCGAAATTCCAATGCGGTTCGAACGCTGCTGGCTCCAATTCAACGCGAACACGGACCGATCCGTGGTATTATCCATGGCGCGGGCGTATTGGCCGATCAAAAGATCGAAGACAAGACACGGGAACAGTTTGAACGTGTCTATCAAACCAAGATTTCCGGACTGAAATCGCTACTGGATAGTGTCGATCCGACACAACTGAAAGTCCTGGGACTTTTTTCTTCGTATACGGCGAGATTCGGTCGAGTTGGTCAAATGGATTATGCGATCGCTAACGAAGTTCTGAATAAACAGGCTCGGCAGTTCGCCAACGAATATCCGCAATGTCGCGTCGCATCGTTCAATTGGGGGCCGTGGGATGGAGGAATGGTTCAAGGTGGGCTGAAGAAACTGTTTGCTTCGGAGGGGGTTGGTTTGATTCCTCTCGACGCCGGCGCGGAAACGCTGGTGCAGGAGTTTGAACAAGCCAATAGCCATCCAGTCGAAGTGCTTGTCCTGGCCACCAGCAAACCATCAGGCTCTTCAGCGACGCAGACCCATGCTGCGAACGGAGTATCGCGACCAGCATCAATTCCAGGAAAAGCCAATGCGGCCGTGACACCTCAGGTTTTCATCCCGGTCACCGAGTCAAGTCACGAGCATGAGCCTGTGGGGGATCTCAAGCTTGCATTTGAACGAGTTCTCGATGTGGACCAGTATTCGTTCCTCGAATCCCACGTCATTGGAGGTAAAGCCGTTTTTCCGGTGGCGATGATTTTGGAGTGGCTGTCACACGGTGCCATCCATCGAAACCCCGGCCTTGAATTGCGAGGGTTTAATGACCTGCGGGTATATCAAGGGGTGCGATTGGGAAGTCACGATCAGATTTTGCTGAAGGTGCTGACTGGAAAATCCGTACGCAATGCCGACTGTTTCACCGCGCGTGTTCAACTTGTCGGAACAAACCACGGACGCGACGTCCTTCATGCCGGCGGCTTTGTGGAACTGGCTCCGTCATATCCCACGGTCCCCCGGCCCAGCTTGCATGTGGCCGAACGACGATATTCCCTGAACGTTTCTACCGCCTATGAAACGCGGTTGTTTCACGGGCCGATGCTACATGGAATTACGGCAATCGAAGCGTGTTCGGCGGAGGGGATTGTTGTCACCTCGCGTTCCGCGCCGAGCCCGTGGTCATGGATGTCTGAACCTGCTCGTGGAAGCTGGCTCGCCGATCCCCTTGCCATCGACTCGGCATTGCAGGCGATCATCCTCTGGTCGCAAGAATTCCGTGGCAAGCCGTGCCTGCCGTGTGCTGTTGCGAGCTACCGTCAGTACCGGCGAACATTCCCCAAAGACGGTGTTCGGATTGTCATCCGGATGCATGAGACACCAGAGCAGATGATTCGGTGTGACGTTGAGTTCATTGATCTGAACGGGGTTCTTGTGGCGCGTATGGAAGGCTGTGAAAGTGTCGCCGATGCTTCGCTGGCTGCCGCTTTTCAGAGAAAAAAAATTGAAATGTTACCGGTTTGATCATGACATCGGTCGAGCGTCATGTTCGTATGGACGCGGTGTCCGAACACAAAAAGTGAACGATGGTTACTAACCCACTTTAAGAAGTACTTACGATGTTACGTTCTGCGTCTCAATTCTGGATTGTCGTCCTTAGTATGCTCGCTGGTGCCACGACCGCTTACGGCGAGGATTTGTCCAAGGGTATTACGGATCTCGCTCAGGTCGATGTCGATTATCATGTTCAGGGCGAATATATCGGTTCGATCCCTCTGTATGGAGTTTGTCGACCGATCGGTTTGCAAGTTGTGGCTCTGGGAGAAGGGAATTTTAGTGCCCTCATTTATCGCGGCGGTCTCCCAGGAAACGGTTTTGACGGTTCTCCGCGACTGAAACTTGTCGGAAGCTGGGCTGATAATCGAGTCATCCTCGGTGGCGAAGATCTTGTCATTTACTTGCAACCATCTTATGCGGCCGTCGTTACAAACACTGCAGGTCAACGGTTGAGCTGCCTGCAGCCGGTGAAGAGACTCAGTACGACACTCGGTGCGAAGCCACCTGCGAACGCAATTGTGCTGTTTGATGGCAAGAACACCGACCTGCTGAAAAATGCCAAAATCACTGCCGATGGTCTGCTGGAAATTGGCTGCGAAACGACAAACGCTTACCAGAACTTCACGCTGCACGGAGAATTCCGTACTCCGTATATGCCACTCGCACGCGGTCAAGCACGTGGTAACAGTGGCTTTTATCTGCAAAAACGATACGAAGTACAGGTCCTCGATTCGTTCGGACTGGAACCGCAATTCAACGATTGTGGTTCGCTCTATAAGTTCAAAGCCCCTGATATGAACATGAGCTTTCCACCACTCCGATGGCAAACGTATGACATCGATTTTAGAGCACCCAAATTCTCTGAAGACGGAAAAAGACTTGCCAAAGCAAGGATCACTGTTCGACATAATGGTGTTGTGATTCACGATCGATTGGAGTTGGAAAACAAAACTGGCGGCGGCAGTGCTGAAGGCCCTAATCCCTTGCCAACTCTGCTCCAAAATCACGGAAATCCTGTCAATTATCGTAATATCTGGCTGATCGATCACGACCGAATTGAAATGAGTGGAAGACAACCATGACAATGACGACAGCAGCAAGTTCCGTGGCGACGCCAAACCCCCGACTGGCGTCGATGGATGCCTATCGCGGGTTTGTGATGGTCTGCCTGGCCGCAAACGGGTTTGGCCTTGCTGCGACGTCGGAGAAGTTTCGTGATTGTTCGATCATGCAGGCCCTGGGATATCAGTTCAGCCATGTCCCCTGGGTCGGCTGTGCATTCTGGGATCTGATCCAGCCATCGTTCATGTTTCTTGTTGGGGTTGCGGTCCCCTATTCATTCAGTCGTCGGGAAGTCGAAGGCCAATCGCCTGACAAATTGGCACGGCATGTATTGCTTCGGGCACTGGTACTGATCCTCCTGGGGATATTTCTGTCTTCAGGGGGTAAACCCACCACGAACTTTGCGTTCATGAACGTGTTGACGCAAATCGGACTTGGATACCCTTTCTTATTCCTGTTCAGAAACCGAAAGTTTGCCGTGCAGCTCGCTGCGGCGGTATTGATCCTCGGGGGATATTGGGCCTGGTTTGCCCTGACGCCCGCCGTGGTCGTCGAGAATCCCAAAGACATCAATCTGCCGGAAAACTGGGAACTTTTGCAAGGGTTCGAAGCCCATTGGCAGAAGAACGCGAACCCGGCTGCCACTTTTGACCGCTGGCTGCTGAACCTGTTTCCTGCTGCTACGCCTGGACCTGCCGAACAAGTTCAGGCCCCCGCATCGCCAAACCCAAAAGCAGATGTGGATGACGCCAGCAAGCCAAAGGAAGTCGAATCTCCCAATTGGATCACCCGGCTCGGTCAAATCGCCCGTCGCCTGATGACCCGTCCTGAACCTTATGTTTTCAATAGTGGTGGATATCAAACAACCAATTTCATCCCCGCGTTTGTGACGATGCTGTTTGGATTGATGGCAGGCGAATTCATTCGACGATCAAGCGTCGATCGCCGCAAGACTTTTATCACTCTACTGATCGCTGGCTTGCTTCTCCTGGGGCTCGGATGGGGTTGGAATGCACTTGGCTATTGCCCACTCGTAAAACGGATCTGGACCCCAAGCTGGACACTCTTCAGCACCGGTTGGACATTGCTGATGCTGGCCGGTTTCTATGGAATCATTGACGGTCTTCGATGGAAAGCATGGTCGTTTCCACTAATTGTCGCTGGGATGAATTCGATGGTGCTTTATATGTCGGGCCAATTACTGCGGGGCTGGACGGCAGATTTGTTGAAACGCCACATCAATACAGACATTTTCCAGATGTTCGGCAGTAACTACGCACCGATGGTCGAGGCGAATCTGGTTCTGGTCTGTTTCTGGTTGTTCGTCTATTGGCTTTACCGTCAGCGTATCTTTGTCCGAATTTGAATTGCCATGAACGATCTCGTGATTCGCGGCGGGCAAGTGATTGATCCGTCCCAGAACTTGAACGGACTGTACGACGTCGTCGTCAGTCATGGAAAAATTGTTTCAATACTGCCCCACATGACAACTTCGGTCGAAGCCCGGCGCGTCATCGACGTGAGTGGGAAGATCGTCGTACCGGGGTTAATCGATTTTCATGTGCACGTTTTTCCTGGCGTCAGTCATTTTGGAATTGAACCCGATCCGACCTGTTTATCTCGCGGCGTCACCACAGTGCTTGATTTCGGTACTGCGGGGGGATTGATTTTCGAAGGCTTTCGTCGGTATGTCATCGACGAAGCCGAAACGCGAGTTCTGGCATTGCTGCACATCGCTGGTCAAGGATTGATCGGTAGCGTCGGCAACCCACCCCTGCTGGGTGAACTGCATGATCTTCGTTATTGCGACGTCGAAACAGTGAAAAGGACCGTTGCCGCTCATCGCGATGTGATCTCCGGGATCAAGATCCGGTTGACCGCGAACCTGGCAGAGGGTGGGCGGAACGAAGCGGGCGGGCTTGATCGTGCACGCGAAGCGGCGGATCTCGTCGGCTTACCGCTCGTTGTTCACAGTCCGAATTCGACCCTGTCGATGGAATATATCCTCGATCGGCTGAAGCCGGGTGATGTGCTGACGCACTGTTACCACGGAAAAAACTGCGGGCTGGTCGACGGCGATTACCGCATCCCCACAGCAATTCGAAAGAAACTGGAAACGGGCGTGCTACTGGACGTCGGCCACGGCTTTGCGAGCTTTGATTTTCAAGTGGCACGAAGCCTGATTGATCAAGGAATTCTCCCTGATTTTATCAGCAGTGACATTCATTATTACAATTTGCACGGGCCGGTTTTCGACCTGGTGACAACAATGGATAAATTTCTGCACCTCGGAATGTCCCTTCCTGAGGTGATCCGGCGCACGACACACATCCCAGCGAAGTTTCTTGGACGCGAAAACGACCTCGGTACACTGAAACCGGGTGCGATCGCCGACATCACGATCCTCGAACTTCAGGAAGGCGAGTTTCCGCTCGTCGACTCCGAAGGCCGGGTCGAAATCGGTCGTCAGCACCTGGAACCGACCCACGTGTTCCGATCAGGACGACAATTCGGTGTGCTGCCCAAGCCAGGACCGGCAGCGCCTTAAAGGAATTTGTCTGGTGCAAAAACGAAACCCCACCTCCCCTGCGGAGGTGGTTAACGGGCCTTTGCCCCAGGAATTGAAATTTTGTCAGATCGATGAATGTCGGCAGGCTTTGGTGCAAAGGCCCGCGTCCCATCGCCACGGGGGCGATGGGGTTCGGGCGAATGGCGCCGATGCGGGCACCGCACAACTGGTGTTCACAGAAAAAAACGTGAGATTTATCCGTCGAGATTAGTCAATTGAAATGGGTTCGGTTAATCTTCTTCACCGACAATTTCGCATTTTTTCGAACGGTTTAACATGTCGATGCACTCCCTTTCATTCGCCAATCAAATTACCGATCTTCCGGGGTACACGAATTCGGATTTTCTGAAAGCGCTCACATGGGATCGGTCAGCCCCGGACGATTTGAAATCAGCCGCGACGAGCGGAAACGTGGCAGCCTTCTGCAAAGCGTGGCAGGCCTCTCGTCGTACCGTCGACGGGGCAGCAAAGTCTGGCGAAGGTCTTGGTGAACGATCTCTCTGGTCCCATACTGCTTATCCGGAAGAAGCAGGACTGGTTCGAGTCATTGCTCAGACGGTTGGTCTTCCCGCGAAAAAACTGAATTCAAAGGCTGGGCGACCGGTCAACAAGCCGGCGATGAACTGGACTCAGCGAGTTCAGCCGCTGGTCACCGAACTGACTCATGCGGTCAGTTCCGAGGAAGTCCGTCCGTTAGCTTTATTGGCGGCACTCGAATTTCTTGATCGGTCAGGACATCGCCTCTCAACGGATCACTTTTTTACGCTTTGGCGACATACGCTCTCAGAACTGATGATGTGGCCGACCGTCATCCATGCGGACCCGACCGTGCCTGCCGACGTGACAACCCTCGAACACGGCGAAATCCCATTCATTGGAGGCCTCGTATTTCGCGAAATCGCCAGCTCGGCCAATCTGATCAAGTCGGGTCGCAAGCTGCTTGCCAAGGAACTGGTCGACAAGACTGATACGGACGGAACGCCGCATGCCGATATTGTGGCGAGGCTGTCATTGTGGCTGGCCCCGTTTATTCGAGCGACCATCGTCAGCGATCGGTACGAAGGGAATCTTTGGACGGACGAGCAGCGTCAGTTGCTGACGAACGTCGTCGACCGAGCCATTCTCTTGTGCCGCCCTGACGGACGTGCCGCATTAGCGAACGGAGCTCAGCTCGATCCACTCCCCATGCTGACTGCCGCTGCTGACTTATTTGGTTTGGGTCTCGTCGGATCAACAGGAGCCTACCTCGAGGCGATCCAGCGAGCCGTCGACGGAAAACCGCCGAAGCGTAACCGACCCGAAATCGCCACGATGCCGTCGAATCAGTCAGACTGGGCCAGGTTTGCACTGTTGAGAAGCGACTGGAGCGTCGATGCCGATAGCGTGGCGATCACACATCATCAGCCGCTTCCGCAGCTCGATGTCACAGCCTTGGGACGGGCGCTGATTCATGGCGACTGGAACCTGAAACTGAAAATCGGCGATGCTGCCGTCGAACTGGCGGAAGAATGGTCATGCGTTTGCTGGCAATCCGACCCCGACGCCGATTACATCGAACTTCAAATGGCGGGACCTGGAAAATTAAGTGTCGAACGCCTCGTGATGTTGTCACGAAAAGAGCGATTCCTGTTTGTTGCGGACTCGATCAGCGGCATCCCGCTTCTCTCGAACTCAGCGAAGTCACGTTCGACGGGAACCGATACTGCCACGGGAGCGAAGAAATCCGCCGAGTCAAACCGTCAACGTATTGAATACGAATCGCGTTTATCTCTCTGTGATGGCATGGTTGGCTCATGTGAAGGGACGACTCGCGAAGGAAAGATCACAGGCCACCGGATGAAGGCTCGAGTGTTTCCACTTGGCATTCCACAAGATCGCGTCCTTAGCACACCACACCAGTTATCGGTCGAAGGAAACGAGATCGTTTTAAAGCAAGTGGCTGAAGGGGAAGGATTGTTTGCGCCGCTGTTATTCGTCTGGCATCCAGAACGGACCCGCGTCGATGCCACATGGCGTACGCTAACCGTCACCGAAGACGGCAAGGTCGTCGGCCCGGATGTCGGTGTCGGCTATCGTCTAAAGCTGGGTGATTTCCAACTGATGATCTCACGCAGCCTGAAGAAAACCGGCTTTTCCCGAGCCTGCCTGGGCCACCACACTTTCAACGAAACGGTCATCGCCAAATTCGACGGAAACGGCGACGTCGAACCAATCCTGATGGTCGAGTAGCGTGTCTTTAGCCGTAGCATGGGCTTCAGCCCGTGCGAAAACGCCATTTAGGCATTTGACCGGACTTCAATGAGCTCGCAGGCACCTGAGGCCAATCTCTTTTAGCCGCAGGCCTGCGACCGGCCGCCGCTCTGCGGCTTGAAATCAGGTTGGTTCAAACGAGTTTGGGGCAGCTACATTCTCCTGTTGGAAAATCCTGCGAAGAGGTGGCGCACGGGCTGAAGCCCATGCTACGGATCGATTTTGCTATTTTGGCTTCTGGACACGGGTCGCACGATGGGTTAGTGATTCAAACATTGCGCCGCCCAGGTTCGCCAGACTGAATTCTGGTAGAGGCATTCCGCGTCCTCCGTTCAGCAGTGAGGCGGACATTCCTTTGAGGAATCGGAATGGGGCGAGAATCCTTTTTCCGATGGGAACCTGAGCCTCTTCTCCCGTTGCTTGAAACAGCAGTAACGTCACGTCGTCGTCGGTCAGATTGCCCGGATAAAGTGATGTGACTTTGGTCACGATTTTTTCCAGCAATGTTTCGGGGTGGTCTCCCTCAAATTTGGAAACGATATCGAGGAACGCCTGTGAACCAAGCAACTCGCCTTGCGAATCACGCGACTCAATGAAGGCATCGGTGTGGAATAACACGATATCACCTACGTCGAGCATTAATTCGAGTTCGCCGTAATCCCCGTCTTCGAAGATACCCAATGGCAGGTCGCTGGGGCCGCAGAGATGGCCTTCTTCATCCTGAAGGGTTTCCAGCAATCTCCAGCGACGGTCACTCGCCGTATAAATCAATGGATGAGGGTGGCCTGCATTACTGAATGTTAAACGCCGAGTGGGTGCGAGAAATGTTGCCACCACGGCCGTTGCAAACCCTCCGGAACTTGCCAGACTCGCAAATTCGTTATTCATTGATGAAACGAATTTGACCTGTTGAATGTGGTTCACGTAACGGCGCATCAGCATTCGCAAGTCGTTCGCGATTTTCGCCACGGCCGAACCATGTCCACTGACATCCGCCAGCATCAACCGGGTAATACGTCCCGTTGCACAATTGGAAACGTAATAAACATCGCCGCCACTCTCTGCCTGCTGATAGGGCCGGCTATAAACCCAGGCACCCAGTCCCGGCAACGTGACATTGCGAAAGGTCGCTCTATTACCGCCCCAAATCTCCATGCAGGTCATGGAATGAGCCGGGTCTGTCGCTTCAGAGAGTATTTCGGCCATAGCGATCTCAATTCCGTGGTGAGCACCTCAGGGCAACTTCGTGACCGGGCCTTTGCACCTGCGCGAGCCTAGATTCATCATACGACAAAAATCGAATTCTTAGGGCAAAGGCCCGTTAACCACCGCCACAGGGGCGGTGAGGTTTCGTTCTCGATGTTCGGTTGAATATTTCGCGATATTGGTCCATGGGGATCACGTCTTGTGCGTCAATTCTTTATAGACGTGTTCGATATTTTCTGCTCGTTCGCGAACAGAAACTCCTGCCCATTCTTTATACCACGGCAGGTCGATAGTTTTCTTGATTTCGTCAAGATTCTTTCCGGCGGTGATCCCTTCCTGCACCGCATGACGGAGTTCGACGAAATACCGCCTTTGAGTTTCGACGAGTTTTGAATCGCTTCGCTCGCCGTGACCTGGGCAAACCATCTTGATGGGCATTTTCGACATTTCGGTTAGAACTGAAATCCAGCTCGACGTATTGCTTTCGCCGGTATAGTTGAAAGCCCCATTCACGCAACTGTCTCCGGTAAACAGAATACCATGCTTAGGCAGCCAGGCGACGGCATCGCCAGGGGTGTGACCGTGGCCAATGTGAATCAGTTCGACTCGTTGCTTGGAATCTTCGATGATCATTTTCTTCGGAAAGTAAACAGAAGGGATGCCATATTTCAGCTTGCCGTATTCGTCGGGTTTTTCCTGTTTCTGTTTGTCGAATGAGGCGATTCCCTTATTCACAAACTGTTCTCGACTTGATTCGGCCGCGATGGCACTCGCCCCATCAGCGATGAAAACCGGATTGCCGTCGGCATGATCGCCGTGCCAGTGAGTATCAAAGACGTACTTAATCGGCTTGTCCGTCGTCTTACGGATTTCCTTAATCAATTCTTCGGCCTGATTCGGAAAGCTGGCTTCAATGACGAGCACGAAATCGTCGAAGACAATCCAGCCCTGATTACAGCCAATAAATTGCGGTTCCCATTGCGCCTTCCGGAAATAAACTCCCGGCGCAAGTTCGGTCACGGTTGTCTCAGTTGGGACTAGCAAGCCCAAGGCAAATCCGGAAACTCCCAGCAAAATCCCGGCCGTCAGAAGTCCGACACAAATCGAACGTAGTCGATGCAGATTCATTATGACTCCTATTGAAAATAGATGCGGCACTCGTTTCGCCGACAATACAAACTAAGAATCCGGGGGCTTACGCCTCCTGGCTCGCGTGGTCAACGCGCAAACGATGATCCTATTCTGAACCCATCGTCCGACGCGAGCGAACCGGCTGCGCCGGTCTTCGTTTTCACGTCGTATAATCAGCGTTCAATTCGACATATTCTTTCGTCAGGTCGCACGTCCAGAATCGGACGTTTTTGTGACCGTGAGTCAGCTTCAGATCGATGGTAACGTTTCGATTGTCGCGAAGACTTGTTGAAACTTGAGTCGCGTCGAAGTCAACCGGCGTTCCTGACTGGTAAAGCAAAAAGCCGTTTACAACGAGCGACATATCCGATTCCAGCAATGGCACGCCAGCGTAACCGGCTGCCGATACGATCCTGCCCCAGTTTGGATCAGCTCCGCAAATCGCGGTTTTTACCAAGGGACTGTCGGCAATCGCTTTGGCAATTTTGAACGCCTCGTCTCTCGTCCGTGCGCCGGTGACGTTCAATTCGACGAAGTGATGAGCCCCTTCCGCGTCGCGGATGATGTCTGTCGCCAGCTTGATCGCGACTTCATCGAGTTTGTGTTGGAACGCCTGTTTCTCTTCGGCGGTGGTGATGGTGACTCCCGATGCCCCGTTTGCCAGCAGGATGACTGAATCACTGGTGCTCTCGTGTCCGTCGACACTGATGCAATTGAACGAGTCTTGAATACTGTGTCGCAGCATGGTCGTTGCGTCGTCCTGGCTCAGCTTGGCGTCGGTCATGATCACACACAGCATTGTTGCCATGTTTGGAGCGATCATTGCGGCTCCTTTGCATGCACCACTGATCCGGATCACTTTGCCATGAAGTGCGAGCGTTGACGTCGCCTGTTTCTGAAACGTGTCGGTCGTCATCATGGCCTGAGCGGCATGGCGGAATGATTCTGGCGTATGTGACAGGTGTTTCGCGGCGTCTGGTATTCCCGCTTCCAGCACATCCATGGGCAAGAACCGTCCGATGACGCCTGTGGAAGCGACGAGGACATCTTCGGGCACTGCTCCAATCTGGTCGGCAACCAGTGCTGTCATTTTCTTTGCGTCTGCAATACCACGTTCTCCCGTTGCCGCGTTCGAATTGCCCGAATTGATGACGACCGCGCGAGCTGTCGATCGTGGAAGTCGTTCGCGAGTCACCTTGACGGGAGCTCCGCACACCAGGTTCGTTGTGAAGACACCGGCTGCAGCGCAGGGGCGATCGGAAACAAAGAGTGCCAGGTCGAGTTTGGGTGCATTATTCTTGATGCCGCACCGGACACCGGCGGTGGAAAAGCCTGCGGGAAGAGGGATCAAATCGGTCATAATCGCGTTCGTTCCTTGCGACGTTTTTGATGTTGATAAGGGATTGTGCGAGACGAGCCGTTTAAAATACCGTTTCGGCATGGTTCGTGGCTATCGTGCACGGACGTTTCGTAAAGAAGACGAAAAAGTTCGTGACCGTGACCCTCGACCGGATCGCGGGAACCTTGATAGACTCCGCCCGCGGCTGTGCCAGGTACGATCAGTCTCGAAATATCAACCACGGATGCTGGCTCAAACAACGCCAGCCGTTTTCAGATCATTTCTCAGGAAACTTTGCATGCGAATCGCCTATTTGGATTGTGCCTCAGGGATCAGCGGGGACATGACGGTTGCGGCCCTGATCGATGCAGGACTTGATCTGGACATTCTTCATGCCGGCATCGAATCGCTCGGTCTCCCTGGTGTCAAATTACACATTGAGGAAGTTGACCGGTGTGGATTTCGTGCGAAACATTTTCGTGTTGAACATCCCGAACAGCACGCTCATCGGCATCTCAGCGATATTCGTCAGATCATCAACAGGTCGGAAGGGCTGAATGATAATCAGCGCGATCTGGCTCTTCGAATTTTCCACGTTGTGGCGGAAGCCGAAGCGAAAGTTCACGGTACGACTGTCGATCAGATTCATTTTCATGAAGTGGGAGCGATCGATTCAATTGTTGATATCGTTGCCGCTGCCATCGGTTTTGATTTACTCGACGTGGAAGAGTTGTATTGCAGCCGAGTTCCGACCGGCCGAGGACAAGTGAAGATCGCACATGGTGTTTGTTCGATCCCGACACCTGGAACGGCTGAGCTATTAAAAGGCGTCCCCCTGGCAAACGTTCCGATCGACGCGGAACTGACAACTCCGACGGGTGCGGCCATCGTCAAGACGCTGGTCAGTAACTTCGTTGATTCACTTCCCGAGATGACAATCGAAACGATTGGTTATGGAGCAGGAACGCGTGAACTCGAAGGACGAGCCAACGTTTTGCGACTGATTATTGGCGAAACGACGGGTGTCGAAGGTTCGGCCGACACCGTAATGCTATTGGAAACAAATCTCGACGATATCACAGGAGAAGTTCTGGGTTACACCAAGCGAAAGTTGCTCGCCGCCGGGGCACTCGATGTCTTCACGACCCCGATTCAGATGAAGAAAGACCGCCCTGCGATTACGCTCAGTGTGATTTCCAAGCTTGAAGATGTCGGGAAGCTCGAAACAATCCTGTTCAGCGAAACGCAGACGTTTGGAATCCGTCGTCAACGAATCCAACGTTCGATCCGTGAGCGGATGGGCTATACCGTCGAAACCGATTTCGGCCCGATCAAAGGGAAGGTCGGCTGGCGAGACGAAGAGCCTGCAGTTTTCAAACCCGAATACGACGATTGCGTCGAAATTGCGAAAGCTCACGACCTGCCGTTGCGGGATGTTTATATGGCTGCTCAGTTCGCATTTCATCTCGAAGAAGAAGATGATGACGACGATGACGAACATGATCATGACCACGGTCATGACGGCGAGGAATGCGAACATGAACATGACCACGATCATGATTGTGCCCACGACCACGATCACGACCATGACCATGATCACGATCACGACCATGACCATGATCACGACCATTGACGGTTATCTGCAGGAAAAATGACAGGTGCAGATGCATGAAGACTGAGGATTGAATTCATGTCTCAACAATACAGTCCTGAAGAACTCGCGACATGGCAACGCCGGATTGCAGCACGAGCGAATAACAAAGCTTGGGAACTGTCGGAAAAGCTGGATCGGACGCAGGCAGAAAACCATGAGATGTTGCATGCCGCGCATGCTGCCATGCACTTGTGGTCTATTGTCGGTAACGAGAACAACAAGGCTCATGCTGAACTTTTGCTGGCCCATGTCTACGCATTGCTCGGTGACCCAGTACGTGCTGCAAAGTATCTCCAAGATCCCAATCCATTCTTCGCGTCGGCTCAGTGCGAGGCATGGGAGGTCGCGATGTATCGCACGATCGCAGCCAACGTCGCAGCCTGCATTGGCGACAAAAGTGGTCATCGAGCACTTTACAAGGAAGCAGAGTCGCTGATCGCAGCGCTGGATGACGCAAAAGACAGAGAAATTTTGCTCGCGACGCTACGAGTTGTACCAATTCCCCCCAGCGAATCGCTCGGCGAATGATGGCATACACACGCCGACATGTCGCGGTTTAACAACATTAACCTTTCAGGGACTTCAATGGTCGATGAAACCCCTATCGCTCCCAAGAACTCCGCCACTTTGATTTGTGTTGTTTCGCTTTCCGCTGCACTTATCGCGGCCATCGGTGGGCTGGTCTACACGTCCAGCAACAGTAACCGTTCTGCCGCTTCGACTGATGTCACCGGTAAGCTTACGGTCTCTTTTAATCTGATCACATCGAAAACAGCGAATACTGAGGAATCGACGGTATTATCATTCAATGCAACTCGGGTTCAATATTTTCCCAGCTACGTGCTCGTGACGACAACGAGCGGCGTGACCTACCTTTGGGCGGTTGAACGAATCAAGAAATTTGAAGTTTCACAAATGCCCGAACCTGCGAACCAAGGACATCATTGAACACGAGTTTTCATACGATGGTTTCTTTTGTCCGCTACATGAAACGGAAAGAAGCATGAAACGTCGAACATTGTTCACCAGTTTCGCGGGAGCATTGTTGTCCGGAATTTCACTCGGGCGAGATTCTAAGGCACAGGATAAAGGCGACAAGCCTTCGCGATTGATCGAAGTGGAACTGGGCAAGCAGTTTAACCTGTCAATGGATTCCAGTCCGCTTGATGTCACTGAGGAATGGCGAAAAAGTGGTTTCGGCCAAGAGAAGTCAAATCTGGAACATCGCGAGAAGATCAGCCCGATTCACCTAAATTGGGGCGTGTTGACCGTCAGCAAAATCAAAAATCAACCCATCGCCACCAAAATCTTGCGTGGACCAGAATAAGCGTTTCGCCCATGCGCGACGAGGTGATTGTCGAGGACGAGGACATCTCCCTGGAGCCAGGGGAACATCACCGATTCGTTCCACAGGACTTCTCTGACTCGATCCAGATCTTCGTCAGGAATCGTGCTGCCGTCACCATAAAAAGCATGAGTTGGAAGATTGTCGATGCCACAACGATCGAGTAACGGTCGACGGTGCCGTTCATCAAGATTCGTCACGTGCCATAAATTCGCCTGGTTGAACCAATGCATTTCGCCCGTAAGTGGATGGCGTTGAACAGAAGGCCGAATCGACCAGGTTCGCAGGGTCCCATTAGCGGACCATTCATATTCAATGTCGTTCTCATGCAAATATTCTTCGACAACACTTCGGTCATTGGTCTCGAAATGGTCCATCCAGGATTTCCCGAGTCCACGCTCCTGACCATGCATCGTCTTGACGTATTTGACGCCAAGCCGTTCGAATCGATCTCGCAGTTCTCGATCCATTTTCTGATAGACCTTACGGCAATCAACGATCGGAGTTTCGCCTCGGTCGACAGGCTGAACATGGCAGTGAAAAATGATTCGTTTCGGAGGAGATTTGGCATAGGAAAGTTCATTGTGCAGCGTGATCCGATATTGGGGCGGAAATTCTGTCGACGTGTAGACGTTGTCAGCAACCTTTGTCCTGGGCGATTGGCCTTCCACGTACGGCTTCAGTTCAGGAACAGCAGCCTGGGAAACTCGCTGAAACTCGTCAATTTCACGAACCACGAACCCTCGAAAGAGGACTCCGCCGTGCCGATGCAAGGTCGATTTCAGCCACTCGTGTCGATCCGAAATAAATGCAACAAGATCTTCTGCGGAACACCGCCCCACATCGACGGGCTGTACCACCAGTGGAAGCTCGTTGAATCCTTCGAGTGTTGAAACATTAATCTCCATTCCTGATCCCTCGCCGAAAGTTGCAAACACTGCAGCAGCCATTTCTTTGGAAACGGTGTTCTACTGAAGCCGGGGCCTCCGTCGACTCGCAGATTCTCGTTTTTTTGATTTGCCGTTCGAAAAGCACTGCCAGACCAAAGTCAGGCTCGGCACGACCCAGAATCTTCGGACCTCAATAAAACACCATTTCAAGTTCGTCAACAATCGTAATGTATTGCGGCGAAAGGGCGCACGCCTCATTAACCCACCTCTTTTCTGCGGAATTTGGAGGTCTGGTCCTGTTAATCCGCCAGAAATCAATCCAACATCCGGTCGTGTCGGACGCATTGCGGCAATCACTCCCGGTTTTCCTGCCATTCCGAATAAGCAGATCCAACTGATTAAGCGTGAAGTTGAAGCGAATTTTCAGGATGCGGTGTCTGGTGCGACAATGAGTCTCGCGTCAAGGTGCTTAAAGTGCCGATGATATTGACTACCAGATATTCCGTTTTTGCGGTGTTTTCAGGTCATCGACCGGTACTGACGTGAATCGCTGGCATCAAAATGAACAAGGGCGAGCGGATTTTGCCGGTGGTGGTCGGCAGATTCCACCGAAGATGAAAAAAGAGCTGAAAAAGGTTTGAGACAAATGGCCGAATTAATTTGCCGGATTTTACGGACAGAAGGAAGGTTAAGGCGGCTCCTGCTTTTGGCGATTTTAGCGATTTGTGTCTCTTCCAGTGCTCAGGCACAGGGAACGATCGGTCATTCCGACTGCTGCGGTCGACAAGACGTCATTTTGATTCGGGGGGGACTTGGATATTGGCCAGGGGCGAATGCGCTGGCGGACGAGTTTCGCTGCCTCGGATATGCTCCCACGATTATCTACGGCTGGGAAGCGGGCGCCACAGCGAGGAAAATTGCATGTGCTCATCAGCGATGTAAAATGGCTGGTGGTGTCATCATCGTTGGATATAGCAGCGGGGCTGATGCCGCTTGCGTACTTGCCCAACGACTCGAGACGTATGGTATCGGAGTGCAGACGATGGTCTTGATCGAATCGACACTTGGGACGCCGGTACCCGGAAATGTCGACTATTGCATTAACTACTATGCGTCACGCAAGCTCGATATGATCCCCATGTTTCGAGGAATTCCGGTCGAAGCCGAAAGTCCTTGTACGATCATCCACAACATCGACGTCAAAGAATTTCCCGAGTTCGCCAGTCAATTAAAGCGAAACCATTTTGCAATCGGCAGCACGACCGCCATGCGTGAGATGGCGACGGGAGCGGTCGTTTCGCGTCAGCCTGCGATGGTTTCATCTTCCGATGCCACAATGATCGGCACCCTTCCCCCTCTGCCAGTGCGCAGGTAGTTCTCTGTCAAATCGATGGAATTACCGAACATGTCGACCGGACGTCGGTTTCCTGCAAATCTGCTGATTCTGAAGGCGGACGGAACCAGAACGTCCAGTCTCTCGACAGGTTTCATAGAATTCAGCGAGCGCCAGACTGACCATCTTGGAATGCAGTTTCTGAGTGCAGCGAGTCGGAATGTCGACCAGTCGGCCATTTTGACCAAGGGTGCAGAATCGAGCTACGGCGACCTGTCGATCGCGGCATTGCGAGTTGCCATCGCCCTCCAATCCAGTCCCGGCTTTATTCCGGGCGCACGCGTCGTGGTCGTGCTTCCTAACTGCTTCGAGTATATCGCAGCATTCTACGGGACATTGCTGGCAGGCGGAGTGGTCGTTCCTGTGCCTCCCAAAATGGAGCGTCAGGCGCTGGAGCGAATTATTGAGTCGACAGAAGCGTCGACTGTTGTGATTGCGTCGGCGGCGAAACGTCCCGCCTCATTGGACGAACAGATTCCGTCATATTCAGTGACGCTCAACGGAACGTTCAGCGATTCAATAAATCAATTGCCCGCACAAAACGTGGGTGGAAATGGTCTGGCTGCGATCTTCTTCACGTCCGGGTCGACTGGTGACCCCAAGGGGGTGATGCTCAGCCATCAAAACCTGATTTCAAACGCCGCCTCGATTCAACAATATCTCGAGATCAATTCGCAGGATCGACCACTGTGCGTTCTGCCGTTCTACCACGCGTTTGGAAACTCGGTACTACAGTCGCATCTTCTGGCAGGTGCGACTTTGATTCTCGATGGTTCGACTCTGTTCCCTGAAACCCTGATTAACGCCATCAAGTCTTACCAGGCGACGAGCCTTTCCGCCGTTCCAGACCTCGTGCGTGTGTTACTTGATCGCACGTCGCTCGACCGAAGCGAATTGCCATCACTGCGATATCTGGCCGTCGCCGGAGGGGCGTTACCTTATGATCTGGCAGTCGAGTTGGCCAAACGGATTTCGCCGGCTCGTCTATTTCTCATGTACGGGCAGACCGAAGCGACAGCACGGCTCGCGTATGTTCCTCCAGACCGGTTTCAGAACCTGCCGTCTGGCTGCATCGGCAAGGCCATACCTGGGGTCGAGTTGGAAGTGGTCAACGAAACAGGCAATCCAGTCGCCACCGGAACGACAGGTGAGCTTCGGGCACGTGGTTCGAATGTCATGCTGGGTTACTGGCAGGATGAAGCCTCGACCGCTGAGAAAATCAGCAATGGGTGGCTACTGACAGGAGACCTGGCGGAAACCGATAGTGAAGGCTGGATCTATCACCGAGGCCGTCAAAACGCGATCGTCAAGATTGCGGGATTTCGAGTTCATCCAGCCGACCTGGAAGAGTTTGCGGTCCGAGTCTTATCGGCCAGCCAGGCGGTCGCGGTGGCATTCGAAGCCCCCCAGGTCGGTACCCGCCTGGCGCTGTTTTTGACTGGGGCGGATGTCCTGACGCATGCGGAAATCATTTCAAGATGCCGTGAGGCACTGCCACGACACATGGTTCCGGGTTTCGTCCGTTTGCTGGACTCAATGCCGTTAAATTCCTCATTAAAAGTCGATCGGCCCCTGTTAACACAGGTCGCCGAACGAGAATCGAAAATGACAGGAGCGGGACAAGTCGTCGTCCCTTCCATTACGAAAGGGGGCAATCCATGAACGCCGCCGAGATACAGCAGAAAATCGTCGGATTTCTCGTTTCCGCAACAGGCCAGACGTCTATCGCGGGTGACACGGAATTACAGGAGTCAGGCATCATTGATTCGTTGATGATGATGGACCTGCTCGTGTTTGTCGAAACGGAGTTAGGTCTCCGCCTGGAATTCGAAGACATCACACCCGATGTCTTCGAAACGCCAGCCACGATTTCACGGCTGATTGAGAGTCGGATCGCGGGTCAACAGCGGTAACGAGGAGTCTCAAGGTGTATTACTGGCCGACAGAATCCCGTTCCGTTCCGCTGGAAGACTTGGGCTGGGTCAATACAACCTACCTGGCGACCGCATCGGCGTATTGTGATCCGACAATGATCTGGGGGACAACAATCCAGACCGAGGCGTTGACGCAATTCGTCGCGGACCAGAAGCGACAGACGGGGTCTTTTATTTCGACAGCCCACGTACTGATCCGAGCTGTGGTCGAAGCCATGCACAAGCATCCTGCGGTCAATCGTCGCGTCGTCGGTCGACGCGTCCATCCCTATGACGGCATCCACATCACCATGCCAATGCTGGAAACTCGGTCGGGCGAAGTCAACGTTATCTATTTGCGCCATGCGGAACAGATGTCACTGGTTGAGATTTCCCGTTATCTCATGGGAAAAGCGCGAGACGTCGCTGTCCGGGCAGCGACGGAAGCGAACCTCCAGAAGAAGGGAAATCCTGCTGAAAACAGGCGATACCGCTGGCAGAAATGGTTCCGGTCGCAATGGGTGTATCGGATGGCAAAAATCGGTTTCTTCCTGACAAATCGCTTCAGGCTTCCCACCACGACATTGGAAGAGATCAACGGCAGCGGGGCGTTTGTTAATCACCTCGGATTTGCAAACGCACCACCCATGATCTCGTTTAAACCAAGCAGTCTTCCAACAAACTCGTATGGAGTCAGCGTCACGCTGGGACCTGCTGAGATGCGTCCAGTGGCCGAAGGGGACGCGATCGTGATTCGAAGCGTGGCACCCTTGTTCGTTCGACTCGATCATCGCCTGGTCAACGGATATCAAGCCGGCGAATTTGTCGGTACTCTTAGAAACACCCTCCAGAATCCTGGTGGTTTAGTTGTGCCAGCCTGCGATTCGCTGAATCAAGTTGCAATTTCGTGACCGTCTTCGGCTATGGAGTGCTGTTTGACTAGCGGATATAGAAAACGGCTTCTGCGAATAAATCCAATGCAAAGGCACAGAATCTCAATCGCGAGGTCTGAAAAAGCAATTGTCCGTCACTTCATTTCTTTTCGGTGCCTCGGAAACGTATTTAAGCTAGGATAAAACGAAGCTTGTATCCGAATAAAAAACATCGAGAGCTATGAAATGCCGCTCCGTGATCATTTCCATTCTTCGTCGACGTTATTGAAATGGGAAGCACTTCACGGTGGCTGGCCGATGATGATTGCTCAAAGGCTCAATACGCTTTTGCCTGAGGAATACATTGCCCAGCCTAGTGTTCGTCTGGGGGGCACCATGGAGATCGACATCGCAGCGTTCGAGCGAGAATCGGATTCTCGTCCGACGAGCGATTCGGAGGATGAGGGGAACCTGACGCTCGCCTCATGGACACCTGCAAAGCCAAACATTCTGGTCGATACCGAATTCCCAGAACCGTCCGAGTATGAAGTCAACGTCTACACTCAGGATGAATTCCGACTGGTGGCCTCAATCAAACTTGTGAGTCCATCGAACAAGGACCGAACGGAAAATCGGAAATCTTTCGTTAACAAATGTGAATCGCTACTGAAAAAAGATGTCCGTGTCACGATCGTCGATGTTGTGACCAACCGGACTGCCAACCTGTATGGCGAGCTGTTGGGTGAACTCGACGCGATACGATCCGACATTTCGCGGAGTCCGATTTATGCTGCCACTTGTCGAGGCCGGAGAACCGGTCAGCGTTGGCGGCTCGAAACATGGGAACATGAGCTTGCCATTGGTGCCGCGCTGCCGACATTGCCGCTATGCCTGCCGAATGAACTGATGATTCCTTTCGAACTTGAATTCACCTACGGGGAAACGTGTCGCTCGTTACGGATTCGTTGAGATGGCGGCGACCAGCGGGAACGGCCAAAAGACTTGGGCGATGACGGTTTTCGCGATCGGTTTATTTCGCCATCGACTGACCGGGTCGATTACGCTTTCTGTTCGCGAGTGCATTCGGCGTCTTTGGAACGACACGAGCCTTAAATTTCTTCCGCCAATAGGTTGGATCTTCATGAATGTATTCGATCAGCAAACGAGCCACTCGTTGCGGTTCGTAGGTCCCCTGTTCCCACGACCGAACGGTATTCGCTGAAAATCCAAGAAAATTGGCAAACAATGATTGAGAAGCCCCGAGGATTTTTCTTGCCGCAATAATTCGCTCGGGCGTACAAACCTGTTCAGCCGGTCTTAACGAAATTTGTCGGCAGGTGTATTTTTCCGTCAAATCGATGCCCGCCTGGAAATCGCCCGCCAACTCCGCCAGACCTTCGACCATGAGTTGACCTACGGTCTTGCCCTCAAAAACAACATCGCCATCGTTTGTTATTTTCACTTTCTTCGTACCCATCATTCCTCCCATTTGCACTGATGCATTCACTATTCAACAATTGAACCAGCCGTTTTTTCAGCGAACAGTGAAACCGTCAAACCGAATTCCTCTTGAAGCGTCTTTCCAGTTCAAATTCGATCACGCTCATTGCCTGAGCGATCCCTTTCTTGTCTTCGGAGGTAATGCTCTCTTTCACACCTTTGGGATACACGAGAATTTGAATTACGATCTGAAATTGTTCGAAGTATTTGAAAACGACCCTCAATGCCCCGCTCTTACCCGAGGCAATTGATTTCGGGGAAAAACGCATTTTTCTGGCACCAGCACACCCGGAAATGACGGGAGCCGATTTCAATTGGAGGAAGCATTCATTTTGCATTGCCAGCAGGTCTTCAACCTTGAGTCCTAAATGGTCCCAGATCCGGGTAAATGGCCTCGTCTCAATGATTCCCGGCGGCGTTGGCATCGAATGCTCCCAACAATCTACGTCGACAGAATCATACCAGCCACTGGTATAACAGCAAGATCTGGATTCTGCGTCTTCTAAAATGTTGCTCGAGGTGCAATCTGCTCGGACTTCGGCAAGTCTCTGAGATTTAAACCAAATTAGAAGCACCTGCGGCGAAAATGCTTCTCGCTCAAAGGTGAGCCTCAAAACAAAACGGGACGCGAACCAGGTGGTTGCGTCCCGTTGTTGAGGGAGGGTGCTCAAGGCCGAAATGAATTCCGCGATCAGATGCTCAATCGGCGACGAGTGAAGTGGGAAATCGGGCTACCGGAGGCGGGCACCGATTCCTCGGGAATGGGCTTCATGTCGACTTGAGTGTCCTTGGGGACACCGCAATTTCCTGAGGCACAACCACCCGAACCGCAGGAATTGCAGGTTGACGGGCAGACGGTTTCAGGAACGAGGCGACAGACTTCGTAGTTTTCTACGCGTGGCACACACTTCGACACCATGCGAGTACAGGTTGACTGAACTTCACGTGGTACGCATCGAGCGACTCGCTTGGTCACCGTGAAGGGTTCTTGTCGGCAGACCGTGTAAGGAACTCGGCAGGTCTTTGTTTCCGTGATTGTGCGGCAGACCTGATGAGGTACCTTGCGAACACATTCTTCGGCGACCATGCGGCAGACCTGATACGGAACCTTCTGCACGTGTTGTTCGCAGACGATACGACAGGTCTTGTATGGAACCTTTTCGACAACCTGCTCGGTCACCATCCGGCAGACCGTGTACGGTACTTTGGTCACGATGGTTTCGGGAA
This sequence comes from uncultured Schlesneria sp., assembly GCA_903904835.1. Lineage (GTDB taxonomy): Bacteria > Planctomycetota > Planctomycetia > Planctomycetales > Planctomycetaceae > Schlesneria. The sequence goes on along the minus strand of CAIVEI010000033.1, from coordinate 14,633 downwards.
CCATCTTGCAGACCGTCACCGGACAGGACTGACGCACAACTTGTGGCTGATAAGTCGTGCAGGGAATCTGTCGTTCGACGATGTTCGGGCACCAGACTCGTTTACAGGTGTAGAAGCCGGGCATCTGAACCATGCAGATCTGAGGACCGCAAGGGCCGCAAACCATCTTTGGACAGCAAGGACCTTGGTGATAGACCTGTTGCTGAGTCCACTGGCCGCAATCTTGTTTTTCCGTGCGATACATCGTGACCGGTCGCATGACCGTGTAACAACGCTCCTGATTAATTACTTCTGTCTGCTGACGCATGACGGTCTGTCGGCATTCCCGTTCGAGCGTTTCGGTGACTGGTCGCTGGACGCAACGGCGGACTTCGCGACACGATTCTTCCCAGACTTGTTTTTGCGTCGTGTAGGTCTGATCGCGGTACAACGTTTCGCTGACAGGTTTCATGACGGTGTAACGTTCTTCACGATCGGCCGTTTCGTAGACTTGTCTTGCGACCTGGTACTGCTGTTCTCGATAGGCCACTTCATTGACCATCCGCTGATGTGTTTCCGTCACATCCTCGTACGCCGTTTCATAGACGGTTCGATTGACCGTATATGTCTGCGGCTCCTGAATCGTTTCGTAGACCGTTCGTTGACATGTCTGCCGTTCAACACGGTGAGTCGTGTAACAGCACGACTGCTGACACGAAGCCGTTGGGCAACACCGGTAAGTTGCGGCACCACAATAGCACCCGGCCAAAGCCGTACCTGGTGATGCAGCAACCGCGATCACCAGCGCTGCAAAAGCACTGACCATCGCATTCTTCATAATTGAGCCCCCCTCAATAAAACTGTTTCCAAGCCATTTCGGTCGAATTTTCGTCCGGCAACCACGTGTGGCAATTTGCCGGGATTCCGTCAATTATGATAAGCCGAAGGTCAAAGAGAGGCTTTAATCAAATCTTTGAAATCACAAAAACTCGAACAAACATCAGTCATCGCCATATACAGTCCGCAAAGTCCGCAAACTGTTATCTGTCCAAAATTCGTTACACTACGGACGAATCCGCCTATTTTAACGCCGTTCGTTGACAATTCGCTTCATCCATGATGACGAGGATCAACGGGCCTGCACAATCCGAAAAACGCAGAATTTCGGGAAACTGGACGGCATGGTATGGAGCAAAGTCGATACCAAAGTTCGACCTGCGAAATTGGCTATCAGGGAAATCAACGCTTATTTTCGCCAATGGAAAGCTACCAATTATTGCCTTGAGCAATTTCTGCCGAAGTGGTTTGGCAACTTACCTCGCCAGCAAGGAAGCTCGATGGCACTCCATTCGCGAGTTGTACCGAGACGGGGTTGAGGAGAGCTTTCGAGACGCTGTCAGCCTTCCGTGGGCCTGAGCTTATGTGAAAGATTTGCAAAAGCGATTGAAAAAATATGCGTTGCTTTGATGCTGTTTATGATCCCCGCTGAAGCCACTTAAATCAGCCAGGCGGGCCTACAGAACTTCCCGCCCAACCCCGCCAATCACAATCGGATGCTGAAATCCGACACTCTCATTGCAGATGATCCTCGCCCGGATTATTCATGCATTCTCTTTGATTCGACGCAAGGTGTTTTTCGATAGTGGGTTAAGTCTTCGACGCAAAAACGGCCACAAACGCTAGCCCGACGCGCAAGCGAGGGATCTTGTCTTCAATTCAGAGACGATCCCTCGCTCGCGCGTCGGGCTAACGAATTATCCAGGCTGGTGCAAAGGCCCTGTAACCACCCCCATGGAGGGGGGGGTGTGTTGCCAATTGGCTTGGTTGCGGCGTCGCCTGAGAACCCAGTCGTTTGCCGTTTAAAGGGGGCCGTCACAACCTGGCTTGTCGCATGAGTTGTACGTATTCCGCTGCAAGTTCTTGGATCCGTCCAAAATTCCCTCGTTCGAGAGCTTCTTTCTCGACGAGTTGGCTACCCAGACCGACAGCACACGCTCCCGCTTTGACAAAATCTTTCAGTGTCTCGCGATTGACGCCGCCCGTGGGCATCAATCGGACTTGAGGCAGCGGACCTTTCAGGGCTTTGAGATAGGGTGCGCCACCGATGTCAGCAGGAAAAAGCTTGACGACGTCGGCACCCGCTTCCCATGCAGTCACGATTTCCGTTGGGGTGTAGGCACCTGGCATGACCAGTTTGTCGTACCTGAGTCCAAGCTTAATGATCTCCAGATTGACACACGGCGAGACCAGAAATTCGGCTCCGGCCAGGATTGCCGCTCGCGCCGTTTCCGGATCGAGAACCGTTCCTGCACCAAGCAGAATCTTGCTGCCAAATTCCTTTCGCACTGCCGAAATGACATCAACGACACCTGGGGTGGTGAAGGTCACTTCGATAATATCGATTCCTCCCTCATACAGGGCGCGGGCGACATTCACCAACTGTTCGCCAGAAGTGGCACGAATAATGGCCACGATGCCGCCATCTAAAACTCGTTGCAGATCATCGTGTCGACTCATTCGTTAAACCTTTCCGTAATACTCATGCACGGGCCGAAAATTTCTCGGCGTATTCAAGAATCCATTGATCGACGACATCTCGGAATCCATCGATGTCGACCTGGGTTAACTGCTGAAAGTGTGACCGGCTAAGGACTTCTTTATTGCGAATCGCCCCGCGAGCGACGAGTTCGACGATTCGAGTCGGCGAATACGGCCGGACAAGCATTTCAATATGACTGTAAAAATGAATCAGGCCTTTTGTCCCTGCCGGTCCTGGGGCGAGGTCATCGCGGCGAATTCGAGCTCCCCATCCATCGGCTGACATCAACGTTTCATAGTCGAAACCGGGAAAATAGTCGGCCAGCTTATGCAGCCCTGCCTCAACATGTTCTGAGAGTTCAAGACGGGCCTTCGAGTGAATATTACGACATTCCTCTTCAGTTAACGCCTGCTGCGCCCGCTCGCGAGATTCGGCATCGCGTTGTCGCTGGCCGCGTTCAATGGCTCGCTCAAGTCTTTGATCAAAGTTCATAAATGGTTTCTCGCAGCCAAAAAAGGGGGGCATCCCTGCAATTCTATTCCGCTGGGCGTCAAGTTTGAACCTCGTCTTCATCGGATTTTCAAAACATCACCCGGAAGATACTCCGCCGGACACGGTCAGGGCTGGACCTGAGAGCGATCCAAATCTACAACTTCATTGTGGTTGACAACAACGTGGCGTGTAAGCAGTACAAACGGGAGCGGCAGGAAACGCCGACGCTGGTCGTCGCAGGGCAGAATTCATGGCGTAACACTGATTGGCACAGTTCTTGCTTTTGCATATCCTTCGTTGAAAGCAGCCAGATTGCGTGACTGATGAATGGAGTTATGTTGATCAAAACTCGTTAAGGAACACGTTTGCGAAAGGGAATCGGCGAAAACGACCGGGAGAGGCGAAAATGGTTGACTGGAATCGATGGCATCTCTATCAGCAGGCAATGTCTCCATGGCAATGGGGAGTGCTCGTGGTTGGGGTCGTTGCATCAATCTGGTTGATTTTTTGGTTGAGGTCGTACTTTCGCGAAGATTCCGAGAATGCCGATGGAACGCTAGAAATGCTCTCGCAGTTCCGCGAATTACATCAGGAGGGTGGCCTCTCGGACGACGAGTTCCGATTAATCAGAAGTCGGTTAGCGAGTAGCACCCAAAAGACGTTACTCGCGGGAAAGGCAAAGCCAGAAGCAATTTCTGCCGAAACCGGACCCGAAAAACAGACTGATGACGAGCGAGACAACTGACAAAAGACACCAGCGATACACGCAACTGTAGAAGAAGTTGGAACGTCCTCATGGATGATGGACGAGCGAAGGATAAGCGTGCAAAATTCACTTGCAACACAAAGGCCACGGACGCGCCGCCAGCTTTCACCACTGTGTCACTCACTGAAGAAGTTCAATCGGCAGCGTTGAAGGATAGCTGATGGCCTCAGGACGCGATTTCATGTCAACCGGTAAGCGCGGCTCAACCGGCAAAAAAAATGCAAACTGTTCGTTCTGTCGAAAGAGCTACCGAGAAGTCGGTCCGCTCGTCGAAGGACCGGATGAAGTTTACATCTGTGGCGAATGCATCGAACTGTGCCAGAATATTCTGGATCAGGAAAAGCGTCGCCGTGGTGGCTCGACCAAACTGTTCAACCGGGTCCCCAGCCCGCGTGAGATTACAGAACATCTCAATCAATACGTGATCGGCCAGGACCGGACAAAGAAGATCCTGTCCGTGGCAGTCCACAATCACTACAAGCGATTGATGGCAACGGCCGACATCGATAACGAAGTCGAAATCGAAAAGTCGAACATTCTGCTGATCGGTCCGACTGGATCAGGCAAGACGCTCATGGCCAGAACGCTTGCCCGCCTTTTGCAGGTCCCCTTTGCGATCGGTGACGCAACGACGCTGACCGAAGCAGGGTACGTTGGTGAAGACGTTGAAAACCTTCTACTAAAGCTGCTACACGCCGCTGATTTCGATATCGAAACGGCACAGCGAGGAATCGTCTTCATCGACGAAATCGATAAGATCGGCAAAACGTCGCAGAACGTTTCGATCACTCGTGACGTTTCCGGTGAGGGTGTTCAGCAGGCTTTGCTGAAGATGCTCGAAGGGACGGTCGCCAACGTACCGCCACAAGGAGGCCGCAAGCATCCTGAACAGCAGTATATTCAGATCGACACGACCAACATCCTGTTCATCTGCGGTGGAACGTTCGTCGGACTCGAAGACATCATCGCCAAACGGATGGGGAAACGAACGATCGGCTTTGGTGCATCCAACAAGGCTGAACAAGAAGATAATAAGACCCGTTCCGGCAAACTGCTCAGCCAGGCCTGTACCGATGACATCATCGAGTACGGAATGATCCCAGAACTGGTCGGTCGTCTTCCAGTCGTGAGTGCCCTGTTGCCACTGGCAGAAGAAGACCTGGTCAAGATTCTGATCGAGCCGAAGAATTCGCTGGTCAAGCAATACCAGAAATTCTTCCAGATGGAGAATGCCGAACTCGAGTTTACTCCAGATGCACTGCGTGAGATCGCTCGCATCGCCAAGGAAAAAGACACGGGTGCTCGCGGACTTCGGTCTGTCGTCGAAGAATCGATGTTCGAAGTCATGTACGATCTTCCTGACCAGGCTCCTGGCAAGAAGTACGTTCTGACTCCGGAAGTGATTCGTGGCGAGAAGTCGCTAAGGCCGCTCGACGATTCCGCAACAGCCGCGTAATCGCAGATAGCACAAGAGATAAAAAAAGCCCGACCAAGAAACCTGGTCGGGCTTTTTCGTTGTTTGGAGCAACGTTTATCGGCAGCCCGATGCGCAAGCGAGGGATTTTATTTCCGTAAGAAAAGAGAAGATCCCTCGCTTGCGCGTCGGGCTAAAGGATTATCCGCGTTAGTGAGGCGATGGGTTAGTTGAGTGATCAAACAAGGATGTGCTGAAATATCGTTCAGCTCGATCGCACAACAGGGTGACAACCCGTTTTTCCGGGCCGAGATCACGAGCCAGTTTCAGAGCTGCAACAACGTTGGCACCGGATGAAGTGCCGACGAGCAAACCGAACTCGCGGTGCAGGCGTTTTGTCATCGCCATTGCATCGCGGCTGGTCACTTTGACTTCACCGTCCAGCGGAGCATCCTTAAGCAATTGTGGAATAAAGCCGTCCGCGATCCCCTCAATCTGGTGACAGCAGGGCATTTCCCCGAGAAGCAGCGCGGCTTCGGACGGTTCCATTGCGTAGACCTTCGCATTGGGATACCGCGACTTGAGTGCCTTGCCAATTCCAGCCAATGTGCCGCCAGTACCGTATCCGGTGACAAATGCATCGACGGGTCCATCCAGTTGCTCAATGATCTCACGCCCCGTATGCAGTTCGTGATCTTCCACATTCAGGACGTTTTCGAACTGACGGGGCAAAAAGTATTTACTGTCCTCCGCAGCCATTTCTCGCGACATCGTGATCCCTGTCTGGTAGCGTCCTTCGCTTTCAAACAAAATCAGTTTTGCTCCGAGTTGCTGGATCAGGTGCCGCCGCTCAACACTCGCCCCTTGCGACATCAGGATTGTCACTCGATACCCCATCGCGGCACCGAGCATCGATAAGGCGATCCCCGTATTACCGCTGGAACATTCGAGGATCACAGAATCGGGTTGCAACAGACCTCGCCGCTCGGCATCCACAAGCACGGTTTTTGCCAGCCGGTCTTTGATGCTTCCACTCGGATTGAGAAACTCGCACTTGGCGTGAATCGTTAAACCTTCCGCCTCAAACCGTAATGGAACGAGTGCGGTGTTGCCGATCAGCGAGAGGACGGCTGCAGCACGTGGATGTCGCGGAATGAATGGAATCGTTGTCATGAAACGTTACTCTTTAAGGTGTTACCGTTATTCATGACAGACTAAAGCCGGGGTCGTCAAGAAGGAAGATCAAACAACCTTTGGACTCGCTTCAGGCGCATCAAAACGAAATCAGCGAGTCCCCTTCAACTGCACGGGTTGCAGGCTTTGAACCGTGATCGTATCGGCATTCCAGTCATTTCGATGGACGCGTTGGCCGGTGACACCCATCGCTCGTCCGACATGACGATTCAGGTCAACTCCAGGCGAAGGGGTTAGAAAGGACAACATCCGACCATCGGGGGCAATCAGCACAAACTGCGGCCCGCCAGGGAATGTTTTTGCCATCTTCTGTACGATCCCAGCACCGTCGAACGCCGGTGCTGAGGGTTGTGTCTGAGGCTGAGCGGGTCGTTGTGCTGGCGTCGGTTGTGGCATGTTTGGTTGAGGAGTTGCCATGACGTTCGGAGGCACATTCGAAGGAATGGTATTTTGAACTTCAACCGGTTGCAGTGCGGCTCCAGGCTGCGTCTGTAATGCCATCAATTGTGCATCGCGTTGTTTTGTTTCGGCTGAGATTTGAGAAAATTCCAAATAGTTCTTTTGGATTCCTCGATATCTTTTAACGGCATCTAAGCGCAGGGCAATTGTCGAAGTCATTGATGCGACTCCAATGTCTTCGTCGAGTTCCTTGTAAAGGGTTTCCAGCGAATCGAGATCCCAGGTTGGTGGCTCCTGTCGAATCATTTCACGGAAGTGTTCATCGATTTCATTGAGCCTGGTTCGCCCGGCAGTCATCTGCTCGGGATCTGGACCAGTCCTTCGCACTCCAGCGTTCTCTGATGCTCGCTTTTCAGTGCGAGCCGTTGCATCGACGACAGTTTCATTTGAACTTGATCCCGTGGAGATCGGTTGCGCAAACGACTCGTCTTCTGCGTTCGCGACAGGCCCGGTTCGTTTTTTTCGTTGTGGTTGATCCGACGGAAAGGGGTCGGCGCGTAATGAGTCCACTGCAACGATCGATTTGCGAGAAATCCAACGCCATTCCCGCTTTACGGGGCTGATCTTGTACATTAAGCGAGGGCCATCCTCGAACTGGAAGTTTTTCTCACCGAGGATCTCAACCGCGTCGCTCTTCGAGAGATTCGCTTGAACGGTCGTGAATTCGTCAGGATTTATTGTGCTGCCGATATGAACAACGACGCCATTGGTTTTCAGGACACCACTGTCCTTGCCACTCTTTTGCACATGCTCAGCGCGGATCCAACTGAAGCTTCCTGGCGGAGGAGAAATCATGCACCAACCACCCGGATCGTGGCGATGAACCGTTACTCGATCCCCCTTCTGCAGCTTGTCGGTGGGATAGTATTTAGGCCCCGGCCCGCTGCGAACGTTTTCACCATCTTCTGCTTCGACGATCGCTTCATACGGAAACTTACGGTCGTCGGCACGAACGACCATACCGTTTGCAAACACCGCTGCACCGGCAATCAGCAACAGAAAACGCATCGGCGAGGCCTCCATGCCGAGTCGATCGAAAGTTCGAAACCAAAAATGCCAGAATGTCGCCAGCGACCGGCATGCCGCAGACCGACCTTCAGAGATGAGAACGGTTTGTACTGAACCGGCAAATCTTGCTCAAGATCAATCCGCGCGCCCCAAAGCATCCGTCAAACGATTCGCAACACTCGGCAGGTTTCTTCGTAGCTGGATTCCAAAGCGACGGAAATACTCAAGTCCAAATCCAGCCAGATCGGAAGAGTTGGCAATGGTTTGGCGATTTCCATTGGATAAAACCATGTTTCCAACAAGGATGGCTGCCGCGTACGTTTCCGGCCACGGATGGTCGCAGCGTAAAGAAACGGCGGCAATGACCCCAACGCGGGATCGTTGCCGCCAAGAAGTTCCAGAACATTCGCGTAGAGATTGAATTGGCGAACGCTGACAACATCTACTATCGACACGCATACATTTCGTTGTAACAAGGCTGCAACCTTGGCGGCGAATGCCTGCCGACTTTCGGGACGATCTTTATTCGACGGGCTGATCAATTCGATCGCCGCAACCAACCGGCGTCCATGACGCTCATCGTAAATCCGCACCTCGTATTCGTCCTGGTCGGGCACTTCCATTTCAAGTGTGAGAGTCGGCGGCGGTGGCGATTCAGCAAGGACAGCAGCATCGCTGTCGATCGTTCTTTGAAATGGAAATTCGTCCCGCCCATCCTGCTCATACGCTGATACATCAATCTCAAACGCAGATCCAAGATGGACGTTGGGCGCAGCAACGAATCCTTCTGGTAACAATGGAAACATCTGCTGGACGATGACCATCGGCCAACCGCCATGCAATTCATCCCAGGAGTGGCGTGACTCAACTGGCGGCCGAAAATGGTCGCGAAGCGGCATAAAAAGCTCCCTTCGCCGACATCGTACCCGACTTGCAGTCAAGATCCAAGATTTGGATCTTGAATTTGGCGTCGAAGGAATTTCGAATTCAAATCCAATCCTGAAGTCGCCTGTTCCGGTTTTAGTACCCAACCTGAATTAATCGAAGTTCGTTACTTCAAGATCCTTTCCGGTGTGATTTTCATTGGTTCTTGAGGATTCACACCCTCTTCAATCGTAACCACATATTTTTTTTCGAGAAAACCGGCAGCCTCATGCCAGATGCGAAATTCATGCTTACCGACGGGCAAGTTCAGAATCTCGAATCGCCCGTCTTTGCCAGTCACGACGGCATAAGGATGGTCGACAATGAGCATGGACGCACGCATCCACGGGTGAATGTCAGACCTTACATCGAATGGAAGCTTCTCCGGTTTCGACATCGGCTGCGCCACGACGCCCTCTCGATCGTTCGCCTTCACGTGGAAGTTAAAAAGGTTATTTCTCATAGGAAGCCCTTTGACATTGTGTACCACTGCGTCGTTGTTCAGGAACCGAATTTTCTGGTTGGTGCGAACAATCATTGCGTGCGGAACAAATCGACCGTCTTTTCTGTCGAAAACGACTTCATCATCGGTCTTATCATTTCCGTCGACGTTGCCGTACTTTTCGAGATCGGGATGAACAGAAAGAGGGCGACTTGGGAGATAGATGATGATATTGGCGATCCCTTTCGTCTTGGGGTCGACAACAACACGTTCGTCCGGCACATCCTGATTAACTATACCAGGGACGGCAGTAACCAGCGGCGGCAACTTGGGAACGTCGCCATCGAGAACTATCTGGCCCTGGAGGGTTCCCCATTTCGTTTCCACAGCAAAACCGTAAGAGATGTTTACGAATGTCATGACCGCCAGAAGAACGGTGAAAGAGCGGAGGTTATTCACCGATGAAGCCTTTCGTTGTGAACGAGCCAGCCCGTCGCATTGCATCACTAAAACAAGGTAAAATGCGAACGAATAAAAGTCACGCATCTTTTTGGCGGTCTGCCGGAATTCTACCAGTTGAAACGCTATAGGATCGTTGCAGAGTTTGAACCGATCGGCGAAAAGAAGAATCCAAAGATGCCTTCACTCGATCCAGATCACTTACTACTCAAGGAAAACACCCACGTGGATCTTCAACTGAAAGAAAAAGTCATTCTCGTCACCGGCGGGGCCAAGGGGATCGGACTGGGGGTTGCCGAGGTACTCGCTAATGAAGGGGCAATCCCGGTCATCATCGGCCGAAACTCGGACGATAACGACCGTGCAGTGAAGGCCATTGAAACCGCCGGGCATCGAGCCTGGTCGGTCGTGACAGAACTGAATCGAACCGAGGATTGTCGACATGCAGTTGATGCGACGATCGAAAAGTTTGGCAGAATCGAAGGACTTGTTAACAACGCCGGGATCAACGATGGGGTCAGCCTGGAAAACGGCGACACGGAACGGTTTCTCGCGTCACTCCGAAAGAACCTGGTCCATTATTATGAGATGGCTCAGTTCGCCTTCCCTGAATTAAAGAAGTCGCGAGGAGCGATCGTTAACGTCGGTTCGAAGGTTGCCGAGACAGGACAAGGAGCGACATCCGCTTACGCTGCGGCGAACGGTGGGCGAAACGCTTTGACGCGAGAATGGGCAATCGAATTGGAAAAATACGGTATCCGAGTGAATGCCGTCATCGTCGCAGAGTGCTGGACGCCGATGTATGCGACGTGGCTGGCCACTGTTCCCAATCCCGAGGAAACTCGTCGCAAAGTCGAATCGCGCATCCCTTTCGGACAACGAATGACGACCTGCACCGAGATTGCCAATACGGTCGCCTTTTTGCTCTCTGAATGTTCCAGCCATACGACGGGTCAGTTGATCCATGTTGATGGAGGATACGTACATCTTGACCGATCTTGTCACGCGGAATGATCGCCGAACGGCAAAACGATTCGATTTGGTTTAACATGACAAGGACTCGTTTGTTTCGCGAAGATTTCGATTCGACGTGTGGAAACATCATGGGTCAGATGTCATCGAGTACTGAGCGGACGTCGTTTCTGGAGTGATTGATGATTCGATTTTGGCTGATTTCTGTTTTGCTGCTTTTCGTTCCGTCTTTCTGCATCGCGGCTGAGCGATTTGTGGCGATGTTTGCGGACGGTACTCGTGCCGAAGAAGCAGAAATCCGTGAATGGAACGAACCAAACTCGCAGCCCAAAATCGGGGGGCGAGCACTTTTTGATCCGGGTGCTCCAGTCCGGTGGATCATTGATCGACAGCAAACGACCAACGTAAAGCCCGGGACATACGTCGAATTCGAAGGGGGCGACAGACTGGCTGGCGAAGTCGTTGCGTACTTCGAAGGGGGTGAGAACCCGTATGAAACGAAGCCTCCCTTTCTTGTCGTGAAACCCGTTTTGGAAGTTCAACCGCCGGATGTGAACATCTCCGCAGAGCTGCGAGTGACGACCGAATGGGTGCGGAAGATCGTCTGGGAACACGTTGGCTCTGAAGAACTGCAGCCGGGAACGGTCTGGCTGAGAACCGGTGCGTCGATCATATATCGGTCGCTTCGCTGGTCGGCGCAGGGAATCATTCTGGTGACGAACGACGGTGTCAAACAGTTTTCATTTTCGGACCTTGGCGAAATTCATCTCCTTAAAGTGAATCCCTGGAATGCCTATTACGAACAGTTGGCCGTACTTTCACCTCATTTAAAGTCTCGGTTGATGCAAGTCATTGCCACGGATGGAAGCCGGTTGACCACTTCACTGGAACGCTTTCAGTCGCGACATCATGGCGACAAGAATCGGTACGATCATTGTTATCAATTGATTCAGCCGGCTTGGAGTCTTGATTCGGTATGGATTCGGTACCGTACCATTCGCAGTTGGCGATTTTTCGCGCCGAACGAGGTTCCTATGTCTAATCTGATGCCGATTCAAACAACGCATCGAGCGGTGTTCGGCGGGATGTGGGACTATCAGTTGGATCAAAACATCGTGCGAGGTCCGCTTCGATCGTCCGACAAAGAGTTTGGCTGGGGTTTTGGAGTCCAGGGAACTTCAGAACTGGTGTTTGAATACCCTGAGACGGCCCGTGCCGTGCGAACGAAATTCGGGTTGGACCGGATCGCTGAGAGCGGTGGCTGCATCAACGTTGAGGTTCTGGTTGCGGACGGCCAATCCGTGATGAAACAGACGAACCTGATTGGTTCGTCACTTGTTGGGAATGTCGCCTGGCAGGATCTTCCAGCGGGTCGAGCCGAACAGCGTCGGATCTCATTTCGGACCGAGATGGCTCATGACGGGCGTCCCGCCGGGGCAGATCCGTTTGATGTTCGCGATGTTTTGAACTGGTACGAACCAGAACTGCGACTGGACCCCCTCGCGCTTGAGTCCGAGGTATCCACGCGGCGAATGGCTCGATTGCCAGGGCTGATTGGCTGGACGCTTTCGCCTGCCGACGCAGCCTCAATGAACGTGGCAAATGTGATCGATGTGACGGATGTTCGAGATCCACAATTTCGCCTGACCACACGTCCGACAGATGTGTTTTCAGTTCTGTCTCGCAAGGTCAAGATCGGTGCTGGTGATACTTGGTTGTCGTTGGTTGGCAGTCGATTTGCCGACAATACGTCACCGTCAACAGTTCAGGTTCGTATCGACGGTCGAGTTTTCGGGGAGTTCGATGTGCCGATCAGGCAGTCAATGACCGATCCAGAACCGATGTTGGTAAACGTCCAGCGATTTCAAGGGAAAACCGCGACAGTTGAAGTCGTTGTTTATCCGACCGACGAAAAATCCTGGGTTGACTGGCGCGGATTTTCATCAGGGGCTGAACGGCCTGGACTCTTAACCGTATTTGAGGACGACGAAAAGTTTAAAGCCCTGCTGAATCGAGGGGCCGGAAAGGTCGTCACAGATACCGATAAACCCTATTCTGGCTCTCGTTCACTGAAAGTCTCCCCCCCCTCTGTCGAGAATCCATCCATCCCACGTCTCGACGTCATGATCTGCGAACATCCTCAACTTGGGCAGTATCGATTTGTTGTTTTCAGTTGGAAAAAGCAGACGGGAACTCGGATTCAAGTGCAGTTTGCCAATCGAGGGCGGCTGGGGGACGGAGGACCGTTTTTCAGCGGAACGAATCGAGGCCGGCGTCGAACAACCGTCGCTGATGAAAGAGGACAGAAATATGGCTACGTCTACGAAAGAGGCGTGGTCACAGCGCAGGCTCCGTTTCCACTGTGGCTGCAAGGGGATTTGCCGCGCGAATGGCAGTTGGTTCAACGTGATCTGTTTGGTGATTTCGGCCTGTTCAATGTGACGGGTCTGTCACTGAACTGCGTTGACGGTGATGCGGCGTGGTTTGATCATTTTTATCTAGCTCGAACAAATGTGGATCTGGAGTACGCCTCCAGGCTGCTCGTGAACCCGCAACCCGCTCCATCAAAGCCAGACGGGAACGGCATGATGCCGATTGCCCGCCGCGAAGATTACGCCGCCGAGTTTTCGCGAATTGCACCGCTGTTTTCGTCGCTCGATATGGCTCATGGGCTGGTTTGGCATACCGCGCAAAATGGTCAGACTGATATTTTCAGGACTCATGCCAATGCCGCCGACAAACCGCTGATCCTTCGCGGGGCTGCGGTTCTGCCCAAGGATCGGCCCATGCTGCTCGATCTGCACGTCTCGCATCAGGCGCAGTGCGATTGGCAACTTGTCGTTCGCGCGAATGGGCAGGTCATCCATGATCAATTGATTGATGAGACGCTGACCACACCTCAAAAGGGATGGGCAACCATTCAGATTGATCTGGAAAAATTTGCCGGCCAGAAGGTCGTGCTGGAAGTGCTGAACCAGTCAAACAACTGGCAGAATGAAACGGCGTTCTGGAAACGAATAGAGCTCATCGAACGATGAGCTCTATTGAAGGCTTTGAAGTTCGGACGACACGTCCGAATCTTTTTCTGAATAGACCAGAGATCTTTCATCGATCGGACAGATTTACTTGTCTTCTGGATTGATAAACTTGAAGACGAAGGCCGCTGCCGCTCCGCCGGCGAAGTCAGCAAGAAGGTAAATCCAGATGTTCGCAGCGGCAGTCAGCTTCATGAAGGTGATACCAACAGCGACGGCTGGATTGAACGCTCCACCGGAAATCCCGCCAACCGCAAAGGCACCCGTCAAAACAGTAAATCCGATGGCCAAACCGTAGAACGAGTTATTTGCGTTGGCTTTCGCGGTTGCAACATTTAACACGACGTAGCAAAGAGCGAACGTGTAAAGGAACTCGGCGACCAAGGCCTTTCCAATCAGGTCCCCTGAAAAGGCCGTTGGGTCAGTCTTTGCTGAGCCGTAGAGAAAACCGACCGCCAATGCCGCGGCAACTGCACCTAACACTTGGAAAACCATGTAGGGAATCGCGTCAGCAAACGAGCATCGCCCTCGCAACGTCACTGCCAGCGTCACGGCAGGATTGTAATGCGCCCCGGAAACATGTCCGCCAGCGAAAATCATGACCATTAAGGCTGAACCAATTGCCAGTGGTGCCGGAACGGCGCCACCAATGACGCAACAGCCGATGGTCAAAACCAAAAAGAATGTCCCGATGAATTCTGTCAGATACTTGTTCATTTTGCTTCTTTCTAATGCAATTTGTGATTCGGTGGGTACGGGCCCGCTTTCGAATTCGAAAGACGTGAGGAGATTAACCGATGACTGGAAACCAATCTACCGTTTCCATCATTGATTAGCCCAAAATTCACTGAAATCTAATCCGCCAATGTCGTGTGTATGTTGTATGCTGGTCGTATGTTGCGAGAGGAGACACATGCACAACCACGACTCAAAACCGGGCTTGGCGCTGC
>CAIVEI010000032.1 GCA_903904835.1 uncultured Schlesneria sp. | reverse complement strand
TCCTTCTGGACGTGAAGATAAGTTCGGCCGACCTTTCCGCTACCAATCACGAATTCGATTTTGACTCGTTGATCGTAGACCTGACCAAGGACCGGGTCGGTCAATGACTCATGATGAAACTCCCCTTCATTCGAACGTTCAACGCGATAGTTTACGGTCCCGATCTGTGTTTGAGCGTCAAATGAAGGTCGCTGATCGAAGTCCTCGATTGACGTCGCATCGCTGACGATCGCTGACGAACGGGACATGGAATGAGACTGATATTGTTCCCAAACCCTTTCGTGACATCTTCGGCATGCTTCGCCTCCGACGTAGCCCTGCGGTGGCCGCGTCGGCTTTTGGAGAACCGGGTGTGCGGATGGCCTGTCAGCGACTTTGTGCTCCGTTAACAATTTGGGCCTTTGGAGAACGGCAATGCCGCCACAGATTGCTCCGGCGACCATCACACCGACAAGCATTCTGACCAGTCGTTGTGAATATGGTCGTTGAGACGGCATTCTATGGCAATTCTTGGAAATGGATCGTCGACATCACCGTCGTATTGTAGAGCCTGACGGGCAACTGCAAAGGCAATATCAATTACGCGGAATGGTTTAAGTCGATCGAGCTTTGACGCCAGATTACTGCTCGGTTTGGTCTTCGTGAAACCGAATGCCAAAAGCTGTTTTGTTTGGAGCGGAAATCCGATAAACTATAGTTGATGGGTGTTCGCGTAAGTTGAGGTAAATCCGATGGTTCCATTTTATTGGGCCGAGTTTATCTGCTGGGCAAGGACTGTTGATGATTGTCAGACAAAAACGGCGTAACTTAAGCAACGTCCTTGTGGCGTTGGGGGTGTGCTGCGCCGGTTTAATGTTGTTTCCCTCATCCTTACACGCTGACGGCAACGTCGCTTCGGCGGGCATTACGTTCGAATCCGATATTCAGCCGCAATTGACTCGTCTAGGATGTAACGCCGGTGCCTGTCACGGCAAGTCACGCGGCCAGAACGGGTTTGCCCTTTCGCTGCTGGGTTTTGATTCCGACTTCGATTACGACGCGATCACTCACGAAGGACGTGGCCGCCGGGTTTTTCCGTCGTCCGCAGAAGAAAGTCTCCTGTTGCGCAAGGCGACAGGGCAACTTCCGCATGGCGGCGGCAAACGGCTTGATGTCGGCAGTCCGACCTACGAAGAGATACGCACGTGGATTCGAAACGGAATGCCACGCACTCCTGCTGACGCTCCGAAGATCATTCGAGTTGTCACCGAACCCTCCAGCCGCAGCCTCACTCCTCTTGAAAAATTCCCTTTACACATCATCGCCGAGTATAGCGACGGACGCCGTCGTGATGTCACCGAAGCGACGGCCTTCCAATCCAATGATCGGACGATTGCGGCCATCGCAGCATCAGGTGACGGGGTCGTCCAGGCCGGCCCGGTTCCGGGCGAAGCAGCCATCATGGCACGTTACATGAATCATATTGCCGTCTGTGCTGTGACGATTCCCCTTCCAGGATCAGTCCCCGACGCTGCGTATGACACTCTGCCTCGCAGCAATGCCATCGACGAACTTGTCTGGAAAAAGCTGAGACTGCTGGGGATGCTCCCTTCCCCACCAACAAATGATGCAACGTTTCATCGGCGAGCGTTCCTGAGATCCATTGGTCGGTTGCCGAGTGTCGATGAGACGCAGGCTTACCTGGCAGACCAATCCGTCGACAAGAGGAAGACGCTAATCGATCGACTGCTCGAACGTCCTGAATACGCGGACTTCTGGGCGAATAAGTGGGCAGACTTGTTGCGTCCCAATCCCTACCGAGCCGGTATTAAATCAGTCTGGAACATTGACGCATGGTTGCGTGACGCGTTTCGAAGGAATATGCCCTACGACCAGTTCGTCCGCGAATTGATTACAGCACGGGGGAGTACCTGGAACAACGGTGCGACCGTCATTTTTCGTGATCGCCCGGAAGCGATTGAGATTGGTGCGTCGGTCAGTCAATTATTTCTCGGTGTCCGGTTGGAATGTGCCAAATGCCATCATCATCCCTTTGAGGTCTGGAGTCAGGATGACTTCTTTGGGTTCGCAGCATTCTTCTCGCGAGTCGGCCATAAGGGGCAGGGTTTATCGCCACCCATCTCCGGCGGCGAAGAGAGCATTTATTCGAAAAGCTCGGGCCAATTGAATCACGGTCGAACCGGGTTACCGGTGCTGCCGAAGACGTTAACCGGTGTGCCTCTGACGCTTGGGCCTGATGAAGATCCTCGTGAAGTGCTGGCAGCATGGATGACCGATTCGTCAAATCCGTACTTTCCCAAAGTGATGGCAAATCGGGTCTGGGCCGAGATCATGGGACAGGGGTTAGTCGATCCTGTGGATGACATCCGCGCAACGAATCCCGCATCGAACGAAGCCTTGCTCGATCACCTGGCCTTCGAATTTCGACAGCAGGGATATGACATCAAGAAGCTGATCCGCCACATCATGACGTCGCACGTTTTCGGGCTGAGTTCGACACCGACCGAACGGAACATTTCTGACATCAAGAATTTCTCTCGCTATTACCGGCAGCGAATGCGAGCCGAAGTCTTGCTGGACGCGGTCAACGATGTGCTGGGTGTCGAAGAGGACTTTGCCGCTTTGCCACCCGGATCACGGGCTATGCAGTTATGGACGTACCGTTCGTCGTCGCTGTTTCTCGACACGTTCGGGCGGCCGGACCTGAATCAGGACCCTCCCTGTGAACGATCGGTAGAATCCACAACGCCACAAGTTCTTCACCTGATGAATTCCCCGGCATTGAATCGCAAGCTAGGTCTCGACACGGCTCGGCCCGCGAAACTGGCAGCCGGCAATAAATCGAATCAAGAAATTGTGGTCGAGGCCTATTTGCTCGCGTATAACCGATCCCCTAACTCGGAGGAACGGCAGATCGCGATCGAGTTCCTGTCCGAAGGTGATCAACGCCGCCGAGGCATTGAAGATTTGTTCTGGACACTGCTGAACACTCCTGAATTTTCGTTTGTTGATTGAAGAGTACCCTGCCATGACGTTTCATCGAAACTGCGACGGATTGCAAAGACGCGACTGCTTAAAGCTGGGCTTGGGGAGTTTGCTTGGAGGTGGGTTCGTCGATTCTCTTCGAGCGCGAGGGCATGCGGACGACCTGACCGCTCGCAAGACAAGCTGCATTCTGATCTGGCTCGACGGCGGCCCAAGTCATTTTGAGACGTTCGATCCGAAGCCCAACGCTCCTGCCGAAATTCGAGGGGAATTCCAGGCGATTCAGACCAAGATCCCCGGTGTCCTCTTTTCCGAGAACATGACAAAACTGGCTTCAATCAGCGACAAGTTGACGATCGTTCGATCGGTCAGGCACGATCAGAACAATCATGGAGCGGGCAATCACTATATGACGACAGGGGCACCAACGCGGATTCCCGTCAGTTGCGGCGCGTTCGTCAGTTTTCATCCCAGCATGGGATCTGTGGTTTCGTTTGAACGAGGTGCTCGCGACGGGCTGCCTCCTTACTTTTCGATCCCCGAGATGTCGCGTTCCGGCGGTCCGAATTTTCTGGGGGCGAGACATGCTCCGTTTGTGGTGAGTGACGATCCGAACCAGGAATCGTTCATGGTTCGCGATGTCACGATCCCCAAGGATCTCGACGATGGTCGTGCCGTCAACCGCAGGAAGATGCGATCTCGTCTGGACCAGTTCGTTCGCTTTCATGATCAGGCGGCTGGTGATCCGGTGATGGGCGCCGACGAGAATTATCAGCAGGCAGTCTCGTTAATGACCTCTGCCGCTGCTCAACGGGCATTCGAGATGCACCGCGAACCGGGTCAAATCCGAGATGCCTACGGACGGAATGCATTCGGTCAACAGGCGTTACTTGCCCGCCGATTAGTGGAAGCAGGAGTGCCGTTCGTGACACTGTATAACGGTGGATGGGATCATCACTCGAACATCTTTCCGGCATTCCGAACGCAAGGTCAGAAGCTGGACGCCGTCGTCGCGAGGTTGATCGAAGATCTTGATCAAAGAGGTATGCTGGAGACGACACTGGTGATTGTCATGGGCGAATTTGGTCGGACGCCGATGATTACCACGCTGCCCGGTTCCACCACACCTGGTCGAGACCATTGGTCGAGTGCAATCTCGGTGCTGGTTGCAGGATGCGGCACGCCGCGAGGCCAGGTGATCGGAGCCACAGATCCCCGGGGATATGCGGCAGTCGAGAAGGTCTATGCACCGGAAAATCTGGTTTCGAGTGTGTATACGAAACTCGGGATCAATCCCGACAAGATCCTGTACACCGCTGCCGGACGCCCAACCCATCTGGTGAGTGACCCGCGTCCGATTGCGGAATTGATGTAATGAAGTGCGGGAATTGAAGTTTACAGGCCCAATAAGTCGTGTGGGACCCTTAGCTTCAATTTAGCCTGATACACGAAAATGGCAGTTGCGGTTTGGCGAGCATTTGAAGGATACCACAGCATTGGTAACAAACGTCTGTTCGCTGGTCGTCGTTTTTTGTTTCGCGATGATCGTTCCTGTCGGCAACGTCTGGTCAGCGCCACCGACGCTGACAAACGTCTTTCCTGCCGGTGGTCAACGTGGAACGAAGGTGGTCGTGACTTGTGCGGGAAGCTTTACCTGGCCTGTGAAAGTCTGGTCGCCAGGTATTGATGTGACACCGTCCACGGAGTCGGGGAAACTCGACATTTCGATTCCCGCGGACCTTGCCGCAGATCGGGTTTGGATTCGACTTTATAATTCCGAGGGTGCTTCGTCACCGTTTCCATTTTTGATCGACGCGTTAAAAGAGCTGAATGAAGTCGAACCCAATAACAGACCACGAGATGCCCAGGTCATCACGGATGCCGAGATGATCGTCAACGGTGCCTTGAAGGAGGCCGACGTCGATTGTTTCGCCGTCAAGTTGGAGGCAGGCCAAACACTTGTCGCTGCTGTTGATGCAAACACCCGTCTCGGTTCACCGATGGATGCGGTCTTACAGATCGTGTCGCAAGCCGGAATCGTGATCGCCGAAAACCATGATGATCTTGGCCTTGACCCGCGACTCGCGTTTACAGCCAAGACGCCTGGCACCTACGTAGCTCGTCTGTTTGCCTTTCCTGCAGCACCCGACGCCAGTATTCGCTTCAATGGGGGTGTCAAGCATATTTATCGGTTAACGCTAACCACCGGACCTTATGTGACTCATTCGGTTCCTTTATCGACGTCTCTCAACGAACCGGCAACTGTCACGGCAATTGGGTGGAATTTACCAGTCGAAATGAAGCTGGATGTTGCACCCCTCGGCGGTGCACGAATTGCGACTTACCAGGAATATGAAGTTCAGGATGAGCTTCGTCGATCATCGGATACAAAGATCGGTTTCGCATTTACGCCAGATTTTGCAGTCGCCACACGCATTCGCATGACGTCTCATGCGGTGATCGCCAATCATCTCATTACAGACCCGAAGATCGCTCTGGCGATTCCCGTGTTGTCTTCGGTGACGGGATGTCTCAAGTCGCCTCGACAGGTCGATCGTTACACGATTCCTTTGGAGAAAGGTCAGCAAGTACTGATTTCGGTCGAAGCGAGAAGTCTTCACTTGCCACTTGACCCTGTGCTGACCCTGACGTCCCCCGATGGAAAGGTGCTTGCTGAGGTCGATGACAAAGGTTCGACGCGTGACGCAATCATTGCACACACTGCGGCACAAGCTGGCGACTATCAATTAGCGGTCAGCGATCGGTTTCGACAGGGTGGTGATCGCAATTGGTATTTACTGACCGTTAGGCCAGAGCAACCAGATTTTGAACTTTCTATGACGAGCGACGCGATCATCGTGGCTCCAGACAAACCAGCGGAAGTGACATTGAAGGTTCAGCGTCGCGGTACAACGGCGGAATCGGTTGGTCCAATTACTGTTCAAGCGACAGAATTGCCCGAGGGTGTTGCATCAACAACTGTGACATCTGAAACGACAGGTGCCACGGCGACTGAAGTGAAGTTGACACTGTCGACAACGGGATCTGCATTTTCCGGCCCCGTGCGGATCGTCGGTAAGGCGGCTCTACCGAAAGAAATCGAGCGTTATGCAAGAACACCAGCAAAACTTGGCGTCAACTTTCAAACGATCTGGTTGACCGTTCTCGAAAAACAATGAAACTTAACGATAGATTGCGACGGGTTAATCGAAGTCAGTTGACCAGTCGCAATCGATTCGTTCGGTATGACGATGCGCTCGTTCGGATTGTCGGATCGTCCTGATTGTTTTCCCAAAATCCAACCACTCACCCTCGTCGAAATCAATGTGCCATGTCGCCAGCACCTTCGACCGGTTCACGGCTGCCGTAGAAACTGTAGAGGACAGGCATCAGGTAACGCGTCAGAAAGAGCGTCGTGATCATGCTTCCGACAACGACGATCGCCAGTGGCTTTTGGCTTTGGGCGCCGATTCGTGTCGACAGTGCAGCAGGAAGCAGCCCCAGGATTGCCGTTAACGCCGTCATCATCACGGGGCGAACTCGTTGTTCTGCCCCCGCCATGATGGCCTCCCGTAAAGGAAGCCCATGGGCACGGTGGGCATTGAACGACGAAATTAATAGCAAGCCATCCATAATTGCGACGCCGAAGATCGACGTGAATCCGACCGCTGCGGCAATGCTGAAGTTCGTCCCGGTCAGAAACAAGGCCCAGATCCCGCCCAGCGACAAGGCCGCGACGTTCATCAGTACCGCAGATGCATCGAGCAGTGAATGAAACGCAATATAGAGTAATAAAAATACGAGAAGTAATGACGCTGGAACGATCATCAACAGTCGGCCTTCGCCTTCTTCCATGTTCTTGAATTCACCACTCCATTCATCCCGATATCCGGTCGGAATCAGCTTGCGGACTGTTGCTTGTGCTTCTCCAACGGCCCCCGCAAGATCTCGATCGCGAACACTGAATTTGATTGCAACCAGCCTTTGTCCTTCTTCGCGTGAGACGATAGAAACTCCGCTTCTGACAAACTGTCCGTCTGGACTAAGGGGGCCATCCGGATCCATCCCCTGCGGCGTCACCAGATCGCGAAGTCGTTCAACCGGCGCGGTCAAAGTTTCTGGTGGTGCAGCGCTACGTGAGCTTCCCGTAATCAGTGGCTGAGCACTGCTGGAACCAGCCGCAGACAGGGAAGTCCCATTGCCCGAAGCTGTTTGATAGGGGACGATGACGACGTTGTCGGTAACGACGACGGGAATATCAAGAATACTCGAGAGGTCGCGTCGAAGTGACTCGGGCCAGCGTACGACGATATCGAAGGATTTTTCACCTTCGATCATGGACGAGACTGTCTTGCCACCAATTGCCGTCTGAATCACATCATGTACATCGGCAACGCTGACGTTCCAGAGGGAGCACTTTTCGCGATCAATGGGGAGTTCAACGTTAGATTGTCCCTTGATTTTGTAGTAGCCGACGTCCTTTACTCCAGGGACGTTAACCATCGCCGCGACGGCTTGCTTGCCGAGATCTTCCAGTCGATCGAGGTCCGGGCCAATAATTTTGACCGAGTTTTCCCCTTGTACACCAGAGAGGACTTCGAGCACGTTGTCCCGAATGACTTGCGAAAAATTCCAATTCACGCCAGGCAATGCGGCATTCAGTTTGTCACTTAATTCGGAAACCAATTCAGGTTTCGTCCTGGGACGCATTGGCCCGAACAACCATTTCCGCCAGCCTGTTGCGGGAAGCGTTGGGGACCATTTTTCCTGAGCCTTCAGTGGAATAAAAAATTCTGAGCTGTAGAACCCCGTCGGATCAGTACCGGATTCAGGTCGACCGATCTGATTCACCACGAGTTCCACCTCAGGAAATTGCCTCATGATTTCCCGCGCTGTCCGAGAGTTTTCGGCGTTTTCGGCGAGAGAAACGCCCACCGGGTAAATTGCTCGCGCCCAGATATGACCTTCTTCTAAAGGAGGCATAAACTCGCGGCCAAGGAACTGAAGCGAAGCAATCGTTCCCACAATCATTGCTGCAAAAATCCCGACGACAATCCAGCGATGATTCAGGCAATGTTCAAGATTTCGTAAATACCCGCGTTTCAGGTATCGAACGAAAAAGTTATCTCCCGCTTCTTTCATATTCTTGAAAAACAACATGCATAAGACCGGAGCGATTGTCAGTGCCAGGAGGAGGGCGCCTCCAATTGCGAAGGCATAGGTTTCAGCCATGGGACGGAATAGCTGCCCTTCAGGGCCACGCATTGTGAATAGCGGCAGCATTGCGCAGACCATGATGATTGTCGAGAAAAACAGTGCCCGCTGAATTTCAGTTGAAGCACGCACAATTCGCTGGGAAAGAGGCAAGTCTGCGTATTTTCCGCTGCTGAGCACACGGTGAATGTTCTCGACCATGATGACGGTCGAGTCGATAATAATTCCGAAATCGACTGCCCCGATCGAAAGCAGATTGGCTGACTGTCCTCGAAAGTACAGCACACTAAAGGCAAATAGTAGCGCAAGAGGAAGATTGATCGCGATAATAATGGCGCTGCGAACATCGCTGAGAAACATCAGCAGAATCACCGTGACAAGACAGATACCAACAAGAAGGTTCTCTTCGACTGTCTCGGTTGTGGTTTTAATCAGAGTTGTTCGATCGTAGAAGACATTGATTTGAATGCCAGGTGGTAAAGCGCCGGGACTGGTATTTAACTCGTTGATCTTTGCTTTGATCTTTTCCAGGGCTGGTAATGACTCGGCTCCTTTTCGGAGCAAGACGAGTCCCTGAACGATTTCGTCTTCGTCGGTCCAGATCCGATTTCCCTTTTCATCGAGAACGAGTTGACCGTCGGCATCGACGTTTGGTCGGCTGAGGGCGACCTTGCCAAGTCGGGTAAGATGGTTGACGACAACTCCTTTTGCCTCCGAAGAAGACTCACCCGGCTGGAGGGGGCCTCCGTCGACAATATCATCAACTCGTATTGGCAAGTTGTTGGTCGATTTGAGGGTGATCTTGCGAATTTCCAACAGTCGTCGTTCGTCTTCCATTCGTAGATATCTGACAGCCGTCATTGGATCTTTCAACCCTAGAATTCGCTGCACTGGATCACGGCCACGACCGATCAATCCGATGCCACGCACAACCGCAGCCATATCCCCCTGTGTCAGATAGTCGCCGCTCACATTATCGTTGCTTGCCGCAATCGCCTTTTGAAGTTGGTCAAGAGTGACACCGTAACGCTTCATCCGGTTGGGATCGGGGCGGACTTCGTATCGCTTCATCGTCCCGCCCATGCTGACGACATCAACGATGCCCGGAATGCGTCGAAACGTTCGTTCGAGGGTCCACGTTTGGATGGATCGCAAGTCATTCAATGAATAAAGTGGGTGGCCTTCTGCATCTTCAGGACACGTTAACGAGTACCTGAGAATCTCTCCGATCGGCGACCGGGGTGAAATCTGTGGAGATACGTCGGGAGGAAGATCGGCAATTGAGATTCGATTGATGACTTCCTGTCGCGCCGATAGATAGGGGAAACCATACTCAAACTGTGTATTGACGTATGTGAGTCCAAAAAGAGATTTGGTTCGCAAACTCTTCAGTCCCGGCATCCCGGACAAAGCGACTTCAAGCGGCACGGTAACCAGTCGTTCCATTTCCTCGGCTGATCGACCTCGGTTTTGAGCAATGATTTCGACGATTGCAGGTGCTGGGTCGGGATATGCTTCAACATTGACACTTTGAAACGAGTGCACGCCTACCCCGGCCAACGCAATTGTCGCCAGTATCACGATCAGTGGATTGCTGACAGACCACTTAATCAGTTGCGCAACCATGTTCTTGCCTTTGTCTTCGCGAAGGGGAGAGATTTCACCCGACGACCCGTATTTCCAATCATCAACGCTGGCTCAAAATCAAATGTCAGAATGATTGCTGACGGCAATCTGAAATTCCTCAGCGCTGCTGTAAGTAGTCTTCGAGTTCAAGCAAGCCTCCGGCAACGACCATCTCGTTGGGCTGAATCGCTTGCAACCCGTTTTGCTTTTGTTCGTCAGTGAGTTCACTACGAACATAGATGACATCGAAATACCGTTGAACAACATTGACTCGACGACGATGAAAAGTCGGCTTTGATCCGTCCACCCGCACGTACACGATGCATTCATTGCCAGCGTCGATCATTGCATTTGAGGGGATTTCGACAACGCCACGTTCGACAGGTATTCCGACATCCGCTCTGACGAATTGATTCGCCAACAACTTGCGCCCGGGGTTCTTGACCGTACCAATCAACAGTGCCATATGTTCATTCGGATCGATCATCGGCGAAAACCGATCAATCTCGCACTCCAGCTCGCCAAGCGATTCGTTTCCGGGGACTGTGATCGAAACTGTCAGTGGTTTGGGGAGCTGTTCCAGGATTGAAAGATCCTCTTCATAAGGATGAAGCCAGACAGTGAGAACGCTGAGGTCAGCGATTTTGAATAAGTCGGCGTTGGCATCGACAATTTCGCCCACAGTCACGGCCTTATCCACAATGACGCCGCCAATGGGGGCATAAACCGTGACCCGTGGCCAGTCTGCTGAATAGCTTTTTTCAGCTTCCTGGCTTCGATGAATTCGATCAGCCGATTCTTTGACCTGCTGAATCTCTGAATCAGTGACCTGATAGGCATGAAGGGTCTGCTCAGCCGTAAAAACCGTAATCTGTCCCTGCTCGACTTTGGCTTGTTGTTCTCTGTATTCCCGGTCCGATATCGCGCCAGTGGCGGTAAGCGCCTTAAATCGGTCCAATGTCTGTAAGTCGAGTCGAAGCTGTGCCAGCGAAGAAGCAAGTTGGCTCTTTTTCTCGCCCAACTCTTTACTCCAGATCACGGCTAATGGAACGCCTTCTTTAACTTCATCAAAGTTCTGCAACGGCCTCGCTGGTGGAGCAAAAGGCTTTGATTGCAGCGATTGCAGGCCTTTAACCGTCGCCAGTTCAAAAATCGTTCCAGGGAACCGAGCATGAACATGAGACAGACGGTTTGAGTCGATTGCCAATGAGCCCCGCAAATGGAGGACTTTTGAAAAACGAGGAATCTTCGCAACTGTCGTTTTCAGATTCATGGCCTGAAGCGTATCTGCGGGCAATTCATGAACTTCCGAAAGGACCCGTTTCGAGACCACTTCTTTAGGTGCGATTTGGCGCAATTGCTCATCGGGGCTCTTTTCGGAGCGTCTGGAATTGATAAGTGCCCAACTGAGTCCGATCGCAAGCAAAGTTGCAATAGCAAGAAGTATCGCTTTACCGAATTTTTGCTTCCCAAATGGAATCGTCATCATTACTCCTCACTGAATTCGGCAAAGTTATTGAAATGTCTGTGGTCTTCATTAAGCGATTGATTCTTTTCAATTGACTTTGGCACACGAACTCCACTACCAGGGCAAAAAGCAATTAGCCCAAATTTCTCACGCAAAATGCGATGACTCCACAAACGTTGCAATCACGACCAAACTGGAAGCAAGGTAACGCGGTGCGCGTGAATAGAAAAGCGGCAGGAACCGCCGATCGCTTTGTCAGTAAATCGTCAGAGTTTCTGAGCAACTTGCGTAGACCTGGAAAACTGCGCAGGTCAAGCGAAAATCCTCGTTGACGAGGACGAGATAATAACCGGAAAGACTAGATGTCTCAGCACATCCCTTACGATACGAAGGTTGCCACAACCAAGATTATCCTGCAAATGTAGCGTGATCGTTGCGGTCGGAATGACCGCAGGCTGATGCGTTCGAATTGTGTCGAGTGTAGTGCCCGCAGGCATGTACCGTTACGAGCGAACCTAATTGTGCGGCGACCGGAACGTATGACTGCTCACGCTCCAAATCCGATTGAATCATCTCAACGCCGCACAGCGGTTCGCATGAGGATTCATTTGTTCGTCGTGGCGGTTGCAAATCTGGCGATCATCGGAGGCTGTCGAAGTGTCGATACCCCGTCGAATTCGGTCCGGATTTCCAGTCTTAATGAGGCACGCCAGGCAAAAGTGGACGGTGTCTCGAAAAAGGATTCTTCACGCAAGCGCACAAATAAACTCGCGGCAGATCCTAAGCCCGAAGCGTCACGAACAGACGGGCGGTCTGACGACGAGAGTGGCTCGTCAATCGCCGGAACCACGTCAATCGCTCGTCAGAAACAGCATGCATCGACTTCGCAGGCCGAGGATCAAGTCGAGTCTATCGCGCCAGGACTTCACGATGATGCTGAGTCACAAAGTCGAGGGGTCGCTCGAAGCCGGCACTCGAGTGAGATCACGCAGACAAGCGGCAGCATTTTTTCCGATTCCAGCAGCGATCAGAATGAGGGTTCTCTCGTTAAGATCTTGAGTTTCAGTCAGGATGAGCGGGATAACACCTCGAAAGCGGGTGATCGCGATGGTAGTCAATCGCAAGCTGCGTCCAGTGCTCAGGAGCGTCCGAAATCGCTTCGGCTCAAGTTTCCGACCGAGATTCCAGGAGCAGGTTCTCCGACGATCTCACTGCCAGTGACAGATCTGGATCACCCGGAACGAAAACTTAAGGCGATTAATACGCTGTTTCCTCAGGCTGCCGATCCGAAGCCGCTTGACCCGCCTGTCGGACCAGCCATGACACTCGAAGAGCTCGAGGACATGGCAATGAATAATAGTCCGATCATCGCACAAGCACTTGCAGCGATCACAATGAATCAAGGAGCAACGATTCAAGCGGGTGTCTATCCGAATCCCGTGTTCGGTTACGAAGCAGATACAGTCGGTTCATCGTTCACCCGAAATTACGAGGGTGTCTATATGTCACAGACCGTGAAAGTCGCAGGAAAAGTGCCGCTTCAACGTGCCGCCGCGAACATGGATCTGATGAACTCGCAACTGGCTTACGAACGAACACGACAGCAAATCCTGCACGATGTCAGAACCGCGTACTATAACGTCCTTGTTTCGCAAGAGGCGAATCGCATCAACGGCGCCTTGGTTCGATTCACGAATCAAGTCTATGCCATCATGATTGACCGATTAAAGAATGGGGAGCAGGCTGGCTACGAATTGGCCCAACTCAGAACCTTGGTCAAACAAGCTCAGACGATCCTGGTGAATTCTCAGAACCGATTCGTTTCGTCATGGAAACAACTCGCCGTGGCGACAGGTTGTCCCGAGTTGCCTCCAACGCCTCTGGAGGGTCGGTGTGATATTTCAGTCCCTAATCTGGACTATGATATTCTGTTGGAACGTGTGCTCAGTGTTCATCCCGACTTACAAGCCTCGCGAAATGTTGAAGCACAAGCGAGGTTGAATCTTAAGCTTCAAAAAGCAATCCCAATTCCCGATCCAACCGTAACGGGAGTTTTTCAGAATGACTCGACAGTTCCGGGCTATGGGCGTACCTCGTACAACTTGAACGTGTCGGTGCCGGTTCCATTTTTCGACAGGAATCAAGGAAATATCCGCACGGCATTCGGGAAACTCGATATGAGTTCCCGACAGTATGCTGTCGCAACGAATCAATTGACTGGTCAACTTGCCGACGCCTTTGAGCGTTATCAAAACGGACGGTTTCAATCGGAGTATTATCGCACTCAGATTCTTCCCGATCTGGCCCGAGCGTATCGAGGGGTCTTCGACCGACATATCGCGGCTTCGGACAAGGTCGCATTCGGAGATATCATCGTCGCCCAGCAGAACCTGGCAGGAGGCGTCTCGGCCTACATCGCCTCGCTCGTCCTGCAGTGGAACGCCGCGGTTGATATCGCAAACCTGATGCAATTGAGAGACTTCCGAACCTTGTTTTCTGACTTGCCTCCGATACCTGATTCCCCCGACGATGGAACGACATCGACGGCACCCCGGGAAGGAGCCCAGCCATGAAAGCCTGGTTCATTGCTCTTCTCATCGTTGGTTTGACGTCGCTGAATGATCTCGCATACGCGGAAGATCAGATTCCAAAGTCACCCGAGCCCTACGACAGCATTGTCCCAAAGTACTTGTCAGACGGTCCGTCCCGACTCGATCCGCCAGCGAAGTTTAATGATCAAGACCAGGCACTGCCAACACCATTGACTGCGGCTCCCCCCCCAGACCCTGAGTTGCCAACATGGGGTCGATATTTAACGCCCAGTACGTCGCCCGTTTTGTCACCAGTGGAATACAGTCTTGTCGGCCCTCCCACAGGGGTTGTCCAACATGCTGAAGACCAGGATTATCGAGCAGTCGTCTCCGATCCGAATACGCTGTTGAACTATGATGCACAGTTCGGACAGAACGTAGACATTTTCCGTCCCGACGGGATGGCTCCGATTGGCATGTTCGGTGACCATACCCTTCCTGCTGGAACGGCGTTTCTCTCGTACCGTTACCTTCAAAATTCGTTCGATCAGAATTATGTGGGTTCGCACCATACGGGAGTTCCCACTGCTTACCCATATGCTCCGACCTGGATGATGCAGAATTCGCAAGTTGCTCTCGTTGAATACGGTGCAACTCAAGACTTCACCGTGATGGCGTACTTGCCATTTCAACACAACGGGATCAATTCGCAGACCTCGACCGGAAACTATCTGGCGACGTTTACAAACCCCGGTGACATTCGCATCCAGGGATTGCTCGTGGTAAGGCGAGCCGAGCGATCGCAGTCGCACGTCAATTTTGGGCTCAGCATTCCTGTCGGCTTCCTGGAAGCACAGTCAATCGGCGGAACGGGACAGCCTGAGCCTTCGCAAACTGCCCCGAATAATCCCTACGCTCTTCGAACCAGTTCGGGGACATACGACCTGTTGTTCGGCTACACCTACAGAAAACAGACAGACAATTGGACGTTTGGTGGACAAGCCAACGCCGTCATCCCCACCGGTAAGAATACGTTGGACTACGAGCTTGGAAATCAGTTTCAGTTGACAGGTTGGGCATCGCGACGCTGGACCGAACGATGGAGTACCTCGGCACGCTTAGACGGACACTGGAACGGTAACATTCGTGGTGCTGATCCCCGTCTGGACGTGGCGCTGTCACCTGTCAACCAGGCGAATGCCCAGGGCCGCCAGTACGTGAATGGATTGCTGGGTGTGAACTATTTACTGACCCGCCCCGAGCACCGATTTCGCGAACAACGGTTGTTCCTGGAGTCGGGAGTGCCGCTGTATCAATGGGTCGATGGCCAGCAACTTGGTCTCACGTGGACATTAAATGCTGGTTGGGGCATGGCGTTTTAAACGATCTCATATCGCAAGAGCTTCTTCCTCGTTCCAACCGGGTGGAAGTTGATCCGACCCGAAACGCTCTTCGAGCCACGGGTCACCGTGGTTGTGGTAACCCTGTTGCTCCCACAGGCCTGGCTTGTCGTGATCGAGAAACGTCAGCGAACGACACCATTTCGCGCTCTTCCATGCATAGAGTCGCGGTACAACTAATCTGACCGGACCGCCATGCTCGAAGTTGATCGGCTCGCCATCGTGCGTGTCCGCCAGCAGGACGTCTGATTGAAGAAAATCGGCCAAAGGCATGTTCGTCGTCCAACCGTCATCATTGCCCATGGCGATCACAAATTTCGCTTCGGGCTTGATTCCTGCGCGGGCGACTAATTCGCTGACAGCGACTCCTTCCCACACGTTTCCTAAACGAGACCACTTCGTCACGCAATGGAAGTCGGAGAAGACCCTGACACGTGGCAACGCGCGGTACTGACTCCAGGTGAATGAGAGCGGGCGTTCAACGAGCCCGGTCACCTCAAAGGTCCATTCCTCGGCAGCGATCTCTGGGATGGGACCCCATTGCAGAACCGGCCACTTTCGCGTTCGGGACTGGCCTGGTGGGATTCGATTCTCACGATAGGTGTCTGGACTGATGATGATTCCGTCAAGAACGTGATTCGGTTCGACCGGTTCACCTGCTTGATATTTCGAATCATGTTCCACTTTAATCGCCTCTGTTAAATGGATTTGAGAACCGTGTTGCTGACGGATGTCTGTGACACAGGAAAATGTTATTATAGAGGAAGAGTCTTGCAGTTTCCCATTTCCATTCTGGATTGAATAATCTGCTGAATCTCGATTTGTGAGAGAACGCCGTCCGATTGTTGCCCGCAACACGGCTGGTTTCGCTCACACACAAAAGTAATAAGTACCTTGCACCGGGATCGGGTTGGACTGGCGAAGTCGATTTCGCTGGGCTGACTCGGTACACACAATTTTTGATGGCATTTGAATGAACCTTCAACTGAACGACCTGGCCTCTCAACTGATCGAAGACGTTAACGAAAGCCCTGAAGACTACCGAATCACTCGCCATGACGTGGAAAACAACGGGCTGCTGCTCGATTTCGGTGTTCAGTCTGAAGGGGGAATTGAAGCGGGTGTTGCACTAGCAGCAATCTGCATGTCTGGTCTGGCCGATGTCTCGATGGTCCCAGGAATCATTGGCAATCTCGGATGGCCGCACATTGCTGTAGAGACAGATGCCCCCGTCGCCGCCTGCCTTTTCAGCCAGTATGCGGGATGGCAGATCAACGTCGGTAAATTCTTTGCTATGGGTTCAGGCCCGATGCGTGCCGTCGCGGCAAAGGAGCCGTTGTTTGACAAGCTCTGGTATCGTGAAGAGGCTGATCAGATCGTTGGAGTCCTTGAATCAGGCAAGCTTCCCGATGCCGAGGTCTTCCAATACATCGCGGATGCAACCGACGTCGAACCGGAAGACGTCGTGTTATGCGTGGCACCCACGTCGAGTATGGCTGGCAACTTGCAGGTCGTAGCCCGGTCAATCGAAACCGCGATGCACAAACTGCATGAACTTGGCTTCGATGTCAATCGCGTTCGAAGCGGTTACGGAACAGCCCCCTTGCCACCCGTTGCCAAGAACGATCTGGAAGGGATTGGAAGGACGAATGATGCCATTCTCTACGGAGCCCGAGTCACACTTTGGGTGATGGGAGACGATGAATCGATTGCCGAGATCGCTCAGCGAGTCCCTTCGTTCGCATCTCCATCCTACGGCAGACCATTTCTGGAAATCTTCGAAGCGGCCGGACGTGATTTCTATAAAATTGATCCGTTGCTTTTCAGCCCGGCGCAAGTCGTTTTCCAGAACCTCGAAACCGGCCGTGTTCATGTCGCAGGCAATGTGAACGAAGCGGTGTTGCGAACATCGTTTGGAATCACCTGAGAATCATCAGACGGCTTGTAATAAGATTCGTAATGGCAGCGTCGAGATGACGCACGCCTTGTGATCCCGTGGGTTTCCAAATCCCTGAATGACAGTCCCATTCCAGAGTCAAACTTTGAACATTGGCATCCTTGCGAGCGAAAGCAGTTGGTACTACCGCGACCTGGAGCGAGCCGCTCTCTCGTTGGGGCACGACTGCGAACGTCTCGATTTCTCAAGGTTAATTGCGAATAATTTGTCCACATGCAACGCCGTTATGTTTGGTGGCCATTCATTTGAAATGGGTTTGGAAAGTGGAATCGAGTCTCAGGGTAGTCTTTCCGCAGAAAAATCAATTCGTCTGGCCAGTCCTCAGGCGGCTGAGACGACAGTCTCTCTTCATTCTCGGTTCGACGTGATCCTCGTCAGAACGATGCCTCCAGGTTCGTTGGAACAGGTCGTCTTTCGTATGGACCTGCTCGGTCGGCTTGAAGCCGCAGGAACAAAAGTCATTAATTCGCCTAAATCGCTCGAGTGTGCGGTCGATAAATACCTCACCACGGCAAGACTGCAGTCCGATGGTCTGCCCGTTCCAGAAACGATCGTATGCGAGCATGAAGATGACGCGTTATCAGCCTTCAATCAATTGGGAGGGGACGTTGTTGTGAAGCCACTTTTCGGGTCCGAAGGACGAGGAATCGTTCGAGTTACCGATCCCGACCTGGCCCATCGTACCTTTCGTACCCTGATGCGACTGAATGCTGTGCTCTACCTTCAGAAGTTTATTGACCATGGCGGTTTCGATGTCCGAATTCTGGTACTGGACAATCAGGTAGTAGGAGGCATGAGACGTCGGTCGGCCAATGACTTTCGCACCAACGTCGCCCGCGAAGCTGTTGCTGAACCACACCAGCCGACACCTCAGGAAATCGATCTCGCGTTAAGGGCAACCGTGACGACAGGAGCGTTCATCTCAGGCGTTGACCTGCTGTATGACGCAGACGGTCGATGCTATGTCATTGAGGTTAACGCTGTCCCAGGTTGGCAGGCGTTTGGTCGCGTGACTGGTATTGATGTCGCAACGTCGCTCATCAACAGAATCTTCAAATCAAACTGAAAAACATTCGCTCGTTCATTGGATCTGTCGTCATTTTGCGACAGCCACATCGAAGAATCGCGAGACGTGTTCCTCGGATGGGGGCTTCGTCACGAGGCTGGTGCAAACCCCTGCAATCGCTGACACGACCAGACTCCAGACCATTGGGTCGATGCCGAAGATATAGTAAGGACGGAATAATCCTGGTACGCCAATTTTTGGATCGGGTCCCAGGAAATTAATCACTGATTGTGCGAGCGCCGAACCTTCAGGAGCGGCGGCGGCCCAATTCTGTATCCAGCCAGCAGCAGAAAGCCCAAAGTAAAAACAGAATCCGACCAACATTCCTGCCAGCATTCCCGCTGCCGTCGTCCGCCGCCAATAGCATGCCATCAAAATGGGAATCGTAAATGCCGCACCGCCACCGGAAGCACTCAGAACCACTAAAGCCTGCAGATACTGAGGCGGGTCCAGGTTCGCGATGACGGCAATCAGCCCAACGCTAACCATCGACACATTAGTCGCTCGCCGAACTTGTGTTTCGGTGGCAGTTGGATGCAAGAATCGAACGTAAATGTCCTGAACAAGGCCAGATGAAATGACCAGGATAAAGCAACTGACGGAAGCCATAATCGCGCCGAACGGAGCGGCCAGAATCAAGCCGCTGATGAATGGCCCAAAAGGAAGACCCTCCGTCACCAGCATCGACATTCGTGGTATGACTTCATCCGGCTTATCAAGATGGGGCAACATGGTTCGTGCTGCGATACACGTCATCACGAGCGGGATATAAATCAGGCAGTTGTAACAGCTCAACAGACAGATCGACTTGCGCATCACTTCCGTACTTTCGGCTGCCATCACTCGAACCATGCTGGCGGGTGAGACAAATCCTCCAAATATCCAGATAAAAAACATCGAAAGAGCCAGCCCCGGCGTCAGGAACTCCCGCCCGATCGTACTGTATCCAGGTCCAAATGCGATGTCCGGTGACGTATTTGCGATGGCCGTTTTCGTGGCTTGTTCCAGTCCTCCCGCCATCGGAACAGCTAAGCAGACAAGGATCGTCACGCCAATGACCATCATCACACTTTGGAACAGATCCGTCCAAACCGACGCCAGAAAACCGCCAATCAGCGTGTAGCCAACGACGGTTACCGTAAAGACAACTAATCCCACATAGTATTTACGATCGATCGGCTTTGAGGCGGACTTTGCCGCGGCGCCCGCAGATCCATTCTTTGATTCGGCCTTTTCCGCAGCGGTTGGTTCATAGTCTTCGGATAGTGCCAGCACGCCCGACCCTGGCCAGGCATGCTTCATAATCGTTGCCCCAGCCTTGAATTGAGCAAACATCGTAAATGACATGAAAGTGATAATCATGATCGACGAGACCAGGCCGACTCGCGGATCAGCAAACCGTTCGCGCAACAAATCAGGTACGGTAAATGAATCCGTCATTCGACTAAGCTGGGCCAGTCGCTTGCCAACGACGGCAAAACTGAGGAGCGGTACCACCATGTAGCTGCCGATCCACAGCAGAACGATCCAACCGTGGCTATAGACGAATGCCGGAAAACCCATGAAAGTTCCACCGCTTTGCACGGTGGCGGTTAGGGCGAGTGCCCAGGCCCCCAGGCCACGATTCCCCAGAAAGAATCCTTTGAGGAATTCCTTCTTTTCCATCGCTTTTTGCGCCAGTGTTCCCAGCCAGACAGACGCCCCAATGAATAACAACAGAGCAAAAAGGACGCTGTATCCGGGATTTGAGATGTCTGTCGCGGCAAGCATGAGTTGATCGGTCGCCTTGCGTTGGAGGAAAAAACAGAATTCCTGAAAGTTATTGACCGCTTTGAGGCAACTCTTCATCTTTCATAAAGCAGAATGCGAAGACACTTGCCACGACCGTACACGCGCCCCATGGCATAACCAGCCCCCAGAAGACCCAATCCGGAAAGCCAAGCACGTAAGTCAAGGATTCAGGGTCGCGGCCATACCCGTATTTAAAGCAATAGCCGAGCGAATAAATCGTCGCTGCCAACCAGATGCCAAGTGCGACCATCGCTTCACGCTTCGCCGATTTCAGCAGCGGAAGTTCTTGAATATCGGGCATGTAATTTTCCTTCAATCCGACGGAAAGGGGTCAATGACGTAATGATCTTGTCATTATGACATCCATTTCTGACTCCAATGCTCCATTTTCATCCGAAATGAAAAGAAAATTGGATTTTTCGTTGAAACGGCACCTGAGTACAAAACGACTGGTGCAAGGTTGGTGCCAATCCTTCAATCGTCCGATTCAAGATGCTTCGAAAACATCAGTTTCCAGAAACAATAAACGGTACAACCGATAATCAACCCCCAGGCACTCAACATGAAAATCCAGGCGAGTAACGTCATGGTGCGGTGATATCTCCTTCCGTTGTTCGACGTTTCCAGGCGACTGAAATCAGCCAGGCAAAACCTGCGAATGCAGCGACCATGGCCAATCGATCGACAGTCCGAACGATTTTCAGATTTCTGTTGAACGCGGCTTCGTCAGGTGTCGCGTTTTCTTTGAGTGGCAAATCGTGGTGCAAAAGTTTGCCAACCATGCTGTTACTCGACCAGTGCCAGTCCGGTAACGGTTTGCCACTTGTGGCCGCCGTAACATAACCATCCCAGCCTGCCTTCGGCTCAAACATCGACGCCAGCAAGATCACAATCAGCAAAGTTGGAGTGACATACTTCATCACCCAATAGAAAAAGCGCGGAACTTTCAGGTCGGCACCTCGCATCATTTCAGCCCAACCCTTGTCTACACCGTAGACCCAGGCAAACAGGACCGCTTCTCCGACTGCCATCACCACGAGGCAAAATGTTCCGGCCCAATAATCAAACTCGTCGAAAAAGCTCTTCTGATTAAAAAGCGCGACTGGTAGTGCCAACGGAATCAGCATCGCACCAAAGGCCAGGGCACTCTTCTCACGCGAGAATCGGAATTCATCCTGCAGGAACGCCATGATCGGCTGGCCCATTGCCAGCGAACTTGTGATTGCTGCGAAAAACAGTAATCCGAACCAGAAGAATCCGGCCGCCGGCGCAAGACTTCCCCAGTGATTGAATAATGTTGGAAAGACCATGAACCCCAGACCAAACCCCGATCCTCCCGCCACTTTTTCCTGAACAGCCGACAATCCCAGATAGGCAACGGCGATTGGGATCAGGATCGAACCACCCAGAACCACCTCACACAACTCGTTCGTCCACGCTCCCGCTGCCCCATTCAACGTGACATCGTCGTTCTTTCGTAGATACGATGAATAACAGTGCATCGATCCCATACCGATCGAAAGAGTGAAGAAGATCTGTCCTGCAGCGGCCAGCCAGACATTCGGATTCGTCAGCGAATCAAATTTCGGCTCCCAGACATAGTTCAGACCCTCGAATGGGCTGGCGACTGCATGGGGGTCGTTGACCGGTGAGACCATCAATCCACGTACGGCCAGCAGTGCGGCGAACACAATCAACAGAGGCATACCAATCTTCGAAACGATCTCGATTCCCTTGGAAAGCCCTCGCGAAAGGATCCAGATATTGATCGCGATGCACAACACGAACATCGACAGCCCAAAGCCGCTGATCGTCAGAATCGATGTTTCCGAATCGGCGGTCAAACTCTTGAAAAAATCGCCCGGAAGCGTTTCTTTGAAACCCCCGATCAGCGAATATCCGGCGTATGCGACGCACCACGCTTCAATGTAGAGATAAAACGCGGCAATGATCAGGTTAGACCAGAGTCCGAAGACGCCGAAGTACTTCCAGAACTTCCGCTTTCCCATCGAATCAAAAATACCGGGAGTCGAGTGATGTCCGAACTGGCCGCCGAAGCGGCCCATCGTCCATTCAATCCACATCAACGGAAGGCCGAGCACGAGGAAGGCGATCATGTACGGAATCAGAAACGCACCGCCGCCGTTCTTCACCGCCTGAGCCGGAAATCGCAAGAAGTTTCCCAACCCGACTGCGTTCCCAGCCATTGCCAGAACCAGTCCAATTCGTGAAGCCCACTGCTCGCGCTTCGGTTCTTCGCTCATCAAAACCTCTCAACTAGGAATTCTTTTTCTGGGCGACGCGGTGACACCACCATTCCCATACGGGAGGAGCCAACGACAGCGCCACGATGGCAACCATGACCAGTTCAAAGTTCTTCTTGACGAAGGGAATGTTCCCAAACCAGAAGCCGAGAAACAGGAAGATCAACACCCAGACAATACCACCAATCACATTAAAGAAGATGAACTTGCGATAGTTCATCGCACCGACCCCCGCAATGAACGGAGCGAACGTTCTGATCAGCGGGACAAAGCGGGCCAGGATGATTGTCTTACCACCGTACTTTTCAAAATAGGCGTGAGTCTTTTCGAGATTTGCCTTTGTCAGAAACGGAATGCCCATGCTGAAGGCTCGCTCGCCGATCAAATGGCCCAACAAATAATTCACAGTATCACCAAGAATCGCCGCGACGATCAGAAGCGGAATCAGCCACTCCATACGCAGTGAACCCGCGGCTGCAAAGGCACCGGCGGCAAACAGCAGTGAATCACCTGGCAAAAACGGTGTCACGACCAGGCCCGTCTCACAGAAGATCACGCCAAAGAGAATCCAATGAGTCCATATGCCATATTCTTTGACAAGATCCATCAGCTTGTCATCAAGGTGCAACAGAAAATCGACCCACCACTTAAGCCCTTCAGGGCCGACGGCAGCGTCAGCGCCGAGAATCGACCACGATGCCGTCTGAAACAAACCAACGACCGATACCACTGCAACCCAGTTCATCATCGCGTTCGACTCATCCCTAAAATTCGTAGATCACTAGTGAAACCAGGTGATAATATTCTTTTCCTGGAAGATCGCGAGCATCGAAATGACACCCATGAACGTAAAGAACAAGCCACCGAAACCGAGTACGTAAAGTCGAGCTTTAGGTGGTCTTAATTCGACTGGTAGCAGCGTCGTGTTAATAAAGATCACGTGAATACAACTGAAGCCAAGTGCATAGTTGTAAATGATCGTGGACCACATCAAAAGTTGCGTCGGATTGCTGAATAACAGCATGGCGAGACCGACAGTTGCGTAGACAACCAGCACTGAAAAATAGACCTTGCTGATGTGCTTGGTTTCCCATTTTCGAAGGGCCGGAAGCCCCGTCCAGAAGACGTCGATCCATCGCCTGAGCACTCCATCTGCCGTCGAAGCCATGCTCGTTCCCAATACGAGCACACCACAGAACAATGTTGTGAACCAGACAATGTAGTTCGGCCAGGGCCTTAGTGATGCCTTCACTCCAAGCAGCTTATTCTTTTCGTCCGCCGTCTCGACATGATCAGTCGTGACAATTCCCGTGACCGTTTCTGCAACGCCATTTGCTGTCATTGCTGCGGCAAGGTATTTCTCGCTATCCCTTAGTGGTTTATCCTTCGGCAGGAACTGAACTGATAACATGCTTGGCAATGCAAGACCAATAAAACAGGCCGGCATCCAGATCCAGAACTGTTCGCGAGAAACGTGCCGTACCCATTGCTTCCAACGGACGAGTGATTCGGGTGAAATCGGAAAGACCATACCGGTGTGGGACAACTCGATCGACTGACCTCCGACGATGCTTGGTATTCCGCCGACGTGTTTTCCCATCCCCCAACCCTGCTCGCGAGTGAACGTGCTGATGGGAGTATTCGTCAATCCTCCGTTCCCCGAAATTGCAATCATGGCGGTCAAAAAGCCGATCCATGCCAGATCGATTTTCGGGAATCCTCGTCCCTGTGCCAGTGAGACAAACACGTTGTCGATGTTGTTGCCGCGAAGGGAATCTTCGGCATCAAATTTCCCGTCTCCATTGAGATCCGTCAAAGCCACAACAGGAACGTTTCCGACCTTGAAGAATCCGCTGAAGATCTCGGTCCAGGTCTCGGTTCTCGAATAGAAAATCGCCAGAAACACCAGAAAACCGCCGACGAAGATCAGCTTGAATGTCATCACCCGCTTGATCGAATCGTAGACCTTGCCTCCGAAAAGCAATGGCAGCATGCAACCCAGGAAAATCATACACGCCAGCACCTGAAGCAACAGTTTATGCGACGGGTTGGTATTGTCGGGCAGCTCACCCAGCCAGATTGCCGACAATGGCACTGCGGTACTTGATGCGAGATAGGGTAGAAACGAACCGCAGTCGAGCAGTAGATAAATCGGCAGCCAGAACATCGGACCTGGCAATGTACGAAACTTTCCAGTGAAAATCGGTTCGCCCGTGTAGAGCGTATAGCGACTGATCTCGACGTTATAGATCACCTGGACAAGAATACTGATCGCCGCCAGCCAAAGAAGACCACCACCATATCGGGAAGTCACCACTGGTCCTGTCAGCCATTCTCCGCCTCCGATTGCGGCCGAAGCCATGACGAGCCCAGGTCCCAGCATGGAAGTTAAATTCCACCACGAGAACGGAGGTGCCTCGGGTAGTTCGCCCCCATCCCAGCGGGGCATTTGTTTGGAACCAGGATAAGGTGGAAAGCCGACCGTGGCGTTGTCTGTTTCGTGGGAGGGAACTTGCATGAAGGCTTTCAACCAACCAAGGCGATGAGTCGCAACCGCGGAGAATCCGCACGAATTCGGAATGGTAATCTCTGTTGCGACCAGATGCGAGCATAATGAACACCGATTGCAGCCCGAGCGACTGTTTTCTCTTATTTGGGTCCCTTTTTGTTCGGTTTTGCCTTGTCCTTTAATGTCTTTGCCAGACTTTTGACGCTGATCTGAATCATTTCCTGCAAAACGGACAAGTTGATGTCTGCAAGTTTCTTGACGTAAAGACAACCGACGCCCGTTTTGAACTTACCAAGCCTCTCCAGGTGAGATGCAAACTGCTCGTGAAGACCGCAGGTCAGATAAACGCTGATCGCCGCTTTTCTTGGCGAAAAACCGACGACGAACCAGTCCCCCGAACATCCGCTTTCATACTTGTAGTGGTAGTCACCAAATCCGATCAGACTTGGCCCCCACATATGAGGACTATCCCCCGTGATCTCTTGCATCATTTTAAGGAGAGAATACGAATCTTCACGCTTTTGAGCGTCAGGAACGGCGTCGATAAATGCCTCAACACTTTCGCCAGTCTTCTTCGTTTTTTGCTCGGCCATGGCTTCCTCGTGAGTTATTTGCTCGTCTCTTTCGACGGCGGATCTCCCATTTCAAATTTCAAAGTACCGCCATTGACGATTTCGGCGTGCTGCAACCAATGTCGATCTACTTGCTTGTCATTCAACCAGGTCTTTTGAACGTAGGGACTGTCCTGCCCCCCTTTCTCGGAAATGATCACCAGCGGCTTATCCTGTGATGTGATTTCCACTCGGTCCCACAGCGGACTGCCGATTTCGTAACGATCCGTACCGGCAGTCGGGAAAATCCCCAATGAACTTAAGACGTACCAGGCCGACAGGGTTCCACCGTCGTCATTCCCATCCACGCCGTTGTCCCGGTCTCCGTATTTTGTATCGAGTACCCAGCGAACCCACTTCTGCGTCAGGTCTGGACGGCCAGCCGAGTTGAACAGATAGGCCGTATAAATGTCCGGTTGATTCCCGTGCCAATAAAATGCATTCGGATTCAGTCCGACTCCTGCAGGTGACTTGGCAAAAAACTGATCAAGCTGCTCGACGAAGTATTCACGGCTTTTGAACAGTGAAACCAGTTCTGACGCATCCGAAGGAACGCCCCAGCGCCATTGCCAGGCACTCCCCTCAACATAGGCATGAGTGAACTTTCCGGTCAGATCGATGTAGGTCAACATTTCTGGTTCAAACGCATCAGAAAACGCCTTATTTGAATTTCGAGGTTGGAAGAACTGAGTCTCGGGATTCCAGAGATTGCGATAGAACTGACCATGTTTCTGAAAGACTAGCGCCTCTTCAGAATGCCCCAAAGCGTCCGCCAGTCGAGCGATCGCCTGGTCGGCATAACAGTATTCAATCGTGCTCGCGACCGATTTCTTCATCAGGTCTGCCGGACAGTATTCGTACTTTAAATAGTGCTCGACGCCGACCCTGCCTGAAAACGGCGATCCAGCCGGGACGGGACCAAGAGCGGTCTTACGCATGTACTGATAGGCCGTTTCGGCATCAAAGCCCCGAATCCCCTTTAAATACGATTCGGTCATCACGATGTCTGCAGGCGATCCAAACATCGATCCCGTATATCCACCACCCGCGGGCCAACGGGGAAGATATCCACCCTGCTCAGCCATCTTCAAAAGCGATTTCAGCATATCCGTCTGTTCGCGAGGAGCGATTAAAATCAACAGCGGATGTACGGTCCGAAAGGTGTCCCAGAGAGACATATCCGTGTAGTAATCAAAACCTTCGGCCTTGTGAACCTGGCGATCAAACCCCAGGTAATCTCCATTCACGTCGTTGAAGACCGAGGGCATCTGGAGTGAATGATAAAGTGCCGTGCGAAAAATCACTCGTTGTCGATCAGTCCCGCCGGATACCTGAATCCGTGAGAATTTCTCTTCCCATTCGGCGATCGCTTTTTCCAGGATTTGATCGAAACCTTCATCGGCTGCTTCCTTTTCCAGGTTAGCTCGAGCATTCGCGATGCTGACATAAGAAATCGCCAGCTTCAGTTCCAACGCCTGACGTTTGTCATCAGGTTTGAAACCCAGATCAACTCCGACATCATCTCCATTGGCAACCACGTTTCCCGGCGAGGTCGTTTCACCCGTCCAAGTCGAGAACTCGGAAATCGGTCGATTAAATCTCGCGACAAAATAAACCTTCAGTCCGCCGTATCGCTTCGAAAACGTCCCGAATGTCTGAACCGATCCTTCGACTTCGTTGGAATCAGGCAGGATTCGCACGTCACCCGACTTACTTGAGCCTTTGCCGAGTGCGCTGGTCGCATGAATGAGAATGTGCGGTGTCTGGTTCGCCGAAAAGCTATAGCGATGGATTCCAACTCGTCTGGTCGCCGTCAGTTCAGCGGAAATCCCCAGCTTTGGCAAACCAACTCCATAATATCCGGGGAATGCCGTTTCATCCGCATGCGCATAGGGGGTATTGAGACCACGTCGGACCGACTTCGCCGATTCGGCAACGCAAGGAATCACCAGAAAATTCCCACCATCGGTTGCTCCCGTCCCCGCCAGCCGCGTATGGCTGAATCCCAAGATGCGCGGATCGCTATAAAAATAACCCGAGGAGTTCGTCGCGCGCTGACCAAGACTGGAGACCGTATCTGGACTCAGTCTCACCATCCCAAACGGCAATGTCACTCCCGGAAAATTATTGCCACATAGATACGATAGGCCCCCAGTTCCGATGAACGGATTCACATCGAGTCCCAGCGGACCGGCCGGCACTGCGGGTCTCGGCTTCCACGATTCAGCAGAAAAAGAATATGAGTTCGCACAGCCCTGTACGATCGTCAGGAAAAGGATCGCTAATCCGAATCGTTGACACTGACTCGCTGCTGAATAAATCATGTGCAGTATTCGATTTTGATTGAAACAAAGTACCAGTCTGGCCGAATCTCGTAGGGTAGGTCGAGTCTTCGAGGCCCACCAACATCAACTTAACAATCTTCAATGTCAAATACTTCTGTATGAAACCCAGCAAAAGGAACATCGCCCATATCGAACATAGAGACCCGTTCAAGATCTCTTCGATTCAAAAACGATTTCGGTGAACTTGTGGCGCGTCGGTGAGCTCTGTCAACAACGACCGAATGGGGGCGGAAGGGAATAACTCAAGCGAGCCGACAAGAGTTCTCTTAAAGTAGCCATCGTCGCTTCGCGTGATGAGCATTATTCGAGAACCAGGCAAATACCAAACAGCACATTTTTAAGGCCGAGAATCAAATAATCGGTTTGTCTCGATGCTAAGGCAACGCTTGAATCGCCTCCGACTCACGCTCATCACGCGGATCGATGATGGCTTTTTTGGTCTGAGAAGAAGTCTCTCTGGAGTCTCTGATTAGCGAAGATTCGTGCTGATTGGCGTTCTAAGCTTGCTCTGCTTCGACTTTTGTTATCGGCACTCCAATTGATCCATACGCGTACCTGAAGCGCGGCTCGGCGAAAGCCTCGCACTCCCAACCAACGTGCGAACGATCAACCGATCCTCAACCCGTCGTCCGACTCGCGCGAATCGGCTGTGCCGCGTGCCGGTCAGACTCGTGCCATTTCGCACTGTCCGCTGCGTCCCTGATCGTCGACCCAATAGCCTTGCCAGGGGTAGAACATGTAGGTTTGCTGGTAATAACGGATCATGAACGACGAGCCGACAACGCAGATGAATGTTCCGACCATGTTGTTGGTCTGATCAACAACACTGCCAATCTGGACTGGTGAGTTGCCGCTATAGCCATTGAAGTTCTGGCAACCAATCTGGAATGGTGGGCGGACCCCGTCGGAAATCTGGTAAACGGCCATGTTGATGTCACTTTCAATGAGTTGTTTCAAAGTCTGCGAGGAAGATTCGACGAGTTTTGTTATCAACCGAGAAAAACTCAATCTTGTTTGCTAAAGACTTGCCGCATTATTCATAAATATAACATTGGGGACAAACGTCAGGCAACGGAACCGGGGATTCGTAATACTCATCAAAACAATTGCGATGTTTCGTCCAAACATCAGCGAACTGGCATTTGGCGTAGTTGTGGGAAGCGGAGTCGAATACGAGCTTTTGATCCAGCC
The DNA here is from genome assembly GCA_903904835.1 of uncultured Schlesneria sp. Taxonomy (GTDB): domain Bacteria; phylum Planctomycetota; class Planctomycetia; order Planctomycetales; family Planctomycetaceae; genus Schlesneria. The sequence continues at coordinate 98,497 of CAIVEI010000032.1, read as the reverse complement.
ACTTAAACATGAATTTCTGTTTAACAGCGGCAAATTCAAATTGAATGTTCATCAGTCGACGTGTTAGATTCGCAGCATAACCTCTCAATTTACGGACGTGCTGAGCGTCTTGGCGGGGAAAAACGTCTTTACTGTGTAATTGACGGAATGGAGTAATTGACAGGCCGGACTCGCGAATCGATTACGCGGGTTCCGATGAGGTGATCTTCAAACGAATTGATTTTCTGCGGCCACTGCTGAATGTTTCACCAGTGGCTCTTTATTTTTTGTCGGCAACTTCAACATCTATCAGTGATGGAACGCCGTTGATGGCGATGCGAGACGTAAAACGTTAGTTTTAATCGCGATTGAGAATGGTTGATGCCTGATCATCAATTGTGTTCGAACGCGGATGACTATTGTCGCCTCGTCGCATCTGACATTGTAGAAATCCATGAAAACACACATCACGAGACGAACGTTTTGCCATTCGATTGGAAGTGGATTCGCTCTAGCCTCGTTCGCCGACGGTTTCGCACAAGTTGCGAAAGATCGTCCAGACGGCTTGACGTTGGGTATTGGCAATTACGGAATGCAGTCGTACAAGACCGAAGAAGCGATCAAGTTGATTGCTGACCTGAAGTATGACGCACTTGAATTGACGGTCATGCCAGAATGGGATTCTTCAGCTCATAAAATGACCGAAGAACGACGCGGACTTGTCCGGAAGATGCTGGGTGAGACCGGCCTGAGTTTGACATCGCTGATGGAAAATCTGACACCTTCGGTGGTTGATGTCGATCATCAGAAAACGCTTGAACGACTGAAACTAGCTGCGGAGTTGGGACATGATCTCGCGCCTGATTCGCCCCCACTGATTCAGACCGTTCTTGGAGGAGGGGATTGGAGCGACAAAAAAGAGCTTTATCGTGACCGACTGGGTGATTGGCGGAGGATTGCCGAATCGACAAAAACGATCATTGCGATCAAACCTCATCGTAGCGGTGCGATGTCCCAGCCGGATCAAGCCGCCTGGTTGCTTGAGCAACTGGGATCATCCCACTGGATGGGGATGATTTATGACTACAGTCACTACGCGATGCGTGGTCTGTCAGTCGCCGAGACCGTCAAAACAGCCTTTCCGGCAACGGTTCAAATTGTTGTGAAAGACGTGGCGAAAAACGGGGATCAGTTCGAGTTTGCTCTGCCGGGCGAAGCGAACACGTTCGATCACGCCGATGTCTTAGCTAGTTTTTACAAGTCGGGATATCGACGTAGTGTGTGTTGCGAAGTCAGTTCCCAGGTCTTCCGCCGGCCTGGGTACGACCCAACCGCAGCAGCCAAAGCCTGTTACGACTTTATGAGCCGCGTTTTCGAGAAAGCGGCTGTTCCACGTCGGAAATAGCTGAGCCGGACGGAACTTCGTGAACCCAAGAATTATCAGCAACTCGCCTCGAACGACTGGGGGCGGACTGTTCTGGAGTCCGGCGTTCATTTTTCAGAATTGGCCGGGCGAGCCGCACAATCGCATTCAATTGATCGACGGGCCAATTTTGTGATGTGAGCACCCGACCCCCTCTTCAAACGCAAACAAGTTCGAAGACGATTTCGATGCGCTGAATGAAACGCAACCCGGCCGACCAGCGCCTGCAAAAGCGTCATTTTGGCAGCGGTAACGCGATCACTCCGGCCAGGATCATCCACCCGATCAGAGCGCCGACTAGCCCAAATACGACGTGAAACTTCACCGCAGTCTGGTGACCGAACAGCCGTTTTGACCGCTGAAAGTGCGGAAGCGACTGGTAGAGCCGCGACCCGCTGATGGCTCCGGCAATCTGCAGAATCCCGACGATCAGAAACACGATGCCGACGATTTGCATGGGGTCACCTTCCCCTTTTGATTTGATGGGAAAATCGAAAGCAACGAGTCCACCGAATTGACCCAATCATTTGAATTTTAAACTCGAAATATTCTCTCGGGTCAGTCTATTCGTCTTCGGGTCGCCGAACCGATTCAATGTCGTCGATTGAGAACGGCCCGAATTCTGATGATTTTGGGGTGACGAAGTCGTACCCATAGAGGAACAACTGTCCGCGTTGACTTTTTCTTGAGTCGGGAAAACCCTGAAACCTTCGACCATCTTTGAGCACCACTTCGACCTCGGCCGTTTCTTCGATACCCAGACTTTCGTGAACCAGGTCGGGAAATCGTGCCCACGCCCAGGCCCAAAGCGTTTTGTTGGGATCGACCTTGCCGGCGATATCGACCCAGTCGGGTTCAGCTTTGATCAGGTCCACCCGACCTGCTTGCTGACACCAGGGCTTGAGGACTTCGTTTAGCCAACTCTTGCGAGCGGTGACAAGTTCTTCGAAAGACATCATGAGTATTGCTTTCAATCGACAAGACGGCGCGGCTATTTTTTTGCAGGAGCTGACTGTTCTGGGGTCGGGCGTACAAATCTCAAAATTGGCCGGACGAGCAACATGATCGCGGTCAATCGACGGACCGGCAAATTTTGACATTTGAACACCCGCCCCCGCCCTCTTCAATCGCGACGGATACGGCCCACCGCTTCGATTGCCCCGACGGACGATCATAGATATCGTGCCAAGAGTTGATTGTTTCCGCCATCGTCCTGGGCAAGGGATCGCTATGACCGCTCGTCATCAAGAACCGAATTTCAATCCATCGAAGAAACCAGGTTCGACCCGACGTGATTTTTTGCAAGTTGCTGGCGTTGCCGCGGCGGCCAGCGTCAGTCCTCTGATCCTTCGTGCCACAGATAAATCGGGTTCAAAAAATCCGATCCTCGGTGATGGGGCAAATCAATACGAGGTCGTTTCCCAAAGTTGGGGCGAACTTCCCAGTCATTTGCCGTGGAGTGAAACCCACGGTGTCGCAGTCGATGAAGCGGGATTAGTCTATATTAAACACCGTTCGCATTTGCCGGAACCGATTGATGCGATTGCCGTATTCGATCCACAAGGGAAATTTGTCCGGTCCTTCGGAAAGGAATATCACACTGGTGGGCACGGCATCGACATTCGAAAAGAGGGTGGCGAGGAATTCCTTTATCTCTGTGCGACTCGAACCGGGTTAGTTACCAAGACAACACTTAAGGGCGAGATCGTCTGGAAGAAGGGGCGATTGGTTGAAACGGGGAAGTACGACGATCCGAAAACCCCTTACAGCCCGACCAATATTGCGTTTGCACCCGACGGAGGCTTCTATATTGCCGATGGTTATGGTTCGCACTGGATTCACCAATTTGACTCGAAAGCAAAATGGTTGCGGACGTTCGGCGGGGAAGGTATAGAACCGGGTCAGTTCAAGACGCCGCACGGACTGTGGCTTGATGATCGGCCTGGCCGCGAGCCTGCGCTTGTCGTCGCGGATCGAGCGAACGCTCGCCTTCAATACATGACGCTTGAGGGAAAACACGCCGGGTTTCTGACTCAAGATGGTAAAGGTGATCCGGGAATGACGTCTGACGTGGCTAAGTTGAATTCACCTGTCAGCTTTCCGGCCCACTTTGACATTCGAGGCGATGTCCTTCTGGTTCCTGATCTGCACGCACGGGTGACACTTTTAGATAAGAATAATAAGGTAATTTCCCATTTGGGATACGATCCCGAATGGACGAAGCAAGTTCTGGGCGACGGAAAATTCCCGGTTCGTAGTGATCGATCAATGTGGCAGGCGGGACGGTTCATCCATCCGCACGATGCGTGTTTTGATCATTCGGGAAATCTGTTCGTAGTCGAATGGGTTCCAACGGGCCGGGTGAACTTCTTGCGTCACGTCAGCTAAATGGCGGGACCGAGTTTCAAAAATGCGAAAGCCGAAAACGGAGCGTTGACCGTGTTGCTGGCGGGTCGCGTCGCTCCTATAATCCGTTCTGGTTTCATATGAGTGAGCAGGGAGAGCTACGCCTCGTGTGCACGACTCCTCGGATTTTGGTGCTCGGCGCGAAAGAAGAAGTTGGCCGTCTGGTTTGGGAATCGGTACGGACCTCCGAATCCCTTATCTGGGCTGATGACGACGCCGCATGGCTCACCAAGTCTCACGAGACCGATTATGCCGCAGTCATTGTACTGGGCGAGCCATTGCAGCACCTGCCGACGTTGCTCGCGCTGGAAAGTGTGGTCAAGCACCTTCCGGAGGGGATCGCGGTTCTCGATGTCGAACTGAAAATCGAATGGTGCAATGATCGGTTTACCGAATTAACGGGTCGCACTGATCAAAGTCTTACTGCACTTCGCGGGTTAAGTTTTGATGAAGCGTTCGCGAACCCGCAGATTGTCGGACCGGATTTTGCACCTTTTCACACGGCGCTCGGGTCTGGCCTGACTTCCCGGACGAAGTACCGGACGGGAGAATCGACTTACATTGATGTCGTTGCCGCTCCCGTATATGCCTCAGGAGGTGAATATCCATCACTGGTCGTGGTAACGGTCCGTGACGTTTCGGTCGAGCATCAGCAAGGTGAGAAGCTGACAGCCATTCATGAGGCAGGTCAGGATCTCGGCGACATTGCTCCTGAAGACCTGGTCACAATGTCGGTCGACGCTCGAAAAATGTTGCTTCGCGAGAAGATCATTCTTTACACGAAGGACGTTCTGAATTTCGAGACAATCGAAGTTCGACTGCTCAACGAAAAAACGAATCGGCTTGAGCCATTGTTGAACGTCGGAATGATGTCTGAAGCGGCTGAACGTGAATTAACGGCAGCACCAACGGGAAACGGCGTCACAGGATATGTCGCTGCGACGGGAAACAGTTACCTCTGCCGTGATACGTCGAACGATCGGTTGTATCTGATGGGTGTCGTCGGGGCGAAAAGTTCGCTGACGGTCCCCATCAAGCGGCACGAAAGGGTGCTGGGGACGTTCAACGTTGAAAGCACGCACGTCAATGCATTTTCGGAACAGGATCAGCAGTTTTTGGAACTGTTTTGCCGTGATCTGGCCGTTGCGCTCAACACGCTGGAACTGCTGGTCTTTGAACGGGCAACAGTCGCTTCAGAAAGTGCGACCGTATTGCTGCGTGAAGCGGCTCGACCCGTGGACGAGATTTTGAACGACATTGCGTGGCTGAAAAATAAATTTGTCGGGTTTGATCCTCAGGCGACCGAGCGATTGCAGCGAATGTTGATGCAGACTCGTACAATCCGACAACTGATTTTTGGAATCGGCGAAAAAGTGGCTCCACAGGTCTCAGCGCCAATGGCAGCCCATTTTCCGTCGAATCCAAAACTTCGTGGCAAGCGTGTTCTCATTGCCGACGGCGATGAATCAGTTCGAGCGGCGGGTCACGAATTACTGGCCCGGTTCGGTTGCGAGGTCGAGACGGCCCATACGGGTGAAGAAGCGATCCTGATGATTCGCAGTTTTCACTATGACGTCGTGCTTTACGATGCGGAAATGACGGATATACATTTGATCGACGCGTTGGGAATGATTCGAGGGATAAATCTGGAGATTCCGGTCATCCTGATGAAGGGGTTTGGCTACGACGGTGCTCACCGGATGGTGAAAGCCCGTCAAATGGGATTCAAACTGGCGCTTTATAAGCCATTTCGCCTGGATCTGTTGTTAACGGAATTGGACAAGGCATTCACGCCACCCGGCGAAATGCCTTCACCGAGTTAATCCGCTCCGCTCCCCCTTTCGAGCGAATATGCTCCGCACCGAGCGAATCAGCTCCGATTAAATCGGATTTCCGAAAAAGCACTTCAAATTCGACGCGAAAATCCTTACGGCTCGTTCAGATGTGAAACCGTTTGTTGAACTGTTGAGAACGAGTGATATACTTGGGACGTGGAGTTGAAAATATCTTCAGAGGAAGCTTTTTCGACGCGGAAATATGATTGAGCAGCTATCGTCAGGCTGCTTCCCCACATGCCTTTTCAGTACCTGGTCGCCTTGCGAGTGAGACCGTCAATGACTGCCGCTGTAACTGCTTCTACTTCTGCCTCGGACAAAGAAGCCTCCGCCGACAAAACGGCGGCACGTGGACTCAAGGGTATCATCGCCGCAGACACCATGATCTGCGATGTAGACGGCGATCTTGGGAAGCTGATCTACCGTGGCTACAACATCCACGATCTCGCCAAAAACAGCTCGTTTGAAGAAACGGCATATTTGCTGTTCAAAGGGGAATTGCCCAGTTCAAGCGAATTGGCCGAATTCAATAAGGTCCTGGTTCATCATCGCGAAATTGAACCACCGGTTCTTGCCTTTTTGAAGACGCTTCCACGGCACACTCCGCCCATGACGGCGCTCCGGTCAGCAGTCTCGATGTCGGGCGTTTACGACCCGATCGCGGAAGACGATTCACCCGAAGCCAACTTTGAAAAATCGATCCGGCTGACCGCCGAGATGACGACAATTGTCGCCGCGATTCAACGGATTCAAGCGGGGCTTGAGCCGATCGCTCCTCGTCAGGATCTGAGCCACGCTGCCAACTTCATGTACATGCTCAACGACAAGGTTCCATCGAAGGACGCCGAAAAGGCGATGGACCTGATCCTGATTCTTCACGCGGAACATGCGTTGAACGCGAGCACGTTCGCGGCTCGGGTGATTGCCGCAACGCTTTCCGATATCTATTCGGCAGTGACGGGAGCTATCGGTGCACTGAAAGGACCGCTGCACGGTGGTGCGAATACCGAAGTCTTGAAAACCCTGATGGAAGTTGGCGAAGTCAAGAACGTCGTCCCCTGGGTTGAGGCTGTCCGAGCCAAGAAGGGGAAATTCATGGGGTTTGGCCATGCGGTCTACAAGGTCGAAGACCCTCGCGCGATTCACCTGAAAGATCTCTCGCGTCGGCTGGGCCTCGAAGCGGGCGATACCAAGCTGTACGACATCTCGCTCGCCATGGAGCAAGCCGTCATCTCGACAATCCATAAGAACTGCAACGTCGATTTCTACTCGGCCAGCTTACAGCACTACATGGGGATCCCGGGTGACATGTTCACATGTGTGTTCGCAGCGAGCCGCATCGTCGGCTGGTGTGCTCATATTCTTGAACAACTGAGTGACAACAAGATCATCCGACCGTCGTCAAACTATGTCGGCCCCGCGGAACGGCCCTATCTTGCCGTCGAAAAACGCTAGACATTTGCCCGAGCAAGCAATCCATTGCCACTGTATGGCCTTCTTTGGTCATACAGTGCTCTTTGACTGAAATCACGGTAAAAGAATTCCTAGAATCTGGGTGCCGCAGTATGTCCTTCCTCGGTCATCCAGTGCACCTCGGCCGGACTAGGAAAAAGCCACTTCCTATTCTACGATTCCGATACATTGGCACAAATTCTAATTGAAAAAAGTAACTTCATGAGTGACCGCCAGCGTTTGATCGAACTGTTTCTTGCTCGTGCATTGAAGTTTGGCGACTTCACTCTCGCTTCTGGAAAAAAATCGACTTACTACTTGGACGGAAAGCAGATTTCGCTGCATTCGACAGGACTGCGTCTGGTCAGTCAGGGTCTGTATGACCTGCTGAGCGATGTCGATTACTCTGCCATTGGGGGCATGACCATCGGAGCCGACCCCATCATCGGTGGCGTGCTTGTTGTCGCCGGAGAAAAGGGACGCTCGCTTGACGGGTTCCTGGTGCGGAAAGAGCCGAAGGGGCATGGAACGCAACGTTACATAGAAGGACCGGTCGTACCTGGTGCGAAAGTAGTCGTCATCGACGACGTCGTGACAACAGGTGGCAGCGCCCTGCAAGCGATCGAGCGAATCGAGGAATACGGTTGTCAGGTCGTTTGCGTCGTGGGAATCGTCGACCGAAAAGAAGGTGGTGCCGCGAACTTCGCGGCCAAGGGAGTTCCATTCCGATCACTTTTATCCATCGAAGATTTCGGAATCGCTCCGCCGACCGGGAAATAAGGCTTTGGAAACCTAACATTCATCGACTCTGGGGGTCAAATGGCGTGGCGATTGATTGCGAAAAATCTTCCGTCTCAAATCATCCCCTTTGATTTCGTCGTGACGATCGTGTTTCTCGTGACCGGCTCGATCATGGCAGCCGAGTCAACGCCGAATCCGCCTGATCGCATCGCGATTTTTCCAGACGGAAAACTGCCAGCCTTCACGACATCACGTGTCGTTGGATCGCCAGAGCCGCCGCTTCCGTATGCGTCTCAGCGTATGTATCCGAATCTGAAGCTGAACAATCCCGTGGCGATTGCCCACCAACCGGGAAGTGACAGACTTTGGACAATTACAGTGGATGGGCCCAAGGGGACCACGAACATTCGACGTTTTATCGATACTCCGGATGTCTCGGAAACAGAGTTATTGCTTCCCGCTGACGATCGTGTTGCGACCGACCTCCTGTTCCATCCGAATTTTACACAAAACGGATTTGTCTACCTCGGTCACAATCGACCGATCAGTCCCGGTGGCGAGAAGTATTCGCGCATCTCCCGTTTCAAAGTGAACCCACAAGCCCCGTACGAATTTGACCCGAAATCAGAAACGACGATCATCGACTGGCCATCGGACGGACATAACGGAGTGGCAATGGCATTTGGCCTGGACGGAATGTTCTACGTCACGACCGGCGATGGAACGTCCGATAGCGACACAAATCTGCGTGGCCAGGAAATGTCGTTACTGACGGCAAAAGTGTTAAGGATTGATCTCGAACATCCTGCGGCTGACAAACCCTATTCTGTCCCGGCCGATAACCCATTCGTGGGCCGCGAAAAAATTGCCCCCGAGACCTGGGCGTTTGGGCTTCGCAATCCGTGGCGGATGACGACCGACCGGCAGACCGGTCATATCTGGATTGGCAACAATGGACAGGACTTATGGGAACAGGTCTATTTCCTGCGGAAAGGAGATAACTACGGATGGTCGGTCTATGAGGGTAGCCATCCGTTTTATCTGAACCGTGAACTGGGCCCGGCACCGCATACGAAGCCGACACTGGAACATCATCATTCCGAGGCGCGATCGCTAACCGGTGGAATCGTTCTTTACGGCGACAAACTTCCAGAACTGAGGGGTGTCTACGTTTACGGCGACCATTCCACAGGAAAGATCTGGGGCGCCAGGCACGACGGTACGAACGTGACCTGGCATCGTGAACTGGCCGACACGCCATTTCACATCAGCGGATTTGGTACAGACTCGCATGGCGAATTGTTGATCGCTGATTACGTCGGCAACGGTGAAGGAGCGTTTTACACACTCGTACCTGCTCCGCCGAAGACAGAGACCAGGTCATTTCCCCAAAAACTGAGCGAAACCGGACTATTTCAATCTGTCAAAGGGCATGTCGTTGAACCGGCATTAATTCCCTATGATGTCAATGCACCGCTCTGGTCTGATGGTTCGGCAAAAGTACGGTACGTGGGAATCCCGGGCGATACTCCAAAAATCGGAATTACGAACAATCGCGGCTGGAGTTTTCCCAACGAAACGGTCACCGTCAAATCCTTTTCGCTGGAGATGACCGAGGGTGACGCGGCTTCGAAACGCTGGATTGAAACTCGGCTGATGACGAAGCAACAGAACGAATGGATCGGGTACACGTACCGCTGGAACGAGGAACAAACCGAAGCAACACTGGTGGAAAAAGAAGGAGCCGATGTCGATTTTACGATTCGAACGTCCTTGGGGACTCGTCGGCAGACTTGGCATTATCCCAGCCGCGCGGAATGCATGGTCTGCCACAGTCGAGCTGCAGGTTTTGTACTGGGGCTGAGCACCGTCCAGATGAATCGGCCTTCCTTAGACATCCCCACGACTGCGGTAGCGGGAGGGTCGCAAGAGGCATCTGCTACGCTAAGAGACAATATTGTCAAAACGGAAAACCAGTTGGCGATGCTTCAACGGCTTGGCCTGCTTAAGCTGGATAAGATGCCAGACGAATTCGAGCGATTATCTAACCCGTATGATCCGCAGGCAAATCTTGAAGCGAGAGCAAAATCGTATTTGCATGCGAACTGTGCCATTTGCCATATCGACGCAGGTGGAGGCAACTCGCCGATGCAGCTCGAATACGCCACGGCCATAGACAAGATGAAACTGATTGACGCGGTTCCAGTTCATGATAAGTTCGGGATCGCGGATGCCCGACTGATTGCACCGGGCCATCCTGAACGATCGGTTCTGCTCAATCGCATGGCCAAGCGAGGCCGAGGGCAAATGCCACAACTCGCGACGACGATTGTCGATGAACCTGCGGTCAAAATGTTGACAGAATGGATTGCAGAGTTGGGGACGAAGCCGACGCCAAATGACGATGCCCTCAACGCCAAGCCAAAGCAATCAGATTTCCGGCGATCCCTGTTCGATGGGAAGACATTGAATGGATGGACCGTTGAAAATGACTGCGAGGTGGATGTCATTGATGGATGCATCAGACTGAAGTCAGGTCTCGGCTGGTTGCGAAGCGATTATCGGTTGCGAGATTTCGAACTGCACGTCGAATGGAAGGCACTGATGCCAGCAAACTACGACGCCGGAATCTACATTCGATCGTCAAATACCGGAAAACCGTTTCCTGATTCCGGGTATCAGGTGAATCTGCTGGATGGAAAGGAAGGAAATATTCCGAATATTGCGGGAGCGGAAAGCAAAGGCCTTGTAAAACCGTCTAGTGAATGGAACGCGTTTGATTTGCGCGTTGTCGGCGAAACAGCTTCACTCAAGATCAACGGTCAACCGGCCTGGAAATCATCGGGTTTGAAGGACCTTGATGGATGGATTGGGTTTCAGGTGGAAGTTCCGAATGGTGGTCAATTCCTGCTGAAAAACATCGAAATTACTGAGATCGGTTACCAAACCTTGTTTAATGGTCGTGATCTGACGGGCTGGGAAGGAGTTGGCGGGGCAACTGAAGACTGCTGGTCAGTCATCGATGGGGTCTTGACCTGTTCGGGTAAGAAGGGACCGTGGCTGCGGTCCTCAGCAGAATTTGATGACTTCAATTTACGCTTGGATTATCTCGTCTCCAAAGGGGGGAACAGCGGTATCTACGTACGCGTCCCACCTGACGGCAATCATCATCGAGATAACGAAACTCAGCCGATTGCCGGGTTTGAAGTGCAGATTCTCGACGATACCGCTCCTGAACATGCGAAGCTGAAAGACTTTCAGTATTCCGCATCGATCTATGATTTTGCCGGAGCGAATCCACGAAACTCACGGCCGCTCGGCGAGTGGAATTCGCTGGAAATCAATTGTCTCGGTCATCAGATTACGACGTGGCACAACGGAGTTTGCGTCACGAACATCACAGAAAAAGAGTTTCCGTCACTGGCACTGCGTTCGGTCAAAGGTTTTCTGGGATTGCAGAATCATAGTACAGTCGTCGGACTGCAAAATATCCGTCTTGGAAAACCTGTGAGCCCTCCGCCGGTCAAGGCAGATAACTAACTCGTGATGAATCATTCGTCCATCAGACGGTAACCGACTCCCGCTTCGGTCTTGATATAGCGAGGCCGTGCGGCGTCCTGCTCGATCTTTCGACGAAGCTGGCCCATATAGACGCGAAGGTATTGGTTTTCGTAAACGCTTTCCGGTCCCCAGACTTCTTTCAAAAGCTGCCGGTGAGTGACGACTTTTCCGGCATGAGAAACAAGAACGAGCAGCAACCGGTACTCCGTTGGAGTTAAATGAACTGCTTCTTGTCCGATCGAGACTTCGCGCCGGCCCAGGTCGACCTTCAGATCACCAACTCGGAAAACGGATTCCGATGTCGGACTGGCGACCGTGGCCGAATGACGAAGGGCGACTCTCAAACGGGCTAACAATTCGCCGACTCCAAAAGGCTTTGTCAGATAGTCATCCGCACCTGCATCCAATGCAGCGACCTTGTCCGATTCACGACCCCTGGCTGAAACAACGATAACGGGGACCTTTGACCACTCCCGCAGCCGGGCAATCACCTGCAGTCCATCCAAGTCCGGCAGACCGAGATCGAGAATTACCGCATCAGGTGGTTCGGCAATTGCGTGCCCGATCCCCATCGCAGCCGTATTAGTCTCGATGACGGTATAACCGTGCGATTCCAGCGAGATTCGCAGAAACTTTCGAATCGGCGGCTCGTCTTCAATCACGAGTATTTTCGGGGCATCCTGAATTGGCATCTCGAAGAACCTGCGTTGATTTTTCAGATCGCTGAAACCGATATTCTTGACCACGAACGTTTTATCATACGTGAACGATCCCCGATTTGCAGATGCTAAAAAGTTGGGTGCGACAGGAGTACCGTCTTCGGTGAACAAGTACTCTTCGGTTACAGTGAAAAAGTGAAAGCAGTCTTTACCAGAGAAGACGACATTAAGGGATCATCTCAGCCCAAAGTAGCCATCATCGTTCGGCGTGATGAGGATTGCTCAAGAACCAGGCGAATACAAATCAGGATGTTTTCAAATCAGGAATTCAATCGAAGTATTTGTTCCGACGATTAGGCAATGCTTGAATCGTTTTCGCCACATGCTCATCACGCGCAGCGATGATGGCTACTTTGGAAGAAACCCGGAAACTTGACCCATAGAGTCATGTTTCAAACTGGTAAAAGTCCGATGCATCGGCACGTCACTCGAATTTGAAATTCTTGACACGTCACTTGCCATTCGACGAATAGCTGGTTCGAATTGAACAAACGCTCGCCGATTCTTCAACAACGAGATTGCAAATCATGAATGGTTCGATTCTTTACTGTGGTGATACGGAGCTCAACGGAGCGGCCTCGTACCTGGCGGGACTCATGACCGCGTGGGGCTGGTCGTTTCATTACATCCCCAGCCATCAGGGGATTAAACAGACAGACATCGAAAGACCATGGTCATTGCTCATCATCAGTGACTATCCGGAATATCAGATCAACGCGGCGTGTCAGCAACTGGCTCTTTCGCATATCGAAAAGGGTTGTGGGCTTTTGATGATCGGTGGCTGGGAATCGTTTCATGGACATGGCGGGAACTGGGACCAGACTCTGCTCGGTTCCGTCTTGCCAGTAGAGATTCAACACAGTGATGACCGGGTCAACTTCGACCAGTCCGCCTGGCTTTCACCGGTTGAGAGCCACCCGATTACGGCAGGACTGCCGTGGCAGTCACATCCCCCCGCGATTGGCGGAATGAATCGCGTTGTTGCAAAAGCAAATACCAGCACGTTGCTTAGCGCCAACTCATTCTCGATCAAGACCTCAGTTGCTGACGCAGGAGGCGGTACACCAACATGGTCGTTCTCCCCGTCACAGATCCTTCCGGCTCTCGTCGTGGGAGAACATGGACAAGGGCGAACGGCGGCTTTCATGAGCGATGTCGCTCCGCACTGGGTCGGGGGATTTGTCGACTGGGGATTGCCCCGTGTGACTGCGGAAGCAGTCGGTGGTCTGCCGATCGAGGTAGGCAGCCACTACGCTCAATTCTGGAAACAACTCATGGAATGGACGGGCCGACTTTCGCACGTGTGAGTCGCATGAGGTTCGCTCTGTCGATAACATACTGTCAAACAGCAGTCTCATCGCAATAGAAGGAGCTATCGTGGCAAATAATCCCGTTCAAGTGGGGCAATGGAAATGCGGCCGAGGTTTGCCGCTGTTGTTTATCGCCGGTCCGTGTGTCATCGAAAGCGAAGAGCTGGTCCTGCAAGTAGCAGGTCGGCTGGCTGAAATTTCACAGTCCAAAGGGGTTCAGATCGTCTTTAAGTCGAGCTTCGACAAGGCGAATCGAACCAGCGGCGACAGTTTTCGCGGGCCTGGACTGGAACGCGGGCTTGAAATTCTTGCCAAGGTTCGCGAAGTGACCGGCTTACCCGTCACAACCGATATTCACGAAACCTCGCAGGCGGAACCGGCTGCAAAAGTCTGCAAGATTCTACAGATCCCTGCTTTCCTGGCTCGACAGACAGACCTCGTCGAAGCGGTCGCGGCGGCCACCGCAAAAAGTGGCGGCATCATTAACGTTAAAAAGCCACAATTCATTGCACCGGAAGACATGGTTCATGTCGTGAAGAAATGCGAAGCGTTTGGTAATCCAAACGTGCTGCTGACCGAACGAGGGACAATGTTCGGCTATGGGCGCCTGGTGAATGACTTCCGTTGCATTCCCGTAATGCAATCCTTCGGCCCACCAGTCATTTTCGATGCCACCCACAGCGTACAGATGCCGGGAGGTGCCACGACTGGCGGACGTCGAGAATTAGTGCCGTTCCTGGCACGAGCTGCCGTCGCCTGCGGCTGTGACGGCGTCTTTTTCGAGACGCACCCGAATCCGGACAAAGCGTTAAGCGACGGTCCCAACATGGTCCCGTTGGCCGAACTGCCTCGACTGATCGATCAGTTAGTTCAATTGAGGTCAATGATCCAGGGGTTTGAACATGACAATTGAATGGCGAATAAAGCCGAAAACAATTGAAATCCGACCGCGCCCGCTGAGGTGTTTGATCTCTATCAGTGGTGCCGTCTACGGGAGCCGCGAGAACTGAATTTGCTCGTCCGGTTATCCGTCGTCAATAAAACTTTCGACTCAATCGTCCCATAAGGTATACCGCGGAACCAATCAGATCAGAACAAAACAACCAGGCAGCTCTTGCCAGTGTCGAATCAGGCTGAGCCATCATGCCGAACTGGACCCTCATTCGTTGACGAAACGTAATCGGCCGGGTTCCCGTGGTTGGGCTGTAAACACCATAACTTCTTCCATAGATCCAAAGCTTCGAGAACCACGTGAACGAACTGGCGATCTCCCAGTGACGAACCTGCATTTCGGGGACAAATCGTACCGCATCACAGCCGTATTTTGCGATAATTCGGCTGCTGAAGATTACGTCTGCGCCACGCATGATCGTTTCGAATGGCCCGCACTCATCGAATCCCGAACGTCTGACCGCAAGATTGTTCGTATACACATAATAATACTGCGGATCATTCTGGTCGCAGATATACCGAACCTTTTCATTTTCATAATCAGCACGTGTGCGCAGGAAGAACGACTCCGTGGCGAATCGATTGGCACCCAGGATCATGACAACCTGAGGATCGTCGAACGCATTGACGATACTCTGCAGCCAGTTCGCATCCGCCTCACAGTCCCCGTCAGTAAAGACGAGGATACTGCCACTCGTCTGACGCACTGCCGTATTTCGAGCAGAAAAACCCCCACGTTGGAATTCCTGAATCAGGCGAACTCGGTCAAATTGCTTCGCGAAATCAACCGAGCGGTCAGACGAACCGTTGTCAGCGAGAAATATTTCGTAGTCATCGGCTGGATACGTTTGATTGATCAGGGATGTGAGACACAGAGAGATCGTGTCTTCCTGGTTGTAACACGGAACAACAACGGAAACGTTCACTCGAGTCGTTGAAGAGGCACTTTCTGACACGGTATTAGATTCCCAGGCAATTACGATCAGGTCGGTAAAATATCGTTGTCCGGTGGCTGTCAAAATGTGTTGGCTTCAGGCCATCGAAATCGAGCGAACGAAAGCCGTGGCTGTGGGCCTGTTCGAACGCTTCTCGATATTTGTCGCGTTCTGAATCATCGAGAATCAACACACCTTCATCAGACAGGGCCGAAAGGCTTTGTTTGAGGCAATTCACACGATCACGTCCATCAATGATAATCAACTCGAACTTCTGTCCAGAGCCGTGGACCGTTCGACAGTAATGTCCGTCGATATCCTGAGGTTGATAAATCAGTCGAACATTTTCCGGTACGCGTTTTTTGACGATCTCAAACCATTTTTCGTCATATTCAACGGAAGTGACATGATTTACGAGTTTCGCGAAAAACGTCGTCGAATATCCGCTGCCGAACTCAAAAAGTGTAAGCCCCTTGTTGATTCGAGGCGTGAGAAACTGGATGACGGGAAAATTCATCCAGGGAAGGTCTTGGCCATCGCTGTCGATCGGAATCTCATCGGTCAGACTCCGAATCCAGCCGGTTGTGTGAAGATATGAACCCTTGTTCAGTATCAGCGAGGTAAACGCCCGGTAATACGCGTAAGATCGCGGAGCCAAATGTACGACAATACGTCGGAGAAACGGTGGCATATGGGAACGGGCTTAGGTAACGAGCGAGACGGTAAGGCAGTGTTAAAACGGGAACAGGGTGCCTAACTTCACTTTGATAATCAAGTTCAGGCATGGCCGTATCACAAAACAATCGATAGCTGAAGGCTAAATATCCGGTATTTGTGGAATATGATTGATTAAGAATGGATGAGAATTCGCTTACGAACGTTGCTTCCGACTCGTCATTCGTGTCAAATCTGATTACGTTGTTGTTCGAAAATGTGAGCCAACATGATGGTCTGCGGTAATCCAGACTACGCCGTCTACACGGACAGGCCAATCCTTCGGTTCAACGAACATTCTTCGCCAGTAAATGTTTTCGTTAAAAATTATTTATCATTTTATGGTAAAAGGATCAGGTTGTGAGTCGAGGGGAATGCGGTCTTTCAATAATCATTCCGACGTATGACAGGCCGGTTCAAATCGCTCGGTGCCTCGAATCCCTGACGAAGCTTGTGCCTCCTCGATCCGGTTTTGAAGTGATTGTGGTCGATGACGGTAGTCCTGAACCACTTGACTCCGTTGTTGAACCATTTCGGGATGCGATGAAGATCAAGCTCCTTCGGCAGGTGAATAGCGGTCCGGCGAGGGCACGCAATGCCGGTGCAGCGACCGCGAGTGGACGATTTCTAGCGTTTATGGATGATGATTGCCTCCCGGAACCGGATTGGCTGTGTGCGATCGAACGAGCCCTGGAAGCAAACCCCACATTAGTAGGTGGGGTAACAAAAAACTTATTGCCAAACGAGCTTTTTGCCTCGGCCCATCACGTGATCCACATGATGGTTTATGCCTTCTTCAATCGCAACCATGACGATGCTCTGCTTTTGGCGTCGAACAACATGGCGATCCCGGCTGATCTCTTTCAATGCCTGGGTGGTTTCGATGCGGAGAGTTTCCGTAAAGCTGCAGCCGAGGACCGGGACTTATGTTTTCGGTGCCGCGAGCTTGGAAATCCACTGAAGCTCGTTCCCGATGCCGTTATGGGACACGCGCACAGCATGACGCTCAAAAAATTTTGCCGGCAGCATTTCGGTTACGGCCAAGGCGCTTTCCATTATCACCGAAAGCAATCTCAAGTCGTCGCGCAAAGCTTGAAGAACGATACTCGATTGCATACACAGTTCTATCGATGGCTTCCCGGCGCCTTAGGAACAATACCATTTTTCATGAGGATTCCGGTCCTGCCGCTGCTGGTTGTCTGGCAATTGTCCAATGCGGCTGGATTCCTTTACGAATCGTACAATAGTCGAAATTTACACGATTCCCGCTGACCAATAATCGAGGCGTTGTTTGCCCCACTGATCAATGCCATATCGAGGTCTTGTGCGAGACACCAATCAGATGAAACGGCATGCCGCTTTCATTTGCCACATCCGTCTCCAAATACCGAAAGGAATTTAAGGTGTTTTAAGTCGCTGTCGGCTCCTTAATTAACTCTGGAAACCACTAACGATTATCCGCAGTAACCGGAATTTGTTGGATCTTGCGCAAGTAGCTAAGAGCTTTCATTAATTTTCACTTCCGATACGATGGCGCGAATTGACAAGCCACCAAAGCCCTGTTGAGATGTTATTCAGGGTGCGCCGACCCGCAAACAGATCGCTCGATTCCAATAGACATCTTTGAAATGTCTGTGCAAGCCTAATGTTGAAAGTACTTAATGCAACCTGCAATCGATGCAGCTCAGCAAAATTTCGACGCGACGGTCATCATCGGTGGAGGACCTGCCGGGCTGACTGCCGCACATGAACTTGTCCGGAAGAATATTCTGCCGATTGTCCTTGAGAAATCGGACCAACTGGGAGGAATTGCCCGTACTGCGAAATACAACGGGAACCGCCTCGACATCGGCGGACATCGCTTCTTCACCAAAATTCCTGAAGTCGAGAGTTTTTGGCGCGACGTACTTGGTGAGGATTTCCTTCGGGTCCCGCGCAAGTCGAGAATCTTCTACCAGGGTCGATTTTTTGAGTATCCTCTCGTCGCGGTCAACGCCTTCATCAATTTGGGCCCGATCGAAAGTCTTCGCATCTTCCTCAGTTGCTTGCGCTGGAAGGCATTCCCCTGCCCACAAGAGGACACCTTCGAGGAATACGTGATAAACCGCTTCGGCAAAAGACTCTATTTGACCTTCTTTAAAACCTATACCGAGAAAGTTTGGGGAATCCCCTGCAACCAAATCCGCGCCGACTGGGCCGCACAACGAATTCGCGGACTCTCGTTGAAAACAGCCGTTTTGAATGCGTTGACTGGGCGAGGTGAGGCCAAAACACTGATTAAAGAGTTTGACTATCCACGCCTGGGCCCGGGAATGTTGTGGGAAAAGTGCGGCGAGTTCGTCGAGCAGCATGGGGGACAGGTGCTGATGCAGGCGGAGACGATCAGACTGGAGCTGGACGGGAAACAGGTCAGCCGCGTTGTCTACCGCCAAAACGGAGAAACACGAACCGTAGCTGTCAACCACGTCCTGTCAAGCATGCCTCTCGACGACCTGATCTCTCGCCTATCGCCAGCACCTCCCGACGACGTTCTGGCAGCAGCCAGGGGACTCGCGTATCGCGACTTCTTGATCGTCGGGCTTTTCGTCGAACAAGAGAATCTTTTCCCCGACAATTGGTTATATGTTCACACACCAGGAGTTCGCGTCGGTCGGATTCAGAACTTCGGCAACTGGAGCGCTGCGATGGTTCACAACGCGGGCGAGAGCGGCTTAGGCATGGAGTACTTTTGCAGTCGTGGTGACGATCTATGGGAAATGCCAGACGCTGCGTTAATCGCTTTGGCCACACGAGAATTAGGAATGCTGGGCCTGGCAGACATCACCAAAGTGCGCGACGGCGTGGTCGTCCGTCAGGAAAAGGCCTATCCGGTCTACGACGGTGAGTATCGTCGCCACGTTGATGTGATCAAGAATTATCTTGGAACGATTGAGAACCTGCAAACGATCGGGCGTAACGGGCTGCACCGATACAACAATCAGGATCATTCGATGCAGACAGCGTTCCTGGCTGTCAGGAATATCCTGGGCGAACACCACGACCTCTGGGATGTCAATACAGAAAGATCGTACCACGAGGACTTCCAAACCAGTAATAAGGACGGGGCATCGTTGCCGCCGCAGCAAGGGGCGGGAGACTCGAGCAACGGAAAGTCGTCGGCATTGGAAAAAACGAGAGCACATCTCGAGTCGTCAAATTGACACGCGTCTCGTTTTCTGCAGTTTTCGACGCAAGTTCAAAATGAACGCCGAGTGAGAAATCGACTTCGCCATGAGTTCGCGTCCAACCCCCTTGATCCGTGGCTTGCTGAGCGGTTCCTCGTGGGTTTTTCTGGCCGAGGCACTGGCGGTGCCAACCGGGCTTATCACCGCAGGCATCCTCTCACGAAAGCTTGGGACCAGTGATTACGGCTTGCTGACCCTGTCTGGGACGATCGTCGCCTGGGTTGAATGGAGCGTCGCGTCGGTACTGGCACGTGCGTCGATCAAGTTTGTCAGCGAAACAACCGACTGGAGGCCTGTTGGAACGGCATTGGTTCGCTGGCATCTGATCCTGGGCATCGCAGCGGCAATTGTAGTAGGGCTGGCGGCCGTCCCGCTGGAGACGATACTGGATGAACCGGGACTCACCCGATTGATACAACTGATGGCGGTTGGAATCCCGATCTTTAGTGTGGCTCAAGCTCATCGCAACATACTTGCCGGAAAAGGGGAGTTCAACGGCAGAGCCGCCTCGGTCGCTGGACGCTGGCTGGTCCGACTCGGTTTGATTTTATTATTCGTTGGGGCCGGCCTCAGTACGTCCGGCGCCGCGATGGCAGTGATCGGCGCGACGCTTGCCGAGTTGTTGATCTGCCGCTACTACATAAGCCCTGCATTTATCGGCCCGTGCGCTCCGATGCAAAAGCTCTGGGCGTTTGCCGTTCCGCTCTTCGTCGCAGGCCTGAGCTTACGGGTGTTTGAGAAACTGGATCTATTGGCACTTAAGGCATTCGGTGGTACATCGGAACAGGCGGGATGGTACGGCGCAGCGCAAAACCTGGCGATGCTCCCCAGTCTCATCTCACTGTCATTCGGGCCGGTATTCCTTTCGATGCTCGGTCGGGAATTGAGTCAGGGGAATGTGGAAGGGGCTCGCGGCCTGGCACGCGACACACTTCGCGCCGCAGTGCTGACGATGCCACTACCCGCGATCATTGCCGGTAGTGCCGCCGAAATCACTCGTCTGATCTTCGGTCCGGCATTCGCTCCGGCGGCGACAACCTTGTCACTCTTGATTTTCAGTTCGTCGGCCATGATGTTGATGACCGTAACGTCTTGCGTTTTGACTGCCGTCGGCCGGGCCGACCTGGTGCTCAAACTCACATTGCCTCTGGTTCCGCTGGCCATGCTTGGGCATTACCTGGCTGTCCCCACGCTGGGACCGACAGGGGCAGCGATCGTTACGACTGTCGGGGCCTCACTTGCTGTTTTAGCTCAGTTTGTCGTCGTTCAGCTTTACTGGGGAATCCTCCCCTCGCCTGCCACGTTCATGCGAGCGGTCATAGTGGCGGCGCTCGCTGGCACCTTGACCGTGCTTCTACCCGCACCAGGCGCGTTGCTACTTCTGAAATTGCCTGCGGCTTTCTTTTTCGCCTTGCTGGCTCTTGTTTTGTTCGGCGAGTTTTCAGCAGGCGAACGCGCCGCAGCCAGATCGCTTTTCCCCATAGGACGAATCCCATTTCGACATTAGCCTGACTACGAGATGCTCTCACTTCCCTCTGTATTCAACGAAGAACTTGCCACAGCGACGGTCGATGCAGTTGCTTCCGGCAGGATTGTGCCGTTCAACTTCATCAACTGTTGATCAGCGAGGACAGCGGCAAACGCAATCCCGGAATAAAAATGACTGAACCAATGCCAAGGGATAATTCGTATGGCAAAAAACAGTCCGCGTTCGCGACGAAACCAGTTAAGGACGGGGAAGTCAAGGATCAATAAACTGACCACCAATCCAGCAGCAGCCCATAACATGCCTGGCCAGACGATCCCCAGCGTGGCAAACAACACAATCAGTCCGCTCACCGCAACACGCGCCCGACACCAGTGGCTGAGGTTTAGCGAATTTTTCATTTGCCCGTACTTCAACAGGAGTTTACTCCAGGGGATCGCCCTCTGAAAAACGTCTGTGCGAAGCAACGATGCAGAATCCCAGCGCTTCAGGTGCTTAACCTGCAGATCATGGTAAACGGCAATTTTGTAATTCGCGGCATTAAGCCGATAGCCAAGTTCAATATCTTCAATGCTGGGACGGAGGTAACTTTCATCAAATCCCCCCTGCTCCAGAAACACATTTCGTCGAATGGCACCACATGCACCCCAGAATGTAAACCCCTCTGACGACGACTGCTGGTGCGTATAATGATGCAGCAGATTCTTGTACTGCGACAAGAGATTTGGAGCACCTGGCGAGTTGTCATATGATCCAATCAGAGCGTCGACCGTCTGATCATTCGCAATCTTGCTTTTCAGTATCTCGACCGTATTAGGGTTGATCGTCACATCCGCATCAATAAAAAAAATCCAATCGCTTTCGGCAGACTTAACACCGAGATTGCGAGCAACTGCAGGCCCCTGCTGGCGGCCAGTATGAATCAGCCGAATCCCCTCTCGCCGAGCAATCTTACACGAGTGATCTGTACTCCCGTCGTCGACCACGATGATCTCGTCAGGTGCAGGGTTTGCGGTCAACACACTCGCGATGCATTGCTCAAAAGCAGCACCACCATTGTAAACGGGGATAACAACCGCCACCGAACAACGCTTTTCAGAAGATACCGACTCGGTCATGAAGGCAGGTCTTTTTTCTGCGGACAATCACATCCATGTAATCGTACCCTTGTTCGGATTAGCAAGCATCAATTTAACGGATTAAAAACATCATGAGTCGGAAAGTTTTAAACATTTGTTGCAAAAAAAACGGGGAAATTGCCAATGAACGATGTCATTGCATGTTGTTGACTTATGATGTTCTCTGTTAAGCAGTCACGTTCGTCGAGGAATCAAAAAACCAATGACGTTTGGCGAGCTTGACAATATCTTGAAGATCAACTGGAATCAAACGCACGCTGCGAAGAATTCTAGATTTGCAGAAAAACGAACGCGAGTTTCGGTTTTCGGAATTTGTATGCAAAGCTTTCGAGAATTTTTCGTGCTCTTGAGGAACTTGGCGTTGTACGTGTTTCCAAAGCTTCATGGGTTTATGGAGCGGGAACTCCTGGCGAACCGACTAAGGCGGCTCACCAAGTGCTGCAATCTGCTTTCGGTCGCGATTTTGCAGCGATTCAACGCACGGTTTCAATTCAAATGAGTCGCATATTCTCCTCGCTGGTCGGGATCTCCCGACAATTCGCACTCCAGTTATGCGTTCTACTCCTCTGCTGGTCAGTGACCTGCTGGACGCATTGGTCCAGTGATGGCCTATGGTTCCAGACAGACGCACCGGCACATGCGATCACGGGATTGTTTTACCGTGATTTTTTAACCCAGTGCAGGGAAAATCCGCTGGAGTTTACCCGAAGATATTATGCCCGGTATCCAACCATTTGTCCGAACGCATATCCCCCAGTGTTTTATCTGCTTGAGGCTGCTGCATTTCTGCTGTACGGACCATCAACCGAGGCAGCCAAAGGAGTTGTGTTGCTCTGCTTGCTGGGTACGGGACTTTACGCTCTCGCGTGGCTGCGACGATGGATTGAACCAGACGCTGGGGCTGCGGCGGGTTTATTGTTGCTGACTCCCGGCGTCGTTACATGGTCGCACGCAATCATGACCAACATCCCAGCGCTGATGTTTGGAATAGGCAGTCTCTACCATGTCTTGAGAGCCTTCGAGTCGATTGACGAAAGATCCGCACGTCATCATCTATGGCTCGCCTGCCTGTTAGCCAGTTTGGGAATTCTCACTCACCCGCTGATTGGTGTCGTGGTGCTGGTCGGAGCAGTCTGGATGCTCGCTTTGAGGCGCTGGCAGATTCTATTTCGATCCTATACGTGGTTCGCGGCCTTTTGGGTGGTGTTATTTCTGCTGCCGGCTGCGGTAATGCTCTATCGATGGGGGCCAGGACAATTCGCCCAACTTACCAGAGACCCTACCGCCCCCTCCCTCAATCCTGCGTCGTTTAATTACATCGGAAACATGAGTTACTACGCCCGACACTTTGTGGTTCCACTTGTCGGTATTCCGGTACTCGTCGGTGCTTCCGCCGGACTGATGATAGGATTGATGCGACCTCGGTTCCGTAAAGCAACGACCCTGCTTTTGATCTGGGCAACCGTCCCATATCTGTTCCTCTCACTTCTGTGGGCCAAGGACGCCAGATATCTCCTGGTTTGCTGCCCGGCGCTGACGGGGTTAATCGCCATAGCCATCATTGGAATCACCGATGGACTTTGCAGAGTTTTTACCGGTCGCCGACGCGATCTACCTCTAGGCAATCTGTCGGACACAGCCCGATCGGTGCAACTTCCCAGTGAACCCGCTTCTGTCGCTCCTACGGAAGCCTCATCAACCAATCGAACGCGCTCGTGGCAGACTGTGTTTTCCATGCTTGTGGTAATATTTGCCGTGACGATCTTTGTTTTTGACCATTCTGAACCGATACCGTCTGTGCGATCTTTAAGGGAATGTACGGCCTTTCTCGAACAGATTGCCCCATGCGAGCCGGTTCTTTACCACGGTCGGATGCAAGGAGTTTACACTTTCCACCTTTGCGCTCATGACCCTGGATATCGCCGTCAAATGGTGAGCTTGCGAAATTTGTTTGGGTTGGGAAAACAACCCCAGCCCGATCTCACGACAACGCAAGAAATAATCTTATCCGCTGGTCCACGCTGGCTGGCTGTGGAAACTCCGATCGATAAATTGGCTTTCACACTTCCTGAAAACTTGCGTGAATTCGTGAAGTCGGATGAGGTTGAATTGGTACGCAGTTTTTCCCAACCGGCGGATCAACTGCACCAGTTGAACGTTTACCGAATCGTCAGTCGGTTTCGAGAAGACGCTGACCAGGGTGACTGCTTCGATCTTCCGCAGCGGGTCCTCGGAAAGGTTGTGCTCCCTATTCGGCAATAATAGGCGACGTAAACAACAGGAAAACAAAGCAATTGTTCGATTCGTCATCACTTGCGAATGTTCATCGCCCGATCGCGTTTCATAACGCTCTTAAGGGCGACGAGCATTGCGTCAGCAGTTAAATCCATCAGCAATGGCTTCGAAATAACGATTCCAAGAAAGGGCGTAGTCGTGTCACCTCTCACATATCGGCCCGAAATCGACGGGCTGAGAGCATTTGCAGTCGTCGCCGTAATCCTGTTTCACATGAATTACCAATGGATTCCCGGCGGATTTGCCGGCGTCGATGTATTTTTCGTGATTTCAGGATATCTCATCACGACGCGATTGAAAAATGACCTAGAAACTCAAACATTCTCCTTCCGTGACTTCTGGGCTCGACGAATACGGCGAATTCTACCCGCGCTGATCCTGGTGACTGCGACGACGTTATTCTTCGCCCAACTCTTCGGATTCAGAGCTGACAGGCCTGTAATCGCGAAGCAAGCCAGAGCAGCCCTTTTCTCTTATGCGAATTTCTATTTTTGGCGCGACGCAGGCGACTATTGGCATCCACAAGCAGAAGAGTCTCCATTTTTACATACATGGTCGTTGTCGGTTGAGGAGCAGTTCTATTTCGCTTTTCCAGTTTTTTTTGCCGTTGTTTACCGCTTACGACCGCAGTGGCTAAATGGGCTGACACTAGCCGTCTTGGTTTCGAGTATGTTGCTTTTCTTGTATGGTTCCAGGTCTTACCGAGTCGCAACATTCTATTTTCTACCGACCAGGGCCTGGGAGCTTGCAACCGGCTGTTACGTCTCACTGGTTCTACAAAACGATCCTGTTAAACGGATACAACCTCTCTTGTCCTCGGCGCTGGGCGTTTCAGGGCTCTCAATGGTCATCTGGTCATTTATCTGCCTGCCGACTTTAAACGCAGGAATTGTATTCAGTGTTCTTGGTACGGCTCTGGTTATTGCATTCAGTCAAAATCGCGTGTGTCGACTCCTTTTATCTCATAAGACATTTGTTCATATTGGACAACTTTCGTACTCGCTCTACCTGTGGCACTGGCCCGTCCTGGTCTATGCGAAACAATTCGGCGTCGGTGTGCGAACGTTGATTCTTTTGGCTCCAATCTATTTACTTTCGCTCGTCTCCTATTACTTCGTTGAAACACCAATGCGGCGGCGTGAAGGAAACATTCCGGCGATTTCCGCCGCATACATATTAACGCTCGGGTTGTGCGCCTTCGTGAGATCCTCATTACCTTACTACGACGCGTCCGCTTTTGAAAAACAACATTCTTACGCACGCTATTATGATTCAAGGCCGCGCATTTTGAGAAATGACAGGGTTGAAACGATGTTTTCCACGATGGAGGTTCCAAAGCGAGATTCCGCACTTGACGCTTATCGAAACGGTGGAATCATCATTGGGAACCAGGACAACACGAACCCACGAATCGTTGTTTTGGGGGATTCTCATGGAGCAATGTGGGCTGATACAATCCGATCCGTAGCTGAAGAGATCGAACTTAAGGTGTCGATTATCACAATGAATGCAGTCCCCCCATTTATAAAGCTACCGTTAAGCAGGACACAGAGAAGCATCTACGTAACTTCGGAGGAGAAGTACTTATATGATAAGTCACGAATCGAGCTAATTCAATCATGGAAACCTGACGTTACGATTCTCTGTGCCAGATGGGAATATGTCATAGAGGCAAATGCAAATGATTTAATGGATCTCCTTGAGCAGCATTCTTCGAGAACGCTCTTGATGGAACAGCCTCCCGAACTTGCAGTTGTCGGAAACCGCAACGCGTTGCAATATTTGATATTCCGAGGATTCAAACCGGAGGATGGACGCAAGCAATACCTTCCAATCGGAAATACGGAAAGGGTGAATGCCGGGCGAAGCCTCATTCGGAAACTCGCAAGCACACGTCGGGGTGTTGACATCATACCGATTTACGATATCTACGTTGAAAACTCAGAGGCTTTCGTTTTGGATGGCCGTAATGTGATCTACTTCGACGACGATCATCTGACAACATACGGAGCCACGATCGGACGGCAACGGATAAAAGCGGAAATCATGAAGGCGCTAGCTTCAATCAAAAACTAGCCAATGTGAATCCTCGCTTCAATCTCGATTTACAAGCGACATCATTTTTAACGTCTATCGCTTTTGCCTTTGGCTGATTAAATAGGGTTAATCGGAGTTTTCGAAAACCCCCGATGGCGTCACGAAGGCGCCGATTTAAGAAATAACCACAATTCTACTCACGAAATCCCGGGTAAATCTGTCATTGTGTGACAGAAAAGAATGGCGATTAAGAGTCAAGCAGGTTTTTGAAAGATTTTATTGGGCACCACCTCGCGATATCGAGGATTATGCCTGATGATAAGATCTATGATCATTTTGACCTGCTTGGTTTTGATTTGCTCTTCGGTATGAAGCTTTCGGGTTAACGGAAACGTTTGTAGATTTAGAGACGGGGATTCACCTAAAGTCCAATCGTAATCATCGAAGTCCACGTAGCCGCCAACTTTGATCGGCTTGTTAATGAGAAGTGTCGTGAGTGCATCCACGACCCAAGTGTGAGCGCCGTCTAAAAAAACATAGTCACAAATCAGTTCGCCGTCTCGCTCAAGCAACTTGGCAATGCTTCAGTTATCTGAGTCGAGCAACTTATACGATGAACGGAACGTCCGAACACTTTGAAAGTTGGCGTTTTTAAGTTTTGAGGCGACGTCAGTCCACTCGATCCTCATAGTCGAATAAATGAAGTTCGCCGTCGCCGTTCAGTAGTTTTCCGAATTCCATCGAATTATGACCGTTATGGATACCGATCTCTGCGATAACGCGACATTAGGTATTCTTGATAAAGCTGAGACTTTCGTGGTTCGGCACAAAAACGGCCACATTTGTCGGGTAATTCCCGCGATCGTTCCCTGCAATCCGATTCGTGATATCACACGTCTTAGCAAGTAGTTCGCACATTTGTCTAATGACCCCCAACGGTGTAACTCAACAAAAACAGGCGGGATGGCGGATATCTAAATGAATTCTGGTGTAGCATTGTTTTTGCCGCGCCCAATATGGATGATTAAAAGAGAAATCTTTCAATAATGGACTTCTTCAAATCGATTCGATTAAAAGCTGCGTCGTGCTTCAAGAGAATTGAAGCGGGCTTGATAGACTCGGTCAATCAAGCGGCGAACCATTTTATGGAATCCGAGATGTCATATTTTATGAGAAGTCAATGTTGCCTAATTCGACTCTGCTGCAGTTTTTCTTGCAGGTTTGGGCGGCGTGACGAAGAACTCAAATGTTCGGCCTTTATTGACGATTACTTCCAGTTGCACTTCGGTCGATTCCGGTTTCGGTTCAAATTGGACAATTCGCATGCTCGTACCATTAAACCCGTATGTTCCGCCGTTCTCTAATGAAAGCTTGGTTCCGTTCTGATCTCGAATCGTAAGAATTAAATCGGTTTCCTCATCAACCACAGAGTAGATTACGGGAATAAACGGAAGCCCTGAATGAATCCTTCGGAACGGGCCAATCCCTTTGCCACTTCCCCATTCCATCGAGATTCCAGTTGCTGCGTTATGAGCAGGTTTCTCAACGCTGATCGTGGTGCCGTCATCCTGGACGGTCCCTGCAGGGGCCAGCATCGGTACTTCAACTTCAACTCCCAAAAGAGTCTTCTTCAGGTCCAGCTTTTCGACTCTTGACGATGACGGAAGCGGGTAGAACTGCGTTTTCAATACCTCATCCGCAGAAAACTCGGCATCAGAACTTCGCCACAGCCGAATGTTGAGCTTCCACACCGGTTCGAACGGTGACAGTCCCGGAAACACATAGGTCAGATTCCCTGTCGCATCTGACGACCAGAAATGTCGCTTGGGCCGCGTAAGAATCCATCGCGGATCAGTGGATGTGATTTCGATGTCATCATCGGCAAGATATTGGTGTTTGAACTCCGCAGGACCGCGCTTCAATGTCACCGTGAGTGGTGATACCGTTTTGGTGATAGGGATCGTTTCAGGCGACCATTCCGTCACCTGGGGCTGATAGCCAGGATTTGGAACCGTCAGATCAAACAGTTGTCGATCGGTTCCCTGTTCATACAGCCGCATGTGCAGTATCGGGTCGCGACGTGGAAATGCCGGATCTGACATGCATTTCAGATTATATGACGAATTGTGACCAGTTACCGGCGAGTCGAAGATATAGCCGGTTGATTCGACGAATTCCATTCGTGAGAGAAACTGGGGCGAATCCTGTTTGCGTTTGCCGTCTTTGGTCCAGGTCGAGAATAACACGCCGAGATGATTCGGTTGGATGGAAAACGTGGTTTTGATCCGATCACTCAATCGACTTTGAAACCCTTTCGGAACGTAGTCCGTGACGAAGCCTTTGACGCGAGAGTAGGAATCATACGGGGTCGTTCTGATAAACACTTTCTCGAACCGGACGATTGTCCCATCGCTGAGTGTGGCCTCTTGAGGCGGAGGTTCTTTCCCCTGATTCCAAACGGCGAATGTTGCAAATGCAAATGCGCAAAAAAACATTCCTGCGATGATCCAGATTCGATGACGCATGCTCTTTCCTTCTTCGGCAAACAAGTACTAAAACATTGGGACAACGCGTATCATGAGGAATGGATCACAAGAATCACCGTAACATAAGGATCGGTTCATGCCATTCGAAAACTCGTCGTTCTTCGTCGGATGGGGAACGTTGTCTCTGATTAACGCCGGCTTGGCTCAGTCAAAGGGGCACAGCGGACTGATTTGGTGGTTTTTTTCGCTCATTTTCGGTCCGCTTGCGACCTTGATCATTGTCATCACGCCCAAAGACTCTCAGGGGCAGTGAGATTCAAAGCGTCACGAAAAGAAATTCGTCGAGAGTTTCCGAAGATTACAAGACGATCGCCTCCGGCCAGTTGTCCAAACCGCCTTTCACCTGACATAATCACTTTAATCAATGAATGCGTGCAAGTCGCGACTTGGTTGCGGTCTCCACCTTACAAGGAATCCTTGATGAATCGCATGATGTTCGGTTTTTTCGCTGCGCAGCTGTGGTTGTTCTCATCAATTGCGATGGCTGTCGACGTGCATAAAGATCTTGACGCTTTAGGCGCGGGAAAAACACCGACGAAGGGCCATCATGTAAAAGAATTGGCTCGTTTCACAGGACTTCCGAGTTGGGCTACAAGCGTTGCATTCTCATCCAATGACAAAACAGTGGCGATCGGATTAAAAGACAAGATTCAATTTGTCGATCTCTCGACCAAATCGGTCGTAAAAACTGTCGAGCTTAAGTCGGGCCAGGTCCGTAGTCTGGCATACTCAGCCGATGGAAAAACGCTGGCGGCTGGCAGCTATCAGAAGGCGGTGTTACTGAACCCGATGACTGGTGAGATTGTCCAGGAGTTGAAAGGGCATCGAGGATATGTCACCGCAATCGCTTTTTCCCCGGACGGTAAACGGTTGGCGACGGCCTGTGAAGATGAAGCAGCACGGGTCTGGACATTACAAAACGAACCAACGGCCTTGGTGCTGAAGGGGCACGGTTACCCCGTGACGGGTATCACCTGGTCACCTGATGGAACACTGGTTGCCACGTCGGCAGGAGACGAGTTGCGACCAACGAAACCCGGTCAGGTGAAAGTCTGGGACGCCACTACGGGCTCGGTCAAACATCAATTTGAATTACATTCGAAAGCAGCGACAGGCGTCGCATTCTCTGCCGACGGCCATTTCCTGTTATCGAGTAGTGTGGATGAACGCGTTAACGTTTATGATCTGACCAAAGACAAACCGTTGGGATTTTTTGCTGGCCATTCGCGGCCAACGAACGCCATCGTCGTGCATCCCGATGGGGAAACAGCGATCAGTGTTAGCGGAGGCCGAGCTGTGGGTAAGAATGAACTGATGGTCTGGGAATTTGAGACGGGCGAACCTCTCGCCGCAATCGAAGCTCATGAGGCCAAAATCACGTCTTTGGCCGTTTCTCATGACGGTCGCCTGCTCGCCACCGCAGGCCAGGATCATTCGGTCGCTCTCTGGAACGTCGCCTTTCTGGCTGTGGGCCTTTCCGAGTTGACGGCATCCAAGACGGAATCAAGTCCGGCTGACGCGGCATTGGCAATCTCTACGACTCCAGACCAACAGGCTACTCCTGCCGTTCAAAATGTAGCAGCGGAGACAAAACCAAAAGTTCTCCGTATCGGAATCATTGGACTCGACACATCACATGCCCCGGCCTTTGCAAAAACAATGAACGCGAATCCTCCGGTTCCGGGTGCAGAAGGATGCCGGATCGTCGCCGCCTACCCGAAGGGAAGCCCTGATATCAAATCAAGCGTTGATCGTGTGCCAGGGTACATTGAAGAGATGAAAAAGTTGAATGTCGAAATTGTCGATTCGATCGATGAACTTTTAAATCGAGTTGATGCCGTTTTAATTGAAACCAACGATGGTCGGCCTCACTTCGAACAACTGCTTCCTTGTTTAAAAGCAGGAAAACCCTGTTTCATCGACAAGCCGATTGCAGGATCGCTGTCGGACGCAATCGCGATTTTTGAAGCATCCAAAAAATATCGCGTGCCGGTTTTCTCGTCGTCGTCGCTCCGTTTCGGCAAGAATTCGCTCGCAGTCCGAGCTGGTTCGATTGGTAAAGTTCTTAGTAGCGAAACCACGAGCCCAGCGTCACTGGAACCAACGCATCCCGATCTATTCTGGTATGGAATTCACGGAGTCGAATCGCTGTTCACGGTCATGGGGACAGGTTGCCAATCAGTCGTTCGCGGTAAGACGCCGGAGGGAAAAATTGAAGTTGTTGGTCAGTGGGCTGGCGGTCGTACCGGAACGTACCGCGAGGGAGGCGGCTATGTTGGCAAAGCCATCGGCGAAAAAGGAGAAAGCCCAGTTGGCTCGTACGATGGCTATGACCCGTTGGCCTTTGCCATCGTTAAGTTCTTCCATACGGGTGTTGCGCCGGTAACTCCAGAAGAGACGCTCGAAATCTACGCCTTTATGGAAGCCGCAGATGAAAGTAAACGACAAAACGGAGCCAGCGTCACTCTGGAAAGTGTGATGGTGAAAGCCAAGGCCGAAGCGGCGAAGAAATTGGAGAAGTGAAATCGCATCGCACGCTGACCGCTTGAATCAGCTCGATCATGATCTGGTCTGGCATCCGTTTACTCCGATGTCGGAGTTTCGGAATGAAAATGCGCCGATCATCGTCGAGGCGGACGGATTTCATCTGATCGATTCCCAGGGCCATCGATATCTCGACGGGCATTCGTCATTGTGGTGCAATATCCACGGACACCGTGTCCCCGCCATTGATCAAGCGATTCGTGCCCAATTGGATCGAGTCGCTCATTCCACGTTGCTGGGCCTGTCAAATGGTCCGTCGATCGAACTCGCTAATGAACTTATTCGCAGAACACCAGATGGACTGAATAAAGTCTTCTATTCAGACTGCGGTGCGGCAGGAGTCGAAGTTGCGTTAAAAATCGCTTACCAGTTCTATCAGCAGCGACCAAGCGGGGGACAAATCCGCGATAAGTTTTTGCACTTCGATGGAGCTTATCACGGTGACACGATCGGAACGATGAGTATTGGCTCCATCGGCCGATTCAAAAATCTTTACAATCCACTTCTTTTCCCGGTCGTCTGGACCAGCGTCCCCAATGCGTCACACGACAACCCGGATCAGGAACGACAACAACTGGATTATTGGACGTCCGAGCTTGAAAAATTGCTGGAGTTGCACCACGAGACACTCGCCGGAGTTGTCATCGAGCCGATGGTTCAAGCCGCTGCGGGGATCAAGGTTCAGGCTTCCGGGTTTCTGAAACGAGCCAGAGAATTGACGCGACGGTTTGACACCATGTTGATCGCTGACGAAATCGCGGTCGGCTTCGGGCGGACGGGAACCCTGTTCGCTTGCGAGCAAGAAGAGGTTGACCCTGATATCCTGATTTTGTCCAAAGGACTAACCGGTGGTTACCTGCCACTGGCCGCGACACTTGTCACGGACGAGATTTACGAAGTGTTTCTAGGGGACCCGTGGCTCGGTCGAACGTTCTATCATGGGCACACCTATACGGGAAACCCGCTGGCATGCGCTGCGGCACTTGCTTCGATTCGACTGATCGATGAAAATCAGGTACTGAAGAACGCTCAACGACTCCAGGGCGTTTTGAGGCGTGAACTTGATTTATTGAAAGAGCACCCCAACGTCAAAGAGATTCGCCAGAAGGGAACGATGGTCGGCATTGAGCTAGCGCTTGATGGCGCACCGTTTCCCGCTCAATTACGAATCGGCCATCAGGTCACATTGGCTTGTCGTAAGCGAGGGGTCGTGCTGCGAAACATCGCCGATGTCATCGTCCTGATGCCGGCACCCGCAATGCCCGAACAATTGGTCGAGGAACTTTGCCAGGCTGTTGGGAAATCGGTTGTAGAAGTGATGCAGTCTGCAAAACAACAGATGTAGATGGCAGGCCAAACTCACGATAGGAATTGGTTACCAGCATCGCCGAAATCTTCGGCTGCCGCAAAAGAAACAAGGAAGGTCACTCCTTTAACCTCCGTTCTTTATTGCACGCTCGACAGACCGCATCTCAGACCCCATCGAGAGCCTGCTTGAGATCGGCGATGATATCCTGAATATCTTCAGTTCCAACCGACAACCTCAAGAAGTCTGGGGTGACTCCTGTGGCGAGTTGCTCTTCCGGTGTCAATTGCTGATGAGTCGTACTGTTCGGATGAATGATCAACGACTTGCTATCTCCGACGTTGGCCAGATGGCTAAACAGCTTGACGCGGTTGATCACCTTGATCCCATTTTCCTTCTGCTGAGTCGGTGTGGCCCCTTTGATGCCGAACCCGAGGATCGCGCCGCATCCTTTTGGCAAATACTTCTTGCCGAGCGAATAGGAAGAATGATCTTCGAGACCGGTGTAATTGACCCAACTGACCTTGGGGTGCGATTGAAGGAAGTGAGCGACGGCCAGTGCATTTTCACTATGTCGCGGCATCCGCAGATGCAACGTTTCCAGACCCTGCAGCAATTGAAACGCATTGAACGGACTCAAAGCCGGACCGAGATCACGAAGTAACTGGGTTCGCGTCTTGAGAATATACGACAAATTCATCGAACCAAACGTCTCAAAGAACTTCATGCCATGATAGCTGGGATCTGGATCAGTCATTTCCGGGAATTTTCCATTATCCCATGGGAATCCACCCTTTTCGATGATTATTCCGCCGATGGAAGTCCCATGGCCACCAATGAATTTGGTACAGGAATGGACGACGACGTCGGCACCCCATTTGAACGGCTGACAGAGAACGGGCGAAGCCAGTGTATTATCAACGATCAAGGGGATACCCGCGTCGTGGGCGATCTTGGCGATCGCTTCGAAGTCAGGAACATCGACACGCGGGTTGCCGATTGTTTCCAGGTACACACAGCGAGTCTTATCGTCGATCGCCTTCCGGAAGTTTTCTGGATCGGCCTGTTGCACAAATTTTGTCTTGATACCAAACTTGGGAAACGTGTAATGGAACAGATTGTA
The DNA here is from genome assembly GCA_903904835.1 of uncultured Schlesneria sp. GTDB lineage: Bacteria > Planctomycetota > Planctomycetia > Planctomycetales > Planctomycetaceae > Schlesneria. Next base: position 64,771 of record CAIVEI010000032.1, on the reverse strand, counting down.
GGTGCCCCCATAGAGACTCGTCGCTGAAACAATGTTCTGTCCACATTGCGTGATATTGAGAATTGCCAGCGATTCAGCAGCCTGACCCGAGGCCACCGCCAATCCCCCTGCCCCGCCTTCGAGCGCCGTCAATCGCTTTTCGAGAACGTCACAAGTGGGGTTCATGATCCGGGTGTAAATGTTGCCGAACGCCTTTAGCCCAAACAGGCTGGCCGCATGGTCGGTGTCATTAAACGTGTAAGACGTCGTTTGATAAATCGGCACGGCACGGGAGTTTGTCGTCGGGTCGGGCACCTGTCCAGCGTGAATGCACTGGGTGGAAGGCTGCGTGTTGTCAGTCATTTGAAGTCTTTCCGTCGTTAAAATGAAACACAGCTTTACGCCGATACGGTTGGCTGGAGAGGTCAGAATCGTAAAAGCACCGTTTCGGAAACTCAAACGTCAATAGATGATCGTCGTTGGCATAGATCAGTGCGATCCCGCCGGGATCGATGACCGTCGTAAAGATTTCTTACCGGTCGAGTCGCTGCGCTCAACTGCCGGCTAATCGCTGATGTCCTTCAAGGACGGCAATCAAGTTGGTAACAACACAGTAGTACTCGCGCAAACACCTTCTCGGCGCGGTATCTTAGGGCGATTCGAGAGACTTTCAAAAATGAAAGTGTCACAGATCGATCGTTGTGTTAGCCTGTCCTTTTCAGGGTTACTCTGCAATCGGGCGTTCTGTCGTTAAGTCAACGAAGCAAACGTTTTCCGTTCTCAGGGGACGGGTCATGAATCAATTGAATGTGAGCCGCAGCGTGTTAATCGGCTGGCTGGCACTCGGTCTGTCGACTGCTGCCGTGGTCACGGGTCTTTGCGGCAACGAAAAGCCGAAGATCGGAATCGATTCAACCGACACGATATCCTTGCCAAAACAGTTTCGGATCATCGACCTGAACGGTCGACAGTATGTGCTCATGGACACGCCCGAAAGTCGAGGAGCGGCACTGGTCTTTCTGTCGACGGAATGTCCGATGTGTAACGAAGCAATTCCCCGATTAAACAAGTTGGCGGCACTCTATCAGAAGCAAGGGATCGAATTGTTCGGTGTCATTTCAGATCGAACGGTGACACGTCAAAAGGCTCTGGTACATCAAACACAATTCCGACTGAAATTTCCGATGATCCTGGATGCCGGAACTTCGTTGCGAGAATTGACCGGTGCGACACACTCACCCGAGGCTTTCGTCTTTGATCGGGAAGGAAAGCAGATTTATCGTGGTTTGATTGATGATTCGAGCGAGCGACTCGGAAAAAAAAGTACCGCGAAGAAAACCTATCTGGCGGATGCCATGCACGCAGCCGCTAGCGGTCACCGACTGGCAGTCACTCGCACACAAGCAGTGGGGTGTTTAATGGAGGGGCCTGGCTCGGGTGAGACAGACGGAGAAGTCACATTCAATCGAGACATCGCCCCGATTATCTTCTCGAATTGCACGGCCTGTCACCGCGATGGAGAGGTCGCACCGTTCGCTCTGACGAATTACGAGCAGGTTTCAAAACGCGCTAAACAGATTGCCGAGGTCGTTTCGTCACGGCTGATGCCACCCTGGAAACCTTCGCCCGATTATGGACATTTTTCCAACGAGCGCCGATTGTCTGAAACTCAAATTTCATTGCTGAGGCTCTGGTCCGAAACGGGTGCTCCGGAAGGTGAAGTTGCCGATCTGCCGCCCCAGCCAAAGTTTCCCTCTGGTTGGCAGTTGGGTAAGCCGGACATGATCGTAAGAATGCCCCGCAAATTCGCACTTTATGCCGACGGTGTCGATCTCTACAAACATTTTGTGATTCCGACCGGAATGACCCAGGACCGTTTGATCAAGGCCATCGAAGTCCATCCAGGAAACCCCAAGATTGTCCATCATGCTCATATGTTTCTCGACAATACTGGCGAAGCCCGATTGCTGGACGAGGCCGATCCCACGGAAGGCTATACTCGGTTCGGTGGAAATGGTCTTTCATCCGCCGCATATCTCGGTGGATGGAATCCTGGGGCCACGCCCCATTTCTTTCCGAAAGGAACGGGGCGACTAATGCCGAAAGGTGGCGATGCAGTCTTCCAGATTCACTATCATCCTTCAGGCAAACCAGAATTCGACCAGACCGAAATTGGGATCTATTTCGCACCACCAGATGCTCAACAATTGATTGCCGATCTTGTGATCGGGAACGTCGATTTGGTGATCCCGGCAGGTGCCGACAATGTCACTTTCAACGGCGAATACACAATTCCGTCAAACCTTCTGCTGATGGAAATCCGTCCTCACATGCATCTGTTAGGCAAGAGCTACAAGGTACGAGGCCTGCTTCCTTCCGGCCAGGAAGTCCCCTTGATCAAAATCGAAGAATGGGACTTCAACTGGCAGGACTCGTACGTCTTCAATCCTGTGGTTCGACTCCCAATTGGTTCGAAGATTCAGATCGAGGTCGTTTACGACAATTCTTCAAAGAACGCCGCCAACCCCAGTTCACCACCCAAGACGGTCTATTTCGGGGAAGAATCGACAGACGAAATGTCGAATTGCGCGATTCGAGTCACCGCAGACACGTACGCCGAATTCCAGCAGGTTGTCTCTGATAACGCGAACTATTGGTCAACGCAGATGAAGAAATATCTTGATCGGAACATGACGCCCGACAAGAAGGTCCGGGAACGACCAACGACGAAAAGTGGGCGAACGAAAAGCTGATCGCTGAAATAGGACTGATATGACCGATAAGCCTCATATGAGGATCTATTCTTCAAGGCTTCGTCAGTTTGCGAGTGAATTTTTGTAGTCGCTTCCCGTCGACTTCCGCGACAAACAGGTTTCCGTCTGCGTCAAAGGCGAGCATATGCGGCGATTGAAATTGGCCAACTCCTTCGCCTTGTCGACCCCAGCGTTTTTTCACCTTTCCATGGTCATCTAAAAGCAACACCTGACCGGCGCGACTATCAGCGACAAAAAGCCTGCCGTCGCCATCGATCGCCATCCCGTAAGGCGCAAATCCTTTCCATGTTGCCTGCCATTTTCCATCGCCGTCGAAGACCTGAATTCGATTGTTTTCGCGATCACCAACCAATACCCGACCGTCACCGTCAACGATGATGGAATGAGGCAAATGAAATTGCCCCTTTTCCACTCCGGGCGTTCCCCAAGAGGAAATGTATGTCCCTTCCTGATTGAATTTCATTACGCGACTGTTGCCGTACCCATCTGAGATATAAACCTCGTCTTTTGGACCGAAAGCAATGTCGGTTGGTTCGTCAAACTGATCATTTCCGGTACCGGCGACGCCTGTACCCAACGAGAGCAGCGGCTTGCCATTGGAATCAAATTTGTAAACGCGGCTGCTTCCGACATCAGTAACCCAGACATTATCGTCGCGGTCGACCCTGAGACCATGTGCCGTCTTGATCAGTTCATCACCCCAGGCTCGCAGGAATTTTCCGTCGGAATCAAAGCACAGGATCGGTCTTGGTCCGCGATGAAAGAGGTAAATCTCACCCTTTTTATTGACGGCGACGGCTGAGCATGCAGCAAGACCGAACCCGGGAGGCAGTCGCAAGAATTGTTTCTGTGCCTGTAAAGTGAACCCCAATTCGCGTGACACCTTGTCAGCGGCATTGATCGACGTGGAAAGTTGCAGGCCAATCACGATCGGAAAAATCATGCGGCATACCACCAACGCTGCGCACTGCCGTCGAAATACTCTGATTCTGCCGGGAAATAAATGCTCGCCCCGACTGATTACATCTGGAAAACGGGCAATCACAGTTGCACTCCCTACATTCGAATTTTCCGAAATCATACAACGGATCGACAACTTTTGGTCGGATCATATGCGAGTTGTCTGATCCAGGCTTTCAGCAGGTTCTCACCCTGAATACAATACTGAACTGTTAAGCAGATCGTAACTCGGGAACAGGTAATTGTTTTTGGACTTTCTCTTGAAATTTCGTCTGGCATTTCTCGGCACGATCGTGGCCTGGAATTTCATTTTCCAAAGCTCCATGACCGCTGCAGAGATTTCGTTTCGTAACGATGTCATGGCGGTCCTGTCGAAGTCGGGTTGTAACCTTGGTACGTGTCATGGAAACGCACGGGGCAAAGGGGGATTTCAGATCTCACTGCGAGGACAAGATCCAACTGCCGACTTTGCAGTTCTGACTCGCGATCTTTACGGACGACGATCCAATTCGAACGATCCAGATCAAAGTCTTTTGTTACTCAAACCTTCGATGCGGATGGCTCACGAAGGGGGCAAGCGTTTCTCGGTCGATTCCTATGAATACCACCTTCTTCGGGAATGGATTTCTTCAGGAATGCCTGACGACAGACCGGATGCTCGCCAGTTGGTCCGCTTACGAGTCACCCCGGACGAAGTTTTTCTGACGGAAGAAGCAACTTCTGGTTCATCCGACTGGCGACATCAAATCACGGCAACCGCCGATTTTTCGGATGGTTCGTCGCGAGATGTCACGTCGCTTGCCGTTTACGAGGTCTCACAACCAATTGCTGTTGTTTCACATGATGGACTGGTCACTGGACACTCCGCCGGTGAAATTACCGTGATCGTCCGTTACCTGCAGCAACAGGTTGCAGTCAGAATTGCATTTGTTCCACAACGCCCCAACTTTGTCTGGTCTGCACCCGAGCCAGCCAATTTTGTCGACGAATTCGTCTTTTCGAAACTGCGAAAAATCAATGTTAACCCATCGCCTGTTTGCGACGACGCAACGTTCATCCGGCGGGTGACTTTCGACTTATTGGGGCTTCCTCCGACTGCGGACGAAGCCAGGCAATTCGTTAACGATCCCTCGACAGGCAAGCGTTTAGCATTAATCAATTCTCTGCTCGAACGGCCCGAATTCGCTGATTGGTGGGCGATGAAATGGTCGGACCTGCTTCGAGTTGAAGAAAAGACACTCGACCGAAAAGGGGTCGAAAACTTTCATGGTTGGTTGCGGGACGCCTTCTCCACGCATAAACCGCTTGACCAACTGGTTCGAGAAGTCGTCGCCGGGCGAGGGAGTACGTATGAAGTGCCGCCAGCAAACTTCTATCGGGCTTTGCGCACTCCATTTGAACGCTCAGAAGCAATTGGCCAATTGTTCCTGGGAGTCAGGTTGCAATGTTCCAAGTGCCACAACCACCCCTTTGATCGCTGGACGCAAGACGACTATTACAGTTGGGGTAGCGTTTTTTCTCGTGTCGATTACAAGATTATCGAAAACCGCCGCCGTGACTCCAACGACTCGCACGAATTCGACGGCGAACAGATTGTCTTTCTGAAGGATTCGGGCGAAGCCAAAGATCCACGAATAGACAAGACTCGCTCAGCAAAGTTCCTGGGTGATACGAAGGGACTTGAACCGCAACAAGATCCCTTAACGGGACTGGCAGCCTGGTTGACAGATCCCCATAACGACCGATTCGCGCAGATGCTCGCCAATCGAACATGGCAACAAGTCATGGGCCGTGGGATCGTTGATCCGATCGACGACTTCCGTGCAACGAACCCCCCGTCCAATCCCGCATTGCTGAACGCGATCGCGAATCACCTTGTTAATGGAACAAGTGATGCCACATCATCGGCGAGTCAGAACGACGACCGGTTCAATTTACGCAAACTGTTGCGTGTGATCTTGAACTCGCGCACTTACCAGCTTTCTTCCAGCGTTAACGAAACTAACCGCGACGATGAATCGAATTTCAGTCACGCGTTCGTTCGGCGACATTCGGCCGAGCAATTACTCGACGCGACGAGCCAGGTTCTTGGTGTTCCACTCGACTTTGCCGGCTACCCAACCGGTCGCCGTGCGGCCCAATTGCCCGGTGTCCCATCAAGTCGCGAGCGGAATAACGCGCAAAGTGAAGCGGATCGATTCTTGAAATTGTTTGGCAAGCCGCCGCGACTGCAATCGTGCGATTGTGAACGATCGGACGAGACAACGCTCGGCCAGACTTTTCAACTGGTTAGTGGTTCGTTGATCAATCGGATGTTAACGACTAATGGGAACTCTCTCGCTTCTTTGGCGACATCCCAAAAGACACCGGCCGAGATTGTCACCGAACTTTACTGGATGACAATCTCGCGATCTCCGAATCAGGATGAATTATCGGCAACGGTTCAGTTTCTCGAAAAATCAAAAGATCGTCGCCAGGCGATCGAAGACATCGCCTGGGGATTGTTTAATTCGAACGAGTTTCTGCTGCGTCGATAGGGCGAGCCCAAGGTACCGGTGGAGGTTAATCATCATGTGGAATGAATCGGGTTTAATCCCACGACGTAAGGCGATTCAGATCGGTGGAACGGGGCTGCTGGGTTTAACGTTGCCCAAGTTGATGCGCGCAGCGGAAAGGACTGAGGCAAAGCCCGGTCGAGCCAAGTCGGTAATCTTCCTCTATCAGTTTGGCGGACCGAGTCACCTCGACACCTTCGATCCCAAACCGAATGCGCCGGCGGGTGTGCGAAGTCATTACGGCGTGATCGAAACATCGGCCCCGGGAATCCAGATTTGCGATCAATTGCCGAAGACCGCCCTTGTCATGAATGACGTCACACTCATTCGGACCGTCCATCACACGATGAAAAATCATAATCCGGCTGCGTATTACGCACTGACAGGCCACGCACCGCCGCTGGATGATATTCGTCTTCGCGATTCGCAAGACTTGTTTCCCGCCTACGGATCTGTTGTTGATCAACTGGCACCGAACACAAACGGAATGCCGACTTTCGTGGCGTTTCCTCATGTTATGCGAGACGGCGAAATCACGCCAGGCCAGCATGCCAGCTTCCTGGGAAAAGGCCACGATCCGCTACTCGTTGCATCAGATCCCAATGACCGTCGCTTCTCATTACCGGAATTGAGCCTGCCCAGCGGGTTGACGGCCGAACGGTTGCACGACCGGCGCGAGATTCAGCAACTCATTAATCGCCAGGTTAATCAGCTTGCGCAATCGCCAGCCGCACGTGGTCTGGATGCGTACTACGAAAAGACTTTGGGAATGCTCAATTCCTCTAAAGTTCGCGATGCATTCAATTTGGCTGCAGAACCGCAATCGGTTCGAGACAAATACGGCCGCACAACCTACGGACAAAGTTGTCTGCTGGCAAGACGGCTGGTCGAATCAGGAGTGAAATTTGTCAACGTTTATTTTTCCAACACTATTGGCGGACGGCGTAATGAGGGAGGCTGGGATACCCATGGTTTTGACAATACGCGGATGTACCCCATCCTTTCCGAATATCAGTTGCCGCTGACCGATCAGACGTTACCGACCCTGATTACCGACTTGAAGGAACGAGGCCTGTTCGACGACACGCTCATCGTCTGGATGGGTGAATTCGGCCGGACACCGCGGCTAAACGACAACATCAGCCGCGACCATTGGCCGCAGTGCTATACCGTCCTCTTGGCGGGAGGCGGAGTTAAACGAGGCTTCGTTTACGGCTCGTCAGACAAACAGGCGGCATATCCCGATAAAGACCCTGTGCAGCTCGATGATCTGATGGCAACGATTTTTGCACTGATGGGGATCGACCCGCAGACGGAACTTCGTGACAAACTCAATCGTCCACTTCCCGTCTCTGCGGGACGGATTGTCACCGGGGTCATGGCCTGACCGGGCGAGTCGCAAGCCGTGGCAAGGGCTTTTTCGTGCGCCACTATATTTTATTTGTTGTAGCACGAGCTGAAGCCCATGCTACGAAAACAAGGCAATTCGTTCGTGCGCTTGCTTTGTCGGCGTAAGGCCGGAGAATGCAGGGCCATTTCTTTAAAGCAGCCGGATGAAAGACGCTGAAATGAATGAAGACACGGAGTATGATCCGTACGCCTTGCCACCCGAAGCGGTTCAAGAGCCGCCAATATCGTTGTGGACGGCATTACGCAAAATTGGCCCTGGAATTATTCTCGCCGGCACGATCGTGGGTTCGGGCGAGCTTCTGCTCACAACAGCATTAGGCGCCAAAACCGGATTCGTCTTTCTGTGGCTGATCCTGTTCAGTTGCGTGATCAAAGTCTTCGTTCAAACGGAACTAGGTCGTTATGCGATCTCATCTGGCAAGCCGACGCTGGGAGCGCTAAACGAACTTGGTGGCCCTCGGCTTGGTGCCAACTGGATCTGCTGGTGGTGGTTCGTGATGATGTGCACCACGATCTTTCAGCTTGGTGCAATGACGGGAACCGTCGGACAATCGCTGAATCTCGCCTTCCCCAATTTCAGCCCTTCCGTTGCGAATTGCTTTATCGACGCCGTTCCACAACTGGCCGAGATTTTAAAGGAACGGCCCGATTATCCCTGGGCCGTGCTGACATGCCTGACGGCGATCCTGCTTTTGTGGAGTGGCAGCTACCGACGAATCGAATCCGTCACCACGGTTCTCGTTGTTGGCCTGACATTGGTCACCGTGACCGCGGCTCTCGCGTTACCTGCAACAAAATTTCCAATTCCGTGGAATGAAGTGGCTCAGGGGCTCACGTTCAGCTTGCCGGCCGGTGAATTCGCCATCGCTTTCGGAGTGTTCGGAATCACCGGAGTCGGTGCATCCGAGTTGTTCTACTACCCCTATTGGTGCCTGGAAAAAGGGTATGCACGCAATGTGGGGATAATGGATAACAGCCCGGAATGGGTCCATCGAGCGCGCGGCTGGATTCGGGTGATGTATCTGGATGCCTGGGTCAGCATGGTGGTCTTCACGATTTCGACCGTTGCGTTCTTTTTCATGGGGGCGACGGTTCTGCATCCTCAAGGATTGGCACCTCAGGGTAAGGATATGATCCTGACGTTGTCCGGAATGTTTGTCGGTCCGTTTGGAAGCTGGACACAAATCGCGTTTTTGATTGGCGCAGGTGCCGTGCTGTTCAAAACACTCTATCTGTCAGCGGCGGGAAATGCCCGATTGGCAGCGGACCTTTTCAATCTCGCCGGGATCGTGCGCTACCGTGATCCCCATCAACGAGGCCGCGTGATTCACTGGATCTCGCTTTCGATTCCTGTGATTGCCCTCAGCCTGTTTCTGGCGTTTAAAGAGCCAAAATGGATGGTGGTGGTTGGCGGATTCGGCCAGGCATTAACGTTGCCGATCATTACGGCGTCAACCATTTATTTCCGATATCGCAAGCTGGATCGGCGCATCACCCCGCCGCTGATTCTCGATATCCTGCTCTGGATAGCGTTTGTCTCCATCACGCTCGTGGCGATCTATGCACTACGTGACCAGATTCTGAAATACATCGCACCCGTCGCGGCAGCCAAATAACCCAGAAGCTTATTTACCAAGGGAGACGACGCCGAAGGACTCTAGCACCTTGGTTCGTTCGGCATAAAGATCGAGATCGACATAGGTACGAAAGGTCTTGGCGAGCTGAATTTTTCCAGCAGGGACAACCGGCTTAGGATTGGCATGGGCCTTTTTTAATTGTGCCGCCTGTTTCAGATTACGTTCTTTCCACTTTTCTGCACCTGCTTCTTGCTGGACGATTTCTCCGGTGACATTCTGGTACTGTTCGAGGAATTCAGCCCGTTCTTGCGTTAACCGTTGAGCGCTCGCAGAAATCTGATCGGCGGCTGCCATTGATTTCGCGAGTTCTCCGCTATAGGCAAATCGCTGACTTTGAATATTCGCAATTGCCTGATCAATTTGATTTGCAGTATTGGTGTTCGAGTTCTTTTTCCTTTGCTGAAGTATCGCAATCTCTTGATCGAGAGCTGCCATGGAACTGATCAGGGCTGCAGAACGACGTTCAACAAATCCATAGTCTTTTTCCAGTCGAGTCATTTGCTTTTGATACGCAGCCGTTTGCTCCGCCAAAGCCTCTTTCATCTCCTCCGCAGTCTTTTTCAGGTTCTCGCGTTTTTCTTTGACGTCTTCGAGGTTTTTCTGAACTCGACTCTGTTTCTTTTCAAGCAGTTCGGCCTGTTGCTTTTGCGTCTTTTCGCGTGTCTGCCGGATATCGTCCTCGATATCGGAATGTCGCGCATTCACGGTCGTCTTTCCGCTGTTGTAGTCGTCGGTCGAATCTGGTCCCAAAAGATCGGTTAACTTCTTTTCCGTTTGAAGCCACGTCTCACGACCTTGATTCGATTCAATCGTCAGATACAGGGCCGCCATCACACGCCCGATCCAATAAACCTGATCCTCCCGCTCATGGCCGACCAACTCGTCTGATTTCATGACGAGCCCGGTGAACTCCAATAACCGGGCGTAACCGGCGTCATAATCTTTCGCGACGAAGTGAGTCCAGATTAGACCCTGCCATGCCGGCCAATAGGGAGTCCCTTTTCGTTTTGTCGCAACAGCGAATTCGGCCTGTGCTTCTTTGTTCTTCAGCAAACGCCAAAGAACCAGCCCGTGGGCATAGTCTACGCGTGGATCATGTGACGCATCTTTTTTAAGTGATTCGTAGAGACGTTGAACGTCAGCATTGGCTTTAGGACCGCGTGCGTAACCGACCTGAAACATTTCGGCCACTTGCTGACCAAGAAGAGTTTGCTGGGCCGGAGTCAAATCTTCCGCGCCAGCCAATACTGACAGCATCAATAAAAGGGAGATGATTTTTGTGGCACTGGGAAAGGCAGTCCCCATTCGTCGACTCCAGCGATGTCTGAACTTTTCGCGGAACGGCAGACGAATCATCTACCGAGGTGATAATCCTGGTATTTTGACATTTGTCAGACTTGGGGGCAAGACATCATGACTGAGCACCATCGCATCGCCCACAAAGTACGTGTGGAAGTCCGCGACCACCAGGTTATATACGGGCTCGACTCGCCCTTTGTCCTCGACCGCAGTAATCCGATGCATCCCCGTTGCGGTGTGGACTGGATGATCGGGGATGAGTTCTCGCGTTTTGGTCCAGCCTTCACCACTGACCCAGAAATGATGGCCAAGACTCGCCACAATGGTCTTGCCTTCAACTTCGAACTGATGCACCGGTGTTGGAGGTCGAACGGTTGTTTGCAAGACAGCTTTATAGGCAAGCTCACCTGTCTCAATATCTTTTGCCAGCACTCGATCGCCGGGCTTGATCTGTTCGATCGCCACGAAACCGCATTCGGTCCATACGGGAGTCCCTGCGACCAGGCAACTATGAAGTCTTTGCGTAACGGCAATTGATGGCACGTTCGGTTGTGTTTTACGCTCATCAACGACGACGATATTTTTTTGAGTTGGTAATTGGGAGTCAGAGAAATTTGCCCACCAATTCCACCAGACTTTGGGTTCGGGCGTCATTGGCAGATCGGAGCATGTCGATAAGACAACGCCCACCCTCTCGTTGATTTCTTTTCGAGCATCATTCATCAGGTCGGCTGTATAGTCAAGTTTTTCCGATTGATCATAGAGATCCATAAGTCGAGAACCAATTCTCGCTTTAAGTTCAGCCCGGGCTTCGGACGGGTTGCGAGCGAACGAGGGCAAAAAGCCGCTCCCGGCGGCAATACTATTCGGCGTGGATATTGGGAATAACCGCCGTATTCCGACGCGAATCGTGTCGTGAGTCTCTTCAATCCAGGCGTAGTCCCAATTCAGCCGAAAGTTTGGCACCCGCAGACCGTCTGTTTGAACGTCGAGGTTATGTTTAGTCCGAACAGGGTTTGAAAGCACCAACAAAAGTTCGGGTACAAACTCGACCAGCTTACGTTGTTTGAGTAGTTCAATCGCTGCAGTCCGAACGGGCTTCCACGGCGAAAAAGTTGCCTGGCCGGCCAGGGCGCGTGATGCCTGATATTCGGGAATTTGACCGAGGGTTCTCACACCGTAGTCTGCCATCGATTGCGTCGAAATACAAAAAGCATTTACGATTGCTGGAACGGCTGAAGGATCTGTGATTTCTGCCAACTTTCGCTCGGCCGACTTCCGTTGTTTGGGCGTTCCTTCCAACTGTTGAATAATGACCGCGAGCTTTGATTCCCAACGTTTAAACGACGTTTCCATCTCAGACTTGATTCTGGCCGTTTCGAGTCGTTCTTGCGGCGAAACCCATACTTCGCCGACTTTTTGACAACCCAGTCGTTCGTAAACGGTATCTGTTTTGACGGTGGGATCTCGCTCGACGAGCACCCGCAACAAATGGACTCGTTCTTGATCGAGCATCCCGTTCTTGCGACACCAGTTTGCTAATTTCCATTGACCATGTGGTTCATCCGCAAGCGCCGCACGCTGTTTGCTGTACTCTTCAACTTTTGCAGCCTGTTCACCCTCAGCAACGCTCTTTTCATACGGCAGCCAATGGCCTCCTGAGTGAATAAAGCCCGCTTGCCACCAGACCGATTCCGGGTCGCTGACCGGTCGCGATTCCGGCTTCAACGCATCACGCCGATCGAGCGACGGCGTCGCTGACTGTGACTCTTTTTCCAGCAACCGCTCCACCGCATCAGTTGCCGATGACGACGGCTTCGGCTTATTTGCACCGATTGTCGATATCGTCAGACAAAGAATCACGCTCACGTAAATCAGGTTGCGGCAGATGTTTCGATTCATTTCGCGTCCACCTTTCACCCGGACAATCAACGAAGTAGAAGCAATTTGCCGTAATTCTTTTCCGCGAGGTTCTTCAAGAAGGCCTCGTGGAGGTTGCGAGCGTCGATTCCCAATGTGTTAATCGTCGTACGCTGCGTCAGGTTATGATTGGCGATTGCGACGACGATCGCCTGGGGATCAACCAACGCCCCTGCATTGGGTTCCCCATCCGACAAAAACAACATCAATTCAAGATCGTTGCTTGCATCCAGTCCCATCTTCAGCGGTTCGTAACAGGCTGTGTCCCCTCGCGGCTGAAGGCCGTATCCGAACCGAATACCGTCAAGTTTATTGGCGTCCGTCGCCTGGACGAGTTTCGTTTGGAACACCTCCATTCGATCGTCGAACGCGACGATATTGAAGTAGTCCGATTCCGTCAGTTCCTTGATCGCTTTTTGAAGTTCTTTCTGAGCTCTTTCGAGCCGAGTTTCATATTTTACCGAAGAATTCATGCTTCCTGAGCGGTCGATCACGAACACGACTCGTTTTGCGTAAATCGTCATCCCGTAAAAACTGGGCCGCGGCTCATCCCACGGAATCGGCTTGGGGGCGACTTTAAGAGCGACCGATTGCGATGCCTGCACGCGTGAGGAAAACACGAAATCGTCGCGGTTCTTTTGCCACCAGCTACGCCAGTCCGTGGCAATTCCACCAAATTCCTGACCGGTAATTCGCTGAAGATTGAGGGCGGTTTCATATTTGAGCTGACCGTCAGATTGTTCAAGTTGATCGACCAGAAAGTCGACCGCCGTCTTATCGGGATATTTTGCTACCGCATCTAAAACGCAGCGCCTGAATCCATATCGCTGCGCATACTCACGCCGCGCCGTCAGTTTCATCAAGGGTTCCAAAAATCCCCGATCTTTGGTCGTCGAGGCGATGTCGGCTGCCGCCATCACCATGCGGAAATCTCCGGAACCCAAGATTTTGGCTAATGAATCTGAGGCCTGTGCCTGCTTCGCCTCAGCTAACAGCGACATTGCTCGGATGAGCGGCGGCGTCAAGTTTTCAGATGCCGTTTCTCGATTCACGAATCGAACGAGCGATTCAACGATCTCGTCGTCGCTTAAGGATTCAGACGTTATCGAAGACAACCCCTTTTTCCAATGGGATTCCATCTTCGATTTTAGTAACGAATCGAGCCCCTTCGCCGTCATAGACTTCGACGTTTTGCCCCCCCGATTGGTTGCGGAGCCACCAGAACTGGATTCACCGAAAGACGATGATTTCCACCCCAGCCAGATCACCACCGATAGCGAAAGACAAACGATTGTGAAACGGCGGATGGCAACACGCGACAGCATGGTCTCTCTCCAGGAAGACGTTCAGCACAATTCTGATTCGAATCGCATCAACACTTTACCATGTTCACGGGAACTTCAAGTCCCAATCTTAAACACATGGCAACGAAGAAAGTTTTGCGCAAACTCCAGCGCATTCCTTACGTTTGCTTCAGGTTGTGTTTGACCTTATGTTCTTTTCCCATTTTCAGGCAAAAGTCTGCCTTGTTCGACCCGACCAATCCTCTCTGAACAATCAAAATTCAGTCCGTGCCCCCTGTTTGTCGATGGGACTGTCGTGAACAAGTCGTTTTTCGGATAAGTACGAACGCAAAACTGCGGTCAAACTCTCCCATCAAGTGAGCTTGGCTGCAAAGTTGCTGTTCTTTGCCTAGTTTGTCAAAATACCCGTTCAGCAATTAGCGGCTGGTGCTGACCTGACGGATGGTTCGTCCATCGGACCGTATACCAGAGGCGAATCAGCGCACGTTTTCATAAGCAGATTTCGGATCCCGTTCGACCGAACGGGATCTGATCTAAAGACTGTCGCAGGCTTTCGAATAAGGTTGATCGATGAATAATTCGTTGAGCCTCGCACTGATCGAAGTGAATAACCTGGCTCCTTCGTTTATCGTCGCGGATGCGTGCTCGAAGGCGGCCAACGTCCGCATCCTCGGCATCGAAAGCACGGACGGTGCCGCCCAGTGCATCAAGCTAGTCGGGCCGGTCTCGGACGTTCAGGCAGCCGCCGAACGGGGTGCTGCCATTGCAAAAATGATGGGAAGTTCGGCCTTCTATTCGGTGATGGCCGCCCCCCTGGAACTGACTTATAACTTAGCGGACTCAAAGCCTGTTTTTAGTCCGTTGCTCGGTGGATACGATATTCGCAAACCCAGAGAGAACGCTATGTCGACTACGAATGCACTCGGACTGTTGGAAACTCAAGGTCTCGTCGCCGCCTTGCACGCGACCGATGATATGTTGAAAGCATCGAACGTCACGTTGGCCGGCAAAGAAAAGATCGGTGCCGCCTACGTCACGATCATGATCCGTGGCGATGTCGCTGCCGTACAAACCGCCATCGAAGTCGGTCGCCAAACTGTCGAACGCCTCGGCGGAAAACTGATTCTGGCCGATGTCATCGCTCGCCCCCACGCCGACCTCGCCGCTCTGCTTCCCTGATTTTTTCCACTGAAGCCGGTGGGAAAATGAGAGAGTAGACCTGAGTCAGTTGAAAGTAGATAAAAAGAGAATCTATCTATCCTTTTTATCGTTTCTGCGTGTTTGCATGCACTGAGCAGCGAATTCAGATGCCACTGGATTACCGTATTTGGTAACCCAGTGCGTTTTGTTTTTGTAATCGCACGAATCGTTAGATTCGTTGTTAAACTCGTTTGCCTCGTTCCAAATTGTTTGGCGGAATGGATACAATCGCCGTCAGCGCAGCGTTGTTGGCAGTTTACTTCTGGCTGCCTGCATTGCTCCACAATTTCGGAGACGATCATGAAAGCGATTCTTTCGGCAGCGTTGATCCTCGCGCTTTGCGGCTTTGCAGTCGCGGCGGACAACAATGCGGTCGATCCGATCGGCACATGGAAGTGCGAATATGAGATCGGCGGACAGCAGCGCACGTCTACCCTGAAAATCAAGAAGGACGGGGACAACCTCACCGGCACGATGAGTTGGCCAGACAAGGACGAGGCGAAGCTCAAGGACCTGAAACTGAAGGACGGCACGCTGTCATTCTCCGCCGTTCGAAAATTGCCGCGATCGGATAGCAGCATTAACATCGAATACAAACTGGCAATTGAGGGGGATCCTATATCGGGAAAAGGCACGTCGGATTACGGAGGTGAAAAACGGGATTGGGATATCAAGGCCACAAGGCAGAAAAACGACAAGTAGCAGTCATCACTTTTATCGATCGGTAGCGGGAAGGTTAGTTAGTAGCCTCATTCATTCACGATCTCGCTTAAAAAAGACCATCGCTCTATAATTGACAGGAACGATGCAGGCCTCAACGTTCGGAGGCGAAGTGACGAATGGATTACCCGGAAATTGCGGCAAATGTTCCGTTGCCAACGTTCGAACAGACGATATGTTTTGCAGATCATGTCGCGAGCAATCGCAGTTGGTACAAGCACTTGCCCCCTTTTCCGCCGGGGGCTTCGTTCGTCTTCTTTCTGAACCCGAATGCGGGAATGGGCGTCCAGCAGAAAGACGGAGTCTACAGCGTTTACAAAATCGAGTCCGCTGACTACTTCCATCACCACAGCCGGCTCACCACGGCTGATTATCTCGCTCGCTTCGGTCATTGGGATTATTGGGTTGACGACAATCCTCGCTATGAAATTTGGCATCCGAAACCGGGTCTCATTGATCGATTCCGGCAACAGTTCAGACCCGTCCCACAGCCAGAAAAGATTGCTGAGGAGGGACCGTGGATCTACCTAAACAACAGCACCGAACGTGTGGGAATTCCCAGCCACGTCCGGCTACAATCGCGGTGTCGATTTACGGCTTTCCTGAAGCCTTCGTCGACGTTGTTTCAAATCAACCGAGATTCATGGCACCGTGCTTTACAGGCATTTCAAGTCTACGCCGGGAAATTTCCCTCTGATCCGGAAGTCGCTCGATACATGTTTCTCGTCCGTGCCATTCATGACGGGCGAGGCTTGGGTTGTGAGCTCAAGGATGTGTGGTCAACAATTTTGGCCGAGGACGACAATCAAAGGGAACGCTGGTTCAAAGTATTCCGATTTCCGTACATGAAACCGAATTCTGAGGGTACGTTGTCTCAACAAGTGCACGGCATTGTGACGTCGAGAACTGATCATTTTGCCGGGCGCGGTGCGGAAGATCGCATCGACCGTCTTAATGACATTAAAACCATGCTCTCATTTATGGAGGCAGAGTCGACCGTCCAGAAAGACAACCTGCTGCAGACACTTCGGGCCATTCGAGAGTTTATTAAGAAAGGCGAGTAGACGAAGTCCAGAAAACTTAGCCGGTGAAACTTGAGGGCATTGCACATCAAAGAAGGCGTCATCAGTGTGATATGGGCTGTTTTCGATGGTAACCGATGTCCCGACCATCATGACAAGCGGACCGGTCTGTTGAGAACCACGCGCATCTCATGTAAGTTGAACGACACAGCGTGAGATAATTGTCCTTAAGGGGCGAAATGGACGACAATTCTGATGCGAATCTGAGATTCACTGAAGACATGCTGACGTGCCCGCCGGTCCGTGGTCGTGATGTGAAAGCAACGCTGGAACACTTCGCGATCGTCTCTTACGCAGTTCCGCCCGATCGCGTGAGGCCGTACGTTGATCCGCAGTTCGATCTCGACTGTTTCCCAGGTCCGCATGGCGAGCCGTTGGTGTGGGTCTCGATGGTCCCCTTCGAGGATCAGGACTTCCGGTTCGCCGCGATGCCGTGGTTGCGGTTCCGGTTCGGACAGACCAATTACCGAACCTATGTCATCGACCGAAGAACGAACCGCCGCGCCGTGTGGTTCTTTGGGACCACGTTGGATTCATGGACGGTTATCGTCCCTCGACATGTGTGGAAACTCCCCTGGCATCGAGGGAGTATTCAGTTTGATTGTGACTACGACTCGACGACCGCCCGATACACGCGTTATCGAATGACGACGACAAGTGATTGGGCACCCGTCGAGTTGGAGCTGAGCGATTCAGGGGAGCCAATTACTGGCTTGGAGGGATTTCCAAATCTCGATGCCGGTTTAGTGGCTCTCACGCATCCGCTGATCGGAGTTTTCCGCCGCCGCGACGGCAAATTGGGAACCTATTCCATCTGGCATGACAAGCTGCGCTGCACGGCAGGCCATGTGGTGAAAGCAACGATCGGTCTCTTTGATCGATTGGAAATCGTCCCGTTTGCGGAGCAATCCAAACCACATAGCGTACTGATTCAACACCGCACGGAATTCACCATCTTTTTGCCACCAAAGCTTTTCGCGACTGATAACCTCATCAGCGAACTTAGCCAGTAAAGAGATAGCCGGACCACCTGTCTCGGAACCAGGGATTCAAAAACAAATAAACAGTTCAAGTCCTTTTCTCCCGAGATATTGCTTACTTCTGGAGTAGCGTGATGATCTCCCCCGTATGCAACTCCAAATGAAGTCTGGCATGGCTCACGATTGCCTCGCCTACAACGGTTTCTTGCTTGTTCGCACTGGAACTGTGGATTTCAAACTTCGCACCTTCAACGATCGCCTGGGACGGGAATACCAAGGTAATCTTGAGGTGCGTCCCTGCATGCCACTTGCTGATCTCTGTGTTCGGGGTCAGGCCGGTTAGATTTACCACGCCTAGCGACCAGCCTCCCGTCGGGCGTTTCCCCATCGCTGCGTTCAAGAGAGGTTTTTGTCCGTATGAATAGACCAAATCGTCCCCTGGCTCCGCCCTCAACGGATAAATTTGCGTGCCCGTAGGAAATGCAGCGCGAAGTTGTTCCAGCCATGAAAATTTTAGATGTTGGATAACCCTTTGTTGTTTAAAGTCGTAAACAAGCAGCTTGGTCGCACTGTCGTCATCGGTCCGAATGTCGTCACTTGCATGGAATCCGATGAAATAAATCCAATGAGTCACACCGTGATTCAAGTCGTTGAGCAATCGTGCACACGTTGAAGCCGCCAGATTCAAGTTGTCTTCGCCCTCATTGCCGTTGTCGCCAGCCTCTGTGATCCAATATCCTTTGTTTGTTCCAGATGTTAAGTCGGGAAAGGCTTTTGTGGCAGCCATATTGTAGCTATGAGTTGCTATTCCGCTGAGCGCGGACCATGCGAGTTTATCTTTCTTGATCTGTGCAATAAATTCGTAAGCTTGATTATCGGCGCTGGCCCACTCCGGTCCAATGATACGCACTCCCTTCAAGCCTCGGATGTCGAGTTCCTGTCGCAGCGTTTTCATCGCTGTTGCAAATTGGTTGGCCGTAAATCCTGAGGGCTCGTTGGCGATACCAGTAACATCAATGATGACTTTACGCTCGAGTCTGACCCCTTCGATAAACTCGGCTATCTTCCGCGCGTAGTCGGACATTGGCTCCGAGGGTATCTTTTCCCCTCTTGCCGGAGCCAGAAGGAGCGTCGTCACGCCACGTTCTTGGGCATTCGCGATTACTTCCGTGTCCACATATTGGCGATAAAAATCAGCCTTCATATCGACGCAAGTTCGATCGACACCGGATTCGACCCAGAGTCGAAGGACGTTCATCTTTAAATCACCAAAAACACTGTCGAACATCTTCGCTTTGGCAACGTCAGGAATTTTCGCATTGCTCAGATCCACCAAGCTGCATCCGAAACCTTCAAACCTTTGACTTGGAAGTTGATTCACTACCAGTGTGATTGGTCGAGTTTCCTCAACCTCCGATCGGCCGGGCGTGGCTGCTCCGATCAGGAGACTAACGATACAGATGAATTTCACTCGCATGCTCATAGCGTGTTTTCGGGCCGAAAAAAGACATGGTCGAGATACGCCGCAGGTGGCACTGGTGAACGTCTCTGGGTGCCACGGGCCGTACCCGACCAGTACGTTTTGCGTGGTCGAGAGAGTAATCGTCACGTAGCATCCGTGGCACCCGACTTGTCAAGGTTTTCAGCAAATCAACTTGACACAGTCCGTCTTGAAAACCACAGTAGCAGACCGATCGCCGTGGTTGCAAACAATTTCTCTAAAATGACTTACCGCCATCCAGACAACGCCTCAAACCGGTGTCCCAGCTGCTCAGCCCAAGGCAAAACAGTTCTAACGGTGTCCTGTCGCCCCGAGTGAGAGTATATTCGAAGTCATCGACCAGATTACGAACAGTCTGGGCAGAGCCGCGAGATGCTGAAGAATCACCAATGCCCCTAAATTGCGGCAAAATTTAGCAATGCACACTTTTTCTCCTCAGCTTTGCTCAGACGGTTCCAATGCGTTGGCCGGAGGCGGGGCAGGCGTCTGAGGTTCGGGGAAAATGGGATAGGCCAATTGGTCGAACAGGTTGTCGGGCACCTTCGCCTTGATGCCGTAGTCGGCCGGAAACTCGTTGGGGAGGTAATGTGATCCGAAGAGCCTGTCGAGCCAGGGAAAGTTCGAGGCGTAATTGACGTTAATAGGCCCACTCAGGGTGTGGTGCCAGTGGTGGAAGGCGGGCGTGGAAATCACCCATTCAAGGGGGCCGAAGCGCCAGCGAAGATTGGCGTGAATGAAGAAGCCCCAAACGGTCCCGATCAGGGTCACAATCACTGGGACCATGCTGCCTTCGGTTCGACCAGGGCCACCGAGTCCGAGGACATAAATGGGAACAAGTCCACAGAACCGACTAAACACGATGTCAATTGGGTGGGCACGCGTATTGACCAGAAAATCCATGTCCTGAGCGCTGTGGTGGATCGAATGGAATCGCCAAAGAAAGGGTATCTCGTGACTCCAGCGATGGCCCCAGTAATAACCGATCTCGCCTGCCACCAACCCAGCAACGACGCGTCCCCATAGGGGAAGTTGCGACAGATACACATGGATGTCGGGTGGGAGGGCGTTGTGAACAAGCCAGGCAAGACAGCCGACTGGGATACTTAATATCGCCGCGGGCGCAAGGCTATTGAAGAAATAGTAAAGTAGATCGACACCAAATTCCCTACGGAAGACTCGTTGCGGATGGACTGCGAAGAGCCGTTCAAGCGGGACAAAAATCGCCACCAGAATTGCCAGCCAGACGCAAAGGCGAAAAATATCAACCAAGTAAGAGGGTATCGGCATTCCGAAAAGCGCAGGCATTTGTTTGGTCCGTTTCCTGAAGATCTTCCGGAAAACCAGTCCTTATGATATGCAAGAAATGGCGGCTGGCCAGCGTTAACGCCGGACCAGCCGCCATCATTAATTCCATCGAATCGAGTTAACGTTGGTTAGGCAGCTTTGAAACGACGACGGAGGACAGAGCCGGCGACACCGGCAACACCGATCAAAAGCGTGACCACGCTCGACGGTTCGGGTACGGACGAGAGCGTCGTGTCAGCCAGATTCACGTCAGCGAGGAACACGGTCGGGGGAACGCCGTCCGGTGTGCCGATGGCCAGGAAGCTAAGAACCTCTGAGACGCTCGTGGCGGTGAAAGTCATGCTCTGCGACTCCCAAGCGCCAACACCGTGGGAAGCAAGGGAGTACATATCGGAATCTTTCGTGTCGGAGCCGAATGAGACAGCCCATAATTCTGTCGTATCGCCATTGAAGCCAGTCTGCTGACCAGCGGCCTGCTGGAACGTGACGGTGTATTGATGACCAACCGTCAAATTGTCGATCGTCTGCGAGAGAGCCTTGCCGTAGCGGGAGTCACCGTCCATCTGGATGAAATTTCCAGTGTAGGGCGCAGCGGGATCGGCGAAAGGACCATAAACGGCATACCCGCCTTGGCTCGAGGTCGCCGAGCCCGGTGTATCAAGGGCCGAATACTGAACAGTGTTGCTGATGCTCCAACCGGTCGGAACGTGATCCGAGAGTTGGCCCTTCTCACCGGCAGTGATCGTGGGGCCCGAGTAGGACGTGAAGTCACCGTTGGTCACCAGGTTACCGGCTTGGACTGCAGAAGCGAGACCAAGCATGAGGCAGAAAAAAACAGCCGAACCGCACCGAGACATCTTCTATCTTCAAAATCAACTCCTAGACACTGAACGTAAAGTGTTTCTCTCGCAGGAAAAAAACGCTACCCCTAACGACGATCGGGGCAATGGTTTGTGGTTCTAGCACCCCTGAATGCGAATGGCAACGGGCCGAGACAAGGAAAGTGGAAATTTTCTCAGTGTTGATAAACGGATACATCGGACGCCTGTTTGGCCCGGCGGCGGGTGGCGCTGGTGAGCACTTTTGGGTGACAAGCTACTTTCGGGAACGGACGGCAGAGAACGCGCTGGAGAATCAAACGGGACGTCGCTAAAAACGGGCGTGGTCTACACAATTTGGGCGAGCACCGCTTACGACATCGCACGGACGCCGTCTTGAAAAAGTTCTAACGGTGTCCTGCCGCCCCGGTGATACTGCGAAGTATTGCATTCGCGTTGAAGTGGTGTTGACACCTTACTTAATTCTGCGTCACAGTGGCGTGCCTGACGGGCGAGTAAAGCATGGGCGTCACCGCAGGTTTGATCCGTTATCCTGCGTACGTCTACGACCAGGCGAAAGCCAAGGGTTCGTACGACCCGAGGAAGGGCCGCGACATCCAGCAATGCTCCTGTCCCGAAGCTGGGACGAGCTGCACCCGGCGCTCCGGTCTTTCGACCCCCTGTCAGCCTCACATTAAGCGGCGACTACTGTTTCGAGGGAGGACTCGATCGGTTCGGGTGGAACGAGGAGCACGATCGCGGCCACTACATGGGGTTCGTCTCTCCGCCGCCCGTTGTCGAGATCGCCATCCGGCTGCGCGGGTTTTCGTTCGAGCAGCTTGCGACGATGCTGGTAGAGACGAGCCGCGGGGCGGACTACGTTGCCCCGTTCTTCCGGGGGCCGGTGGAGATCTTCGAGCCGCAGTAGCCGCTGGGGATTACGTATTCATCTACGTAGCTTGACGACAACGACTAGAGCGCCGATCCAATCGCTGCACCGGACCGTGGCGGCAAAGTGGCTTTCCGCATTGTGCCCACCAAGCCGCAGCAGCGGGTGGGCACGGTCGTCGGGTCAATTTTCATCCGCCAATTTGGCAATGAGTCGCCGCAACCCAACTTCCCATGCCTTTACTCCCGCAACAAAAAGTTCAATAGCCGTCCTGTTGTACCGACTCCTGGCAGCGAAAATTTTTAACCAACGGGTCGAACGGGCACTGCTCAAACAACTTGCACGATTCAGTGACATTTGTCGATTCATTTCGCAGACAAGAACTGTCGCTGATTACTCTGAAGCAGCCGCTTGCTCGGTGAGCCCCTCTTCTTTCGGCGTTAATTCTCCTAAGGATCCCAACCGCCGAAGCTGCGGCCATTTTCCTGCGATGCCGAGGACCACCAGCAGTGTTCCCAGGCCACCTGCGACCACCGACATGACCGGGCCGAACAGTTTTGCTGTGGCTCCTGATTCCAGACCGCCTAATTCGTTACTGGCTCCGATGAAGACCTGATTGACGGCGGAGACGCGACCTCGCATCGAGTAAGCGGACCTTGGTATCAGGTTTGGCAGGATCGATGCTCTTGTCGGACGGGCAAATGTGAGTGCGACAGCATTGGCTGCGACTAGCGACAGCGTCACGAGCAATGACACGCCCTGTGGATTCCAGGCATGCGGCAAGGCCAGAGCCAATGGCACCGCAGTCAAGGGGATCTGCGTGAGCAACAGGACCCGCTTACGGCTGAACCGATCTGCCACATGTCCGGCCGGAAGCGCCAGCAGAATCACAGGGATTGCACCGACAAGTCCGACGAGTCCAATCGCCATGGGGTCTTTCGTCTTCTGGTAGACATCCCATTGAACCGTGGAAGACAACACCTGACTGCCGACGATGGCCAGTACGTAGCTCGCAGCAAACTGGCAGTACGCGACATATCGAAACGCCTCATAGGGATCGTGCATGACCGAATTACTCACTACGACAATTTGCGCGCCGCACAGGTTCTGAACACGACAAATGCGAAAGACAATCAGGAGTTTGAATACGTTCTTCGCAATTTAATTCAAGAACAAGAGTTTTGGCCACGAATCTTACGAATCCCACGAATAAGAATTTGGAGAAGTTTAATGAGGGTCTTCGGAAGCATGATTCGAATGCCATTGGCGGCGACAAACTCCGGCCAACGTCCCACGGGGCGATATTCATTGTTGAGTCGAAACCTCAGTGGTACGATTCGTGATCCTCGCATCGAAGGAATTGATATGCTGACCGACACGCACCCCGAAGCAGAAGCCGTTCAGCAGGAACTGCTTCGACGCAAATCTGCCGCCGAGAAATTTGCAATTGTCCGAGCACTCACGGCGACGGTGGTGTCGCTTTGCCGACAAGGCATCCGGGAGCGTCACCCGGAATTTGACGATCGAGAAGTGGATATTCATTTTGTCGAAATGAATTACGGCCGGGAATTGGCTGAAGGGTTGCGTCGTCGGCTTGAGGGCGATGGTGCATGAACCTTCACGATCTGCTATCGGCGCTACGACCCGTTCTGTCTGAATTCGATCGCTTGGGAATTCTCGACTACATCGGTGGTTCGGTGGCGAGTTCGATTTATGGCGAACCTCGCTCCACACTTGATATCGATATCGGCGCTGACGTTTTGGAGTCAGCCGTCCGAGAACTCGTCTCCAAATGGGAACTGGACTTTTACGTCAGCGAACCTGCGATGCGCGACGCCATTCAACGGGGCGGAAGCTTTAATCTGATTCATTTATCAACGGCGCTGAAGGTCGATGTTTTCGTCTGTGGGGAAGATGCGTTTAACGCGTCCGTGTTGAAACGACGGCAAGCGAGAATGATCGGTGTTGGCAACGAGTCTCTGTCGATCTGGCTGGCGTCACCAGAAGACGTGATTCTTCACAAACTGGTGTGGTATCGTAAGAGAGGCGAAATCTTTGATCGGCAGTGGCGTGATATTGTCGGAGTGATGAAACAGCAGCATAGCCGATTGGATAAAACCTACCTCGAAGAGTGGTCTGAACGGTTGCATGTTCAAGACTTGTGGGACCGAATTCGCCGTGAGACTGGATTGCAGACGAAGCCCTGATTGCAACTACTTATTCCGGTTGACGTTCTTGCGGCGGCTTTCGCTGCCCGGGATGGCGGCGATCAGTTTGCGTGTGTATTCGTTCTGAGGGTTGGCGTAGATGGAATCTGAGGGACCGTACTCGACGATTTTGCCCGCGTTCATTACGGCCATCATGTCCGACATGAATTTCACCACGCTCAGGTCGTGGCTGATGAAAACATAGGTCAGACCGCGTTTCTCTTGCAGGTCTTTGAGAAGATTCAAGACCTGAGCCTGAACGGAAACATCGAGCGCAGAGACCGATTCGTCGCAGATCAGAAAGTCAGGCTCGACCGCCAGTGACCGGGCGATGCATAGCCGCTGACGCTGTCCGCCAGAGAATTCGTGTGGATAGCGATGCAGATGTTCGGACAGCAGGCCGACTTCTTCCAGAAGCTGAGCCGCGCGATTACGGCGGTCCTGGGCTCCGCTGCCAATTCGATGAACACTCATCGCTTCCGTGATCATCGCCTCAACCGTCATTCGTGGATTGAGTGAGCTGTAGGGGTCTTGAAAGACAATCTGCATCCGGCGACGTTCGCGACGAAGCTCGGCACCATGCAGGCTGGTCCAATTCGTGCCGTCGAATGTCACGGTTCCACCCGTGATGGGAAG
Organism: uncultured Schlesneria sp.; assembly: GCA_903904835.1. Lineage (GTDB taxonomy): Bacteria > Planctomycetota > Planctomycetia > Planctomycetales > Planctomycetaceae > Schlesneria. The sequence continues at coordinate 39,595 of CAIVEI010000032.1, read as the reverse complement.
CAACCGCAAGATGGCCCGTCCGGTTGTCGTTTTGCCGCAACCCGATTCACCGACCAGGCCCAAGGTTTGTCCTTTGTAGACATTGAAGCTGATGCCGTCCACAGCCTTGGTATATCCGACGACTCGACGCAACAGGCCCTTTTTGATCGGGTAATAGACTTGAAGGTTTTCTACTTTCAGCAGCGGAACCTGACCTTCGGGAACGTTCTGGTCGGTTGCTGAACCGGCATTTGGCAACACAACGGTTTTTGTCGCGGACTCTCCCGCCAACTTTGCTAACTCGCTGACGGGGTGCAGCAGACGACCGCGACCTCGGCCTTCGATCTGGGACAACCGTTCGGGACTGAGCGACTTCTCGGTAATGACCAGTTGGCCATTCGCATCCGTCGTCGCGTCCATATAGTCCGAAACGATCGGCAAACGTCGCCGAGTTGTATCCAGTCGCGGTCGGCAGGCGAGTAGCCCTTTGGTATAGGGGTGCCTGGGGTTTGCAAAGATATTCGCGACCGTGTCGTATTCGACAAGTTTTCCTCGATACATGACGGCGACTTCGTCGGCGATCTCGGCAATGACTCCCAGATCATGAGTAATAAACAGAATCGACATCCCGCGTTCGTCTCGCAGTTTGCGGATCAGATCCAGAATCTGAGCCTGAATCGTCACGTCCAGTGCCGTCGTTGGCTCGTCGGCGATCAACAGCTTGGGGTTACAGGCCAGCGCCATGGCAATCATGACTCGCTGCTTCTGGCCGCCGGACATTTCATGCGGGTATTTCTCGAGTGACTGAACGGGGTTTGGAATGCCGACCTCTTCAAACAATCGCCGGGTTCGATCGAGTGCTTCTCTGCGGCTGACTTTCTCGTGCAATAAAATGGCTTCTGCAACCTGATCACCAACACGATAGACAGGATTGAGCGACGTCCCCGGCTCCTGAAAGATCATGCTCAGTTCTTTACCGCGCAGATGCCGCATGTCAGCACGTGGCAACTGAACCAGATCTCTTCCGAGAAAAACGATCTTGCCACCGTCAATACTGGCTCCGACATCGGGCAGCAGTCGCATGATCGACAGCGATGTGACCGATTTTCCTGATCCCGATTCGCCGACCAGTCCCAGTGTCTGACCTTGCCGAATCCGAACAGTCAGATCGTCGACCGCTTTAACCGTCCCGGCGTCCGAATGAAAATACGTTTTCAATCCGCTGATTTCGAGTAACGCCGAATCCGTCATGAAGTTACTTTCCAGGCAATCGGTACGGTGGTGACACGTCCGCTTAAGAATCCGGAGAAATCAAAAGGATAGCATTTGTGTGAGTGTTTCGGGAGAGCGAGGCCCATGCCGGGGATTCAATCGCGATGAGTCGATCAATCATCACTCGTTCCGCTCACATTGAAGGCGCCGTCGCTGAGATACGCTCGGTTCTCACTGAGGGCTGTCGTCGGGCAGAAGGCGCAATAACTCGCCTCGACCTTCGACGGCGATGTATTCCCGGTTCGTCGGCACGAGCTGATAACTTTCCACTTTCCCGCCCATCCAGTGGATTTCGATCTCAACCTCATTCCGTTCATCGGCGAGTCCAAAATCGAGCCGGTGTTCGTTTGTTGCTTGATATCCGTCGCCCGCAGTGAGTTGTCGAGTCAATCGAACGCCGTTGACCCTGACTGTCACGCGAGTCCCGATCGCGTCTCGAGATCGCGTCGTACCGACAAGCTTTAAACCGACTCCATGACCCGCTTGCTGCGTGCGATTGGTCAGGAGAGCGGCAGGATCGCCAATGTGCGAGATCGCCACTTCGTTGAGTCCGTCGCGATTCCAATCCAGACGTGCCAGCCCGCGACCAAGTCGGGGTTCATCAAAAAACGGTCCGACCTCCTTGCCGAAGCGTTCGACGAACCGCGTTCTCTGGTTTTGATAGAATTGTGGTCGCATCTTGTAAGGGATTTGTTTGTGGGTGAAATCATCGACGTGACCGTTGACGAGAATCAAGTCTTCCCACCCATCGCGATCGGCGTCCACGAACTGAGACCCAAATCCAAGCATCGACCAACTGGGGTCGCGAAGACCCATTGAGCGGGCTTTTTCAGTAAACGATCGAGATCCTTGATTGATATAGAGCGTATCTGATTCGTTGTAAAAATTGGTCACGAATAGATCCAGTCGACCATCATTGTTCGCATCCCCTGCGGCAATCCCCATGCTCGCCTGAGCCGCTCCCGAGTCATCGTAGGCCAATCCAGAAACGACACCGACCTCGTTCCAACGGACTTGACCGGCTGTGGTTGTCCCCGGGACGAAAAAGAAATTGGGGCGTCCGTCGTTGCCCACGAACAGGCTGATAGTCCCCGAGTCGTCGAAGTCGCCCGCTACGATGCCCAAGCCGTCGCCGTTGGGAACGTCAAAACCCCACTCCTGCGTCGTCTCACGAAACGTTCCGTCTCCCTGGTTCATGTAGACGTGATCTGGAGCGGCAGTAAATCCCGCTGGCGCACAGGAGCGCGGCTTCCCATCGTCCCCTCGGCAGATTCGTGAAAAGACATCGTCCCCTTCCAGGAACGTGACATCGTACACGTCGGGCAGTGAGTCTCCATTCAAGTCGGCGACCAGGCAGCTTGTGGTCCAATGGGGATGTGCGCCGAGTCCACTTGACCTGGTCACGTCAGAAAACGTGCCATCTCCGTTGTTGTGGTAAAGTCTGTTCCCATCGACATTGGCAACGTAAAGATCAGGGAAACCATCATTATCATAGTCGCTTGCTGCCACACCCTGACCAAATCCGGAATCCTTAATACCGATCTTGGTCGTCACATCTAGCATTATTTGTCCGGCTAAATTTCGAAACAACACGTCGAGGTACTCGTGATTTGATCGATTCGGGGGCCAGGCCGTTCCTTGTGTAAAATAAACATCACACCATCCGTCCAGATCGTAGTCGATGGCTGCGACTCCACCGCCCGTGTATTCGAACATGCGCTTCCCCTCACTTGAAACGTCGTCGCCGTTAAAGTACACGAATTTCAGCCCCATTCGTTCGGCATCATCGACATAAGCGACCGGCCTCGATTCGATCGGTGGGGTATTCGCGAGATTTTTCGTTTCGTCGCCCGAAATGTTCCGATCTGGCAAAGGGAACGAAGAAAGGTCAATTCGAGCTGCGAGGTCCGAATCGGGCAACAACCATGGCGTGTCTTCGCGCAGTTCACGCCTTAGTTTACCGGCGAGTTCATGCGCGATGGAATTGTCTGGTGATATTGAAAGCGTCAGTTCACACCAGGCCTTGCATTCGTGCAGGCGTCCTAATTCATAAGTCAATCCTGCACATTCCTCATTCTCAATCTCGGTCCCACGGTCCTTGAACATTCTAACGGCCAATTCGATTAACCTTGTGAGTTTCTTTGCCCGTGATAAGAAAAGTTGAGCGTCCTCACCCCTGCCTTCCATAGTCAGCAGTTGACCAAGTTGATACGTCGAGCGGTCGTGATTGGGCTGCCGACGCAAGACTTCCCAATAACAACGGATTGCTACTTCTCGCCGTCCGACATCCTGTGCGTGTCGACCTTGAAGAAACCAAATTGATGGATGTGCGACTGCTGCCTTTGGCAAACCTCGAACCCATTGATCAAAGTTATTAAGTTCGCCCGCGTCGAGATAAAGTAGACCTTGCAACACATGTGCTTCGATCAATTCGGGGCGCTTCGCCAAGCATTCGCGTACCAGATTCGTTGCCTGCTCCGTCCGTCCTAATGCCGCAGCCACTCGTCCACAACCGAGTACTCCGAGTGGGTCCCTGATTTTTAACATTCTGGCCAAGACGTCATCAGGTGGCGCGGGCATCTCATCCAAGTTCGCCAGATAAATCAACGTCATCAAAGGGTCGCTTGGCGAGTCCAACGTCCGATGAAGATACGGGATTGACTCCCATCGGCGTCCCGAAAGAGAGAGAAGTGTGACCCATAAGCCGTCAACAATCGGTGCTTGTGCGGATGTCGGCTTGATCTGAAGAAGCCTGGTTTCAGCGTCCTCCAATCGGCCCTGGTGCAAGAAAATGGATGCCATGGCCAGAATCACTGTCGCCCCTTTTTCCCCTGAATCGCTGGGAACGCGCTGATAAACGTCGATCGCGTCAGAAATATTTCCCTGCCGTTGCAGTGACTCGCCGAGTACGATCATCGCATCGATATCGCGCGGATGAGACGCCAGCCATGATCGAGCAAGCATCTCCGCTTCTGATATTCGTCGTTCTTTCAGCGCTCGCTTGACTTGGTCGAAACTCAATCGGGGCTTCTGGAAGAGAAGCCAACCGCCCAAGCCAACGACAGAAATCGCGATCACCCCCGTCAGCAATAAAAGATTTCGACGTCGAGGACGAGAGTTGAGTCGCGTCGGCGGTTTGGAATTGTGTTGCGTGGTCATCGATCGGCCTGGCGTTCAGAATCGACGCATAGAGAGGGACGGAAGAAAAAGTTGGCCCCTGTAAAGGGGCCGACTGTCTGCAAATTCAACTTGTCAAAAATTCATCTCTTGAGGAACTTGACGTTCGAAGCGTCGCCAAAGCTCCTCGGGTTTAGGGAGCGAGATCTCCTGGCGAACCGCTTGTAGCGGCACTCGATTCGCACTTGCGAATCTATTTTGCCTGGTGCCCGCCGGCTGGTCCAGGGCCCTTCGGTTTTGGTCGCCCGTTCTTGTATTTGCTGGCTTCCTCCGAAACTTTGGCACCCCCGTGAGCGTCGTGCACACCTTTTTCTATCGTGGGAACGACCGGCGCAGGTCCGCAACCGATCGATCCTGACGAGATCAATCCAAGTGAAGCATACAAAGCAAAACTGGTCAAAACGCTTTTCATTTCTACCTTCCTTCGACGATGGCGGCTGTTGTAAACCGCATCGCTTTGTTCCACCCAAAAACAACAATGAGCCCTGGTGGATAAGTGGCTCAGTCGGCACGTAGCCGCAACAATTCGCCTCGACCTTCGATGGCGATGTATTCCTGATCGTTCAGCTCGACTTTCAATGTTTCAACTGCGCCGCCCATCCAGCGGATCTCGATTTCCACTTTGCCCTGATACTCGGCCAGTCCAAATTCGAGGCGACGTTCGTTACTCGCTTGATATCCATCACCGCCTGTCAGTTGCCGAGTCAATTGATTGACGCCCGTTCGGACTGTGACTCGCGTGCCGATCGCATCTCGAGATCGCGTGGTTCCAACGAGCTTCAACCCGATTCCTCGCCCCGCTTTCTGAGTACGATTGGTCAGCAAAGTGGCGGGATCACCAATGTGCGAGACCGCAACGTCGTTCAGTCCGTCGCGATTCCAATCCAACCGCGCCATCCCGCGGCCAAGTCGCGGCTCATCAAAGAACGCCCCCACATCTTTGCCGAATTGTTCGACAAACCGCGTCTTTTGATTATGAAGGAACTGCGGTCGCATCTTGTAAGGAATCTGGTTTCGAGTGAAATCATCAACGTGACCGTTGACAAGAATGATGTCTTCCCAGCCGTCATGATCAGCGTCGACGAACTGTGTCCCGAATCCGAGCATTGACCAACTGGCGTCACGGATTCCCGCCGAGCGCGAGCGATCAGTGAATGTCCGAGATCCGAGATTGATGTATAAGGTGTTCGATTCGTTATAGAAATTCGTAACGAACAGGTCCAGTCGGCCGTCATTGTTTGCATCCCCGGCGGCGATACCCATACAGGCCTGCGCAGCCCCCGTGTCGTCGTAGGCCAGTCCTGAAATGAGACCAATCTCATTCCAATGGACTTGACCAGTTGTCGCTGCTTCCGGAACGAAAAAGAAATTGGCTCGTCCGTCGTTGCTCACAAATAAACTGATGGTCCCCGAGTCGTCGAAGTCGCCCGCAATGATCCCCAGGCCATCACCGTTGGGAACGTCAAAGCCCCAGGCATGCGTGATTTCCCGGAATGTTCCGTCACCCAGGTTCATATAGACGTGATCCGGCGCGGCAGGGAAGTTTGCAGGAGGGCACGATGATGGAACTCCATCGACTCCTTCGCAGATGCGCGTAAAGACGTCCTTTCCGCCCAAGTAGCCGACATCAAATACGTCTGGCAATGAGTCCCCGTTCAAATCCACGACGAGGCAGCTTGTCGTCCAATCAGAATGCGCTCCAATACCGCTCGACCTCGTTACGTCCAAGAAAGTTCCGTCGCCTTGGTTACGGTACAGCCGATTCCCGTCAATATTTGCAACGTAAAGATCAGCAAACCCATCGTTGTCGTAATCGTTGGCGGCAACTCCCTGGCCGTATCCAGCATCCTGGATTCCAATCTGCTTCGAGACGTCTTGCATTCGCTGTCCGGCCACGTTGCGAAACATCGCATCAAGATATTGATCGTTTTGTTGTTGTGGGGGCCATGTGGTCCCTTGAGTGAAAAAGACATCGCCCCAACCGTCCAAGTCGTAATCAATCGCCGCAACTCCACCACCCGTGAATTCGAACATTCGCTTTCCCGTGGTCGACGGGTCTCCTCCGTTAAAGTAAACGAAATTCAGGCCGATGCGCAGTGCATCGTCTGCGAACGCGATCCGGCTCTTTCCTGGCTTTCGATCTTCGGCGTGACGCTGTGCTTTCTGGTCATGTGAGATCTTTTTCGGCAAGGGATATGAAGAAAGGTCAAACCGAGAGGCGAGGTCCGCCGCAGGCTGTAGCCATGGAGAGTCGTCGCGCGATTCCTCGCCAAGCGTCTTGATGAGTTGGAGCGAAGTCGAATCGTCAGCCGCAACAGTATGCAGTACGTCACACCACGCTCGGCACTCCCGCCAGCGGCCCAATTCATGTGTTACCAGGGCACATTCCTCTATTTCCTGTTTCGCCCCACGTTGTTCATAGAGCTTCACCGACAATTGAATCAGATGTTTGAGCCGCTTCGAACGCTCGGAAAAGACCCGACCCTCGTCGATACGGCCCTCCGCCGACAATAGCTGTCCAAGCTGATATGTCGCTCGATCATCGTTTGGTTGTCGACGCAAGACTTCCCAGTAGCATCGAATTGCTTCTTGATAGTCATTTCGATCTTGGGCGCGTCGACCTCGCAGTAACCAAGTCGTTGGATGTTCGTCTGCGGCGTCTGGTAGGTTTGACAGCCAGTCTTCGAACTCGGCCTCGTTGCCCGAATCGATCAACAAAGTTCCCAAGGTCAGTTGAGCGTCGACAAAATTGGGCCGCTTAGACAGGCATTCTCGGACAAGTTTGAGGGATTGTTCCTTTCGACCAACCGATGCTGCGATCCGCGCACATCCAAGAAGTCCAAGCGGATCCCGGACCCGCAACATCTTGGCAAAGACATCTTCTGAGGGCGCGGGCATCTCATCGGGATTCGCCAGGTAAATGAGCGTCATTAGCCGATCGCCGACCTTGTTGAGCGTCCGTTGCAGGTACGGAATCGACTCCCATTGTCGCCCTGAAAGGGAAAGTAGCGTGACCGAAAGTCCGTTTGCAATGTCGGTATGCGAGGGATCAAGATTGATAGTTTGAAGTTTTGCCTCAGCTTCAGCCAATCGGCCCTGTCGCAAGAAAATTGAGACAAGCGCAAGTTGAGCAGTCATTCGATGCTCGCCTGCATTTTCTGGAACCTGCCGATAGATTTCGACCGCTTCCGCGATACTACCAACGCGTTGTAAAACGTCGCCGAGTGCGATACGGGATTCGATGTCATTTGGATACGATTCGAGTTGTGATCTCGCAAACGATTCTGCGTCAGTCCAACGTTGCTCAGCCATCGCTCGCTGAATGTCCCTGAAACGGGATTGTGGCAGACCGAGAAGCATCCAACAGCTTGTTCCCAGGGTGGCGGCGATTGCAACCATTACCCATAACAGCCAATGTCGTCGAACAAACAATTTTCGAAATAGAGACATCCCAATCGCGAAATTTCTCATCGCTGGCTTCGATTTTGCGGACGGTCGAGTGAAGCTTTTGCGCTTCTAAATCAGAATATGCGTTCCAACCACGGATCGTGAAAGGCATGGTTATCGTCTGCCGAAACAAACGATAACCGATGCAATTCAACGATCTGATTTAAGATTGGCAAATCGAAGGAACATCAAAAGTCGCCATTTATTTCGCCGGCTGCGCGGGTTCCCGCAGCACGCCAGACCAGTCGATCAATGCTACTGCTGGCACCTCTGACAGATCCGTCCGCCATCAGTGCGTGCACCAAACCTGTATGTCGGCTTGTTGCTGCCATAACGTTGTGATTCCGGTCCCAACCGTCTCCGATGCATGATGCGCCGTTTGGAGGGTTCAGAGTGCTGAATCCGACATAGTAGTAGCCACCATCGATCCACCGCTGACCTGGAATTTCACTCTGGTAGAACGACGAATAGACGCCGTTTGCAACCTTCGAATTGCAGAGAGCGGCGAGCGAATCCATATTGGCTTGATTTCCCGGAGTGAAAGGATCGATGTCGCCATCTTGCATCGAAGGTGTTCCGACACCCGAGATAAGTTCATTACGACGATCCGCAATCCCCTGGCAGCGCTCGGACATCATCACGGTATTTGATGTGCCGTCGAGGACCTGAGCGATGCTGATACTCGAGTCAACGCCGAACATGCCGCGAATAGGATTTTCTCCACCCCATTGTAGTGCATCACGCGCCTCACGATGTCGCTTACCCCAGTCTCCCGCACAGAAGCGATAGTTGTTACGGCCGCCGCTTACACCACCGACTGGAATGTCAGATGGGCAAATATAACCGGGAATGTCTTGAGAATAGAGCGGATTTCCGTCCCAGGCACGAGCAGTCTGAGGAAGGGCAGCGATCGAATTATAACGCGGCGCCTGATCGATATACGGAAGGAGCGTCCCCAAACCGCTCATGTTTGATGTGAACATTTGGTCGAAGGCATCAGCCATGCCGCCGGCCTGGACACCACCGCCGGAACGAAAAGGAAACACCCTGAACACATCGTGGTAGTTATGCAAAGCCAATCCGAGTTGTTTCAGATTATTTTTGCACTGCGTTCTTCGAGCTGCCTCACGCGCCTGCTGTACTGCAGGCAGCAGCAGCGCAATAAGAATTGCTATGATCGCGATGACCACCAGCAATTCAATCAAGGTAAAGCCAAGTCTTTTTGCAATTCGCATAGAAGATTCCTTTAACAAGAAAAAACGAAAAACCGAAAGGTCAAACCTTTGAAACGCGAAAAATGGTGGGAAGCGAGAAATATGATGGGAAATTAGACGATGCCGACCAAAGATTTGACTAGGGGCCGCGCGGCATCGCTGAACACTACATTAACAGAACCTGAAATCAAGTGTATTTTGGAAATACCAAGATTATATTAAGTATCTTTTTAAGTAATCGTCAAATATCGCTGTCTAATACTGCAATGCAGTGCGGCGGAGTTACTCGACGTACAGAATGGTGACGCATAATGCATCGCTGCAAGCCAGGACCTTCCGTTGGAATATGCATAGAGCCTGCGTCAGGCGCCCCCCGCGCTTTATGCAAGTGGTAGCGGGGCTTCCAGCCACTGAAATAGATACGCGTGGAGGGACGAAGCCGTGACGACGAAAATGAGAGTCTCTCCCATCTTCAGCTTTTCGTCATCAGTTTGTCCGAGCGTTGTGCGCGTCCCGACGAAGACGATCAAGAAATTCCGACAAATCATCAGGAAACGGCATTCTGAAGTTAAGCTCTTCACCCGTGATCGGATGAGCAAATCCCAGTTCTGCGGCATGCAAGGCAAGCCGTGGCGCGCGACTTCGGTCTTCGACCATTCTAGCGGCAAATGGCTGTCGGTATTTGATATCGCCGCAAACGAGATGACCCCGCTCGGAAAGGTGAATTCGAATCTGGTTTGTACGACCAGTTTCCAACTGACATTCGACCAGCGAAAAATTGCCGAGATCTTCGAGCGGACGAACATGTGTCACCGCCCGTTTGCCAACTTTTGGATTATTGATACTGCCGCGTCGGCCGTCACCACGGTCTCGTACAAGATTCGATTCGATGGTCTCAGCCATGGGATGACCATGGACAATAGTCCAATAAACTCGATGAGCGGTGTGGCGTCTGAATTGCCCGATCAGCCCGACTTCTGCCTCGTCGGTTCGAGCCATCACTAATAAGCCGCTGGTGTCTCGATCCAAACGATGGACCACTCTCAACACAGACGATCGCGAATGCGTCCCTTTTGAACGTTGTCCACTCTCGAGCGATCGACGCGCGATCAAAGCCGCAACAGCTTCTTCCAACGAAGGATGGAGTGCCTTTTTGTCAGAAGACCAGTTCCGCTCCTCTTCGCGACGATGGGTCATCATACCGGACGGCTTCGCTACAACCACAATGTGCGAATCGATAAACAGAATCTGCACATCTTGTGGTTTGGGCGTTTCTATTGCCCGATCATGCAGTCCAATAATGTCCCCTACGACAACGCGGCGCGCTTCGCTCAGGCAAACGGTTCCGTTAACCGAGACTTGTGATCGCTCAAGTCTTTGCCTGAGTTTTGACCACGATTCTCCGGGGATCATTGTCCGCATGACGGCCAAAACGGTCTTGCCAACAAGATCCTCTGTTACTGCGAACGAGATGGGAACATCAATGGCCAAGGGCGATGTCCAAAAAAGGTCAAAAACAAATCTTAACCCAGGTTATTCTTTAGCCCGACGCGCCAGCGAGGGTCTTCCTTTGTTGTCCCTCGCTTGCGCGTCGGGCTAGCGGAATATACGCGATTAAGAGGCGCTTACCGATTGCATGCGAGGCTCTGCGGCTTTCGCTGGCACTATGGTTCGGTCTGCCAAAGGGCTGAATAGCAGGAACGAGTAGAAAATCGAACTTTCGAACGATGTTTTCGCGAATGGAATTGCCGCAACATAGCATGCAACCAATCCGGCCGAGGTGTGTGGAAGAGCCGTCTGTGTCCAGAAATAAACAAAGTTGGTCACTACGAAGAAAATAACTTCGGCCAACAGGCCATGACCAACAGCCGCGAAGGGACGTACGGCTCCCGATGGTCGATTCAGTCCATGTCCGACGACCACTGCGACCACCGTGCAAAGGTAGGCAGCCCACCGGTCACTTGGAAACGCCCAGGAAAACTGGCCGGTCACGGCCCAGATTCCCAAATCGCTGACGAGTAACGCCAACAGAGGCAATCCGAATCGCATGCGGCGATCTGCCATGAAGGCTCCGGAATACAAACAGACCGCGATCATAGGCGAGAAGTTCCACGGATAGAAAATCACACTTGAATCGAGTTTTATGTCGTAGTTTGTCAGTACATATGGCAGCAAACGAAGAATGATCGTGAACGAAAAAAGACTCAGCAGAAATTTAACTCGTGATGACATATGCAAATCTTTCAAATCTTTACGATGCAAAAAAGGAATCGAGCGTGATCCTGATTGGCACTGACAGTGTAAACGGGAAAGGCAAGTTAGGCGAGCGACCCTCTTGAATCGGGTGCCACTGCTTGCCGTTTTCGATCAAGCAGTGCTTTTTGAACCGGCACAATAACAAGACAAAGCCACTGCTTCTCCGAAGACTGCGACGCAGTGGCACAAAATCCTCATTTCGATGTTTGAGAAAGTGCTAGGGGGTTTCTGGCAAGGGTCCTTCCAGTGACAGCGGTGTTTTGTGGGTTGGACAGACCCTCGGCACGCGTGACGTTTGCAGCATTTCGATCGGACCGACCGGCTTCCATGAGTTGCATTTCTCACAATACATTCCGGGGATTAACGTTGGGTCACCGGTTTCCGGGTGAATTTCCGGAGATGATCTGGCTCGCAGCAAGAAAACATCTCCCGTCTCTTTGTCGACATAGACAATTTCCTGAAGAAGTTCATCCGGAACTGTCGTCGAACCACCGAAAAGAACCGGGTAACAAGCGAGTCCGGCGACAACAACAGCGGCAATTGAGAGAGAGGTTTTATTTGCGGTCATAGAGTTCATCCTGCAGCAAGGGATTATTCAGGTTTCCGTCGCTGACAAACCCCAGTCGCTTGGCATCCATCTTGGCTGCCTGAGCCGAGGACATCCAATTCGTTCCAGGAACTTGAATTAGAAAATTACGGGACCGAGACTCAACATGGCCATCCAGGAAGGCCACGTTGGCTGAGTCCGAATGACGAAAATGAGTCGTCGCGAAATTCTGGCTCGGGGGTTCCAATATCCAAGTTTCCTGGAAATTTAATGCATAATCGACTTGAGCACTGTCTCCATAAATCACTGTCTGTGTCAGTTGCATCACATCACGCAATTGAGCAAAGTCGGGATTGACAGTGTAACTGGGATAGTTCGAGAAGTCGTAATTGATTCCGTATCCGAGGTAGCGTGCGTTGAAACCATAACCACATGCCATTTTCCCAAATCGAACGACATCAACGAGTTGGCTCGAGAGATCTGGACATTGAAATGCGGCAGAGTTGGTCTCCATGTACGGAGCAAGCGGACTTTGAGTGAAATCGAGTTGCTTGGTCGGATCGGCCTGATCATAGTTCACGTTACCGAACCAGAAACGAGCCTGGCCAACCGAAGGATAGGCCGTGGCATTTGCGATAAACTTCTGATTGTCAATGCGATAACACGGCAGAAAGCCCGCATACGTTTCCGAGTAATTGTGCGTGGCAAGAGCAAGCTGTTTCAGATTATTTTTACATTGAGTCCGACGCGCGGCTTCCCGAGCTTGTTGAACGGCGGGAAGTAGCAATCCAATCAATACAGCAATAATCGCGATCACCACCAGAAGTTCGATCAGAGTAAAACCTGAACGATGTTTTCGACCATACAGATATCCATTTCTGGACGCAGCAGTAACGATTTCATGTTCGTCGACCTTGCCGCCAAAACTAGAATACGGCGACAAGACCACGTCTGACTTCGAAATCTTAAGACTGATGTTGCGACGCGAAAAAACTGGCATGACAATTCTCCGTTGTCGATAGGCACCCCACCTGCAACTTCAACAACGAAGGAAAGATTGCTTCCACTCGCGCGACGACAATACAAACCGCATTGGCGGCTCGAATTGGAGCGGCACGAAGAAACCCATATCTGGGTTTTAGAATCAACGTTTCGATCGGCGCGAAGTCGTTGGCGTCAAAACCGACATCTGGGCAGGTCTTCTGGCTACCGGATCACACTACTCACCGCGCCTTCCCAAGCATGTCTGCTCAGTGGCGATTGCGATTTTCGTCCCCGGATACAGCGGCGGGACCGCGACGGATTCGCACCGTCTTCCCTATTCTTCCGTGACACACTCGTTCACGAACACCCACGTCGTGCGGTGATCGTATCGCGCCATCATTGATTTGCAACAGAGAAAAACCGATTTTGTTTTTCAACCTCCAGCTCTCTTCTGCGCCGATTCAAGCCGTTTCTTTGCCTCATCAAATGCCGACGTTGCGGGAAACTCTTTGATTAACAACTTGTAGGTTTCGACAGCGAGTTTCCAATGCTCTTGCGCTTCGTCGCATTTGCCGGCGCTCAACAGCGCCGCAGCCTGCCATTCCGGAAACTTGTAGTTGCTGTAAACTTTCTGGTACGCGATTGTCGCCGAATCCCACTTCTCCTGGAAGAAATAGGTGTCCCCAATCATGAACTGAGACTTGGCGGCGGTCTCTGTCCGATGTGCCGCAGGATCGGAAAGAACCCGCTCGAACGCTGCTCGGGCCTCATCGAATTTCGGTGGTGCCTGTTGCTTGTAACTGCGACCAAGTACCTCTTCGGCAAGATAAATAAATCGCGATTCCGGCCGACTCTGCTTCAGGTCTTCAACAATTGCCACAACATCGGCATATTTCTTTTCGCGAAAACTGACTTCAGCCAACAACACCCAGATTCGATCAAACCACTCTGCACCACTCACCTTCTCGTCAGCCGATTCAGACTGCAAAAACAGCAACTTTTCCCGAGCCGCGACTAACTCTTGCTCCGTCGGCTTCGAACTCGCCAGCAATGATTCCGCATGGCTGTAAGCGACGTAAAAACGGTGAGCACTCATTGGGAATTTCGTGATGAGTTTATTACCAATCGTCCGAACGTCAGACCATCTCTGACGTTCCACTGCCAGTACGACTAATTGAAAAAGAGCCTGTTCCTTGATCTCGTCAGTACTTTTTTCGCTTTCGGCAAGGACTTCGAATGCAAGTCTCGCTTCTTCAAACTTGTTGGCGAACAGGTCGCTCTCAGCAAGAGACAACTTGGCGCTATTGACTAACGGACTGTTGGGTGTCTCATTGACAAGTCTCCGCCAGATCGCATCCGAACGCTCAAATCTCTCGTGGCGATAATTGAAGATGGCCCATTCGTCGAGTCGCTTATCAAGATCCGCTGGTTGCGGGAATCGCCTGAGTAACTCTTCATAGGCAGCATCCGCTTCGACAATCTTATCGGCCTTATTCATGATCCGCGCGACTTGTAATCCGGCTTTAAACGCGAATTCGAGTGGTTGATGCAATTCCGCTCCACTCGCCGCAGGCTTGACTGCAGGAAACGTATCAAAGATTTTTTGAAACAACGCCATCGCTTGGTCGGGCTGACCGGCTCGTTTCAACGATTCCGCCTTATAATAAGTACATTCCATCACGAGCTTGTGTTTGGGAAATTCGCTGATGACACGCCCAAAGGTTTCTGCGGCCTTCGCGTAATCGGCTCGTTCATACTGCGCCAGTGCAATCCCTCGTAGTGCATAGGCCTTCTTTTCAGGATCTTTTTCCAGACGAAGACTTGTCTCATAAAGACTGCTCGCCGTTTCCCAATCATTTTGCGACTCTGCCAATTCAGCCAGCTGTTGTACCGTCACGACAATCAGCGGGTGATCGGCAAACTCTTGCTGAAGCCGGGACAGAGCGGCTTGGGATAGGTCGTGCTGCTTTTGACGCTCGGCCGAAAGAGCCTGAATTGACAATGCGCGGGGAGCCTGACGTCCCTTGGGAAACAATTCCAGATACTTCGCTGCGGATTGACCGGCCAGATCATATTTCTGCTGCAAATAGAGACTGTCCGCTTGAAGAACGACCGCGTCAGAAAAGTCACTCTTCTCTCCGTCCGCAAGTGCCTTCTCAACCAGCGGAGCAATCAACTCCAGGGCCTGATCCTGGTTTCCCTGAAGCTGTCGGGCCAAAGCCAGATAGTACCGCGCCTGGCCTTTGGTTTTTGCAATTGTACTCTGTTTCATCGCTTGTTCGAAACGTCGTGCCGCCGAGTCGTACAGGCTGTTCGTCTCAGCCGTTGGTTTCTTTTCGCGCAATTTCTGTCCGGCTCGCGCAAGATCCAATCGACCCGATAACAATTCAATATGAAGCCGAAGCCCGCTTTGAGGAAACTCCTTTGGAAACCTCGTCAGATACTGTTCGGCAGCCGCGAAGTCGCCTGACTCAATCGACATTTCGATCAGCGCGTGCAAACTGTCGTCAGCCAGATCTCCTGTAGGATTTCTAGATATTACCTGGTCAAACAACTTGCGCGCTTCGACGACATGCTGCAGATAGCGTTCACACAAAGCCTGTTCGAACAGTATCGATTCGGCCAGCGAATGTTTCGCGGCAAACTTGGCGGCCGCATTTAACGATTCCAATGCTTTCGAATATTCTCCGAGCGACTTCTGACTGCGGCCGAGCCAATACCCCGCTGTCGGCTGCTGTGACTTCTCTTTTGCCGCAAATTCAAACTGTTGTGCGGCATCGCGAAATCGGCCCGATTTATAGAGGGCAAATCCCGCATTCAACTGAGCTGCGGGAACCAGCGGACTTTGAGGGAATTCTTTTGCAATGGCGGTATATGCCTCAATAGCGTCATCGAATTGTTCGCGTTCAAAGTAGCTCGCTCCCAGATGAAACTGTGCATCAGCGGCGCGAATTCCATTCTTTTTCGCCGCGATCTCCTGAAATTCGCGAATCGCGTCGTCGAACCGTTTCAGAGACTCGAGAGATCTTGCTCTACCAAATCTGGCATCTTCAATTAGCGCACCTGTCGGAAACTTTTCGATCGACTGATCAAACATTTTGAGCGCCGCAGCCGCATCGTTCAACCTCAGTTGAGCATCCCCGAGATATGGCAATGCATGCTCTCGTAGTGGATCGTTGGGGTAGTCTCGGACGAACGCTTCTAACTCGGTACGAGCAGTTTGCAGATCGTCCATCAGGTAGCTGCATTCACCGATCCGATAACGAGCCTGGCCGATGTTTGGATTCTGCCGATTTTCGGTAACGAATTTCCGCAAAACCTCACGAGCCTCCTTGAAGTCTTTACTTTCGATCAAAGTTAATCCGAGATACAGCCGCGCTAGCGGAGCTTTCTCATGTTTTTCATGATCTTTCAAAAACCCTCGAAACTGTTCGGCCGCCTGATTCCAGCGGCTTTGCTTAAAGAGCGCTACGGCAACGTTGTAATCGTCAAGTGCATCTGCCGCTTGAAGGCGCGGCGTCGAAATCAACATGATCAGCAGCGCTAGAACATAAGCCAGAAGACGGGGTCCAACATCTGTTGAAGGGACTCCCAAATCTACTAGATCCCATGCCGAGCAGCGAAATTTAAAATTCTGAAACAAAAACCCGAACTTCGTTCGAACGTCATCGACCATCATCAAAGACCTTAACCTCGGTCACACGCGAACAACACATCAATCCCATCGCTCGCGGCCAGATCAATAAGACTCATCTGATGATACCTTTGACCAACAAGCGGGGCAAACCGTCTCACCACAATTACATCAGTGAAACCGTAGATGTCACAATCATTTCCAACTCCGCACTGCGGCAGGGTCTGCCGAAGCCTCCCTGTCTGCAAAGTTTACCCAAGCGGAAGAGTCGTTGCAGCCGATACATTACCAAAGTAAGTGAAATTGGAGACTGGTGCGCATGATCGCGTCGTGAAATGTGCCCCGCAGGATAGGAAATTCTTGTGCAAGGACAGCGCATGCGAACTACCGAACGCACTACAATCTGTCTCGTCTTGACGATCGTGCCGTTCGTCGGAATCGGATGCATGCTCAACCGCAGTGGACCACCCAAACTTACGCGTAAAGAGCCAAAAATCTTCGCCGTACAGCGGGACAAACCGCTTTCAGCGCAGGCCGATACGAACAAACAAATTTCGCAATCGGACGAATCGGCAAAAACTGAGGTGCCGTCTGCAACGCCAAAGGTTGCCTCTGTTGACCAATCGTCTTCACTTTCACCTTTGCCGGAGGCCGATAGGAAATCCGGTTCCGTAAAAACTGCCACAAAAGTTAAGAAACCGGAAACCGAGCCCGCAGTCGCTGCGACGTCATCCGAGCCGAAACGGAAGTTGAAGAAAGCTGCGAATACAAAGACTGCAAGCGAATTTTCCTCAGAGAAAAATGTCGTTTTCGCTCAAGATTCGATCGTGCCCGAGGCGCAAAATTCTGACGTGTCAGAAAAGAGTCGCGAACCGAGTCAAATTCAATTGGCTGGACATGTTGAATCGACGGAATGTGAAACGGAAGAAATCGAGTTTGAAATTCCCAAACCCGTATCGTCGCCCTCGATGAATCAAGAGGTCCCGCAGCGAGCGTGGGACGCTCCAGACGACGATGAAATTGAAGCATCTTTTCAGTCATCAATACCAACTAAGGCCGATCAATGGAACGCTCCGGATTCATTTGAATTCCAAGTAGAGAAAACAGAAGAACGCGACTTTCAACAAGTCTGCCTCGTAAAATTCAAAGAAGAACGGGTGTTCACACCCGGACTGCCGGAATTGACAGTGGAGTACCGAGCTCAAAATTATCGCTTTTCCTCTGTCGAAGCTGCGGAAAAGTTTCGGGCGGGCCCAGAACGGTTTGTTCCGACCGCTGGAGGACTCGACGTTGTTTCATTTAGAAACAATCAAGAGGTCATCCAAGGCTCACTGGATTTCGCCGTCTGGTACAATCAACGGCTGTTTTTGTTCAGTAACAATGAAAATATAGCCACGTTTCAAAGGCAGCCGGAGAAGTTTTCGGAGACAAGATAAACTGTAGGAGATTTAGAAATAAATCAAGGGAAGTCTCCCTGGAATTGAGGGGTTTTCTCCGGTTATTTCTTTATTGGAGTTTCGAGTAGCAAATAACTTACGAAATCGGAGAAGAACTGACTTCCCTTCTGGTGGTCGACCGATATACTCCCTCTGTCGACACCGACACACTGACGCGGGGTGGAGCAGCCCGGTAGCTCGCGAGGCTCATAACCTCGAGGTCGTAGGTTCAAATCCTGCCCCCGCCATTTGGCTATTTTGAGAATTTTTCTTAAATGGCCCATAACCCCAGCAAAACGCTGGGGTTTTTTCATTGGCGCTCACCACCTGGAACATCATCGCCCCAAATTTTCAAATAGATAAAGACCTGATTTGCCTGGGCAGACAAGATCAAGATCTCCGTCACCGTCGATATCCACGGAGCTCATCTGCAGGCCAGTTCCGGCTGTTCCTTTCGGAAAATCTTTAAGAGCCCATCGATCCTTCGCATCTTTCGGTGCGTTCACGACCGGGTCGCCGTTGAAGATCGTGTGTTTGATCCACTTTTCCTGCTTGCGATCAAACTGATAGTAGAAGACCACAGACGAATCCGTGGCGCCCGGCTCGATCTCGTGCGCATAGACGCGTTTTCCGGTAATCAGTTCTGGTTCACCCGTTCCGTCCAGATTTGCAAAGAGCAAGGTGTGCACCTGCGAGAAAGTGTCGTCGATGTTGTGCTTTGTCCAGATTCGTTTGCCATCCGCACTCGTCGACTGTTTCAGCCATTGAAGCCCGAAGCCGTGTCCCATTCCCCACACAATGTCGGTCAGTCGATCACCATCTATGTCGCGTCCGTGAATAAAGATCCCGGCGGCACCTAATTCAAATTCCTGATGGAAGACCCACTTGGCTGACGCATCCGCTTTGGGTTGCTCGTACCAGCCTTTTGGGGTGACGATATCCAGTTTGCCATCCGCATTGATGTCGCCAACTCCGATTCCGTGCCCGGCCCCTTCACTCCCAAGATCATGCTTTTTCCAGACAACAGTTGGTTTCTGTTGTGTCAATTCGTACCAGACGACTACGTTCCCAGGGTTTGGTAGGAAGTCGAGTTTCCCGTCTCCATTGATATCGACCAATTCGCCCGATTCCATATTTCCCGGCGTATCAATCTCATGCTCGATCCATGGCTTTGTCGCATCGCCACCCGGGTTCTCGACCCAGCCAACTCGCTTCCCGAAGTAGTTGCAAGTCACGATGTCGGCTCGTCCATCACCGTTCACGTCGAGTGGTGAATCGGAAAAATCTTCGTAATAGTGCGGATTCGGACTGCTCGCTGGAACATCGCGAACTTTATGCCGTCTCCAGTTGGGTGCTTCGTACCACGAATCACCGCAGAAAACATCGATCTTTCCATCACCATTGAAATCAGCCGCGCCGCACGCTTCGTAGGGCGACTGATCATTGATTGTATGCATTTTCCAACCAAGTTCCGTTGCTTTCTCGTCAGCCAGAGCGATGAAACAAAGCCCCAATGCACCAATTGCAAATACGCTCAAAAAAGCCATAACTTTTAATGCAGAAATGAATCGGGTCGACATTCGGGGCTCCTGATGAACGGTCATGGTTAAAATACTACTGGAATGCGATGAATGAATCCGGGCAGCCTAACACTTCGATAAGAGTGTCATTTCGACTGACTGCCGACATCCGAAACCGCTTCTTCGGAGCCAAACGTAACGTCTTCGTAAATTCCTGCAACCGGTCGAGAACTCGTTTAGCAACACGATTTCAAAATGATCTTCGAACTCTCGCAGTGGTCAGAGGCCAGTAACGGGTGAAAGCAATGACCCTGAAAACATAACGGTAATCCGTGTTTTACGGTCTTTCACATGTATTCGGGTTCACACCAAGACTTTTAACCACCGGTGATTGGTCGTTAAGGTGATCATGTTCAATGAATTCGTCTGGAACTTACAATCGGCTTTCGTCAAAACCAGTCTAAGCCGTTTCAAAGGAATGTTGATGTCCATCAGGTTAGCGAAGATCGTCTTTATTTTACTGACCTTGTTTCATGGCTTTTGTCCGACGTCGACATCCGCGCAAGGTCCGACGTTACCTTCCGTCGCGAAAGCCGTTGCGGAAGTGCAACCGGTAAAGGCGATCACCGCTCCCACCGCAGATAACCCCGAGGCGACTGCCGCTGAAGCTACTGGACAGATCGACGTCACTGGAAACGTCAGCGACGAAACTGTGCGACGCAAACTCGAAAAGCTACTTCCAAAGTATCCTGGTGTCCAAAGGATCAACGTCGAAGTCGAAGATGGTGTTGTGACGCTCACCGGTCAAGTGACTGACGCTGAAGTGCGAGATCGATTGCGTGAATTCGTCCGTCGCGTCCAGGGGGTCAACCTTGTTCTGAACCAGACCAAGACAGACCTGCAGGTCTTCACCGCTCGGGAATATGCGATGAAGCAAATCAGCGAGTACTGGGATACCATCTCGCGAAAATGGGTTTTGTATTTGTTCGTGGTTGCGATGACCTTGGCAGCAATTGCCCTGGCGCGTTTATTCAGTCGATTCAGCGACATCCTGTTAACTCCGTTTACCAGCAATGTCTTGTTACGATCAGTGCTTGGGTCGGTTATTACGCTGGCGATCGCTGTCGGAGGCTTTCTGGCCGGATTGCACCTGCTGGGAATGACCGAGGCTGTCCTCTCTTTCATGGGACTGGCGGGAGTCGTCGCTCTGGCTGTTGGGTTTGCGTTTCGAGACATCGCCGAAAACTTTATCGCCTCGGTCATGCTCGGTGTTCGTCGACCATTCCGGGTGGGAGATTATCTTGAAGTGGCAGGAAAAGCAGGAGTCGTCAAATCGCTGAATACCAGGGCGACGATTCTTGTTGGACTGGACGGTAGTCATATCCGTATCCCAAACGCGATCATCTTCAAAGAGATTCTCGTCAACCGAACAGCTTCAACTGCAATGCGAGCAAGCTTCGACGTGCTGATCCCGTGGGATTCTTCCATTGCTTCTGCAACCGAAGCGATCACCGCGGCGTTGCGGACACACGAAGGGTTTGAAGCGTCACCATCACCGCGATCGCTCGTGGAAGCAATCGAACAGGGATCAGTCCGCCTTCGTTCCTATTTTTGGATTCCGTCACAAGGAATGGACCGACTGAAACTGTTGAGCGACGCACAGCTTGCTGCCAAGGTCGCCTTGCAAAAAGTCGGGATCAAGCCTGCGTCAACGCCTGCGGTCTTCCAGATACCAGTAGCTCCATCGTTCGAAACGATACAAAAGGCGAGCCGAACCGGTATCAACAAAAACACGGAATCGATGGAAGCAGCACAAACAGAAGCCAACTTTAAGCACGATACGAACGCAAGCAGCATCGCTGCGTCGCAACCGCCTGAGGATCAGCAGAACGAAGTGCAGCACGCTCTAAGCATCTCTGGTCAAGGTGCCGATGACGAAGGACGAAATCTTATTGGCGATAGCAAGCGGCACTGACGTTAAACCGTCAGATATTTTCGTAAATTTCAGTTCCTTAAAGTTTTTCGAGGCGTCGCTTGGCAAAAAACACTCGCGCGGCACGTCCACTGGCGAGCGACGGCCGCGCGAGGCATCAGTAATCCTGAGTTGTTAGAAATCGGTTGGTCCAGCGGATGAAGGGGCCTTCGGTGCTGCGGCGCCGGGTCCACCACCCTTAAGAATGCTTATCAGATCGCTGAGATCGACATTGCCGTCGTGATCACGATCAAGGATATCATCGAACGCGCCGCCGGACTTCGACTGCCGCTGGTTCAACTCGTCACGCGCCTTTCCGAGAATATCCGGCAACGACTGTGGACTGCCGCCGGAAGATTCCTTGGCATGACCTAACAAGCCTCCAAGGATCGACGGCAGAATGGCACCCATCAGCTTTTTTGTGGTTTCAGGATCGAGCGTGATCACCTTGCCGACGCGCCCTTGCACCTGACCGGCATTTTCGCCAAAGATTTGGGACAAAATCTCATCAGTGACTTTTGGGTCCATATCACGAACTTCGATACCTTTGCCCGTGGCTGGTGAGTTCGTCGGCTGACCTCCCTGCCCTGCGTGCTTGGTGATCATATCCCAAAGGCTTGAGGCACCTTCCTGGGTCTGCGATTTTTGCGCCATCCCTCGGACGATCGCGCTCAAAACGGCTCCAGCTGCTGCGCTTGGGTCAGGAGCGTTCGTTTGTCCCAACGGGAGAACTTTCGCGGTCGCTTCAGGGGATAAACTTTTGATGATTGCGTCGAGAATTCCAGACATTGTTTGATTTTCCTTGAGGCATGTGAGATTAAGGCATTAGTAGACGTCCAGCCATCCTGACTGCCCCACGGTGCCTTGGCGTCACATTCCGTCGGTGGACGACGGTCTGAGAAAACGCTTGGCGCGATATGCTGCTGTATCCTCCATGATGAACCCCCTGACCTTTGTAATCGGTCACGGACGGGACTTCCAGCGGCACCACGTTGATAATAGCGTTGTCGACCATTTTGTCGACCTCCAAAGATTCTTGATTTGTATGATGCTCGTTTCCAACGGGGTCAGCAACGATTGCGAAAATCCGGGCGCGACGCTGTCGAACACGAGTGCCTTTTTACCTTCTTCGTCAAAATGGATCTCCAAACACGTTCCGTTCGCTGACTGTGTCTTTTGTTCGACCGTTTAAGGACCATACTTCCTGTGCAGGATCCTTTTACCGACCCTAACGTTGCTCGGCCAGAAGCTCCAGGATGCCTGGGCGCGTCCTCGTTAATGGATCGGTAGTTAATTCAAGCAAAAAGGAACCGCATATGATGTGGCTTCGTACACAATCCCGTCGTAACAGATGCTTTCAGACAAGTGCAACAAAGGCCACTCATCACCCCATTCGTCGGAAGCAACGGTTCTTATTGCTCGAAGCAGCATTGGAACATCTTCAGCGCTTCCATGACCATGGGTGAGTCGCTTCCAGGTTCTCAAACGTCACAAACATCTCCGACGAAAAGCAAAATCTCCGTAATCCATTCTCACATTCACAATTACTAATATTGGTTACAAGGGCTTCTTCAAAACGAATCCTGGAACTCGACTGCGGTGACGAACGGATTCAACGCGTGTGAACGAATTGGTTTGTTGATCCAGTTGGCCAACTCCAAACCTGCAAAACGGGGAACGTTCTCAGCGTTGGCGACGTTGGCGACGTTGGTTAAGTTTTTGGGAAATCCAAATGAAGGCACTGCTGCGTCGCTTAACGCGGACCTGATGCCGGGATGATTTCATTCGTCGATCCCTCTGTATCAAACGAATCAATTTGAAAATCCGCCGACTTCACTTTGGATGCGACTGGAGGCTCTTCGAATTCGTCGTCCATTTTTTCGTTTACATCTGCGTCGAAAGGATTATCTTCCACTGCCTCGTCGGCTTCTGCCGCAGCAACCCGCGGGGACTTTTTCGGCATCGGGGGAATCAATGGATCAGTTTCTTCTTCGGGCTGCTCCTCACCTTCACCTGGCTCAGTGGGACCTGGCAGTTCATCGATTCCCGACGGGGGCAATATTGGTAGCCCATCGGTACCAACAAGTCCGATGCCGTCGGCTGGCAATAACCTTCCCGTTCGGAACAGCAAATCACGCAACGATTTATTGTATTCTGCGATGCTTCTGGAATATGCAGCCTGGGCCTGGGCCTGGCTGGTGAGTGCTCGAAGCGCCAGGTCATTACTCTTATTACCCGCTTCATAGTCGGATTCCGCAGCGATGACCCGGCGGTGAGCAGCTTGCATGCGTTTTTTCGTGATCTTTGACACCGAATGAGCACGCTTAATCGTCATCAAGACCGAATTCAGTTCATAGGCGATTTCGTCTTCCTGGGCTGCAAGTGCCGCACGCCCCTTGACGATTTTCATTTCCAATTGACGAACTTGAGCCTTTTCTTGACGCAGCCAAAGCGGAATAGAGTACTCAAACCCCAGATTCCAACTGGTTTCTTTGCTGCTGAACGTGTTGCCGAAGGCTCCCGTGTTAAGAAAAACGTTATTAGGATTGTTAATATGATCCGGGGAGGTAGCACCAAACAAGTGGTTGCCAAATCCATTGAGACCATAACCAGAAACGAAATCGAGCTTCGGTGCAACCAGCTTGCGAGCCGCGATCAACTGCAATTCAAGGCTTTGGACGTTGATCTTCTGTCGGCAGAGTTCGGTACGGTTCACGAGTGCTTCATAAAGACACTTCGCTCGATTGAGAGAGACTTCTTCCTCACGCGGCTTATCGCTGGGGTAAATCAGTCGAGGATCATCCAACGACAGTCCCAGCAACCGCCTGAACTTCGCTTCCGTCAGATAAAGATTGGAAAGCGCAGTTTCTTCACGCGCTTTCGATTCATAATACGCGTCTTCGGCCTGTGCCTCTTCGACTCCGGGATCAAGAGCCTTTCGGCCGACTGCACGATCCCAAAGATCCTTGGCGAGCTTGGATGTCCGAACCTCGGAGTCATAGTCCTGATAGTTCTGATACAGATCCCAGTACAAATCACCGATTTCGCGAAGAAGGTTCTGAAGATTTTCCTGCAGGTCAATTTCTGACAATCGCTTGTTGATGTGTGCAATCACAATACCCTGGTTCACGTAACTGAAACCGCGTGCTCGTTGCGTGAGCGGACCGGCAATTGACGTAAAGGTTTGACCGGAACCTGCCCACAAAGGCTGGCGATAATCGACCGAGAGCAGCCCCGTCCAGCTGGAATTGAATAGCTGGAGTGGCTGATTGGACTGAAGTTGGTTCCAATTATTATTGATGCCAATAATACCGCCACTAAGCAACTGCTGATCAAGACGAGTCTGGGTCTGGACCCCTTCGGTCGTCAGTACATTTCCTGGGGGTGCAGACGCTTGATTTGATGTATTTTGGGCCATCTCATCACGGCTGACTTTGGAAGTAACAGTCAACCTCGGGTCAAAGTCTGACAAGGCCGCATCCGTACCGCGTTGACCGAAAAGTACGCCAGCGTTCTGGATGATGGGGTCAAATGCGGATGCAACCGCATCGGGGCTTTGCATCACAGGATTGTTTGGGGACATGAACTGGGCGTTCTGACGAATAATCGAGTTATTCGCCAGACCCATCCGAATCGCTTCTGCAATCGACAAAGGCCAGCGTTCGTCAGGGTTTGGAGCCGTAAGATTTCGCCCTGGCCCCATGAGCGGAGTCGGAACTTCTGGGAAAAAGCTTGGATTTGGCTCGGCTACTTCGCGCGCCAGCTTGTCATAATGCGAGACGAACTTGTTTTGAACCCACGGTTCATCACCTCGCCAGGAAGCACAACCGGCTATAGCGACGGCGCAGACGACCGCCGTTGAGCACAAAAGGCCCCAAGACAGACGCGCACTCCTGACGAAGCTCGGCACGGTGTCGGTCATCCCGCTGGTAGAGTGGATGGGTGATTAACGCAACAGGTAGTAGTCATCCGGCTTGTCGGTCTGCCGTTGACGCGGAGGAATAACAGAGGGGTGAATGTCAGTCCATACCAATTCCCTGGCGTTTATCCTCCTTTTTTGACATGAATTCCCCACATCCGAATTATCGCAGGCGGGAGAGTTCGACGTTATACTTCCCAACGCAAAACGACGTTGACAAGACTCGTTAAAAGATGCGTTTCAAACTGACTATTACAACTGAGCGGAATTCTTATGACCGATTTTCGTACCGAGCATGATTCTATGGGTGATGTCCAGGTCCCTGCCAAGGCCTATTACGGTGCACAGACGCAGCGGGCGGTCGAAAACTTCCCGGTTTCAGGTTGGACTCTCCGATCTGACATGATTCGCGCAATGGGTTTGGTAAAATGGGCAGCCGGGATTGCAAATCGCGATCTCGGTAAATTGACAGGTACCGGGAAGAACCCGCTGACAGCCCCCCAGGTCGAAGCGATGCTCACTGCTGCGAAAGAGGTCGTTTCTGGCAAGTTTGATGCCGAATTCCCTGTCGATGTCTTTCAGACAGGCTCGGGAACATCGAGCAACATGAATATCAACGAAGTGATCTCAAACCGTGCGATTGAAATCACGGGCGGAAATCGCTTTGAAATGAAGAAGCCGATTCACCCGAACGATCATGTGAATATGGGGCAAAGTACTAACGACACCTTTCCGACGGCAATTCACGTTGCTGTCGGATTGTCGATTCATCAGTTACTGATCCCTGCCCTGCAGCGTTTTTCTGATGTTCTCGCCGACAAGGCGAATCAATGGGACAAGATCATTAAGATTGGTCGGACCCATCTCGCCGATGCAACTCCCCTGCGACTCGGCCAGGAATTCGGCGGATTCGCTCGACAGTTGCAATTGAGCGTCGGACGGGCCAAACAGGCATTGCAGGCCGTATTGGAACTTCCCGTCGGGGGAACGGCGGTGGGAACCGGAATTAATACACACCCGGATTTTGCACGCCACACCTGCGCGGCTCTGGCAAAAGAAACCGGGATTCCTTTCATTGAGGCGGTCAATCATTTTGAAGGAAACGCTCAGCGTGATGGGCTTGTCGAATGCCACGGTCAATTGCGTGCCATTGCGACAACTCTCTTCAACGTGTCGAACAATATTCGCTGGCTTGGTTCCGGACCTCGTTGCGGCTTTTACGAAGTGATGCTTCCTGATCGCCAGCCGGGAAGCTCGATTATGCCGGGTAAGGTGAACCCGGTCATGTGCGAAAGCTTGATGCAGGTCGCCGCCCGCGTCATTGGGAACGATCAGACGGTGGCCTTTAGTGGAGCAACGGGTGGACAGTTTCAGCTCAATATCATGATGCCGATCATGGGCCATGCGACACTGGAGTCGATCGCTCTAATGGCGCAAGGAACAACCGCCTTCATTGATTTGTGTGCACTCGATATGGAAGCCAATCCCGAAGCCTGTGAGGCAAGCGTCGAAAAGAGCCTGGCCATGGTGACCAGCCTCAATCCTTTCGTCGGATATGAAAAGGCTTCAGCACTGGCAAAAGAGGCATTCAAAAGCGGCAAGACAATCCGACAACTCTGTCGTGATCAAAACACCCTTCCCGAAGATCAACTGACCAAAGCCCTTGATCCGTGGAGTATGACTGAGCCGCACGCATGATGATTTGGGAACGTTGGATCGCTTTTTGGCTTTTTTAGAACGGGTGAAATGGGACTTCTTGCCGGCACCATTTTTGATCGACCACCCCACTGTGAACGGTGCGATCTGCCAGAAACCGACTGCAAATGCCCGCCTCAGACAATCAGGCGGGCGACTGTCGCTCCGCAACGGCAGACGGCAAAGTTGTCGACAGAAAAACGAAAAAAAGGAAAACTCGTGACTGTGATCCGTGGTCTGGCCGCGGCGGATAACGATTTGCCAGTACTATTGACCCGGCTGAAAAACGCCTGTGGCGCAGGTGGAACCATCGACGGAGACTTGATCGAAATTCAAGGGGACCAGATCGAACGCGTCCAGAAGGCTCTTCGCGAATTGGGGTATCAGGTCCGATGAACTTGTGCCGTGTGGCAATCGTTCTTAGGGCGCGACTTTAAAACAAAGCGATGAAACAGAAGATGTCGCATCCCTACCGCACGATACCTGAATTGTTCGACCTGCAAACCGGTGGACCGCTCGTCCGAATCCCGCATCAATTGGATGTTCCGTTTACAGCGAGAGTCCGATCATTGGTGGATACGGCCGAGTTCCAGCGGTTGAGACAGATTACTCAATTGGGGCTTGCTGCACGGATTTATCCTGGAGCGACCCATACTCGATTTGAACATGCCTTAGGCGTCTTTCACAATGCGTTGAAATATCTCTGGCAGTTGGGAAAAGACGAGCGATTCGCGGCGGCGGTCAGCCCTCACCAGGCCGAAGTCCTCATGGTGGCGTCACTACTGCACGACTTGGGTCACTGGCCATTTTGCCATCCTATCGAAGACATGGGGCTGGCGGACCTTCCGCCTCACGAGCAGTTTGCCGCCGAATTTCTATCGCCAGATCGCGAACTTGGCCAGGTTCTCCGTTCCGAGTGGGGTATCGAAGCGGATGAAATTCTGGATGTGCTCGTGTCGAAGACAAACACGCCGACACTTCGACTCATGCGATCGATTCTCTCGGGGCCAATCGATATCGACAAAATGGACTATCTCGAACGAGACAGCCTGCATGCCGGTGTTCCCTACGGCCGAAATTTCGATCGGGCTCGACTGATTCAATCACTGCTCGTCAATGAAGCGGGAGACGGGCTGGCAATCAGCTCGAAAGGAAAGACGGCAGCAGAGCTGATGGTCTTTGCCCGCTATGTCATGTTTAGCGAAGTCTATTGGCACCACGCGGTCCGTTCGGCAACGTGCATGTTTGCGAGAAGCTTCTTTGAATTGCATCGATCGCTTGATCTAAAGACGCTGTTTCAGCAGAGCGAATTCGATGTGATTCGCGAGCTGAGAAATTCCAGCACGGGGACGGTTGTCGCATCGCTGCTTGATGGCCTGTTCGGTCCAAAACGCCGCTTGCACAAACGAGTCCTCGAACTCAGTCTGTATCAGACCCCGGACCTTTATCGCCAGATCGCCGGGCGGCCCTACGCCGATCTCATGCATGTGGCCAGAAGACTTTCGGAACGTGTTTCTCGCGAACTATCGTGTCACGTCGAATCGACCGACCTCTTGATTGATGCCCCTCCGCTACACAAAGAAGTCGAGTTCAAAGTCGACATTTATCATCCAAAAGAGAAGCGATATCACCCCCTGAGCCAGGTGTCACCTGTCGTGAATGCACTGGCTCGCACGCAATTCGACGATTACGTCAAACGAGTCCGCTTGTTTGCAGAACCAACATTAGCCAGACACCTTTCCGGACGTAGCGAATTTATCGACTGGGTGACTGACGCGGCGACTCAACAATGAGATTACTCACCACGTAATGTTGCCACAATTGGAAGCCGCACCGCTGCCCGCACCGCAAATGCGGCGGCGAACATTCCCGTAACAAACACGAGAGCAAGTAATGCAGCCAGCGACCGCCACGGTAGGTCGGCCCCCTGGCTGATAAGATTCGGAGACGTCGCCAACAGTGCCGACCCTGCACCAGCGATCAAGCCCCACAAAAGAATGAATGCGTTCTCCCAAAGGACAAGCGAAGCAACACTGCGTTCTCTAAACCCGACGGCTCGCAGTAACGCCAGTTCGGCCTGACGCTCAAGCACATTACGCAGCATCACGGTTGCTAACCCAAACGTACCCAGAAGAAGACCCAGGCCACCGAGCGTCTGAAACGTCGACAAATACGTGTTCTGCACCGAAAGGAATCGGGCCAGTCGTTCGGAAACAGGCTCGGCATCAAAGCCATATTCCGACAGTTCGGTCTCCAGAAATGAGGCAGCGACCTCGGCCTGTTCCGGGGGGACTTCGATCAGAAAGTATTGAAACCCCTTTTGTTCTGGATAGACCTTGAGAAAGTCTTCTTCGGACATGACAAGGACTCCTTGAAACACGCTGTCCTGGAACATCCCCTTCACAATCAACTGTTGTTGCGGATTCTCTTCATTGGGGACAGCGATCATCGCGCCGACACCTTTGTGCAGCGAATACATCAGAGTATTCATGTCTCCCAGCACCGGGATGGAAGCGGTCAAATCACGACCTTCTACTGGCAAGGTAGATGCCAAGGATGTTGTTGACGAGGCGACCTTCTGTTGAGCCAACTCACGCCAGGAACCTGACGCGAACGCAAATCGACCCTGCTCAATCAGAGATTGAGGCGCACCAAGGATCGTGGGGACCCTGGTTTGATATAGATTCAAGCAACTCGCGTCCTCACCCGGTTTGACCCGGAACGGCACGACGGTCATTGAGGCCAGTGCTTTTGCCGCTTGCGAACCCTCTGGAGGGCTGAGCCGCAGTTTCTGGCGACCTTCCGCCGTATTAATGTCGTAGAGCACCGGACTGCTCGATTCAGCGACTAACACAAAACCTCCGTTTCCGGAGTTTTTCACGGGACGATCTCCTGTTGGATCGTGACGGAAAGCAGCCACAGTGACGATCAAAAATGTTGCCGTGGCGATCATGCCAGCCGTCATTACCGACCTTTGTCGCTGCCTGGAGGCGTTCCGTAATCCCAACCGCCCCTGGCCAACAATACCCGATCCTCCAACAGCAACGCCCCCATCAAGCTGTAACCAGGCAGACAGGAATGAAAGCGATGCAATCAACAGAAGAATGCCGATCGCGAAGAATGCCCCCGCCGCGGGAACGACTCGGATTGCGACTGCAGCGATTAAGAGTCCGGCCAGTACCGTACAGATCATCGCTCGGCGCATGACTTTTTGACCACGAGCTTGCTGAGTTGCCAAGTCGACTTCCTGCTCAGTGACGCCAGCCAGTTGCTCACGAAGGCTCAATCGTTTCAATTGCCGTAGTGCCCACCAGATGGAGATCACGGCGGCAATCACCGCAATCAAGAAGCCGATGACGAGACTTGGCGGCCACACTTCCAGAATCAGGTTTTTCGTTCCGACGGCATCGACCCACCAATGGGTCAGGCCGTAAATCATCAGTTTTGCATAGCCAATCGCAAGAACAGTACCGATCAGTCCACCTACTACGGCAGTCGTAAACCCTTCGGTCAACATCTGTCGGCGCACCTGGTTCGCCGTAAAGCCGACAGCACCGAGCAACCCCAGATCACGCACTCGCTGCTCAATCCCCAGCCGGAACAACAGCCCGATCAGGATCATCGCCGCGATGATCAGGAACATGCTGAATCCAAAGAACAATCCCGCAAACGGCGTTGTACCGCTTGCCGCCATCAGGCCTATTGCTTTGACGGGTTGAAATTGCAAACCAACGTCAGCAGCGTTCAAGTGCTTCAGCAGGTTTTGAGAAAACTGTTCGTTCAATGTCTGCAATGACTGCTGACGTTCGATCGGATTAACATTCTTTTGGGCAATCTTGAGTGATGTCAACGAACCGTAACGACTTGGCCAGAGTTTCATCGCCGTTTTCAAAGGCATAAAAAGTTTGGGAGTTGCCTTGTAGCTATTCCAATACTCGTCGTCACGAGGGGTAACAGCATCGAGATCCATGGGAAAGGGTTGGTCCCAGTCGGCCAGCGAGTCCACATCCGTGATCCCCTTGACCTCGGGAGTCAGCGTCCGATCGACGGCCGCCCCTGTCATGGCAACAATGCCGCGAACAGTGACGGATCGTTCGAGTTCCGGCAATTCACCCCTCGACCCGATCGTATGATAGGTAAAATTAATCCTGTCCCCGACTTTGGCTTGTAAGTCGCTCGCCAGGAACTCGTTCAGAATGACCTCGTCTTCACCCAAGGTTGTCGGCTTGTCCCCGATGAATTCGAACCCCGCAAACGGCGTCCCGTCCCATTCCAATAGATCCAACCCGGCCACCGTTGA
Source organism: uncultured Schlesneria sp. (assembly GCA_903904835.1). GTDB lineage: Bacteria > Planctomycetota > Planctomycetia > Planctomycetales > Planctomycetaceae > Schlesneria. Next base: position 8,243 of record CAIVEI010000032.1, on the reverse strand, counting down.
GTACATCGAGTATCCCGGTCGCTTGCCAGGCTGATAGACCTTCGGATTCCACAATTTGTTAGCGAGATAGACCATCACTGGTGCGGTTGTCAGTTCCATTTGATGGGCGGTTTCTCGGGCAGCCTCGGCCAGTTTGTCCTCGAGAATCATCTGTTCCGATTCGAGAACAATTCCCCCTGACCCTTTGTTGTTGACCAGGCGCAAATTCAGATCCGCCAAGGTCCAGTTGCGTTGCAGTACGTCCTTCAGCAAATTTCCCTGATAAAGCGTTTCAGCGTTTGTTGGAATTTGGGCTGTTACTTGCTTAGCCGCCGTGGCATCTGAACCAGCCTTGAGACCTTGACTACGACTATTAAACAGCGCATTGACCCGAGCAACCCTGCCTGACGGATCTCGCTTGCTCGGCTTCACTTCTTCCAGGTCCAACCGCTCCTGCAAGACGTGCAGATCGATAAACGCGTTTAAAGGGAGCGCTTGCGTCGGTTGCAGACCAAGTCGTGCCAGCCCGGTCGATTCCGGCGCTATCGCTGTCACAGTCAGCGTGATCTCCTGCGAATCATTGTCCTTTTTTCCCATCAATGTATCGCGAGGAACGGCACTGGGAATTTCTATCCAAAGCGTCACATCGTCACCGACCTTCGCTCCTACAGATTCGGCAGCTCGAGCATTCAGTACCACCCCCGCTTGCACGGGCCGGACAATGTTGTCTGTCTCAACTAACGACCAGGCTCGGTCATCAAACCCATAAACGTTGACCTTTCCGGCCCGACGGATCGAGTTGTTCACCTTCGATTGCAGCCCCGCCTGCATCACAATCGCCGGTGCGACGACACCCATCGAGGCGTCCGCTGCGGGCTTCCCCTCTCCGGAAGTTCGTCCAATGTCATTGGCCAACTGCTCTCGAACAAAGCGTGGTCCGCTGAGGACAAAGTCAATGTTGCCCAAACGATCCAGCGTCATTTGGCGCAGACTTGCCCTGACCGAATCACCCACAATGAGTGCTCCGCCGATGACGGCGGTTCCGGCGACCACTCCTAACAGGACGGCAAGATTGGTCCGCCAGTAGTGAAACAGACTTTGAATGACAAGCTGAGAGCGATTCAGGTTGGCCAAGTGGCAAAATCCATTGAAAAGTGACTTAGAATCACGCTGTCGGCCCAGAGGCAAAATTGCTTGGCCGAAACATTTGTCATACTAACCGACCTGCGGACGATACAAAATGGAGATGTCCGCGTACAATTGGAGATCAGCCGCAGCAAACCTCCAATGGGTCGATTTCGTACCATATTAACAAGAGGAAACGAATGTCTCTGAAAAAAATGTCCGACACGACCACTCGTCGAGATTTTCTCAACCAAAGTCTGATTGGGCTGAGTGCGATCAGTGGCATTGGTACCGGTCTGATGTCGCATCAATTGCAAGCTGCTGAACCTCCGCAGCGAAACGGCAAATCTCACATGAAACTGAGTTTGGCTGCATACTCCTTCAGTCGAATTCTGACACGACGGGGAACCCCGGAACAACTCGCAACGGCAAAATATACGCTCGAAAAATTTATCGACTTCTGTGCTGAACAGGATCTCGATGGGACCGAATTAACCGCTTATTATTTTCCAAAAGAGATCACCAACGATTATTTAATGAGTATTAAGGAACGAACGTTTCGCCTGGGGCTGGATATCTCGGGAACGGCAATCGGCAACGATTTCTGTCTCCCTGAAGGTGAAGCTCGCCAGGAAAACCTCAAAATGTGCCGGGAATGGATCGACTATTCCGCCGCATTAGGAGCACCCGTCATCCGCATTTTTGCCGGAAATGTTCCCAAAGGTGATACTGAGGACGCCGCACGCGAACGGTGTATTGACGGAATTAACCAGTCGCTTGAATACGCTGCGGCAAAGGGTGTCAGCCTGGCACTGGAAAACCATGGCGGAATTACCTCAACAGCCGAACAATTGCTCAAGATTATCAAAGCAGTGAAACCGTCACCCTGGTTCGGTGTCAATTTTGACGGAGGTAACTTCCGAACAGACGATCCCTATGCCGAGTTGGAAAAAATCGCACCTTACGCTATCAATTCCCAAATCAAAATCGATGTATTCGCAGGGGGCAAAAAGGAACTCGCAGATCTCGCTCGCGTCGTAAAAATTTTGAAAGATGCACACTATCGCGGCTTCCTTGTTCTCGAATACGAGTCGGAAGAAGATCCATTCGTTGCCATCCCAAGGCACCTGAAGCGAATGCGAGAACTGATTTCAACCTAGTTTTCACGGCATCGCGATCATCGGACGGACTATCTTCAAAACGAGTTAAAACTTAGGAGTTCATTCGTGCTGCGTCATTTACGTAGTTCTTATTCGATGACAAGCATGACTTTCGTTGTCCTGTTTTTTGCTTTTGGAACCTGTGGATGTGGAAATCGGTCAGGAACGACAACCAATTCCACGGAGGCCGAGGAAAGCGACCCGAATTACCGTGTTCCGAATGGAAGCCCGGCCAAGATTCTGGCGTTTGTGAAAGAACTGGAAGAACGTCGTCCCAAGTTCTCTCATCCAAAAGAACAATTTGAGCACATGGTGAAAACTCAAAAGGCAATGATCCGAGCAGGCGACAAGGTCCTCGATCAATCGTCCGACGACAAAACACTTAAGGAAGTTCTTTCGAAAAAATTGACGGGGTCGATCTTGCTGGTCACAGGAGCAGGTGAATCACCCGAAAAAGTGCTCGCAGAAATTGAGCGTTTGCGAGATGACAAACGCCCGGTTGTTACTGAGGTGGCGAACGAATACCTCGTCGTTGCGAGATCTCTTAATCTGAAAGCCATGCCGACCGCCGAACGGACGCAACTTGCTGACGATGCCATCAGTCGCGTCCAGACGTCCCGCTTCTCTATCCCGACGATTAGCGATGTCCAATTTGTGGCAGATCAGTTCTTGAAAGCTGGCGACACCGATTCCGCCGCTTTGCTGTATGAACGATTGGCAGATACGATCGTGAATTCGGATGCCGATCGAAAAATCAAGGCCTACGCGACCCAATTCCGAGGCCAGTCCAATCGTATACGGTTGCCCGGCTCGACGCTCGAACTGGACGGAAAGTTGCTCAACGGAGATGACTTCGACTGGGACTCTTACCGTGGAAAAGTCGTGCTGGTCGACTTCTGGGCGTCCTGGTGCGGACCATGCCTCGCCGAGATGCCGAATGTCCACGCGGCTTATAACAAATATCACAAAAAGGGGTTTGATGTCGTCGCAGTCAGCCTCGACCACGATCGGCAAGCATTGGAACGTTGCGTGCGCGAGCGATCGTTTCCCTGGGCACAGATCGCCGACAAAGCCCCTCGAACAAACAAAGATGGACAACAAACAATTGCTAATCGATATAATATCTCGTCGATCCCCACGGCGTTCCTTGTTGATCAAGAAGGAAAAGTCGTTTCCACATTTGCACGCGGCGAAGAATTGCAACGACTTTTGAACCAATTGCTCGAAAAAACCGAGTGACCCGAACTGCTGGAATTTCATGATGTCCCACCTTTTGCTGATTCTCACGGCCGCAATGCTGGCCGCAGATCCCGCTGAACCTTCGAGTGCCCTCAACCCTGACAATGTCATCAGTCCAGGGCACTCGATGCACGGAGAGACCTTCGACGAAGGACCGCGTCGCGCTCCATCCCTTCTCGGCACGACAGGACGCGTCACCTTCCCTATCACGACGAGCGTTCCGAAAGTTCAACAGTTCTTCAATCAGGGAATTGGACAGTTGCACGGCTTCTGGTATTTCGAAGCCGAACGGTCCTTTCGTCAGGCCGCAACACTCGATCCAGAATGTGCCATGACCTATTACGGGATGGCACTCGCCAATACGAATAACGAAAAAAGGGCCAAAGGGTTCATCGCAGAAGCCGTCAAACGTAAAGAAAAATCGACAGAACGTGAGCGGAAATATATCGATGCCCTTGATGCGTGGTACAAAGCGGACACCAGCAACGAAAAAAAGAAAAAGGATCGAGCCCGCAACTATGTCAACGCCCTGGAAGAGATCCTCTACAAGTTTCCTGATGATCTGGAAGCCAAAGCGATGCTTGGCCTGGCTCTCTGGCAGAATCGCGGTGACCTGGAAATCCCCGGCTACTTTGCGATCGATGCATTGATCAACGATGTGCTGGCCGTGAACCCCTTTCACCCCGTGCATCATTATCGAGTTCATCTGTGGGATAACGACAAGGCGACCATGGCCGTCAACTCTGCCGAAAGGTGCGGGCTCTCGGCACCAGGAATCGCTCATATGTGGCATATGTCGGGCCATACCTATAGCGAGTTGAGTCGATACTTTGACGCCGTGTGGCACCAGGAAGCCTCCGCCAGAACAGACCATGCCTACATGATGCGCGACGGTGTTTTTCCTGATCGAATCCACAACTTCGCTCACAACAATGAATGGCTTGTTAAAAACCTGCAGTATCTCGGTCGGGTTCACGATGCCGTTTCCTTGGCCAGAAACACAATCGAATTGCCCCAGCATCCGAAGTACAACGCTTTTCCCGGTGGAAAAAGTGCCCATTTCGGTCGGCTAAGGCTGTTTCAGGCCTATTCTCAATTCGAATTATGGGATTCATTAATTACTGACGCTCAAACGCAGATCCTTGGTCCGACAGCGGATGAACTCGAGCAGATCAAGTACTTCCGCCATCTCGGACGTGCCTATCTTCGTCGAAATGACGCGACAAATGGACGAGCCCAACTCGCGATTCTCGAACGCCGGTTGGCAGTCTTGAAACACCAGTCGGAACTTGCAGCAGACGATGCGGTTGCGAAGGCCCGATTCGAAGGGAATGACGCCAAGGCCGTCGAAACGAAGAAAAACCAGGCGACGCAACCAACATCCGAACGAATCCGAGCACTCGAACGAGCGGTCGACGAATTGCAGGGATACGTGCTGCTGTCCGATGGGAAGCACGCCGAAGCACTCGATCGACTGATTAAAGCTCATGATGTTGATGAATCCTTCCTGGCAGATGTCGAACTGCTCGCTGGAAAACAGGAACCATCGCTAAAACGACTGCGCGATTGGGTCGCGAAAAGCAAAAATCAGGTCCGACCACTCGCAGCCCTCGTCAACATGCAGTATCGACAAGGAAATAAGGAAGAAGCCAAAAAGACCTTCCAAACCCTGCGCGAAATCTCCGGTTCAATTGATCTCGACTTACCTCCTTTCGCACGACTGCAACCCATCGCGGTCGAATTCGGCTTTGGAAACGATTGGCGACTCCCAAAACCAATCGCACGTAATGCGGCTGAACTCCCTGATTTATCAACGCTCGGTCCATTCACATGGCAGCCAGTCTCCGCTCCCGATTGGTCACTTCCAGAAGCCAGCGGACAACTGCATGCGTTGACCGACTATCGTGGCAAACCTGTCGTGGTCATCTTCTATTTGGGATTTGGCTGCCTCCATTGTGTCGAACAACTGAAGGCGTTTACCGCAAAGCAAAAAGAGTTTTCCGATGCAGGAATCACGCTGGTGGCGATCAGTTCCGACACTGTTTTAAAACTGCAAACTTCATTGCAGGCCTACAACAAGGAGGGCCAGTTCCCGTTCCAGATCCTGTCTGATTCAACCATGGAAACTTTTAAGCGTTATCAGGCATTCGACGACTTTGAATCAACGCCGTTGCACGCCACGGTATTGATCGATGGTCAAGGCAAAATCCGATGGCACGACAGCGGGCCCGACCCGTTCATGAACGTCGACTTCCTCCTCTCTGAATCCAAGCGGCTCTTGTACCCGGAACGGATTGAACTTCCCAAAGAGCCGCAACCTCTGGAACAACCCAAACCGGCAGACGCTCTGACCCCGCGCAACGTCTTTCCGGCACCAAGCCCATCGCCAACAAAAGAACCTGAGCGCCGCGAAGTCGCGGCTGGCAAATCACCGTGACCCGTCATGAAATTTGCCACAGACCGCAATCTCCTCGATTCCGATAATACCCGCATGACCGGCATATCAATCAAAAGATGGCCGTGATCAACGATTATCCATTTCTTTTTGGCAAGTTCTGAATGCACGACGCACCGGCGTGATCCATGTTTGTCTTGAATCGACCAATAGCGGGAGTTCAAGATGCACCAGGATCAACGAATCGGCTTAGCACTTGGGGTGCTCCTCATCGGGGCATGCGCAGCCTTATTCTTTAGAAACGAGACGGTTGACGTCTCGAATTCGCCCCGCCTGCAACATGCACAGGAACTCGACGACCGTATTGCGGAACGCTCAACACGGCCGTATTTGAGGGGAATCGAGGTCGTCGAATCCGCAGACCGCGCACGGATGCGAACAGTCGCCGATCGTCAGGCTGAGGATGTGGACGAAGACCATACTCCCGGGTTCTGGAGTCCCGCAGATTCCATTGGGGGCAAGAAATCGGCCGGTCAACGCAAGCCACGAGCACGCCTTTCCGATATCGATAGTGACGTTGAAGAACTGGATCCGATTGCGATTCCGAGTGATCATCCCAATCATCCTGAAAAGACTCGAAAAGACGAGAGTTCAACTCCAAGTGTTGTCACGAGTCGTATGTCAGACAGTGCGTCTAATGAAGGACCGACTCACGTCGTCCAAAAGGGAGAAACGCTTTCTTCCATCGCCGCAAAACGACTTGGCAATCCAAGTCGCTTTCGGGAGCTTTTCGAAGCCAATCAGGATCAGTTGAACGATGTCAACGACCTGAAATCTGGCATGACCCTTCGCATTCCTCAAACGGAATCTCAATCAAAACCACTCGCCAGCAAAGCACGGTCAACGAACGCCGTTGAGGTGGAACTGGATAACCAGTCTTTCACGGACACAGAACTCGAATCACCAGACCGCAAACCGAAAGCAGCCAGTACCGGGCACAATGAATCTCCGTCAAATAGAAAACCGTCATTACGCACAACGCAACCGAGCTCTGAATATCCTGACGACAAAACAACACCAGCCAGGAAATTCCTCCCTTCTCGAAGGTTCCTAACGCCAAATCGCCCTCAAGCCCGTACCAACGAGCTATCGGACGAGCATACAAACGGTTAATCGCTCGGACGATGCCATTTCTCTCCCAGGGGTCGGGTGTTCAAATTTCAAAATTGGCCAACCGGTTCGCGCGATCGATGTCATCAGTTATCCCGGCCAATTTTGTAATTTGAACGCCCGACCCCCTCCGGCTAAACCTCCCTACCTGTCCAAGGCGAGCCCAGGATATTAACCCTGTGATTCTTCACTTCGTTACCTTCGTTCCGTTATGTTCAAAACCCTGATTCGCCTTCAATCCGTCGCCTCATCGAAGTTAGCAAAAGAGTTGGCCAAGTTGGTCAAGTTCCATTTTTTATAGGGTTTTCGAGGGTTTGAATTTGGTGAAGTTCACCAAGGTTCCGCCCATTCCCGTCCCTGGCTTTGGTAGAGAACTCAAATGAGTTCAGCTACGGATGAACACAGAACCACACAGAAAAAGAGGAGCAAATCTCCTGAGATACAGTTTGAAAACTCCTTTACCTGTATTTCCGTGTTTTGCATTTTTCCGTGTACTTCTGTGTTCATCCGTGGCAAAAACTCTTCTCTCTTTGTCCCCCTTCGGGAATCGAGAACGATACCGTTCGATGCAGGAAAACCTGGGTAAAGACAAGGATGTGAACCCAGTGGTTCTTCGCTTCGTTACCTTCGTTCCCTTATGTTCAAAATCCTGATTCGCCTTCAATCCGTCGCCTCATCGAAGCTCGAAAAAAGTTGGCAAAGTTGGTCAAGTTCCCTGTTTTATAGCGTTTTTGAGAGCTTTCGCTTTGTCCGCCTCAGCACAGATCTCTGCCATTGTCTTGAATTCGAGTGTTCTTTTCGGAGGCACAGGGCAACTGGTGATCACAGGCTGAACCAGCGGATCGGGCAAGCGCCAGAACCATCGCCCGTCTGGTTTCTTTTCTTTCCCTTTGATACCACCCAGCAGGATCAGTGAGCGCATCAATGTCTTTTCACTGATGTCATGGCCAGCCGATTCCTCTTTGAGGACGCTGGTATAAACAGGTCCGTCATTCAATCGTTTTTTCACCCATTCGGTCACCCGCGACAGTTCACTCTTCTCCGCGACGTGCTGCAGCTTCTCCGTCTCCGTCGTTTCCGCCGCGAATTGTTCCGCCGTCTGACGAACCCACTCGTTTTCCCAGCAGATCCGCTGATTCTCAATCTTAAAGCCGATACCGGGAGGAGTTTCACAC
>CAIVEI010000031.1 GCA_903904835.1 uncultured Schlesneria sp. | reverse complement strand
TGCGTCAGTAGAGTCGCGGTACTTTTGAAACAGAAATGCTCGAAAAGGGTGCCACGGTTTTACCGTCTTCGGTAAGGCCGTGCTCTTCGAACGCGTTATCGACCAATGAAGACACGGCCTTGTCGAAGACTCCAAAACCGTGGCACCCCGAGCTTCGACTGCTATTCTACTCACAACGTAACAGTTTTCGGTGCCCCGGTGTGGGCAGTTCATCAGACCAGCCTCGCCCAGCCATTGGGTTGCGGGCGAAGCCCGCCCCAAGATTACCACACTACTTTGATGGCGCAAATCACTCCAAATTAACAACAAAATCGGCATTTTCACCGACTGCGATTGACGAACAATTCGGGCTTCGACGAAACTCTGCCTGGACGAACCTTTTTGAGCGACGTCTTCCATAAATCATCTCTGTAAAAGAACAAACATGCTCGGTACAGAACTCACCCCATCTCAGTATCTCAAGCGATGTGCTGAGGTCTTTGACACGCTCGACATTTCGCAGATTGAAGGCCTCGCGAATGACATTTATGCCGCTTACGAAGAAGGGCGGTTTGTGTTCCTGGTCGGGAACGGCGGAAGCGGCTCTAATTGCTCGCACTTCGCCGAAGACCTGGGTAAAAGTACGCTCGACCGAAAAGACTTCAATAACGATTCGGTAAAACGGTTAAAGGTACTCAGTCTGACTGACAATACACCTTACATTCTGGCGTGGGGTAACGACGAAGGATTCGACCAGGTCTTCGTCCAACAGCTAAAGAATTTTGCCTCACCCGGCGATGTCTTAATTGCCATCAGCGGCAGTGGAAACAGTCCCAATATCCTGAACGCGGTTGATTGGGCGAATCGCAAGGGCTTGACCACATGGGGAATTACAGGTTATTCGGGAGGTAAATTGAAGTCCTTGGGTACGAAGAATCTACATGTTCCACTGCATGACATGGGGATGGTTGAATCAGTCCATCTTGTCGCCTTCCACTGGATCTTGAACGACATCCATGGCCGAATTAACAAAGTTGGACGATACAAGAACTAGATTATGAAAATTATACCTACTGAGATTTCCGGCCTGATCCTTGTCGAACCAAAAGCGTTTGGCGATGCACGAGGTTTCTTCTTCGAGAGCTACCAGATTAACCGTTACCGTGAAGCGGGAATCGTTGAGAACTTCGTTCAGGACAATGTTTCCCGATCGAGCAAGGGAATCCTGCGCGGGTTGCACTACCAACTGGTCCAGCCGCAAGGAAAGCTCGTCTACGTGACACGCGGTGAAGTGTTCGACGTCGCCGTGGACTTGCGGCGCAGTTCCCCGACGTTCGGTCGCTGGTTCGGTGTGTTACTGAACGACGAAAATCATCGGCAACTTTATGTTCCACCCGGCTTCGCTCACGGATTTTGCGTGACCAGCGAAACGGCCGACTTCTGTTACAAGTGTACTGATCTCTACAACCCGACACACGAGCGAACGTTATTGTGGAACGATCCGGCCGTCGGAATTGATTGGCCCATCTCCGATTCACCACTTCTTTCCGCAAAAGACCAGCAAGGTCGACTGCTTGCAGATCTCGAGACCTACCAGTGACTAGATCACTTCCGCGAATCGCATTGACAATTGGTGACGTCGCGGGAATCGGACCTGAAGTTGTTGTGAGTGCCATCGCTGAACAGCGATTGACCGAGTTTTGCCGTCCACTGGTGGTCGGGCACCCGGCTGTCGTAAAGCGAGCAAAACAACTTCTTGGTGCGACATTCGACATCACCGAAGTCGATTCGCTGGCAGAAATTGATTGGTGCAGCCCATCCGTCCCGTGCTGGAACCCGTCGATCGCTGAAGCCGAGGATGTTCCCGTTGGCCGCACTGACGCCCGAGCGGGACGAGCGGCCTATGACTACCTCGTTGCCGCAACGCGAGTTGCCCTTCGAGGTGAGATCGACGCCATCACAACGGCACCATTGAATAAAGCAGCTTTGCATGCCGCCGGGCTGAACTTTCCTGGCCACACCGAAATTCTTGCCCAAGAATGCGGCGTGCAAGACTTTGCCATGATGCTTTACCTTCCTCCTGGAAATCAATTGCCGAAAGGAGAGTTTGGACTTGGCGTCGCCCACGTCACACTCCATACATCAATTCGAAGCGTACCGGGCCTGCTAACAACTCCGCATATCTGCGAGACGATTCAGCTTGTGTCTGACTTTCTAAAGCGAGTTGGCTGCCATTCACCTCGTGTCGGCGTCTGTGCCTTAAATCCGCACGCCGGTGAAGAAGGTCTCTTCGGCGATGAAGAGTCGACACTGATTGCGCCAGCGGTGGAAGCGGCCAGAAATCTTGGCGTTGATGCGAAGGGACCTCTTCCCGCAGACGCGCTTTTACGCCGAGCTGTCTACGGCGAATTCGACGGAGTCGCGGCGATGTATCACGATCAGGGTCACATCGCACTGAAGTTAATCGGGTTCGAGCGAGCAGTGAACATCACGCTTGGTCTTCCAATTATTCGAACCAGCCCCAGCCATGGCACAGCGTTTGACATCGCCTGGCAGGGCAAAGCACGAGCCGAAGGATTTGTTGAAGCTGTTCGAACAGCGGCATTACTGGTTCGTTCGAGAACCAACGGATAGTTGAGTGCTACTCAAAGCGGGTCCGGTAACGGTTTTTTGGTAGGTTCGGCCCGGCTTCTGTTTTTGTCCCGGAGGGACGGCAGCAATTCGCCGGTGGTTAAGCGCAGCGACACCACCGGTATAAGCGAATTAATGAAGTGCCAATCCCGGAGGGATTGAAGAATAACGAGGGCAACGATTTCAATCCGTCGAGAACCTGCAAGCGAAATGAATTCTGGCATCCCTCCTGGATGCGATTGTTTTTTCCTTACGGTTATCCGGTGGTGTCGCTGCGC
>CAIVEI010000030.1 GCA_903904835.1 uncultured Schlesneria sp. | reverse complement strand
GGATGCAAGGTGGATTCCCGCAATTTACCGACAAAAATTTTCCTCGGGTACGTTCCTTCGGTCGCACCCGAATTCGTTGGAAAGGGACGAATGACTCATTAGCCCGACGCGCGAGCGAGGGTCTTGCTTGTTTTCCCTCGCTTGCGCGTCGGGCTAACGTCTCGCGGTGTTCCAGCAAAAATCCGTTTAACTCTTGTTCGAAAAGACCTTTGTGTTGAATTGCAGAAGATACAAGCGTGACCGAGATTAGTGAGAGTGATTCGTCAGACTCATTATTCAGGAGTTTCACTTTGTGTTTCGCTTTTCGAGAACCTCTTTCCAGATTGGACCATAAACCTCTTTATCAAATGGAGGGCATCCCGTTGCTGTCTGTCCCAGCGGGTGATCTTTGAACCTCATTAAGTTCGTGCAGTACGAAAACGTCCGGCAGGTTGTCTTGCGATTCAATTGCCCGTGCTCCATCAGTTGTCTGACAAAATCGGGCTGGGAGAGAGTGGCTCGGCCAAGCCCGACCAGCGAACAACGACCGGCCACCCGGTTCCCCGCAGCAGCATGCATCGCAAAGTCCTGCAACCAACTATATCCACTACCAATAACAGGAACGTCGGGAATCGCTCCCTGGATCACTGCCGTCGCGTCAAAATGCCTTAAAACACCCAATAAAGGGTGTTCTGGAGCACGATACCCGTCAACGGGCGGAAATTCCGCCGGTCGCAGGACATGTGGATTTCCATACGGATTACCCGCCGTGACATTGATTAATGAAACGCCCCACTCCACCAGCCACTTGGCAACCTGTATCGGTTCGGCCAGGTCGACCCGCGAATAATCCTGAGAATCAACACCAAAACTTGTCCGTATGGGAAGCTGATGCGTAATCGGCTTTCCGATCGAATCAGGACCTGCGCGAAACGGAATCCCGTCATAAACATTCAGCCGTGACGCAATCACCAACGACGGCACTTCCGAATGAATTCGCTGGATAATACCCCGCACCAGCCGAGTCCGATTTTCCAGACTGCCACCGTATTCCCCGGGCCGAGTCGTCGCGGCGAGCATTTCCGACAATAGATACCGATGACACTGCTTGATGTCGATGAAGTCACAACCCACCTTTGCCGCCAGCCTGGCGGCTGCGACATACTGGTCCTCAATCCGTTTCAAGTCATCATCACTTAACAGCGGAAAAGAATCGTCCACGATCCGTCCCGTCGATTTGTCGATCGTCAGTGGATCAACGAGTGGGTCATGCATCGCAATTTGAGGACGGCGGAAGCAGTACCGTCCCGAATGAGTGAGTTGCAGGCCGACCGCCAGCCCCTCTTCGTTTCCAAAGACTTCTCGATGGGCCTCCCGACATCCGCGAAGCATCGATTCGATTGCTGACGCCGATCCGTCATGCAGCCAAAGTTGTCGAGGGTTCATCCGTGCGTCGGCGTCAATCGCCGTTGCCTCACCCCAGATCAGCTTGGCCCCGCCCGCACCAAACCGGCGAAACCGGCGGTACGTCAGTTCGTCGGGAGATCCCTCCAGGGTTCCGTCGCACCCTTCCATCGGCTGGATGCAAAACCGATTCCCAATGGAGAGTGTCCCGACAGTTATCGGCTGAAACAACGAGGAAAAGTCGGATGTGATCGGCAACCAGCCGCCGAGCGCCACCGCTTCCGCCGCCATTTCTTCCGCTGATTTGAATTTAAAGTAACGAGCCATTCAGTAACCGCGATTCAGGATGAATAACTAGGGAGAATTTCGAATGAGCCTCGCAGAACAACACTGAAGTCGCAACTGAGCAGAATCCGTCTGTCGGAGCAGAATTCGTAACGCTATCTGTAAAATGACTCGCATGGTTATGATGAGATTGATGACTCGAAGACGTTGCGTTCGTGAGGTGCCAGATGTCTGCTGTTCCCAAACAACAATTCACATTTGAAGAATACCTAGCAAAGGAACGAGCGGCCGAAGGGAAGAGCGAATATTATCGCGGTCAGATTTTCGCCATGGCGGGCGGTTCACCGAGACACAATACGATCAGCGTGAATATCACCAGCAGCTTACGCGGGCGTCTTCGCGGCTCACCATGTCGCCCGTTCAACAGTGATCAGCGAATCCGCATTCAGGCGAATGGACTGACAACGTACCCCGACGTCTCCGTCGTTTGCGGCGAATTTCAGGTGGATTCGGTTGATCGCGATGCGATCGTCAATCCACGGGTGATTTTTGAAGTCCTCTCTCAATCGACGGAAAGTTACGACCGGGGCAAAAAGTTTGAGTTGTATCGCCAGTTGGATTCGCTGGAGGAATATATTCTCGTTTCGCAGGACGAAGCGTTGGTCGAGCGTTTCTCGCGGCGGGAAAATGGGGCCTGGCTCCTGACTGTGATTAAGGGATTAGACGCGGAATTGGAATTGCAATCTGTGGCAATCAACCTTCCACTTTCAGAAATCTACGAAGACGTCAAATTTGGGCCAGAGGAAGTTCTGGTTTCGTAACGGGACAATATTCGTCGAAGTTCCGACAGAGTCTGCTGGCCAAGCTCAAGTCTTTGGGCCTTAGAGATTGAAACTGGCTTAGTGAGTCAAGCTTCAGGATTTCTTCCAAAGTAGCCTTGTCGCTCCGCGAGAAGAAAGCCGAATTGCGATTAACCTTAGAATCCCTTAGGGCTTTCAAGTGCCAGTCGAGCTCTGCTCCAATTCGGCTATCCTCTCGCGGAGCGAGAGGGATACTTCGTCTAGGACAATGCCTCGTTGGCGCCTTCCTTCTTACGTTCGGTCCGTTTGCGAGAACGCGGTCGAATCAACCACACAGAAATCAGCGTCAACGGAACAGCAATCATCCAGTAAGGGACAACCACACTACTTCCCCAAACCCCTTCAGACCGTTCTTCATCGAAATCACAAACTCCGAGCCCGTACCAGCGCCACCGCCATTTCAATTTTGGATCGTTCAGGTTGGGTTTGTTTGTCGGATATGTTCCCCACGAAGGATAGGCCGACCCGACATCAATGTCGAAGTCATCGGGGTCGGTGGACTCTTCGTACATCGTATCCCATACGATTATCCCGTTTAACGATGCCAATCCGCCTAGAATGAATCGGACCCCTGCATCGGTTTTCTGTTTGCGAGTTGGGAACGTGACAAAATCGCCCGTAATGAAGCTCCGCACCCATCCCGACATGAAGACCAACGCCAGCAGCAAAGTCGCCAGCCCGATCTTGCGGTACCAGCCCTGAAAAAAACTGCCCATGATTCCGTTCCTGGGAGGTCCGTAAAGAGAATGTCCGTCGGATGTTTTGCATCCTGGACGCGGAAGTCTACATTAGTCGAAGAGTTGAGTCGATCTTCGTTGAATTTGGCCAAGGTTTCATCAGAGGAAACACAAGCCGACCAAATCATGTGTCACCGAGCGCGGAAAAAAAGATTCGAATTGCATTTCAAGAGATAAAAATCCTATGGGCCGTCGACGCGATAAAAACGACGATGCAGAGAATGACGCCGCCGTTGAAGCACTGTTAAATTTGTTTAGCAAGTTTCCGTGGTATGTTGGCCTCATTCTTATCGCTGTCATGTATGCCACTCTTGCTTGGGCGATTCCGTGGATGTTCCCTCCCATAAAAGATGGGGACACGATGGCCAACCGGAAATCGATTGAATTCTTTTTGTTTCCAATAGTTGTGATAGGCAAAGCGAGCGCCACGTATCTTGCAGGTTTCTTCATTTTCGTTTGGGGGATTGCTCAACTCCTTAACCTTGCAACAAGGTTTGGGACGGGTTCGAGCAAGAATGGTACCCGGGGCCGTTCCGGCCAGCGAGTTGTCACCGACGTCGATTCGCGATTGTTAGTCTCAAACAATACACCGATCGATATTGAAAACTTGACATGGATGGAGTTTGAGCGCCTGTTATGCGAGGCGTTCGCCCGTGAAGGATACGAATTCATTCATTCCGGTCGCGCGGGCGCGGATGGTGGTGTCGACATTCGCTTGAGAAAAGCCGGGGTCCATACCTTGGTTCAATGTAAACATTGGAAGGTTTGGCAGGTTGGCGTCAAAGTCGTGCGTGAGATGCTTGGCTTGGTCACACACGAGCAAGCCAGTCGCGGCATCGTCGTCACATCAGGAACGTTTTCTCGTGAGGCAATCGAATTTGCGCGTTCCAACCCCATCGATTTGATCGACGGAGAAAAGCTGATGCGAATGATTTCGAACGCCTGAATTAGAAAGTGTGACGAACGTCAACTCTTCATTCTCAGCATGACCGCATTGAAGCTGTTTGCCACGGAGCCCTCGATCCAACCTGATCGACACTTGAAAGGATCGGATCAAAAGCATCCGCTGGTAACAATGTGTACGGTTCGTTTAAGTAACCGCTGCCGCGACGTGTGCACTGGCCAGATCTCTGGGATGCGGAGTTACTGCACGTGCCGGAAGGGATGTCAGGACCACGCAAATTGTTTCGGTGTGTGGGTCAGCCCAGGCAAGTGTTCCCGTCGATCCACTGTGACCAAATGTCGTTTTCGAACCTTTTGGCCCAGCGGACATCCGGGTATCGAGACCCAATCCACGTGGGGTCAGGCCCTGGGGATTGTGATTCTGTACCATCATTCGCGACGTCTGTGGTTTGACGATATTCCCTCGTTCTTCCAGAAATTCGGCAAGGAATTTGGCCACGTCGGGCGCAGAAGCGTGGGCACCACCCCAGGGGGCACCAAGTTTCCTCCAATAGGAGCTGTTCCAGTCCCAGGCTTTGGCGCCGGGATCACCTCCACCCGCCTCAGGCGCCGCGAATTCTGTCTGACAGGGAACCATATCGTCGATCGTGAACCGCCCGAGACCCAGTGCAGAATGCTTCATGCCTGAGGGTCGAAAGACAGTGCGATCAACGAAGTCAAGAATCTCCACACCGCTGATCAACCGAGCCACTTCGACCGCCAGCATGATCCCCATGCTCGAATACTGATACTTCGATCCCGGGACAAATTCGAGCGGCGTCCGGATCGTCTGCTGGACGAATTCGGACAACGGCGCATGGTTCTTTCTTAACGTGTTATTATCAATTAATTGATCAGGGAGACCTGATGTATGCGTCAGCAGATGCTGAATTGTGACTTTGTCACGTCCGTCGCTGGTGTACTGAGGGATGAATTTCTTCAAGGGATCGTCGAGTTGAAATTTGTTCTGATCGAACAAAGTCATCAGCGCCGCCACACAGATCGGTTTGGAAATCGATCCGAGCAGGAACATCGAATTCTCCGTCGCGTGACCAAAACAGCGAGTCATCGACGTCTTGCGCTGGGTCACATGCAACACGGCACTGGAAATCTGCCCGCTGGCAACAGATTTGTCCAGCACGCCGACGGCATCATCAAGTCGATCCTGCTTCAAAGCAGCCAATAAAGGCGATGCCATGCTCGCCGCCAATCCACATTTAAGAAAAGTACGTCGTTTCATGCAGAACACTCTATCGGATCAAAACGTGGCGGCCAAGCGCGTTTCAATTGCCAGTTTGTGTCGAGGAGGCTTCTTTCGTGGGATTTCCCGTCACAGGAAAGATGGTCCAGATGAGCCGGGAGCATCTGCCCTCGCCGTCCTCGTTAGCCGATTCGCCTTCAGATTCCGTGAAAGAATATCAGGCTTATTAACACCTCTCGCATGACCTCGTATTCCCGTTTTGGCGAGTTCGACATGTCCACAAGCGATTCGGATTGAAAAAGTGTGTGGTAAATTCTCGTCGAGGACAGTAAGAGAAGGCAGAGACTTTCGATCAGCCGCTTGTCCGCGTCAGAAGAAATGCTCACAACTTTTTTGGCGCAGCAACAGAAAATGGTGGAAGGATGAATTACCGCTGGTTACGCCTCGTTGCAGTTGCCCTATTGTTGCTCGGAATTGAAGTTCAAGCGGCATTACCCGTTGTCGAACCGCAAGCGATCGGTCTTGATCCTCAGAAACTGTCGTCAATTGATGCCATTGTCGCGGAAGGAATTTCCGAAAAGAAAATGCCGGGCTGCGTCGTGTGCGTTGGCCGGCGCGGTCAAATTGCATGGTTGAAAGCCTACGGCAACAAACAAGTTGAGCCGGCGGTCGTTCCCATGACCCTTGACACGGTGTTTGACATGGCGTCGATCACAAAACCCGTTGCCACGGCCACGAGCATCATGCTTTTGATCGAGCGTGGGAAGCTGAACTTGTCAGACAAAATCGAGACCAATATTCCCGAGTTCGCCGTCAACGGCAAACAAGACATCACGATCCGCGATTTGCTGATTCACCAGAGTGGCTTGATCGCCGATAACGCGATGGCGGACTATCAGAACGGCCCCGTAGAGGCGATGCAGAAGATTTATGGATTGAAATTGCAGAACCCCGTTGGCACGAAGTTTGTCTACTCTGATGTTAACTTCATTCTGCTCGGCGATCTCGTGAAGCGAGTCAGCGGGCGGTCAGTCCACGAATTCTCTCAACAGGAAATCTTTAAGCCGTCGGGCATGCACGAAACCGGGTATCTGCCGAGCGAAGAGCTGAAGGCTCGATCCGCTCCGACACAAAAACGCGACGGCCAGTGGATACAAGGCGAAGTTCATGATCCTAGAGCGTTCAAATTAGAGGGGGTCGCAGGTCATGCCGGATTGTTCTCGACTGCGAATGACATGGCGATTTATGCGACGATGATGCTTGAGGGTGGAAGAATTGGCGAAACACAAATCCTGACTCCCGAAACAGTCACCCTCATGACACAAGGTGTTCGAGTCAGTTCCGGGATTCGTGGCCTCGGTTGGGACAAGCAGACCAGTTTTTCGATTAACAAGGGTGAACTACTCACCGAAACTGCCTACGGACACGGTGGCTTCACCGGTACAGTTCTATGGATCGATCCGGAGCAGGATCTCTTCTTCATATTCCTTAGTAACCGAGTCCATCCTGACGGCAAAGGGTCGGTAAACCAACTTGCCGGGAAATTGGCGACGATTGCTGCAAGTGCGATTGTGAAATCGACGAAGTAACAATTGTCGTCAGTCAACACTTCGTGATTGCACGAGTCGTTGAAGGGCAATTTCGAAGTGCGCAAGAAACAGACCGTTTGTTTGCTTACTTCAAATCGGCAGAGAATGTTTTGCGACTCAGGAAGCGGAAAGGTCGTAAAGAAAACGATTTTTGATCGAATCAAAGTTTGAAATGCTACTGTTGGTTGTTAGGTTGCAGCTCCGCTTCGATGTTTGGTGCCAGGGACGGCTGATTATTAGAGAGTCGAGTGATGACGTAATGAACCGCAGAGACGAGATCTGTCAAAAATCGGTTTAAATAGGCTATCCGTCAGCAATTTGCGCGGCATGATCCCCCTGTTCTCACGAGACGTCGAAGGAGCGTGCCGCCGTCGAACGCAACCAACGAGTAACAAAACGCCGCAATGTCGAACTATTCCAGCTTATCCTCTGGAAGCGATTTTTTATTCTCCCGCTTCCCGACAAGACGAGTCACCAAGGCCGTCCAACCGGTTTGATGACTGGCTCCAACACCACGGCCGTTATCTCCGTGGAAGTATTCGTAAAACAATACGAGATCCTTCCAATGAGGATCGGTGGCAAAATTGTCATTTTCGCCGTGCACTGGACGATGGCCGTCGTCGCCCGGAAGAAAGATCGAAGCCAGTCGACGGCTGATTTCCTGGGCAACGTCTTTCAGTGACATCCATTTTCCTGATCCTGTTGGACATTCCACCTGGAATGATTCGCCGTAGAAGTAGTAGTAACGTTCAAGCGATTCGATGATCAGATAGTTGACAGGGAACCAGATCGGACCTCGCCAATTCGAGTTGCCTCCAAACAGGCCTGATGTCGATTCCGCCGGAACATATTCGACACGATGTTCTTCACCGTCAACCCAGAACGAAAACGGGTGCTCGTCGTGAACTCGCGAAAGTGCCCGAATCCCATAAGGTGAAAGGAATTCGTTTTCATCAAGCAGATACCGCAGAACACGCTCGAGTCGTTGATGAGAAGGGATTGCCAGCAGCCGATGCGTGTGGGTCGTCCCATCGTCACATTCGAGTTCGCAGTACGAGATCTTTCTGGCAAGATCCTGCCGATTTGCCAGGAACCAATCCATTCGCTTTTGAAAACCGGGTAATGTTTCCAAAAAGTCACCTTCGAGGACCAGGACGGCAAATAAGGGGATAATCCCCACAATCGATCGAATCTTGAGACGATGGACCTCGCCGTTGACCTTTAACTGGTCATAATAAAATCCATCCTCTTCATCCCACAGCCCCGTTCCTCCGACACAATTCATGGCGTCGGCAATGGCGATAAAATGTTCAAAGAACTTGGACGCAATATCTTCGTAGGCCGGGTCCTCGTGTGCCAGTTCCAAGGCGATCGCAAGCATGGTCAAGCAATAGAACGCCATCCAGGCAGTACCGTCTGCCTGTTCAAGTTGTCCTCCCGTCGGCATCGGCCTGGACCGGTCGAACACTCCAATGTTATCCAGCCCGAGGAAGCCGCCGGCGAACAGGTGCTGCCCGTTAACGTCCTTACGGTTCACCCACCACGTGAAATTGATGAGCAGCTTTTGAAACACACGTGCGAGGAACTGCCGATCACGACCACCGCGTGGTCCCGTCATCTTATAGACTCGCCAGCAGGCCCAGGCATGGACCGGAGGATTCACATCCGAAAACCCGAATTCGTAAGCAGGAATCTGCCCATTGGGATGCATATACCATTCACGAAGCATCAGGATCAGTTGTGACTTGGCAAACTCCGGGTCAATTTTGGCCATGGGAACCATATGAAAGGCCAGATCCCACGCCGCGTACCAGGGATATTCCCATTTGTCAGGCATGGAGATGATGTCGCGATTGAACAAGTGCATCCAATCCCGATTTCGGCCCAATTTCCGACTGGCGGGAGGAGGGGGCAAATCTGGATCGCCGTTCAACCACGGCTCGACGGCATAGTGGTAGAACTGCTTACTCCAGAGAAGTCCTGCGAATGCCTGCCGAGAAACAAGCCTTTCTGCGTCATTGGTCGCGTTGGAGATTTTTGACGTATAAAATTCATCGGCCTCAGCAATCCGTTTCGCAAACACTTCATCGAAGCTCGCGTCGAGCGGAGAACCAGAGATCAGTCCTTCAGCGGTGAGTCGAAGCTTGACCGTCACATGCCCGCCGGCAGGAACCTCGAACACGTAGTGAGGGGCTGCCTTTGTCCCGCGAAACCGGGGATTAACGGCTTCCGCCTTTCCAGAAACAACCGCATCGTGGAAGGCATCTTTCGCATAATGGCGATCACCGGACGCCCCAAACAGGCGGCTGGTATTCGTTTCGTTTTCTGTGAAGAGAAACGACACTGGACGTGCTTTCGAACTTTGTTCGCAATAGAGCCGGTAGCGCCCCAAAGTGACGTGGTCGGCCAAAAACGATCCGTCGGCATGACGCGTGATGATTGGCTTTCGTTCGCACCCTTCGTGAGTACATCCCCAGGACCATGTGTTTCGGAAAAACAATGTCGGCAAAAGATGGATTGGTGCCAACTGGCTGGATCGGTTGGCGATTGTAATTCGAATCAATACGTCATCCGACGAAGCCTTGGCGTATTCCGCAAAGACGTCAAAATAACGTTGTTTATCGAAGAGGCCCGTATCTTGAAGTTCATACTCCGGTTCAAACCGGGTTCGACGGCGATTCTCTTCAATCAGCTTTGCGTAAGGAAATTCGGCCTGCGGATATTTATACAGCGCTTTCATGTACGAATGCGTCGGTGTCGAATCGAGATAGAAGTACATCTCTTTGACGTCTTCGCCGTGATTCCCTTCCGGCCCGGTCAGACCAAACAATCGTTCTTTGAGAATCGGATCTCGTCCGTTCCAGAGTGCCAGCGAAAAACACAAGCGGCACTGACGGTCGCAGATACCCAGCAGTCCGTCTTCGCCCCAGCGATAAGCGCGGCTTCGCGACTGCTCGTGAGTGAAATAAGTCCAGGCATCGCCATTAGGCGAGTAGTCCTCGCGGACAGTCCCCCATTGTCGTTCCGAAAGATAAGGCCCCCAGCGTTGCCAGTTCTCGGATCGATCACGAGACTGCCGCATACGTTCGTCTTCAGCAAGCACATTCATCCCCGATGTAAAACCAAAAGCTGTTTCTGATTTAACTTTAACCATCGCTCGTGAACTCGACAAACGGATCGAGCCCCAGCGGGGTTATCGTATCCGATCGGCGACGTTCGCGATGCTGTAGTTGACGACGTTCCTTTTCGGCCCGCTGCTCAAACAAACGCTGCGCCCGCTCAAAATATTTTATCCATTGGCCCGGAAGTTCACCTTTAGTAAATCGACGAGCCCGTTCCTTCAACCGATGGACGCGAGCGGCACCGAGAATCGTCAATAATTCGTCGTCCAGCGAAACAAAGGCCTGGCTCGAACCGGGGTCTCCCTGACGCGCCGCGCGCCCTGCCAACTGTCGATCGATTCGCGTCGATCGATTCATCTCGGACAAGACGACGTGCAGTCCGCCAGCATCGCGAACGTTAGCATCAAGCTTGATATCGGTCCCCCGTCCTGCCATGTTCGTCGCGACGGTAATCCGGCCCGGTTCCCCTGCCTGACGAACAATTTCCGCTTCATCTCGATGATGTTTTGCGTGCAATATTTGAGCGTCGATTCCTAGTGTTCTCAGCCGTTCAGCGCAGTATTCGCTGCTTAAAATCGACGACGTGCCAACGAGTGCTGCACGGCCAGACTCGACGATCTTTGCCAGTTCCGCAGTGATTGCTGCCCATTTGTGCTCGGCATCGGTAAAGACGCGGGCAGGGAATTGCAGAAGTTGACAAGGACGATGAGTCGCAATCGACATCACGCGAAGCCCATACGTTCGCCTCAATTCCGCACGAGCTTCCGATGCGGTTCCCGTCATCCCGCACAGGAATCCATAATTCTTGAGATAGGCCTGAAGAGTTACTCGGGCTGCACTGCCGGTGGAATCACTCGGCTTCAATCCCGCGCGAATTTCAATAGCCTGCTGCAGACCGTCGCGCCATTTTCGACCTGGCAAGATTCGACCTGTCCCTTGATCGATGATTTCGACGCAACCGTCGATCACCAGATATTCCCGATTTTCATGGAAAAAATGCCGTGCTGCCAAGGCCCGCTCAATTTGTGAAAAGAGGATTTCACCAGGTCGCTGCGCAACAGCCATCGGTTTTGGAGTCAGTCTCAACCTGCGGACGCCGCGTTGAGTCAGCCTGACCGACTGAATTTGAGGGTCCAGCAAGTAGTCGGTGGTGGCACACAACACACCAGCAATTTGTTCGCTCCAATGAAACAGTGTCAGGTCTTCTTCAGTTGCTGGCTGCGGACACGAGATGATCAATGGGGTACACGCTTGATCGAGTAGAATACTGTCTGCTTCGTCGATCACGGCGTACGCATGCCCGTTCTGGATCGTCGATGTCGATTTGTGTTCAGACAAGCGATGCGCATTTCCAACAGCGGAAACGCCATTGATCCGGTCGCGTAAGAAATCAAATCCGAATTCTTTTTCTGAACCATACGTCACGTCTGCCTGATAACACTTCTGACGATCGCCTTCCAGCTGGTCGGCGACCAGTACAGTCGCCGTCAGCCCGAACCAGCCCAGGACAGGCTTGGCAAATTCACAATCACGGGCAGCCAGATAATCATTCGCGGTAAACACATGACATCCTTGTCCCCTTAACGACAGAAGGGTCACTGTCATGAGAGATGTCAGTGTTTTTCCTTCGCCGGTTCTCATCTCGGCGATCCAGCCATTGAGCATCGCCAATGCCCCCTGGACCTGTACGGGGAAATGCCGGATTCCGTATTCCCGGCCGGCAATCTCACGAACCAGCGCACAGACCTCGACCATCGTTCGTTCGTCAAACGGAGCAAGGCGGGCACGGCTTCGACATTGTCTTGCCAGCTTCTGTAGGTCCAGTGTCGAAATCGATTGCAATCGCCCGGATTCGTCGACGATCCGTTCCGCGCTCCGTCCCCATTGCCACCGGCACCAGGCCTCGGGCAACATTGATGGGCTACGCGTCTGCGAAACGTTGATTAACGGATTCGGCATGGTATCACCTGATGACAAACAGCCGATGGAATTCGTCGGTCAACCAGGCACCGACCGTCAATGTCGGCCGATCAAATCGGGCTTGTCCCTGCATGCCGGACTGCACGGGAAAGCTCATTTTATCGAGAGAAATCGTCGCTCGGTAAACAGGTTCTGTTGGTTCTTCACCTCCCGAAACCGACTTCGTCATGAATGGTCCGACAGATTTTTCCGAAAGCGCTGCTGGGATCGTTTCTTCATTGGCCGACCCGACCGATATCACTTTTGCGGGGACAATCGTTCCGGAATAAGCATCGAGACGGACCGAAATCTTCTGTCCTGGTGACAGATATTGACGACTTTTCTGATCAATCCATAAACCTGCTTCCCAGCGGTCCGACGGCGCGATCTCACACAAACATGTTTTTCGCTGCAAATACATTCCCACCAAACGGGAATCGAGGATTCCTTGTGATTCCAGTTGCGTCTCTTTCTGTGAAACAAGCGGATAGTCGATCGATCGTTTCGCTGAGACGATCGTCCCTGCGATTGCTGCTCGCAATTGAAGTCGATCCTTTTCGGAACGTGCGAACTCGATCTGCTCGGCAGAAGAATGGCTGGCGGTCTTCACTTGCGACATCAGGTCTGGATCGCTGATCGCTTGAGCCAGTCGAAAGTCGGTTTCATGAAGTGCCTGCATCCCTTCCAACGCTACGAGTTGCCGATCCAGGTCGAGATTTTCCATTTCGATCAGGATTGTCCCGGCGGAAACAACATCCCCTTCGCCGACAAACACGTTCCGCACTGTTCCCGCCGTTTCCACGTAAACACGTTGTGCCGACCTGGGTTCGATGATCACTGGTGCTGTGACCGAACTTCGTAACGGACAAAACCAGATTCCAGTCAACACAGCGAGACTGAATCCGAGCGTGAAAGCAGAATGAACCCAAGAGCGCACTGCTGACATCTGTTGCTGCGCGACTTGAAGTCGCCACACAAGAAAGCGCCAGCCACTGACAACGACCATTCCAGAGAGATAGATCCAGAAGAGTGACGAAAGACCAAAGGGCTTTAACAAACGGTAAAGGAAAAAACTTAAGCCAATCAACATCGGTAACTGATAGGCCATTGAAGCCACGCCATAAGCCGCAATGATCGTCCGAGGTTCATTTCGCGATGAATCCTGATCTTCAAACGTCTGCAGCCCGAGCAAGTACCTTGCCGCCAATTGCCGAATGGCCTGACGACTTCGCTGATAGAGGTTAGGTATTTCGAGCAAATCGGCGAGCACGAAATAACCATCAAACCGAAGCAGCGGATTGGCATTCAGCAGCAACGTCGAAACCGACCCTGCCAAAAACACCTGAAGACAGATTTGATGAAATAACCCAGGGGCCGAAAACCACCACAGCCATAACCCCAGAGACGAGATAAACAGCTCGACGTAGATCCCCGCCAAAGAGACCGCGATACGATGCGATTTTCGAGGCAGCATCCATGCGTCAGTGACATCGCAGTACATGCAGGGGCTGAAGAAAAGAAACGCCAGACCGATCGACTGACATTCCGCCCCGAATCGCTCGCACGCCAACCCGTGCGACAACTCGTGCAAGATCTTGAGCGACCCGACAACAATCCACAGTGTCATGATGCCGTTCCCTGCGAGCAGGCTGGACATCGTCGGCAATTCACCCAGAAATGTTTCGGCGTGCAGCAGTAGAAACAACCAGGTTCCCGCAAAAAACGTGATGACGGCACCAGCCACTGGCGCTGAATAGATCCAAGCCAGTTTTTTTGCCAGCAAATGAAGTACTGTTCCAGGATGAATTCCAGGAAGTCGAATGAATAGCGGATTGCGGAACAGACTCCAAAACTTGCTGCGGTCTGATGCATCAGCCTGGTCCAGAAGCGAATTCGAAGTGCCCGGTCGTTCGCTCCAGATCAAACGCTTCCTGGCCAGATCCAGAATTAACCCCAATATTTCAGACGTCGTAACCGCTGCGGAATCGCCGAGTTCCTGAATGCGATTCTGGATTTCTGACAGCGAACTCCGACCGTCCAGTGATTCCAGGACGCGGTACTGCAGGATTGGCAGCCGAAAATATTGGAGCGCCAAAGGATCTTTGACGACGACATGAGCCTCGTCGCGAAACGACATCGTGCTGATTTGCAGGTCCGATCGACGAACCAGCGGAATCGGGCGATTCGACGATGGCAACAGCATCGGCGAGGACTCATTTCACAAGTTTGATGGTAGACGACGGACCAGGCGGCGCGATTCGTATACCGCAGTTGGAATTCCAGGTAAATAGGAATCCCGATCCGGCAAAGTGGCATTACATGGGGGATGTCCATTAGGATCACGGCTCGGAATTCGCTCCGTGATTTGATCATCCCATTGTTGGACTTAATATTTCATGTCAAATGACGATTTTCCTTCGCCTGCGGCCCGCAACCATCGCATTCTGATCCTGGGCGGAGGTTTTGCCGGTGTCCATGTGGCCATGCACCTGGAACGACTGCTGACTCCTGGCGAACGACACGAAATCGATATCGTGTTGATCAGTAATGAAAACTACATGGTCTTCCAGCCGTTGTTGCCTGAAATGGTCGGGGCCACGATCGCGCCACAACACGGCGTGATTCCGATCCGACGGCTGCTGCGAAAGACGCGAGTCTACATCCGCGAGATTCAATCAATCGACCTGACCGCTAAAACTGTGGAACTGTCGCCGGGGTTTCAGCCGCATACAAAAACGCTCGGCTTCGATCAGCTCGTGGTCTGTTTGGGAAGTCGTCTTGATTTTTCAAAGGTGCAAGGGATGAAAGAACATGCCATCCCGTTCAAATACCTCGGTGACGCGATGCGGCTGCGTTACGAAGCGGTTCGTGCACTGGAAGAAGCCGATATCGAAACCGACCCCGACGAAAAGCAAAAGCTTCTGACATTCGTGGTGGCGGGAGGTGGCTTTTCCGGAGTTGAATGCATCGCGGAACTGCATGACTTCCTCGCTCACGCAATTTCGGCCTATCGGAATTTAAAGAAGAGCGAACTTCGCTGCGTGTTGCTGCAAAGTGCGGAACGAATTCTCCCGGAAGTCGACCCCGTTCTGGCTCAATACGCTCATCAAATTCTGGAACGACGGGGCATTGAAATCCAGGTCAATGTCCGATTGAATGCCGTCTCTGCGGACGCCGTTGTGGTGACGTCGAAAGTCTCGTCTGATTCCAAGCGAATCCCCACACGCACCGTTGTCACTACAGTCCCATCAGCCCCCGACCCGTTAGT
This sequence comes from uncultured Schlesneria sp., assembly GCA_903904835.1. Lineage (GTDB taxonomy): Bacteria > Planctomycetota > Planctomycetia > Planctomycetales > Planctomycetaceae > Schlesneria. The sequence continues at coordinate 16,473 of CAIVEI010000030.1, read as the reverse complement.
CAGCGCACTTCCTTGTGAACGAGATCGCGCAGGCCGAATCATTGTCAATGAATTCCTGAATGTGCCCAACTACGCCATGTTGTGGGCCGTCGGGGACTGTGCTGCGGTGCCCCAGCCCGACGGAATCATGTCGCCGCCGACCGCCCAGCATGCAGTCCGACAAGCCAATACCTGCGCCGCCAATCTTCTGGCAACGCACCGAAAACAAAAGCAGTCCAAATTCCTGTTCACTGGTCTCGGCAAGCTCGCCTCGCTGGGCCGATATTCCGCCGTTGCCGAAGTAATGGGGATTAAAATGCGGGGAATCCCGGCCTGGATGGCCTGGAAGGCGATCTACCTGATGAAAATCCCTGGGTGGGACCGCAAAGTCCGAGTTGCCATCGATTGGATCATCGACGTCATTCTCCCGCGTGACATCGCCCAGTTGCGAGTCCACGAATCCGATTCCGTCCACCAACTCTTTTTCAACAAGGGTGAGACCATTTTCAAAGAAGGGGATTTTGGTGACCAGTTACTGGTGATCGTGAAGGGGGAAGTCGAAATTATCAAAGACGGCAAGGTGCTCAGTTCATTAAAACAAGGAGACATCTTTGGCGAGTTCGCCCTGATCTCAGACCACCCCCGATCGGCCCAAGCCAACGCCAAAACGGACGTCCACTCCGTGGCAATTTCCCGCGAAGCCTTTCAGAAGCTGGTCGCACACCTACCCGGCGTCCGCCCCACAATCGATTCGATTATGACTTCACGCGGATACAAACCACCTGAGGTGAAGTCGCTTGACAAAGAGTAAAACCGAGAGTCGATCCCAAAAAGCTCGATTGACCTCAATATGCATGGCGAATTGCCTGAACGCTACAACAGACAGACTTTCCGCCCTGTATCAACATCGTTAGAAATGAATCGTCTTAATAATGGCCGAAGACCCAAATTGCGACAATTGGCTCATTGCGATGCAATCCATTAGAATCTCCATCGTTAAGAATGCGGAGATAGATTTTTTGAGATAGAGCGTATGGTCGATCCGATTAACTCGAACGCCTCTGACGTGTCTGAAAAGACTGTTGTCGACCGGCAAATCGTACCTCCATCAGAAAAATTGCCTGAACGGATTGGGCGATACCGAATCGAAAAGCTCTTGGGCAAAGGGAGTTTCGGCTTAGTGTTTCTTGCACGTGATGACAGCCTGGATCGATATGTGGCCATCAAGGTTCCGCATCCCCACCTTGTCGCCACGGCCGATCAGGCTGAGGAGTATTTGAAAGAAGCTCGAACGGTTGCCAATTTAGATCATCCCAATATTGTTCCAGTGCATGATGTCGGTAGTACTGAAGAACACCCGGTTTTCGTTGTTTCGAAGTACATTGATGGTACGGACTTGGCCAAACGGCTGAAAAAATCGCAACCCAGCGTTTATCAATCAGTGAAACTCGTAGCAACGATTGCGGATGCGCTTCATCATGCCCACAAACAACGGCTCGTGCATCGGGATATTAAGCCAAGCAATCTTTTGCTGGACCAAAAAGGGGAGCCGTTCGTTGCAGATTTCGGGCTGGCACTTCGAGAGCAGGACGTTGGGACCGGACCGCGATACGCGGGAACTCCAGCGTACATGAGTCCCGAACAGGCTCGTGGCGAAGGACATCGGGTCGATGGTCGCAGCGACATCTTCAGTCTTGGCGTCGTCTTCTACGAACTACTTACGGGAGTTCGACCATTTCGAGCCGACTCGCGGGATGATCTACTCGAACTGATCACCGAGGTCGAACCTCGTCCTCCTCGGCAGATTGACGACCAGATCCCAATCGAAATTGAGAGAATCTGCCTGAAGGCCGTGTCGAAGCGCGCGACTGAGCGATTTGCAACAGCGAAAGACATGGCAGACGACTTGCGATACGCATTGACTCAACATGCTGCCCAAATCGGAATCGGAAAGGGGTCAACTCCGATAGATCCGACTTCTCCCCTGATCACGATGTTGAAAGAGGCGCAACAAGGATCAAATCCTTCCATCAACGCAATTTCCGACAACCAGACCATCACCATTGTGCCGAAGGGATTGCGGTCTTTCGACGCGCACGATGCAGACTTCTTTCTGCAACTGCTTCCTGGCCCACGTGACCGGGACGGCTTGCCGGACAGTCTCCGTTTCTGGAAAACCCGAATTGAAGAAATGGATCCGGACAACACGTTTTCGGTCGGCCTGATTTATGGGCCGAGCGGTTGCGGAAAGTCGTCACAGGTCAAAGCGGGTTTACTTCCGATCCTTTCTGGAAATGTGGTTGCGGTTTATGTCGAAGCCACTGCTGATGAAACAGAAACTCGACTCGTGAACGGCCTGCGAAAACGCTGCCCCGTGTTACCGGGCAACTTAAGTCTGAACGCAACACTGGCAGCACTTCGTAAAGGACATGGAATTCCACCGGGAAAAAAGGTGGTCATCTTTCTCGACCAGTTCGAGCAATGGATGCACACAAGGAAGGCGGATTCAAAGTCAGAACTGGTACAAGCACTCCGTCAATGCGACGGCGGCCGGTTGCAATGTATCCTGATGGTGCGAGACGATTTCTGGATGGCAAGCACCCGTTTTTTGACGGAATTGGAAGTTGACTTACTGCAAGGTCACAATTGTGCTGCGGCTGACCTGTTCGACATCGATCACGCAAAGAAGGTGTTGACGGCATTTGGCCGGGCATTTGAAAGGTTGCCTGCAACCAATCGAGAAATGAGCCTGGAACAACATAATTTTCTGGACCAGGTCGTCGGCGGACTGGCGGAAAACGACAAGGTCATCTGCGTGCGATTGGCACTGATTGCCGAGATGATGAAAGGACGGCCTTGGACTCTTGCATCGCTCAAGGATGTGGGCGGTACCCAAGGCGTCGGAGTTGCCTTTCTTGACGAAACATTTTCGTCTCCCTCTTCAAATCCAAGCCATCGAGTCTATCAGAAGGGTGCTCAAGCGGTCTTGAAGTCGCTATTGCCGGATACGGGAACGAATATCAAAGGGCATATGCGATCGTCGGCCCAGTTGGCAAATGCTGCGGGCTATGCCATTCCCTCGCTTCAGTTTGATTCCCTGATCCGCATTCTCGACAGCGAAATCCGGTTGATCACACCGACCGATCCTGAAGGAATTGATGAAAGTGGAATGACGAGCGATCAACCGGAAGGGGCTGCGGAATCATCCTCTCGTTATTACCAGTTGACTCATGACTACCTGGTTCCGTCATTGCGTGAATGGTTGAACCGTAAGCAGAAAGAGACTCGACGCGGTCGAGCCGAACTGTTGCTCGAGGACCGGGCCAGCGTATGGAATAAGCGACCTGAGAACCAGCAGTTGCCATCGATCTGGCAATGGATGAGTATCCGATGGTTTACGGACAAGTCAAACTGGACGCTGGGCCAGAAAAAGATGATGTCCAAAGCAAGGAAGTATTACGCCTGGCGCTCGATTGCTGCAGGATTGTTATTGACCGGGACATTGTACGCAACTTTGGCATTCAGAGACAGCATTTCCGAGCAGCGACTGATGACTCATGCGGAAAGTCTTGTGGAACAGGTCCTTGTCGCCGATATCGAAAACGTTCCTGAAATTATTGATGACATGTTCGGACATCGGAAACGGGTTGGCCCGTTGCTGCGGAAACACTTTGACGAGACCCAACATGCAGGTAAAAAGCTGAATGCAAGCCTGGCTCTCTTGCCTGATGACCCCAATCAGGTCGAGTTTCTTTTCAATCGTCTGCTCGATGCGACCCCGAGCGAAGTTTTAGTAATTCGTAAGTCATTGTTGCCTTACAAGGAGCAATTAAACGAGCGTCTCTGGGATATCGTCGAAGCACCTGATCGGGATAAAGAGGGACAGCGACTTCGAGCGGCGGCTGCGTTAGCCGAATACGATCCAGAAAGTCCACGCTGGGAGCGGGTTCAAACGATGGTTGCCAACGATCTCGTCAAAGTTCCGGCAGTTCATCTTGGAACATGGACGCGATCACTCAGTAAGGCGAAAGCAAAACTTGTCCCTCAGCTTTCGGAAGTTTATCGAACCGCGACTCGAGGGGATGTTGAGCGATCATTGGCGACGGATGTTCTCGCCGATTATGTCGCTGATGATCCGACCGAATTAGCAAAACTATTAATGGACGCCGACGACCGTCAGTTCGCGATCATTTACTCGAAGATTGCCCCGCAAGATCAAGAGACGTTGAACGTTTTGAGAGCAGAAATTGGCAAGAACCTGCCACCCGACTCGGCCGACATGAAAAAAGAATCGCTTGCAAAGCGACAGGCCGCGGCCGCAGTGGCTCTTTTGAGAATGGGTCAGCCCGATAATGTCTGGCGACTGCTCAAACACAGCCCAGACTCCAGAGTGCGAAGCTATCTGATCCATCGCCTCAGCCGATTTGGTGCAGAACCCCAGATCATCCTGAATCGATTGAAGAAGGAGACTGATTTGAGCATCAGACGGGCTCTGCTGCTTAGTTTAGGTGAGTTTGACATTCAACAATTGTCACCCGAGGAACTGAATCCCCTGATCCTGGATCTGGAATCATGGTTCCTTAACGAGCCCGATCCGGGGCTGCATGGAGCGGTGGAATGGCTCTTGCGAACCTGGGGTAAAGAAAAAAGGCTGGAGCAACTCACTGAGGAAAAGTGGATAAAACACCCAGAGGAGCGGAGCAAACGGCTTCTCGAAATTCAGACAACGTTTAAAGAGAAAAACGACCGCTCAGCGCACTCGTGGTACGTGAACGGGCAAGGTCAAACAATGGTTGTCATCCAGGGGCCGGTCGAGTTTCTGATGGGTTCTCCGGTGGAGGAGGTCGATCGAAGAGATTTCGAGCACCAGCATCGAAAACGTATCGCCCGGTCTTTTGCTATCTCATCGACGCTCGTGACGTGGGAACAATATCTTGAATTTGCTGAAGACTTGGGTGAGCGAGAGGAAAAATATTCACCTAAAGAAAGATGTCCTGCGAACTATGTCAACTGGTATCAGGCCGCAAACTATTGTAATTGGCTGAGCAACAACGAAGGTATTGAACAAGACCAATGGTGTTATGAAACGAATGGTCAGATCACCAAGCTACGAGCCAATTACTTAAGTCTTACGGGATACCGCTTGCCAACCGAAGCGGAAATAGAATACGCCACACGGGCGGAGTCAATCACGGCTCGTTTCTACGGCGAGACTGCGGACCTGCTCGAAAAATACGCCTGGTATTCTAAAAACTCTCAAGACCGTACCTGGCCCGTTGGACTTCTGAAGCCGAACGACTTCGGATTGTTCGATGTTCACGGAAATCTATGGACGTGGTGTCAGGAGAAAGTTGGGCCGTACCGGACCGAGAACGATGGCGAATTTGACGATGACCAGGAAGATAGTTTGGTCGTTGATCGGACGGTAACCCGTCTTTTTCGTGGAGGCTCGTTTGGTGATCGACCGTCACTCGTACGGTCAGCCTTCCGGAACTTCAACATGCCAACGAACCGAAATCTCAGCATCGGTTTTCGACTGGCCAGAACGCTGTCGCATTGAAGCATGGGTTGTACGAAGGGCAAGTGCTGTTCTTTCGGTAGCGACCGCTCTTTGAAATCAGTGTACTAACGGCGTCGATTGGCTCTTAACGGTGCAATCCAATACAATACTTGTGGTCGCAAAAATAGTTGCCTTTAAGATGCAATAGCCATGAACAAACCCGTTGACGCTGATGTATCTGAATTGTCTCATCAAACGCTCAACGATGCGGCTGACGTTCATTTATCTGATATGACCGTGGCTGAGCGCCAAATTGCACAACAAGTCGAGGATTTTCCCAAGCACATCGGCCGATATCAAATCGAAAGACTCCTTGGTAAAGGGAGTTTCGGTATGGTCTACCTGGCTCACGATGAAACGCTTGATCGCTCGGTCGCGATCAAGGTTCCGCATCCGCACTTGGTTACGAACGCGGACCAAGCTGAAGAGTATTTGACGGAAGCTCGGACAGTGGCCAATCTGGATCATCCCAACATCGTACCTGTGTACGATGTCGGCAGTTCCGAAAAATGCCCGTTTTTCGTTGTGTCAAAGTACATCGATGGGGTTGATTTGGCCAAACGGTTGAAAAGATCTCGGCTTAGTCTCGAAAAGGCCGTCAATCTTGTCACAAAAGTTGCTGAGGCTCTTCACCATGCCCACAAACAACGGTTGGTGCATCGAGATATTAAACCCGGAAACCTGTTACTGGACGAAAAAAGCGAACCTTTCGTGGTGGACTTCGGTCTCGCTCTCCGAGAACAGGATGTTGGAAAAGGGCCTCGATTCGCAGGTACTCCCGCCTACATGAGTCCAGAACAGGCGCGTAGTGAGGGACATCGAGTCGACGGTCGAAGCGATATCTTCAGTCTCGGTATTGTCTTATACGAACTACTTACCGGCATTCACCCATTTCGAGCAGAAACCAGACAACAACTTCTGCAACTGATCACAGAATATGAACCGCGTCCTCTCCGTCAGATCGACGATCAGATCTCGATCGAGTTGGAACGAATCTGCATGAAAGCCCTATCAAAAAGGGTTACGGACCGTTATGCAACGGCAAAAGACCTTGCTAGTGACTTGCGGCTCGTTTTAGCAGAGCTCGGGGGTGAGAAAGCGATTGGAGCAACCTCGACTTCAATCGAACTGACTCCCGAACAATTGGCGAAATTAATAGAAGAGGCAAGGACATCGAATCCGTCCATCGGTCTGGGTTCTCACAACTCTCAGAACCAGACCGTCATGATTGTGCCGAAAGGCCTGCGGTCTTTTGACGCGCAAGATGCATCCTTCTTTCTGGAACTGTTACCTGGCCCGCGCGATCGCGACGGTTTGTCCAGCAACCTGCGTTTCTGGAAAACCCAAATCGAAGAGAAAGACCCGGACAATACGTTTTCGGTCGGTCTGATTTATGGCCCCAGCGGTTGCGGAAAATCATCGCTCGTTAAGGCGGGGCTGTTCCCAGTCCTTTCCAGCAATATCATCGCGATTTACCTCGAAGCAACCGCTGGCGAAACCGAAACCCGTATTGTGAACGGGCTGCGAAAACGATTACCCGATCTACCGGGTAACTTGAGTTTGAATGAAACACTGGCGGATATTCGCCGTGGGCAGGGAATTCCACTTGGGAAAAAGGTCGTGATCTTTCTCGACCAGTTCGAACAATGGCTGCACGCCAAGAAAAACGACCCAAAGACCGAGTTGGTGCAGGCACTGAGGCAATGCGACGGCAGTCGGTTACAGTGTGTTGTCATGGTTCGAGACGATTTCTGGATGGCTGTGACCCGATTTCTGACGGACTTGGAAGTCGAACTGGTACAAGGTCGCAATTTCGCAGCGGCCGATTTGTTTGATGTCGACCACGCCAGAAAAGTGTTGGCGGCGTTTGGACGGGCTTACGGAAAGCTTCCCGAAAGTAATCGGGATTTCAGCCCTGAGCAACGCGACTTCCTCAAGCAAGTTGTCGATGGACTCACCGAGGACGGCAAAGTGATCTGCGTCCGCTTGGCGCTCTTTGCTGAAATGATGAAGGGAAAGCCTTGGACTCTTGATACATTGAAAGAAGTGGGAGGGACCCAGGGGGTCGGCGTCGCCTTCCTTGATGAAACATTTTCATCCCCATCTTCGAACCCGACTCACCGACTGTACCAGAAGGGTGCCCAAGCGGTTCTGACTTCTCTGCTGCCAGATACGGGAACCAATATCAAAGGGCACATGCGATCGTCGGCAGAATTAGCGGAAACGGCCGGCTATGCCATCTCGTCCCCCCAGTTTGCTTCGCTGATCCGCATCCTCGACAGCGAAATCCGACTGATCACACCCACAGACCCCGAGGGAATCGATGAACAGGAGAAAGAGAAAAAGAAAAATGAATCCAATGAAATCTCAACGTCATCGCTACGGTATTACCAGTTGACTCATGACTACCTGGTTCCATCACTGCGTGAGTGGTTGACGCGTAAGCAGAAAGAAACGCGACGAGGCCGAACCTCACTGCTACTGGAAGACCGTGCAAGCGTCTGGAGCAAACGGCCGGAAAACAGACAATTGCCCTCGTTTTTGCAATGGATCAGCATTCGATGGTTTACGGATAAATCAACATGGACGTCTGCGCAGAAAAAGATGATGTCGAGCGCCCGCAAGTATTATGCATGGCGCGGGATTACTGCGGGACTGCTCTTGGCTGGCTTGGCATTCGCGGGAATGAAGGTCCAGGAGACCATTGCCGAACAACAGTTGAGGATCGAGGCTGAGGGTCTCGCTCAAAGTCTTGTGAATGGCGGGATTGAGAAAGTCCAGGATTTTATTGACAAGTTGGCTCCACATCGAAAGCGAGTTGAAAAGTTACTGCGTGAAAGTTTTGAAAATGCACCGGAAAATTCGGAGGCAAAGCTAAACGCGAGCCTGGCTCTTTTGCCCGATGATCCAAGACAAGTTGACTACCTTTACAGTCGTTTACTCGATGCGAAGCCGAATGAAGTCGATGTAATTCGCAACGCGTTATTGCCATATAAAGACCAGTTTCTCGATCGCTTGTGGAACGTTGCCAAGGGACCTGAAAAGAACAAAGAAGGACAACGGTTACGGGCCGCCTCGATGTTGGCCGAAGCCGATCCAGAGAGCCTAAATTGGGAGCAAATTCAGGCTGCGCTGGCCAAAGACCTGGTGAATGTCTCTGCGGATCAACTGGGGACGTGGATGCATTCATTCAATCCAGTGAAATCGAAATTCTTCGGTCCGCTGTCAGAAGTGTACCGAAATCCGAATCGGGGAGATTTCGAGCGATATTACGCGGCAGTCGTACTGGCCGATTACATTGCCGATAAACCAGTTGAATTGGCAGACTTACTGATGGATGCGGATGAACGACAGTTCGCGACCATTTTCGCAAAGTTTGAAAAACACCTGGAAAAAGCGGGGGCGGCATTGGATGCGGAAATAAACCGCATCTTGCCACCTGAAACAGACGATCCAATCAAAGAGAAGCTCGCGAAACGGCAGGCCACGGCTGCGGTGGCCCTCTTGAGGTTGGGCTATCCCGATAAAGTCTGGCAGTTGCTCAAATACAACCCGGAATATCATCCGGAAAACGACCCCGACGCGCAGGACCCGCGAGTAAGAAGCTATCTGATTCATCGCTTTAGCCCGCTCGGTGCGGATCTTCGTTTGATCGAGAAACAATTGGACGAGGACCTGGATCTCTCCATTAAGCGAGCTCTGCTTTTAAGTTTGGGCGAGTTTAATCAGCAACAGTTTTCTGCCGAAGAATTGGAGACGTTGTTCGCGAAACTGAAACTTCAATATGAAACGAATGCCGATCCAGGAATGCGTGAGGCCGCAAGGTGGCTATTGAGAAAATGGGGGCAGGAAAAGTGGCTTGAAGACGTCGACGCGAAATGGACACCGGAATCAAAAGTACGAAGCGACAAACTCCGTGAGATAAAAAAAGTTTTGGAGCGGGACAAGGGACACGCCCCCCCGCAGTGGTACGTCACAAGCCATGGTCAAACGATGGTTGTTATCCCAGGGCCCGTTAAATTTTGGATGGGATCGCCAGAAGCGGAAGCACATCATCAACCTGAGGAACTCCAGCATATAAAACAGATCCCTCGATCATTCGCGATTGCCAGCACCGCAGTAACGGTTGAACAGTTTCGAAAGTTTGAACCGGATTTTGACTTGCCCGTGGGATTTGACTGGACGGGGAATTTGCCTGTTGTTGGTATCAATTGGCGTCAATCGGCTAAGTATTGCAACTTCCTTAGTAAAGAAGAGGGGCTTCCACCAAACGAATGGTGTTATGAAATCGATGGCCAGGAAGTTCACTTAAAGCCATCTTATTTGAGGAAGTCTGGTTATCGATTACCGACAGAATCGGAAATGGAATTTGCCACGCGAGCTGGAGCAACCACCGCGAGATTCTTTGGCGAGACGGAGGAACTTTTGCCCAAGTACGCCTGGTTCAATAAAAACTCCAGTGAAACAACACATCCGGTCGGGTTATTGAAGCCAAATGACCTGGGAATATTCGATGCGCATGGAAACACCTGGACTTGGTGTCAAGGTACGCTAATCTCATACTCTTCTGGGAACTCAGTGGCAGTTGATCTGGAAATCGAAGACGATCTTATCGTTGAGACTACAGTGAACCGAGTGTTGCGAGGCGGCTCGTTCTTCAATCACCAGTCACAAGTCCGTTCCGCGTTCCGGGACACTCAATTGCCGAGATTGCGTTCGAACGTGAATGGTTTTCGTCTTGCGAGGACCATCACGCAATCGCCCTGAAATTGAAAAAGCTCGAAAACCTATGAACGATCCGGTTAATGCCGAAGCTTCTGGCGTGTCTGAAAAGACGCTTGCTGAACTTCAAGACTCACTAACGTCGGCAAAAATGCCTGGACGGATCGGTCGATACCGAATTGAAAGACTCCTCGGCAAAGGGAGCTTCGGTCTGGTCTATCTCGCTCGTGATGACAGCCTGAATCGACTAGTAGCAATCAAGGTCCCGCATCAGCATCTGGTCACCAGCCCCGATCAGGCCGAGGAGTATCTGAAAGAAGCCCGCACGGTTGCCAATCTGGATCATCCCAGCATCGTACCGGTCTATGATGTCGGCAGCACCGACGAATACCCCTGTTATGTCGTGTCGAAATATATCGATGGCACGGATCTGGCCACGCGTCTGAAAAAATCTCGACCGAGACTTCATGAAACAGTGAAGCTGGTCGCGACGGTGGCTGAGGCCTTGCACCACGCCCACAAACAGCGGCTGGTCCATCGAGATATCAAGCCCGGCAATCTGCTATTGGACCACGACGGGCAACCGTTCGTGGCCGATTTCGGCCTCGCCCTGCGAGAACAGGACATCGGAAAGGGACCGCGATTTGCCGGGACTCCTGCCTATATGAGTCCCGAACAGGCACGCGGTGAAGGGCATCGGGTCGACGGACGTAGCGATGTCTTCAGCCTGGGTGTCGTGCTTTACGAACTTCTGACGGGCACCCGTCCCTATCGAGCAGACACGCGAAAGGAGTTGCTTGAGCAGATCACCGAAGTCGATACGCGTCCCCCTCGCCAAATCGACGACCAGATTCCGATTGAACTTGAACGAATCTGCCTGAAAGCGTTATCCAAAAGGGCCACTGAACGCTACCCCACGGCGAAAGATCTGGCTGATGATTTAAAGCACGTGTTGGCCCAACAGCCGGCATCCACAGTCACTGCTGCCGGCTCCGCTTCGGCTGAGCCGACCGGTCCCGCACCGTCAACATTAAACGACTCTCCCGCGCCGACAACGGCGTCCGCACCCGGTTCCGACAGTCGGCCGATCAAGATCGTCCCCAAGGGGTTGCGGTCGTTCGATGCACACGATGCCGATTTCTTTCTGGAACTGTTACCTGGCCCCCGTGATCGCGACGGATTGCCCGATAGTTTGCGGTTCTGGAAAACCCGCATCGAGGAAATGGACGCGGACAACACATTCTCCGTCGGTTTGATTTATGGACCGAGCGGATGCGGAAAGTCTTCGTTGGTTAAAGCCGGACTTGTTCCACGGCTGTCCAACAAAATCATCACCGTCTATATTGAATCAACGGCTGAAGAGACAGAAACGCGGCTTTTGAATAGCCTGAGAAAACGCTGCCCAGAATTGCCGGCAAATCTTGACCTGAACGGATCGCTCGCGGCAATTCGACTTGGAAAGTTCATCCCCCCCGGCAAAAAGGTCGTGATCATTCTCGACCAGTTCGAACAATGGCTGCACCAAAATAAGGACGATCCAAATGCGGCATTAGTTCAGGCACTGCGTCAGTGCGACGGCGGCCGGTTGCAGTGCATTCTGATGGTTCGAGACGATTTCTGGATGGCGGTCACGCGATTTCTGACTGATTTGGAAGTCCAACTGGTTCAAGGTCAGAATTTCGCTGCGGTCGACCTGTTTGACATCGACCACGCCCGAAAAGTCCTGATTGCATTTGGACGAGCATTCGGAAAGCTTCCGGAAAGCAATCGCAAAATCAGCGCCGAGCAACGCGAATTCGTGGACCAGGTCGTCACCGGACTGGCAGAAAACGGAAAAGTGATCTGTGTCCGATTGTCTCTCTTCGCCGAAATGATGAAAGGGAAGCCGTGGACCACCGCATCATTGAAGGAAGTGGGAGGCACCCAAGGCGTCGGTGTGACATTCCTCGAAGAAACATTTTCATCACCCGCTTCAAACCCAAACCATCGCATGCGCCAGAAAGGAGCTCAAGCCATCCTGAAATCGCTTCTGCCAGATACCGGGACAAATATCAAAGGCCACATGCGATCATCTGCTCAGTTAGCCGAGGCCGCAGGATGTGCGATCCCATCGCCGGAATTTGATGCGTTGATTCGCATTCTCGACAGCGAAATTCGACTGATCACCCCTACTGATCCCGAGGGTATGGGAGAAGGTAGTACGAACGAAAATGAGCCGGAACGTACTTCTGAACCAGCGTTTCGTTACTACCAGTTGACCCACGACTACCTGGTTACATCGCTCCGCGAATGGTTGACCCGCAAACAGAAGGAGACCAGGCGTGGCAGGGCAGAACTGACGTTAGCGGACCGGGCTGTCGCTTGGCATCAGCGACAAGAGAACCGCCAACTGCCAACATTTTGGCAATGGCTTTTGATCAAATCTCATACGGTCAAAGAGAATTGGACGCAGCATGAACAGAGACTGATGGCAAGAGCAACACGCCATCATGTTTTGCGAAGTACATTGGCCGTAGCGTGTATCTGTATATTCGTAGGGACCGCCCGGGAATGCTATGGTCGCCTGAAAGCAGGTTATTTGAGTGATAGAGTTCTTGAATCGACTGCTGCAAATCTGCCGAATATTGTCGACAGCCTGTCACCCTATCGAAAATGGGTCGAGCCGTTGTTAAAAAAAGCATATAGTGAGGCTGAAGAGAAACACGACGGTCAAAAACAGCTCCGTGCGAGCCTCGCGTTATTGGCATTCGATCCAAAACAAGCGGAGTTCCTGTTCGGACGCATGCTTGATGCCGACGCTCAAGAACTGCTCGTGATCAGGGCAGCATTGCAAAATCATAAAGAACAATTAACAGAGCAATTGTGGCGGATACTTGAAGCGCCTGAGACAGAGCAAGCTAAACGGTTTCGCTCGGCATGCGTTCTCTCAAGCTATTCGCCGGAAGACGACCGTTGGAGAAATGTCAGAGATGATGTCGCAGCCACACTCGTCGTACAGGAACCATTCGTCATTGCCGAATGGACCGAATCGCTCAAAGGAGCAGGGCGTTGGCTGGCGACGCCGTTGGCAAAGTATTTGGTCGAGGAGAACCGCAGTCGATTATCGCGAGCGTTGATTGCGAAAATCTATGGCAGCTTTGCTACCACCAATCCTGATGCTTATTCGTATTTGGAACAGCAACTTGCCGAAAACACACCCCCCGATTCGACACCAGAAATAAAAATTGAGGGATTCAAAAAACGGGCAATGCTCGGACTTGCGCTCCTTGGTATGAGCAAAGGTGAAAAGGCTTGGTCACTTCTGGCGCACAGCACGGACACAACCGTGAGAAGCTACATGATTGAATGGATACTTCAAAGCGGTACCGATCCAAAAAATTTAATGGCAAGGTTGAATGAAGAAGCCGACTTGTCGGCGAAGCGCGCGATTCTATTGGCATTGGGTGCAGCATCTTCAGTCGACCGCGTCTCTGACTTCGAAAAATCGACTTACGTACCTCAAATACGCCACTTGTATCGAACCGACCCCGATCCAGGAATTCACAGTGCGAGTGAGTGGCTGATGCGGCAATGGCGCATCTCACCAGAAATTAAGGACCTCAGCAATTTACAGGCAGTAAGATACGGCGAAGTGAATCGGAACTGGTATGTCAATCAACAAGGTCAAACGATGGTCATCGTCTCAAACGACGAAGAAAGCCGTTCACGCCAACAAAACGAAAAGCACAATTTCTTAATGTCATCGAAAGAAGTTACTGTCGAACAGTTTCTGCGATTTCGAAAAGACCATTTTTACGACACAAGTTCTGCACCTTCAGTTGACTGCCCGATCAATAAAGTTTCATGGTTTGACGCGACCGCTTATTGCAACTGGGTAAGCGAGCAGGAAGGAATCCCAAAAACACAATTGTGCTATGAGCCGAACAGTGATGAGAAGGACGGAGTTGGACTGAAATTGGTTCCTGATTTCTTGGAAAGAAAAGGATATCGTCTGCCGACCGAAGCCGAATGGGAATACGCGTGCAGAGCAGGCTCTGAAACTCCATACGCATTTGGCGACTCGATTGAGCTATTAGGAAGTTACGCTTGGTTTGACGGGAACGCCCTGGGATCAAGCCACGGCGTTGGAATGCTCAAGCCAAACGACTTTGGGCTGTTTGATATGCATGGCAACTTGTGGGAATGGTGCAGCAAAGTCGAAAGTTCGCGAAACAGTGAACCCACGCATGTTGTGCGCGGAGGCTCATTAAATGATTTACCTGCGAATTTACGTTCATTTTCCAACTTCAGCAGTGTGCCCGATTTCCGGAGCTTCAATTTCGGTTTTCGCATTGTTAAATCATTGCCAGTTAAAGAGACGTCGTCGTTCGAGCCGGATTTGACAAGGTGAGATGAATCATTTTCAACGAGTATTTATCACCATTTATTGGTATTGAAATGAAACTTTTGTGCGCACGCGATCTGAAAGCGCGTCGAAGAGATTTGTCATGGTGGTTTGATCGCAACGGAGTCATTATCTTACGCCATGCATCTTCCCGATGGCATTCGAAATTCGCAAGAGAAAAGTCATGTTCCAAACGAGATTGGGCAACCTCTTTATTGCCGCCGTCGTTTCACTGAGTCTTCCTGCTGATGTTCAATCGCAAGAGGCGATTCGAGAGTTCTCGTTGTCTGGCGGTTTTAATACTTTAGCCACGCAGATTCATGCCTTTACGACGAGTGAAAAGATAATTTCCGGTTCAGGAAAAGATGACGTTAAGGATCTCGATAAAATTGTGCTGAGAGTCGTTGATTTCAGCGTCGCGGATAAATTTAGGCCCAGTAGAGCCACGAAAAAGCAGTTGGCAAATAAGTTGAGTGAGGCGCTTATCAAACGTAAGGTTAAGATTGCGAAAACCGACGTTGAACCGGCGACGCACGTCCTTAAAGGAGAATGCCGCGGCGATACGTTCGACGGGGTGAACCTGGAATTGATCTTCTCACTTGTGACCACAGATGGTGTTGAAGTCGATAGATTCAGAGCGAGTGTCAATGCCGTTGAAGTATTTGATCATGAAGAGGTCGCTAGCATACTTGGATTGACCGTCGATGCCACTCCGGCAAAGCCAAAGTCAACGGGAATTAAGGGACGAAAGGAAGTCTTTGAAGCACGAAAAAACAAGTTTAAAGAGAGCATGACAAACCCGACCGTGGCGATCATTTCGCTGGTGGGCTCGCAAACTAAGTCGACAATCATCGCGCCAGAGGCTTCCAGCAAATTCAAGATCGAGCTTCTCGTGATAAACGAATCGAACAACAAATATTCGCCAATTCCGGCAGAGAATCTGGGTGGATTTGCGACAGTAGGACTTAGCGGTCATCAGCGTTATGCGATTCGCATCTACAACGATTTCGATTTTGACCTGGGTGCGAAAATAGCGTTAGACGGCATAAACTGTCTCGAATTAAGTGAAATAGCGGCATTTTGTCGGTCCGGGGTTTGCATCATTCCGCGAAAGTCAACAATGATCGTAAATGGATGGCACGTCAACGATAAAACGTTATACCCATTTCTTGCGGGATCTTACCCGGACAAGGTAGCGAGGAAACTTGGCGGACCCGTCGAGGGAATCAGCGTGATTCAAGCTCAGTTTTTCCCCGCATGGAGCAGTAACGAACCACAGCCGTTTGAGGAATTGGCTGGTCTATCAAAAGGCGGGGGTTCTTCGGACGGACTTGCCATTGGCCCGAGCGAAAATATCATTAAGAAAAGATTGACCCGATTCGTAGGCGAAACTCTATTGGGAGCAATTACTGTTCGTTACACGCAGGAGAATCTGCCAACTGACCTTCCGATCGACCTCCCGACTGAGCCAACCGACAAATAGTTTTGCTTCTATTAGATTCGTTTTCCGTCCATTCTTTTTGCGGCAACTCGACGCGACTTCGTGGCCTATTCAACTACGCATCGGCTGCTGTCATCGAAGTGATGTAGTTGAACCCGAATCATTCTGAGTTCAACAGCGACTTCGCGTGTCAAATCAAATCCACCAATGACGTTGCAGAAGTTCCCAGAATTCGTGGAACCAGAGAAACATCAGACTCTTTTTTCCGCACTGGATTCGGGCATTCACTTCTGAGCCGATCTGGCGTGTCGGCAATTCGAGATTCGAGACGTCGCAAAAGATCAGACTGCTGGTGCCGGACTCGGGGGTTGTCACCATTCGGTCGGC
>CAIVEI010000029.1 GCA_903904835.1 uncultured Schlesneria sp. | reverse complement strand
GGCAACGTTTGAATAGTTTCCGACGCATGCTCATCACGCGGAGCGATGATGGCTACTTTGAAAGAAACTCTAAAACGTGACTCAATGAGTCACGTTTTAGACCCGAAGAGGTCCAGAGACGCGTTCCTCAGACCAAGTAACCGTCTCGCTCCGCGAGACGATAGCCGAATTGCAGCAAACATCGCTGGCACTTGAAAGCTCCGAAAAATCACGAGGTTGTTGGCAATTCGGCTTTCTTCTCGCGGAGCGAGAAGGCTACTTGGGGAAATCCTGAACCTTGACTTGATGAGTCAAGGTTCCGATGCGAAGAAGTCTATTGAAGAAAAGAATCCGGGGATCTACGTCGCCTGGCTCGCCTTGTTTTTTCGAGTTTGTCGTGTTTTTCGTGGTGCAGGTTTTTCTGGTGATTGGGTTGAAAGCGAAGCTCGCGTTGGCAGATCCGCTTTTCCGGTACCGGACAGCTTATTGCGAGAGGGTGGCCTGAACGTTTTCTTTCGTTTCAGGTTTTCGACGCAGAATGTAGGAAAACGCGCCCAGCAACGTACCTCGCTTTACAGAATGGCAACCGACGCACTGCGACGCAGCTCGCACGCTCCCCAGCATGCGGATCTCAGCGTCATCTGATTCAATGATCAGACGTTCTCCGCTCTGAAGTTTTGCGAGACTCTCTATTTCGAACGCGTTCAATTCGCGCGTACGAGCATTCGCGAGTTCTTTCATATTTGGCAGGTTGCGGGACAGATAAACTCGCGGCATGGGCGACTTCAGCAGACTGACCAACTCCAGTTTCGCGAGTTGCCACTCGGTAAGACGCTTCTCAAATTCGTTTTTGACCCGAGCGGACATGCTGTGTTCCGTGTGTCCGACTGAGAGCGGCCGCAGCGGAGAATCGGCAGGAAGTTTTGACCAGTCCTGAACCTGTTGGGTCACGCGATCTGCGTTGACTGTCCACGTCACGGTTTTGGCAAGATTCCTGGAGGACAGGACGATCCCCAGCCGGAGAGGGTCGACAAAATCGACGAACGCGGTGCCGTGCAGATCTGGCAAGATGGAAAGTTGGGCGGAATCGGGCTTCTCGAGAGCGATTGCCCACTCACTTGATGCGGCGATTGTGGACTCGTCAATCGGAATCAGCGGTGGATCGTCGCTTGTGAGTTTGTACGAACCTTGGCTCACTCCGCCCCAAAGTCGATCTTCCCCGAAGCCCATTGTTTCCGCAAATTGGGTAAGCGTTTCCAGGTGCAGATTGGAAAGGCGAATGTCGCGAACTTCTCTGTAGGATCGATCACGACACTTTTCATAGTCTTTCAGCTCGTTGTCTGCGTCCGCCGAGATCTTCGGCGTAATCGCGTCTACGGCGTGGGACTTGTCGGGTCTGGGGACACGATCGCCAAGCGGTAAGATTGGATTCTCGCTCCGTACCGCTGCCAACAAGCGCAGACCTTCGGGGTGGTACCAGCGTGATCGCGACTGCATCCGCTCAGACCACGCCACGTACGGAAAGACCGTCACCACGGGTGTGATGAGACTCAGGCAAACCATGATCCAAAAACTCTTTGACCAGCGACGTGATTGAGCCATTTTGAAGTCTCCAAGAACGACCGAGCGACACAAACTAAGGCATTCTGTCATAATTGTGGCGGTCACAGAGACGATCGTCAACAACAATGTCACTGGATTCTATTTTGATAAAAAACACAGCAAACAAAATACGGCGAGCCTGGGATGTTAATCCCCGGATTCTTCGTCGGTAAAGAACGCAAAACAAGCAGGCGCGCCTATCGGCGACGACACTCAGCGTGAAAGGATCGCCATTAATCAATTTGAGAATTCTGGAATAAACCGAACGCGAAACACGAGAGTCTTTTTGCACATCGGAATTCAACGAATTGAGATGTTTTGTTGTCCAACGACGTTCGAAGAATCCGGGGATTAACATCCCCGGCTCGCCTGGTCGTTATAAGAAACCGACTTGTTCTGACCGGCCAGGCCGTTCTTTAATCGCTTGGATCACTCGGAAACTTAGCGAGAGGAGCGTATCCGATCGAAGATGGCGTCGTAAGCGGATGCTGTACGTTGCATTTGGCAAAAGAGACCGTTTGTGCGTTCTTTGCGGGGGACGTTTGCCAGCAGCAATTCTGAATTCGGATCAGCCGATCAACGTGGTCGGGCCAGTTCAAGTCATTCTGAAAACAAGGTTCTTGCTTAGGATTTGAATTGTTCCATGACAGAAGAATCAGCCAAAACGCCGACACTGACGCCGGAACAGCAAAAACAACTGGTCGACGAAGCCATCGAACGGCAGGAACGGCATGCCGAAAGCGAATTGCAGATGGCTCGGCTGTTTATTGATCGAGGAAAAATTGAGATTGGACGTCGACGATTGCAGGAAGTTGTCGAACTCTACGGCAAGTCCGATTCTGCGAAAGAGGCGAAGAAATTGCTCAAGACAATTTGATGAGATGTACTCTTAGAGTCGACCCACGATAAACTGACGCTATGAAAATCCTTTTCCTTCATGGCTGGCATTCGGTTCCTGGTGGCGTCAAGCCGACCTACCTGAAGGATCATGGCCACGAAGTCATTAATCCTGCACTGGATGACGATGATTTCGCCGCTGCTGTTGCGACCGCTCAGGCTGAATTCGACAAGCATCAGCCCCTTGTTGTCGTGGGATCAAGCCGTGGCGGGGCCGTTGCCATGAACATCAACAGCGGCGATGCCAAGCTCGTGCTGCTTTGCCCGGCATGGAAGAATTGGGGAACGGTAACACGGGTCAGGCCAGACACCGTCATCCTGCATAGCCGCGCCGATGATGTGATTCCGTTCGCCGATTCTGACGAGTTGGCGAAGACCAGCGGGGCGACGCTGATGGAAGTGGGAAATGATCATCGACTGGCAGACCCTGAACCACTCTCGGTGATGTTGTGGGCGTGTGAATTGCTCGGATCAGGACGCGATTTATCGCAATTGGACGAAGACCTGCCCACAGACAGCAATTCAGCGACATCCCAGAAGGAATCCAGCTACATCTGTGATGCGTGTGGTGAAGAGATTGTCATTCCACTGGACCTGACAGAAGGCGTGCATCAGACGTATGTCGAAGATTGTCCAGTCTGTTGCCGGGCCAGCAGGATCCACGTTGAAATCGATGGTGAGGGCAACGCCAACATCTGGGCCGAGCCTGAGCAGGATCGTGAGTAGGCACCGCACGATCACGACTTTTCAAAAATCGTCGTTGAATGGATCACTTCGAGGTTCGTGGATGACAATAAACAATTTTTTGTCATTCGCGGAATATAAAGAAAATTCTCATTGCAATTCTTAAAGAATCACGTAAGAATCGCCCCGTTGAAAGAGTCGATAAGTTACTTCGTATCTCAACTTCATCGGAAAACTAAATAGAAAGCAACCCGGCCCACGCCGAGCGGCTGGCTAATAAGTAAGCCGACGCGATGGAATACCTCAAGGTGTTCTGCCGCGTCGGCTTTTTTTTTCGCCACGCCGTGCCTCGATGTGAAGGATTATTCCTCGGGAAAACAGGGGTTCGAACGAAATCTCGTGCCGCTGCATGACCGTCTCTAGTCACGCAGTTTTGTTCAATCGCAAGTTTACAACGTGAAGCCACTTCGTCGGAGATGACTCCAATGCAGTGGCGCGCCACGTCGGTTTCGTCTTGAGCAATCCTTCACGGCGTTGCACGCCATGGCGACTCGCGATCACGAGCGGAATGTCCGCTCAGTGTGTGTCGGTTCTCTTGAATGGAGATGATTACTATGCGACGAAATTGGACTCAACCATTGTTTTCCTTGCTACAAGGCTACAACACTCAGGCATCTTCACGGCGGGGTGCTCGACGGAACCGCATTCGGCAGGATCGTCATGGCGCGTACATGTCGACGCTCGAAGTGCTTGAGTCGCGCCGAATGTTGTCGGCTAATCAAATTAGTGTGACTTTGTCTGCTCCTAACGGTGCGCTCCCAACGGTTACACTCACCGATACAACTCATAATTCCGCCTACGACACATTCACCGTTCAGAGCACCTACAGTGCTTCTGCGGGAGAAACGTTAACGCTAATTCCCGCTGCGGGAACGACATTTACTGCTGCACCCGGCGCTGCGGGGATTACGATCAATAATGGTACCGCCACAATCACCACGGCGGGGCCTCTGAATTTGAATATGACGTTGAATCATTTCGGAAACACGGTCACTCTGCAGAACAATGGAAACGCCCCGCTGAATGGTATCGGCTCGTTGGATATTAATCTCGGGGGTGGGACCAATAATAACGGCGTGACATTAAGTCATGTGCAACAAGTGGCTCAGACGGACCCTCTCACTAGCCTGAATCTGCACAACAGTGGAACCAGCGTTGTCGGTTTGACGATCGATCATTCCACTCTTGGTACATTGAATGACTCAGAACTCGGGAAAAACAGCGCGTTCGCTTCGACTGCGTCGACTTACATAAACCAGGCGACAATCAACCTGGGATCGGGTAGCGTTATGGGGATGTACGGTTCGCCTGACGGAGCGAACCAGTTTGAGGGAGGTTTAAAGGTCGTAAGTGTGCCACGATCCACAATTTACGAAGCAACGGGCGTAACGCCGTCGATCGTCGTGACCGGTGGCCCATTGGCCTTGACGAACGTGGACGTCGTGACGCTGAAAGCAACGTTAGCGAACGCGACCGTAACCGATCCGAATACTTTAAGTGCAAACCCAACGATCACGGGGACGGTTGATCCGACTACTGTGCAATTGGTAGTTAAAGTTGGAACCTTTACTTACCCAACCATCAACACAGCGGGGTCGAGTACGTGGAGCCTTGCGTTGACAAACGCTCTCGTAATTCCGGCCTCCACACCAGTGACTCTCACCGAATATGACAAGTACGGAAACAATGTTCAAAGTACGGGGACGGTGACAACGCACGTCGAGAACGCACCCACCGTGACTTCTTTGAACACGAACTCGGCGACACCTACGATTACCGGGACATATGATGTCGTAGATACGACGAAATTGAAGGTGACGATTAACGCCGTGGATTACGTCCCAACATCTTCGGGGGGCAACTGGTCTTTGGCTCTTGCAGCGGGAACACTGCAACCTGGCAACACAACAGTTACGGTTACGGCCTACGACGCGTACAACAATAGCGTGGTTGGGACTGGCACGGTGAACTATTACACGCTGACAGTTCCGACAATCAGGAATCATTTAGCGTTAGCAAGCGGTCAGTTACAAGGCACCTATGACGCAAATAACGTAACAGGTACTGGAAAAGTCGATATATTTGTGAATGGTACGGATTACCCTGCCGCGATTTCGGGTGGCGTGTGGAGTGTGAATTTAGGGCAGCCACTGAGTTCATCGACGATCGTCAAAGTTGTAGAGACTGACAAATACGGCAATACGTCGACGGTGTATGGAACTGAAACTTACCTGGCGGCACCAACAGTGACTGATCCCCATAGTTTGAATCCGATCAGTGTGATTAATGGAACCGCAGATGCAAACACGACCGCGTTGGCTGTAACGGTTGGAAACAATAGTGCTGCAGCGGTTGCGATAAACCCAAATGGAACGTGGACACTCAATCCGCCGACACCGATAACGGCAACCACTGGCGTGGTGATGATGATCACCGATGCTTACGGCAATGCGGAGCAGTTTAATGGGACTGTGTCAGTGGTGTCGCTGGGCGCACCAGCGATCAATCCTAAGAATGTCGTGGGCACAACCGTCAACCTGAGTGGAACTTACGATTCTGCGAATACGGGTAAGCTCGTCGTTACGGAAACGAATGCTGCGGGAACCGTGGTGGTCGCACAGTATATCCCAAGTACCGCGAATCCGCTTTCGGCGGGGAGTACTTGGACATTGACGTTGCCGAATGGAAGCACGACTGATCTCTATTATGTCACGGCATACGATAACGTGAGTCCGCCAAACAGTCGCTCCAGCGGCAGTGTTTGAGGACGACCAAGTGTCAATCCGGGACGATGACAGCTCCGGCGAATAGAAACATTGAAGAGATCGGTGCATTTTGGCAGGCACCGAAATCATTGCGATCGATCTTGGCTGTGTGTATGTGTGTGTGTGTGTGTGTGTGTGTGCAGCGTTATACAGCCTCTGCGGGGGATTTCTTCGCAGAGGCATTTTTGTTTGCAGAAGCAGAGAAAGCAGTCAGAACAACAGGCGGCTATTTGGATCGATCGCGTAGAGCATCCGGTCGTTTCAATCAGTCGATTTATGAGACGGCTCAAAGGGTTGCTGGAGGGGGTGCTTGTGATTCGGGTAATACACGCTTCGATTGTCGGGACTTGGTAAGCAGCAGGTATGCGGAAAGCAGTGTCAGCGGGATAACGATCGCGTAAAAGTAAATTCTCACCTCGTAACCAGGTGAAACCTGTAGCACGCCATCCACAATTTCTTCCTCGATTTTTTGGACATCGAAGAACCAGACACCATCGAGGGCTTTCAGCGTTACGACAGGATCTGCTTCGCCGAAATCAAGATACCACCCCGTACTTCGCTGAAGAAGAATGTCCAACTGGTTGGCACTGGTATAGACATTAATGCGTCCGCCAATGGGAATTTCGAATTCAATGAAAATGAATTCTCTCGAATGTAGACTTCGCAGCCACCCCGCAGCAAACACACACGCCATCACCAGCGTCAACGCCCCGACTTTTCGACGCCACCCTTTGAAGAAATCAAGCATGATTCAAGTTCCTTTGGCTAGGACGCGTTCGTCGATTTCGATCTCGTCGTCCGTGGCGTACCGAGCAGCAGGGTGTTGGCTAGTGGCGTGAATCACATTGAACGTAGTTCGGTTTTTGACATACTGTGGATCGACGAGGATTTCATCTTCCCCACGGCGGTCCACGAATGCCATTAGCTGGGATTTCTTTACTGTTCCGATTGTCACGACCGGCATCCAAAACTGCCTTTCCGTGTCGGTAAACGATTCGTAGTTCGGAATCCCACCCTGAGCCACTCGTCGACATGCCCAGTCCAGTGCGACGACGGGATTGAGGGTCCAAGAACTACGCTGCTCCAGAACGGGAACATGGCCTCGAAACACCCGAATCTCGTCGGGAAGTTCAGCCAGTCGCTGCCGTTCGCTATCAACCATAAAGGATGCAATTGGAGATGACGGAAGTGGCCCGTCAAAAAGCATTTTCAATACGTCGCAGGTATTTGTCAAAAGTTCAGGGTCAGCCCAGATTTGTCCGGCAATTGGAGGATCGCATGGCAAGTCTTTATCAACGCTTTTTTTTCGCAAATACCAATTCAGACGGTCAAGACTTGCCAGGTCGGGACGAAGCCTTTCCCATTCATTTGGATAATTCTCATTTGCAGACTTACAGTGCAGCCGAAGTTCATAGAGACGGTTAAGTCGGGCTGGCAATCCTGGATCAGCGTTCTCGAAGTGCAGTAAAGGATGTTGTAGTTGATTTCCAATAAGATGCTTCTGCAATTCGGGAAGCAGCACTGTCCGATTCAAGTTGGCGAATGGGCCGAACGAATACATTGACTCTGTTCCCTATGCAACCGGTGAGTGACGATCCTGGCGGGGCCTTGTGAGCAATAAATACGCAGAGAGAGTGGTCAGAGGTAAAACGACAGACCAGTGCGGAATCTCAATCGCTCTGACCGGCTCGTCGACCCAATCATAGACACCGAATCCGCACCACTTCCAATGCCATCGCAAACCGTCTTCCTCACTTTCGTCTACGGGATCGCCTGCAACGTTAATGCGTATTCTGGTCCAACCCGGAAAGGGAGGCATTTCGTATGACTCCACTTCAGCCCTTCTGCTCCAGCAAATCTTGCCTTCACAAGAAGCCAAGCTGTCACATTTTCGGTTTCCCAGCGGGATATAGACGTGGTCAAATACGGTTTGGCTTCTCAGCCAAAGTCCCGCGAACGCGCATGCCATCACCAGCGTTACGAAACCACTCTTCCGTTGCCATCCGTAAAAAAAACGAATCATAAATGTGAAAAACTCGACCATGATTCACATTCGTCACGGTTTCGTGTTATCAACGTTGAAGAGCACTGCTTGACCGGGGACGGTCAAGCAGTGGCACTTAATTAAGCCGATTATTTTGTTTGCGTTTTCAGATAGTCGTCACGAATCGTGTGGAGCTGTTTCCAGATCGCGGCATCGGTTGGCTGAGGTGAGACGCAGGCAAAAATGTAATTGTGCTCGTTCTTCGACCACGCCTGAATCTCAAGGTTCAGCGTTTGTCGCTTCTTCGTGGCGAACGGTTCGACCCAGTCGAGCTTGCCGGTGTACTGCGTCGGCGCATCAGCAGCCTTTTCGTTTAAGGCCTGTTTGGAATCAGGTTTCAATTGCTTCAGTTCAACCGTGAATTCAGACGGATCGATGTCCGGAACCTTTCCATTGAGTACTGCCTTGCACAGGCCTCGGTAGTATTTCAGGAATTCGTCTTTGACAACGGCTTCCGTCAGTTCGGGCTTGGGCGAAAGTTCAAATACGAAGGCGTAGGTGAAGAATGTATCGGACCCCGACTTCATCATTCCCGGTGCAAAACGAATATGCTCATAACCTTTCAGTTTCATATCAGGAGCAAATCCCGGCGGCAGCTCAAGAGTTTCGCCGGACCAATCCTTGGGAGCGGCGAGCTTGAAAGAGTTCGGCTCATCGGCGGCCCAAAGCGTGCCGAACATCAGTAAACACACAGCAAATCGGCGCATCATAGGGAACTCCTACCGGCGAACATTCAGCAGAAAAGGACCGACGTAACATAGAAGACGGCAGCCCGCGTGTCACGCGGATGCCGTCGACGCAGGGACGCAACAGCTAAAGAGAGGCTTCGCCTCAGACCAAAGTAGCCATCATCGCTCCGCGTGATGAGCATTGTTCGAGAACCTACCAAATTCCCATACGCATGGTCTCAAATCAGAAATTCAAACGGAATATCTGCCCCGATGCTGAGGCAACGCTTGAATCGTTTTCGACGC
>CAIVEI010000028.1 GCA_903904835.1 uncultured Schlesneria sp. | reverse complement strand
GAAGAACGTCAACAAGAATAAAGAGTAGAAAACTGAGTGACGCACTGATCTGGAGCCATTCACCGCCCCAGTCGTTTCGAAAAAGGGGACAGGCACCGAGGACGGAGCCAGTCCCCTTTTTCGAAACGACATCTTCACTGTTCGATTTGACTGGCATCAAACGTCTTCCATCAAAACATTTCTCGATTCAACCAGCATGATTCTTCACGTCGACATGGATGCTTTCTATGCCTCGGTTGAGGAACGGGAGAATCCGTCGCTTGTTGGGAAGCCTGTGATCGTCGGTGGTTCTGCTGAAAGTCGTGGGGTTGTGGCTGCGGCGAACTATGAGGCTCGCAAGTTTGGCGTTCATAGTGCGATGGCATCAGGCCGTGCGAGGCGACTTTGCCCTCATGCTGTCGTCATTAAACCTCGGATTGATTACTACGCCTCCGTGTCCCGGCAGATTCGAGACATCTTTGAGCAGTTCACTCCGCTGGTTGAACCGCTCTCGCTCGACGAGGCCTTTCTCGATGTTACAGGGAGCGAATCTCTGTTTGGAAGCTCCGCCGATATCGGACGGCAGATCAAACAGCGAATCCGGGCGGAACTGAAGCTGACCGCCTCCGTCGGCGTGGCCACTAACAAATTTGTTGCCAAGATCGCCAGTGCCCTGAAGAAGCCGGATGGGTTCGTTGTTGTTGAATCGGGTGACATACAAGCGTTCCTCGATCCGCTGCCGGTTGGAAAACTGTGGGGTGTCGGAAAAGTGACCGGCGCTGTCTTCGAGCAACTGCAGATTCGCACGATCGGACAGCTCAGGCAAATGCCGCTTGCGAAACTCACAGAGTTGTTCGGAGCATCCGGCGAGCATTACTGGCAGCTTGCCCACGGTATTGATGATCGGCGGGTAGTCCCCGATCGCGAGGCGAAATCGATCTCCAACGAAACGACGTTCGCCGAAGATATTGCGGACATCGAAGTCCTGCGAGCCTGGCTGGTGGAACTGGTCGAGCAGGTCGCCCGCCGGCTGCGCCGACACGACCTTAAGGGCCGCACGGTCGAGTTGAAAGTGCGGTTCGCGGACTTTCAGACGATCACTCGTTCAATGACACTGGCGAAGCCGACCAGCATTACACAGGAACTGCTCGAAGCGGGTGTGGAACTGCTGACGAAACGTCTCCCATCGCGTCATCAGCCGATCCGACTGCTGGGGTTCGGTGTCAGCAAACTGGACGGCTCTGGAAAATCACAGCAGACGCTATTCGATCAGCCTGACCAGGCGCGTCAACAGGAGCTCGATCGAGTGGCAGATCAGATCACGGAGAAGTTTGGCAAGCGGGCCATTCGTCGCGGTACCGGGATCGAGTAGAGCGACGATTGAGGCAGGATGATTGCCATCGGCAGACAAGTATTTGATCCAATTTGAGCCTTGTTACGTTATCAGTGGGATCGAATTTGGACGAATGGCCCTTAAGGAATCTGCGATGAACCAAGCTGAAATGACCTGTCCGAAGTGTCAGGGTGAGATGGAATCAGGTTATTTGATTGACCACAGTTACGCGTCGTTCTTTGTGAGTCTATGGGGGAGGGGAAAACCAAAGAAGCATTGGCTGTACACCCTTCAAGGGAACAACGCGATCACACTGCCGAGGCCCAGCGACCAGATCCCAGTAGGTACATATCGCTGCAAGACCTGTGGATTTCTTGAGTCCTATGCGCGCAAGGAATTTGCCGTGAAATGAAGCCCTCATCCCGATCTACTTTTTCAACCTCGGGGAGACTGCCTGTCCTGACGATGACGTGAAGAAGTTTAGAGAGGCTTTGCCTCAGACCAAAGTAGCCATCATCGCTCCGCGTGATGAGCATTGTTCGAGAACCTGCCAAATTCCAATCCGCATGGTTTCAACTCAGAAATTCAAACGGAATACCTGTCCCGATGCGTCGGCAACGTTTGAAT
>CAIVEI010000027.1 GCA_903904835.1 uncultured Schlesneria sp. | reverse complement strand
GGCGATGAAACAAGAACACCAAGCTCTTATTTTTTTACTTAAACCGAATTGTCAAATATCGTTGCGTCGTTGCCTGGCCGAGACCGGCGAACGAGCGGGAGGGAGATGTTATCCGTCCCTTCTCCAAACGTCAAGCGTCAGGTGAAGAATCATGGCGAATTCTCATCACCCAAATCTTTGCCATCTTTCTCTAAAGAAAAGCCTTTAAAGAGATGGCAGTGGAGACGACCGGGATCGAACCGGCAACCCCCGGCTTGCAAAGCCGGTGCTCTCCCAATTGAGCTACATCCCCATTTGGGCGTACGTGGATTCGAACCACGGACCTCAGCTTTATCAGAGCTGCGCTCTAACCAACTGAGCTATACGCCCTCGGATGAAACCCTAAAAGGTTTCGGCCCGAAGAGGCGGATGCTAAAGATTTTCTTCTCCAAGTTCAAGTGGACGCGACACAGGAAAACAATTCTTCGTCACCAAGCGGCATATTCCGCGACTTTTTTTGTTTTTTTCCGCCCAAATGGCAACGCATACAAAGATATTTCCGCCGGACTTGATGAACGCGAAGTGAGTTCAATCTTCAATCTTTCTGAGCTTCAACGGGCAAATTTTCCCCGAAATGAGGTAGAACTGGCTTTTCGAAATGGCAAATCCATCAGAAGAGACGGAAATCGATCAAACCCGAATGCGACGACCATCTGAGCGAATGGGAAAAAAACAGTTCGGAATAACCAGCCAACCGTTCAAATGTTTTATGACGGAGACTGGAAGCCTTGGCTACTGACCCTGAGTTGAGCTTAAACAGGTCCGCGAAGAATCACGGCTGCTTCATATGACACAACAATCCAAGTTTACAGAGCAACAGGCAGCGGCAATCCACGCTCGGGGAGTGTCAGTGGCCCTGTCAGCAGGCGCTGGTTGCGGTAAGACATTCGTCCTCACCCAACGTTTTCTCGCTGGACTGGAGCCGACAGACGGAAACGAGCCGGCGATTGACCTCCACCAACTTGTGGCGATCACTTTCACAGAACGGGCCGCAAGAGAGATGCGAGATCGCATTCGAGCCGCCTGTCATGAACGACTTCAAGGCTGTCATCAAGACGACGTACAGCATTGGCTGGGGATCTTGCGGGGCCTTGACGCCGCCCGTATCAGCACGATCCATTCATTCTGTTCAAGCCTGTTGCGTTCTCAGGCCGTCGAAGCCAACCTCGACCCTCGATTTGCCCTTCTTGAACCGGCGCTCGCTGACACCCTGCTGCGACATGTTGCTCACAGCACTCTGCACGAACTGATCGAAGTCGAAGACGAAGACGCAGTTCAACTCGTCGTACAGTTTGGACTTGAGCGAGCACGTGAGCTACTGAGGAAACTGACCAGTCAACGGTTCCAAATCGATTTTTCCAAATTTCGCGTGATGTCAGCAACGCAACTCGCCGCAGAATGGATGCAAAAATGGCATGACGACTTTGTCCCCAAACTCGTCGGGAAATTCCGTGAATCGGCGATCATCGAAACGACTTTGACCGCAATGAGTGGTTCACCATCAAAACATGCGACTATGATTGATCGGATTGCGTATCTCAATGCCACATTGTGGCCTCAAACGCCCTGGAAGGACCTCTTAACAACGCTCGAAGACATACACGAGAACGCTCGAATTACAGGCGGAGGAGGAAAGAAAGACTGGGAGTCAGAAGAAAGAAAAGAAGAGATTAAACTCGCTTTTCAAAAGCTTCGCGAATCGGTTGAAAAGCTGAGGCAGACACTCGATTTTCAACCAGAGGAAGTGACGGCTTCCGCCGAACTTGCATGCCGTGCGATTCGCTTGACGGCTCGAACAGCCGACAAATATGCCGCCGCGAAAAAAGCCCAGGGAGTGCTTGACTTCGATGACTTGCTGCTGCACACACGAAACCTTTTACGCGACAATGAATCCGTTAGAAAACGAGTCGCCGCCGGAATCCGCTTGCTGATGGTCGACGAATTCCAGGACACCGATCCGGTTCAGGCCGATGTCGTCCGCAGCCTTTGCGGAGCGGCGTTAACCCAGGGCAAGCTGTTCATGGTTGGTGACCGCAAGCAGTCGATCTACCGATTTCGCCGAGCTGACCCGACTGTGTTTTCGACGATGAGTAACGAAATCCCGGCCTCTGGTCGGTTACCTCTGAACGTCAATTTCCGCAGTCAGCCTGCGGTGCTGAACTTCGTAAATCATCTGTTCGCGCCGGCCATGGAGCATTACGAGCCCCTGGTTCCATTCCAGAACAAACAACATTCACCGACCCCCGGCGTGGAATTCTTGTTTGCAGGATTCGATGCGGAAGGGGCCGACGGAGAATCACCCGTTGCGTCGCCAGAAACCCCGAACTCGCAATCCAGCGACGATGATGTCCGGGCCAATGCGTCAGAACTGCGAGCCCGGGAAGCAGATTGGATCGCGCGCCGCATCGCAACGTTGCTGGCCGATCCGACTCCACGAATTCGATGCAAAGAGAAAGACTCTCAGGGCAACCCCCTGCTCCGCCGTACCAAGCCCGGGGACATCGTGATCTTGTTCCGGGCATTATCAAGTGTCCAGGAGTATGAATCGGCACTCAGGCGTTACGATCTCGATTATTACCTTGTTGGCGGCAAGGCGTTTTTCGCTCAACAAGAGATTTTTGACCTGCTGAATCTCTGTCGATATCTCGACGATTGTGACGATCTGGTCGGGCTCGTCGGCATTTTACGTTCGCCGTTTTTTAATTTGAGCGACGATGCAATTCATGCACTGGCAGTTCACTCCGATAACGCAGCGGTTTCGACGAGACAGGAAAAGCCTCAACCACCGACTGCAACTCGTGCAACACTTAGCCTGCACCAAACGCTGTACCTAGAACCGCCGGCATATCTTCCAGAAGACCAGAAGACGCAGATTCGATTCGCTGCCGAGATACTGACAAACCTGCGGAATCGTAAAGATCGCATTCCCCTTTCTGACCTGTTAACGGAAGCTGTTGAACAGACCGGATACGACGCTTCGATCCTCGCCGAATTTCTCGGTGATCGAAAACTGGCTAATCTGCGAAAACTGATTGAAATGGCTCGCCAATTCGATCAGGGTAATCTTTTTACTCTGAAGGATTTTGTGACGCGGCTACAAACATCCGTTATTGAGGAGACCGACGAGGAATTCGCCACAACGTTGCCTGAATCGGGTGACGTGATTCGCCTGATGTCGATTCATCAGTCGAAGGGACTTGAGTTTCCGGTCGTGATCGTGGCTGATATCGATCGCAAGGGGCCGCCGCGCGGGAGTGAAGCGGTCTTGCACCCGGAGCTTGGGGCTCTGATCAAGCCCCTCGAACAATTTGGCAGCAAATCCAAAAATCTCGCACTCGAAATGCATAAGCTTGCAGAACAAGAAGCGGACGCCGAAGAGACAATCCGGCTGTTCTACGTTGCCTGCACACGCGCGGCAGATTACCTGATTCTGTCAGCCGGAATCGAACCCGACAAACCGGCCCATTCACCATGGCAAGAACTTCTTGAAACGCGTTTCGATATCCGAACTGGTTTACTGAAAACCGATCCGCTGCTTGGATCGTCCGAATCCGGGACCGCCGCTCCTGATAACATTCCTGTGATCCTGGTTCATCACGTTCCCTGTGAAGCCAGGCGAGCGGAACCGGAAAACAATAAGCGAATCTCTTTAAGTGGACTTCGTGCCCAAGTCATCAAAGCGGATCCAGCCGAATTTCCGGAATCCGCAGCCATTTTTCCGAGAGACAGGTCTGACCTGAGTATTGTCAGTGTCTCGAAACTCGAATCGATCGACGCAGAAATTAACGGGGGGATTCACCCGCCTCGCCAACGAAAGCGGGTGGACGACGATGAGGCTTTCATTGATCCGGATATGGCGACAACGCTCGGAATCATCCTGCACAAGGTTCTGGAAAGAATCGACTTTCGCGAACCGAGCCAGTGGCGCGATCTGCTCCAGAACGCAATCGACCAAAGCCTGGACAAGGTAAGTCAAGAAGTCGTTCAACAAGCAAACACGATGCTCACTCGATTTTTTAATTCGCCACTTGCTGAGGAATTGGCTCAAGCTAAGACAATTCACCGTGAAATCGACTTCTTACTTCCGTGGCCAGACGAAAAGCCCTCTGGAAAAGAATTTGGTAGGGTCCAAGCGAGACCCTCTCCATTGATATCGGGCGTCATCGACCTCTTGATCGAAACCGAGGCAGGATGGCACGTCCTCGATTACAAAACCGGCGATTTTCCCCAGCATGTCTCGGATGATCAATTAATCTTACCCTATGAGCTTCAATTGGGGCTCTATGCACACGCGGTCGAGCAATGGTTCGGAACCCTTCCCGGGGAACTGTCATTGATCACGTTTCGACCTCAAGTCCGCCGCGTGAGCATGTCATGGCCTGCAGCACGATGGGACCAGATTCGATCGCGCGTCGACCGCGCCATGATGTCATTGAAAACCGATTCGGAACCATCGTAGCCGCCGGCACAGTCGGTTGGTGCGTGTCGAACGACGGTTGGTGCGCGTCGTATGAAGGGATTAAAACATGAGGATCGCTCGCGCGTTAATTGGGAGAGTAATGCGGCGACTAGAAGCCGCCGCTACCCCTAATCAACAAACAAAAACTCATTCGACATGAGCAGCACTTGTGCATAGCGGTCCCAGGGAGACAGCTTTTCAGTACTTGTTGTCTGAGCGATTTCGAGAAACTGCTGGCCAAGTCGTCGTTCATCTTCTGTCGGCTGACGAGCAAACACACGATGATACAGCAGTTCTATCCGCTGCGGATCATTACTTGCCCCAGCCAGGCATTCCGCAGCCAGTCGACGTGATTGTTCCTGAATAAAGGGCGAATTCATGGCAAAAAGTGATTGCTGAGGAACGGTCGTTTGAGGTCGATCTGACGCAGAGGCATCCGTGTCCGCAAAATCAAATGCACGGAAGATCCCCGGCAAATCATTACGATTGATCAGTGTGTAAATTGTTCGTCGAGTTGTCGCTGAATTCATCACGCCGTCGAACGGTTGGCCGCCGATCCGATCGTCGAGTTTTCCTGAGACGGCTAATAATGAATCGCGCAAAGATTCAAAATCGAGTCGCTGCCGAGGCATACGCCAGAGCAACCGGTTTTCGGGATCAACACGACGAGCAGTCGCATTTTCGACCGAGGATTGCCGATAGACTGACGAGTTCATGATCAGCCGATGAAGTCTCTTCAATGACCAGCGATTGGGCGAAGTGGCCACGTGAGCCGCCCCATCAATATTCGCCGTCTCTGCAGCTAGCCAATCGAGTAATTGAGGATTCGACGGTTGCATACCTCGGGTTCCAAAGTCACTCGGCGACGCGACAATTCCCGTGCCGAAATGATGTTGCCAGATGCGATTCGCAATGACGCGCGAGGTCAGAGGATTATGCGGATCGACGATCGCCTCGGCCAGATCCAAGCGACCACTTCCCCGTGTAAACGGTTTTCGTTCCGACCAGGAAGCCACTTCCAGGAACTGGCGCGGCACGTTTTTCCCGCGACGACCAGGATTCCCACGAACGAAGATCACAGGTTCTTGAACAGGCCCGTCCCGAACGACCATGGCACGAGGCGGTGCCCCGGGCGACGTGACTTTGAGGGCGTCGACATTCCGCTTCAGGTTCGTGATCTGATCTCGGATATCACGACCGAAGGCGGCTCGTGCTTCGTCCACGGTCAGAATTGTTGGCGAGCCTTCTCCGAAAAGGACTTGTCGTAATTGCTCTGCGGCACCGTCAGGCAGTTGCGTGACTTCAGGAGAAGTTTTGCGTAGTTCGTCCCATTGCAGACGAACATCTTCAAAAAGTTTTCCATAGAGTCGACTGAGCGCCAGCAAATTAACCGGTTTCTGATCGACGATCGCCTGCCGAACGAGCGGATTGACGCGAGCTGCTTCTTCAACATTCGCCCAGGATTCAATCAGTTTCGCAACGGCAACGGGGAACTCGTCCGCCTTATCGATTTTCGCCAGCACATGCCAGGGTGACAGCACGGCATGCGGTTGTGAAGCTGTTCGATTCAAAAAATCTCGCCAACGCTGAACGATCGGCCCTCGTGCCTCATTCTTTCCTTTCAATTCGAGGGGAATCTGTGACCAGACTGGCATTTGTTTCGCAATCTGCTGCAACGAATCGCCTGCCACCTCACGAATTTCATTGGCCAGTTTTGGGATACTTTCTGTTTCATAGTTCAAGACAGCCGCTTCTCGCTTTGCCAGTTCGGCCAGGAACTCGCGATAGGCGTTGGCATCCTTTGGCACTCCGATCACAGGCAATTCATCTGGCTCGATCGACGAGGAAAACACCCCATACAGTGAGTAATAGTCCGCCGTCGGGACAGGATCAAATTTGTGATCATGGCAGCGAGCACACCCAACCGTCAGCCCGAGTAAACCACGCGAAACAACATCGATCCGGTCATCAATGATGTCGTTTTGATTATTGAGATAACGTCGACCGACGGTCAGGAACCCAAGCGCAGCGAGTCGAGCGTCTTGCGATTCTGCAACAGCACTCTCACCTTTTTCAGCAGAAACAACAGCGTCTGCTGCCAGTTGTTCAGTGACAAAACGGTCGAAAGGAAGATCTGAATTGAATGCGTCTACAACGTAGTCGCGGTACGTGTACGAATAGGGATAACGCGGCTCAGCAGTGAAGACATACCCCTTTGAATCCGCATAGCGAGCGACATCAAGCCAGTGCCGTCCCCATCGCTGGCCATATAGGGGAGACGCAAGCAATCGATCAACCAATCGCTCTGCGGCATCCGGTGCTCGATCCGCTTCGAATTCTTGCAACTGCTCGAACGTGGGTGGAACGCCACACAGATCGAATGTCGCCCGGCGGATAAATTCATATCGATCTGCTGATTCAGAAAGAGCGAGCTTCTTCTCACTTAATGCAGCCATGATAAACGAATCGACCGGTGTCTGCGCAGAGGTCTTCTCAGGCCCCAGAGCCTCGAAAACAGGAATGCCTGGGCGTTTTACAGACTGAAAAGCCCAATGACTTTTCGCGGCGGCCATGGCGTCGATCGAAGCGACTTCTGCTGGCCATGGGGCACCCTGCTCCAACCACTTGCGAATCACCGTGATCTGCTCGTCGGATAACTTTCCTTTGGGAGGCATCTGAGTCTCGCCATCGGCGTACTTCAGTACCGTCAGCAAACGACTTCCTTCAACATTGCCGGCAGCGAAGATGACTCCACCGTCCGATCCCTTAAGAAACCCGGCCTGAGTGTCAAGTCGAAGGCCCGCCTCCTGTTTCTTCGCACCGTGACATTCGTTGCAGTTCTGAATCAGTAGCGGTCGGATCTGCTTCTCAAACACTTCGATCTGCTCGGCCGATGGAGGGTCCGCCGAATAAGCTGCGACGCAGGCAAGGACGGAAGCGGACGCAATTGCAGTTCGAATTATGTATGTCATTTAGCGGACTTCCAAAGGCGGGAAAGCAATCGAAGCAGAAAGAACCGGGGGTCTATTTCTGCCCGGCTCTTTCGAGGATTCATTTAAACATTGACCAAGCAAGCCATCGAAAAAGTGATTCGGAGCTTGGTCGGCGACTAAAAAACAGGTGGGACATTTAGCAGGAAATAATGGCGGTGTACGGAATTTTATTTTGTGCAAAAAATTCAACTCAATCCTACTTGGTTTTCAACCAATTTTTGAGATCTTCAAGCGAGTGGAAATCCAACAGCGCCTCACCGAGGTTCTGGCTTTGCTCCAACGACAATTTGCGAATTTCCTGCTCAATGTCTTCGGACAAGATACCGCAAAGATGCGTCAGTTGCCGTAATAGCAACGTGGCACTCCCCTGTTCTCGCCCCTGTTCTCGCCCCTTTAAAAATCCTTCCTCACGACCTTTCTCAAGACCTTCCTCAAGACCTTCCTCTTTTGCCAATCGTTCAACAGACGTTACGTAAGGCATATGCATCTCCTCTTCATAGGCGACCAAATCGGCCTTGAATCGACGATCGAGAACGGACGGCAGGCGCATCATCCAATCAATCAAACGAAACAACTCTCGAATTCTATCCGAAGAATACCCCAACGTGTAGAGGTTTCGCACGAGCTGAGTTTTAGCACTGAAACGAGCTTCGGGATTACCTGCTGTTTTCAGAGCGGCAATCTGGGCGCGTGCCACCTGAGCCACGAGCGACGTCTTTCCAACCCAATCAGTCCCAAGACACTCTAAAATTTTGCAAATCGGAAAGCGACAAAGGCTTTCAAAACCACCCATTTTAAAATGGTGTTCGGTTGGACGCCATTCTGGACTCAGATCCGCAAGAATAACAAGTGTTAAAACATCTCGCCGAAACATCCACTTCAGTCCAGACCTGTACAGATCGATCCGAAATTCGAAATCAGCTTCATAAGAGGTCTGAACCTCAAGATGGCATAAAATCCATTGGTCGCGCCCATCGAGCAAACGCACTTTGAAGAGCAGATCGACCTGGCGATTCCGATGTCCCGATTGCCCAATGATCTGGCTGATTTCTTTGTCGAGCCATTCGGGTTCATATTCCCAATTGATGAGTTGTACGAAATCGGGAAAGCAGTCCTCAAGCGATTCCATCAGATGCGAGCGAAGCAATTCCTTCCACGCACCGTCGTAGTCGCTGTCTTGACGTTCGTCATCCATCACGTGAGTCCCCGATATAAGTCAGGTATTTCTGGGGTTTACTATTGGCATTTGGATGGCGACAAAACAACATGTCACAGAGTTATTTTTTTACAGGCCGCTTCATCACCCAGAGGTCCGTCACGTAATGCCTTTGACGCCAGTTCAGGTGCTCTTCATCCAACTTTTCCCAGGTCAGCGTGATCCGTCCGTCTTTGCTTGCTTCAACGGGAACTTCAAAGACCTGCTCGGTGACTTTGTCAAAGGTTTCACCCGTCTTGATCAATCTGGCTTTTACTCCATCAATCACCAATGGTGATTCTCGTTGTGCGAACAGTTTGACGACATAATTGGCAGTGGGATCGAGATCGTTATAGATCATCCCGCGCGGCCAGCTGTCCAAATATGTGTGCCAGGCCTGTCGATTGATTGTCGGTTTCTCGGTCATCCAGCGTTGCGTTGGAAGTTCCTCCTCATGACGCATGGCGTCGCCGGCGAAGACCATTTTGACCACTCGCGGTGAACGGCCAACGTGGCCAATGACGTCGTAGTAACCTCCATCGCCAGGGTTTTCCCAATTCCGAATCACTTCGATCCGCTCCAGCTGAGCTTTGGAATCCGTCATTTCTGAAATCTTTTTGAACTGATCCTCAAGCCACCATCGGTTGTTCAGCGGGTAATCGATGAAATCCAAAACGGCTCCGCGTTGTGAGTTCGAAGCATGATATTTCGGAACACTCGTTTGCAGGCCGATTTCCTGGAAAAGTTTTTCGCCGAATGCATTCAACTTCTTGATCGTCTCGGGATCGACCGGCTGAGTGTTTGCTCGATTGAGAATTTGGAGAGCATTCGTCATGGCTTGAATTGCTCCGACTTCGTTGGCCTTTGCTAGCGAGTCCAGAGCTTGAGCTTCGAGTTCCTTTTCGTAAATCAGGCGTCGACGTGTGAAGTCGACATAGTAGGCGCGAAACAGATGCATCTGAAATCGCCAAGAACCTCCTGCCGACGGAATCTTTCGTTCGAGTTCCTTCCAGAGCAGAAGCGTGGCCGCAACCGAACCGTTTTCCTCCAATGCACCTCGCGCGTCAGATTCAAGGGCGAACAAGCCGTCGGCACCCAGATCGGCTGAATCCGGTCGAAAGAAAAATCTTGCATACTCCTTCGCGACTTCACGCGGGCTCTTGTCTGGATTCCAACCAAGTTGCGTCCAGAGACTCTTATTGAAGTCGTCGTGGACACCGTCTGAGTACGTTACAAACCCATCAGTAAACGCATAGTCCATACGATAGATTTGCGTGTAATCGACGGGTCGCGGATTGACCGGTTCGCGACCGAGCGTCATCCCCAAGGCAGGATCAAGCCAGGGAATCGGATACTGACAACGGACAGAATGAGTGATATCGGGATACCACCGAAGCTGATAGGGCTTTGCCAGGCGCCTTCGAGTCAGCTCCATCGGCGGACTGCTCGGCCCCATCACCAGACCACCGAACCATGTCGGTAATTTCTGATCGAGGTACGCATACAAGAAGTCGATGTCGTCGGCCTTAAAATGTTGCAGAGACAACCAGATCTTCGCCTTCGGATGATACTTCGTAACGACTTCGGCCATTCGCTCCAGATGCGGGAGTAACACGTCTGCCTTGTTATCCCCTGGGTCACCTCCGGGGACAAAAATCGCGTCGAGCCGCTTGACTTTGCTATAGTAAGCCTCCTGCTGCTTCAGAAACTCAATTTCTTTCGTTTGATCCGGCAGTTTGACCAGCACGGGAACCCAGATCCAATGGTCAAGGTCGTACTTGTCGCAAAGCTCGGCAAATTTGAAGTTCATCTTGTCTCGGCGGTATTTCATCAAAGGACCGAGCTGCTCTTCCTGCCACGGAATATTTTCGACGGCGTTCGCACCAAAAATAGCCATCTCGCGAAAGTATTGGTCGTATTGATCGAACGTCCATGCGTCCCAACTGTTCGCAGTGTCTCGATAGCCAATCTGATGACCTCGAATCGGCCGATCAGGCGATTCATCCGCCTTGAAGTGATCGGCAATCGACACTTCCTTTTCCTTCCAATCAAGATTGCGAAGCAGCTTTCCAACCCCAAACATCGCACCACGCGAATCGGCGCCGGTGACAACCACGGTGGCAGGCTGACGATCCGTCGCAGGAAAAACGCGAATGGAAAACGATTCTGACTTTTTGGGAACGGCATCGATTGTCGTCGCGACCTGATCCCGCCAAGATGGTGGGTCAGCAAGCGTCGAAATCGCAATGATCGCTGACGCCTGCTTCGGCCAATCAGTCGTCACCGTCCACGTCACTCCTGATCGGCGAGCAATCTCTTCTACCAGGATCGTTGGAGCAATTTTTTCCGCTGCAGGCCGCTCGCCAGATCGAACCACAACAACCGCCTTGGAAAGGTCGATTGTCTTTGCGAAAAGCGTGGACGACGAAGCCATCAATCCCAGAACAGACACCGCGACGCCGATTTCACGAAGCATAAAATTTCCCCAACGACAATGCTCGAAACATAAGTCCTCTACGTCACATAGGCCCCATTCTTCACCCACCACCATTATCCGCAGGATCATCAAGCGGCAGTGGTTGCACATAAAACTCGCTGAGATCAAGCTTTCCTTTCCCCTCAGCCTCCAGCAGATGAAGTCGTTTCTCGATACGCTGAATTCGGATTTCCAGATGCGGCGGAAGCTTCTGATCTTTTGCTGTTTTTGATCGAGGAACGGCGGGATAACCAAGTTGTCGTTGCAGTGCCGCGAAAAGGTATAACGGGTCCTTGCCCCGATTCGCTTTGGCGATGCGCCCCTCCTGGCGTCCAAATAGCAAAGGAGCATTGGCGACTTCGTTGGGATCGACGAGCTTGCGACGTTCTTCCAGGTAGAATTCCGAACGAAAGTAGATCATGTCAGCAAACTCGACAGTCCCTAATTGCATGCGAGCCTTCAGTATCCATTCTCGCCAGTTCGCGTCGTAGACGGGATCATCTGCAATGGCCGTCATCCCACGATCGTAACCCAGCCTGTTGCGAGATAGACATTCGAACTGATAAACAAACAACCCGGCCGGCTTACCGTTTTCACTGCGATAACGAGCTTCCCGTTCCAGGATTTGCAGAGCTACCCGCTGATCAAACTTCGTTCGATCTTCTTCCGATTGCCGCATGACAAACGTTTGAAAAGGTGCGAAATAATGCCCCAGATGAGCCATCCCCTCGCACAACCGCCCTTTAAGCAGCATCTCGCTCCGTAGAACATCCAGCGCGAGCGGTAATTTTGTCGTTGCCAGAATCTCTTCTTTGATGCTTAACAAGATTTCCTGCGATGGAAGATCTTCGTCAAGCCGCTCCAGGAACGTCTTAAAGAAATAAGCCTGCTCAATGTATTCCTCACGATCAAGAACCGGCATTTTTCATTTTCGTGTCGGGGGAGGGATGGAACATGATTTCGACACCTCAACGGTGCCTGCGAATAGAAATCGCATCATTCAATGTTCGCCCGGCAAGGCTTTCCCTGCAACCCACTTCACATCAGCGAGGAAGCCGACCATACCGAGGTGGGCTAGTCGACTCATCGTCGGAAATGCCGTACTTTTTCAATTTGCTGAAATACGTGCTGCGTGGCAAACCAAGTCGTTTCGCCGCTTGAGTCTTGTTGCCACCACACGCCTGCAGGGCTTCGATCAGTTGCTTTCGCTCGGATTCGGGATCATCGTCAGACCATGCCAACACGCGAGCAGAATCGTCCCGAGACGAATCGCGAATCAATCCAACTCGTTCGACGACTTGCGACGAGTCAGCCGATTTCTGGATTTCGAAGGGAAGATCAACTAACTCGACCGTCTCGCGCTCCGCCAGGACCACAGCCCGTTCGATCACATTCTGAAGTTCGCGTATATTGCC
The DNA here is from genome assembly GCA_903904835.1 of uncultured Schlesneria sp. GTDB lineage: Bacteria > Planctomycetota > Planctomycetia > Planctomycetales > Planctomycetaceae > Schlesneria. The sequence continues at coordinate 17,789 of CAIVEI010000027.1, read as the reverse complement.
TGGCCACTGATATCGCATCAGCGCATTCAACGCGTCGTCGTCGAATCGGGCAATCCGCTTTCCGTCTCGCGTTGAGGCGGATTTGAGGAAATAGACTGCCAGATCAAGAATATCATCCGGCCGCTCTCGTAAAGGGGGCAACACAATACTAATGACATTCAATCGGTAATAAAGATCTTCGCGGAACTTCCCTTCGGCAATCAATCGCTCAAGGTTCTGGTGCGTGGCGGCAATCAATCGGACATCAACCTGAATTGTCTTTGTTCCGCCAACCGGCTCGAACTCGCGCTGCTGAAGAACTCGAAGAAGTTTGATCTGAGTTTCTGCGGAAATATCTCCAATTTCGTCGAGGAACAAGGTTCCCCCATGTGCCAGCTCAAACCGCCCGGGCTTATCGTCGTGTGCCCCGGTGAACGAACCTTTCACATGACCGAACAGTTCACTTTCCAGTAGCCCTGATGACAACGCGGCGCAGTTCACGCTGATCAACGGACCGCTTCGGCGTGAACTATTCTCGTGAATTGCCTTCGCCAGCAGTTCTTTCCCCGTACCACTTTCACCACGAACAAGAACGCTGGTTTCGCTGGGTGCCACCTTGCGCACCATGTCCAGGACGCGGCCAAGCGCCGGGCTGCGGCCGATGATAAATTCGCGACGAAATTCCAGACCCGAGGCCATCGGAGCCTCAACTCGCGTGGTTGATAACTCGGCTTCAAGAATTGCGATCTGCTGACGCTGCTGTGCCAACTGATCGACTTTCGTTCGCAATTCTTCATTCAAATGCTTCAGGTTCTGATGGACATTGGCACAATGTAAGGCGATACCTGTAATCTGACCAAGTGCGGTCAAAAACGTCAGATCTTCAGCCGAATACATCAGCCCGTTCTGCTTGCCTCCCAATACAACGACTCCCGTGATCTCACCATTCATCTCAAGCCCATGAACAAGATCCGCTTTGACAAGGCGTAAAATGCTTTGTGTTGGCGTCAGATTGTCTCGCGATCCCGCAGTGACACGTTGCAGCGTCAGATCGTCGTGCAGAGCCTGACAAAACTCGTCCGGTGCAGCAAACTGCATGGCCAACCCGGCTGAGGCACCTTGTGCGCCGACCAGCCGAAACGTCGAAGTTTTCCCCTCGCGCAGATAGAGCGCCGTCAACTCTGACTGCAATACGTCACGACAAGACATCAACATTCGTTCGGACAGGAAATCGACATCAGCTAATCGGCCAACACCCTGGTTCATCCGCTGCAACGCTTTGTCCAACCGGTACTTTTCCCGAAAAAAGCGACGGTCGACAAACGTCTGCCAAGAGTCTCTCAACCAGATCAGCAGGATGACCGCCAGCATGAGAATTCCAGCGATGATCCAAGCGGGTTGTTCCAGGGTATGCGCCTTCCGAATCGTCATTGCCAGCGTGCCGCACGCAATTGAGAAGGCAACCGCAACGGTGGCACCATAGCTCAGGACGTAATACCACATCCCTCGATTCACGATCTGATCAATCAGCATCAGCTTGTAACGGACAATTCCCAGCGCGTAAGCAAACATGAAGACGAGGCTGGCCAGAAACATCGGAATCCGTCCGCCACCTAACGCAAATTGAACCCGGTAAAAGAAAGCGAGGTAGGTGGCGTATCCAATAAAGAACGATGCCACACAGCCCGCCCGCAAAATCCAGCGAACCTGATTCTGCTCGACAGGATTACGAGTCGTAAGCCAACTGTGCGTCAGCGCCCCGATTGCCGCCAGAAAATAAATTGCAGCGACACAGATATAGGAATAAATCCCGATCCTGAGCCAATTCAACAACATCAGTTCCAGCTTGGCGTTGAAGTCCGCTTGCTGGTCAGTCCACGTCATCAAATACCACAGACCACCATCCACCAGCAGAAAAGACGCAATCGAGATCGCCGGGATAGCGTAAATCGCCACCAGCAACAGTTGCGGCCAGCGCACGAGGGGCGGCTTTGGCCGGGGATAAACGAGAAAGAAATGAAGAATGACCGCCGGCAAAATGATGCCACAGACCGCAAACGGAAGATTCAGCCAAAAACTGCTACCAACCGTCCACCAGTGAAAGCCTCCGACAAAGGCAGCAAGAGTCACAGCACACATGGCAAAGAACAAACGTGCGGCGTCATCAAACGGGCGACTCCAAAAACCAACTGCCCCAACCGAAAAGATGATCATTTCGAGCAGGAACCAAACCAGAGTCAAACCGACCTCGTGCATCGGAACAGCTTGCACCTTGACCAAGGTTGCGATGGGCTCCGTATCCCCTTTCCGTTGAAACTTTATCGGGACGAAATCGTGAGAACCTTGCCGTAGCGAATTTATCGAACCAATTCGTTGATGAAATTCACGGTTCCTGATGGCAAACTGCTCTCTCATAAAACGTAAGCATGTTTGAACAGGCTCACCATCCACTTCGAGCAACACATCGTGCGGCTGTGGTAATGGCTTTCCTTCTGCCACAACCAGATCAATTGTGTCTTCAATAACGATCCCTGACGCAGCGTTCGGAAGATTGACAAGCAGGAATCGCATCCGCAGGTCAGGTGCAGTCGCGACGATCACCATCACGAAGACACAATACGCAACGACCGCCCCCGCAAACCCAGCCAAAGACCACCGAACTACCCAATTTGCCCGTTCCATTTTTTATCCAGCAACTGTCGAGGCAAGGCTTCGGCGCCGAAACAAAGGAGATCAGCGCCGTACCACCGGGAAACTTTCTTCGGCGCGCGCCGATTTGTCAACCTGACAAATATGATCATTACCATAAGAATCCAATATTTCAAGGGGTTACAGTCGAAATGAAATATTCATGAGCGCCGAACAAAGCGCGGCACGCGGAATGCATAATGATTGCGATGTCGACGAGGAATCGTTGACAGTGATCTTTCCCAGCCCGAACCCCCAGCGAACGACCAGTGCCTCTGATTGTGAACTGCATGGCTCCCTAAAGCAGTCTCTGACCCACTCTGCTACCCGGTTCCCACTCGCCAGTACACCCAACACAGTCAGATGCGGCAGTTCTCTGGGGGTTCTTTTAAATCATAAGTTTGTTGCTCGATGAATCACGCGAACAGCAAAAACGAAATGGCATCCACTCAGACGTGACTCAACGGATGGAGCAGGATGCGGACGCCCCCACGGATGGGGGCGATTTTTTTCTTTGGCCGCCCAGAATTCTGTTTTGGCTGGTAACGCGATCTCAGTACGCTTTGGCAAGCACAACATTGCGTCCGTCGACCAGCGACATTCGAGAGATAGAGCCATCGAGGGACCCTGAATACATGGCGTCGCTGACAGACGAAAATGCGACCCCGCTCGTACTACTCTTCGAAAAATGATGCAGCACCCGTCCACAGGCGCGACTTAACACACGAATCGGGGAAGCAATTCCACTTGCCGCCACCCACTGACCATCCGGCGAGATCGCTACGCTCGTCAGCCAATCCTGATCGTTCTGATCGTCAAACCGGACTGTCCAGACAGGATGCCCTGATGGCAATTCATAGAGTGTGACAGATCGATTACTAGCGACAACAACGCATGACCCATCATTGGAAAAAACGGGATCTGCCCTCGGATGACCACGTCCCTCAAGCGACTGAACGACAACTCCTGTTTTCACATCACAAAGATTCAACGCCCCTTCACACATGGAAACGAGCATCCGATTACCTTCGAAATCCAAAGAGATTCGATCCACCTTTTCAGCGAACGAATAATCGGACTCAACGACTTCATCACTCGACAAATCCCATCGGCGAAGTGATATCCCATCGACGAGTCGAATGGCGGTTCGTCCGTTTAACGACAAAGCAATTTGCACCGATGATTTCGCTGTCAAAAAATCAGCTCTCAGCAATTCGTTTCTTTGAAAGAGCAACACTTCCTGATCCTCGATCGATAGCAAGCAAGTTTCCCCGTCCTGACTGACACGGACGGCCTGTAGCGGGCGACCATTCCATCCGAATATCTTTTGGATTCGATTATGCGTTAAATCAAAAGTGACAACTTCGGAAAACCCCCGACGAGCCAGAATTTTTCGGCCGTCGCAAATCACGGATAAACTCACGATCGGGCCACACACAGACTCGCTCGAATCGGATTCCGACCCTTGAATCGGTGCGAGAATAACTCGAATCCCGAGCCATACAACCGAAGCGACAAGCACCAGCAATACAACCTCAGCAATGGAAGCAATGCCGCGACGACCGCCTCGACTCACAGATCGGTTGCAGCCTCTGTTTTTGCAGGACTGGACTTTTGCAACTCGCTTCATCTTTCACTCCACAACAGGACCGCCACCCAGTCGTCATTGCACAAATGGGCTAGAATCTCGATTGTTTCAGACAACGAAAAACTGCCGAAACGACTTGAACACATAATCCCCGAGCCGAGTCCCCACGACGTTGCTCCAAACAAATTGCGAACCAAAATAGACGTCGCGTCTTTAATACAGACGTAACGTCTCTAAGTCAAGAGTGAACCCCGAAAGCCGCGATGGCGACCGACACTCCCGCACCCAGACAACTAGCGGCGAACGCCTTTAAGTAAGACACCAGGCATTTCGCTCGATGGACACAACTCAAAAAATCAAAAGAAACTGCTTGACAAGCCATCAAACAACTGTACTATGTGTGTTAGTACACAAGGAAACGCCGCCATGGATTTCAGTATTGATGTTGCCAGTCGGACGCCGATTTATCGGCAAATTGTAGAACAAATTCGCTCGGCTATCGCTCGCGGACGGTTGCAGGCGAATGCACGGCTCCCGTCGGTTCGTGATTTGTCACGGCGACTGGTCATCAACCCGAACACCGTGGCGAGGGCCTATACCGAACTGGAACGTGATGGCCTGCTCGTGACACGACACGGCATGGGCGTGTTTGTCGCTCAGCCTGGTAGCGATCTCACGAAGAAAGCTCGACGAGAACGGTTAGCTGTTTTGCTGGACGGCTTTTTCACTGAAGCGGTATTGCTCGGCTTCACAGCCGATGAAGTGAAAGAACTCGTCCAAGATCGGGTGGCTCAGTTTCACTGGCAGGCCGGGGCCTGATTCAACATACAGACGAGGCACGAGTCAAAGCACTTCCATTATTCACTTAGCCTTTTCAAGGCAGAGATCATGTCAGACGAAACACTTCCCGATGCAATCATCATTGAACACCTTTCCAAATCTTACGGCCCGAAATGGGTTGTGCGAGATCTCAACCTGAAGGTGCCAACCGGCTGCGTTTATGGGTTTCTTGGCCGAAACGGAGCGGGAAAGTCGACGACAATCAAGATGCTGACCGGCATGACACCTCCCGATGCCGGGCAAGTCCGCTTGCTGGGTGACGACATCTCGACGATATCACCTAAGACACGTTCGCGGATTGCCTATATGGCCGAAGGGCACCCGCTCTACTCATGGATGACAATCGGCCAGATCGTTCAGTTCACGCAGGCCTTCTATGAACACTGGGACCACAAACTGGTCGATCAGGTCCTGGACCATTTCGAATTGTCGAAAAAGCAAAAGTGTGGTCGTCTGTCACGGGGTCAGCAGGCCCAGGTCTCGCTCGCACTCGCGATGGCACCTGACCCTGAATTACTGATTCTCGACGATCCGACTCTGGGTCTTGACACAGTCGTCCGACGCGAATTCCTGGAAGCGTTGATTCAACTGATTCAAAGCCGGGGTCGAACGATTTTCTTCAGCTCGCACGTCTTGGGAGACGTCGAACGTGTCGCGACTCGTATCGGAGTCATGGTCGACGGGGTCCTGCGGGTCGATTGCCCGACGGAAACCTTTCGAGAATCCGTTCGCAAAATCGTGGTCGGATTTGATTGCGAGCCGCCCGATTTTCCCGGCTGCGAGGGACTCGTCACCTGGCGGAAAGTCGGCACGGAACTCGAACTGGTCATCGTCAATTGGGGACCAGCACAGCAAGCGATCGTCGAATCACTCGAGCCACGCTGGACCGATGTCGTTGATATGAACCTGGAAGATGCGTTTATCGAATATACCCGTGGATCAAAGCGATCCTTACCCATTTTTCATCGGGAGAATAGCCGTGTGGACCGCGCTGCTGTCTAAAGAATTACGCGAGTGTGGAATCTTCGCGGGTTTGGCCTTGCTCGCACAAATGCAACTGCTCGGCTCAGGGATGGACTTGCCGTTGATCCCGCTAGTCAGTACGGGACGAGGGACTGAAATTCCGCTTCTCGCGAAACGAGCATTCGACGTGATGTCAGACCGTGAAATCGTGTTTATCACAATCGCAATCATCAGCGCGATCGTGATCGGACTGAATCAAACGCTGATGGAATCCTGGCGACAGACAAGCCTCTTCCTGCTGCATCGCCCAATGCCACGATCACAGATTTTCCTGGGCAAGCTTGCTGCGGGCGGGTTGATCCTGCTCGTTACATCTGCATTGCCGTTACTGATTTATTGTCTGTGGGCGGCGACGCCGGGAACACACGCCAGCCCGTTTTTCTGGAGCATGACAGAACCGTGGTGGCGTTCTGTCGTCGTTGCTTTCGCTTGTTATCTTGGGGCCTTTCTGACGGGCATTCGTCCGGCAAATTGGATTGGCTCCCGCACGTGGCCACTGTTTGCGGTCGTCACGATGGGATTGGGACTAAAGCTCTTCCCCATCTGGACTCCAATGGTCTATGTCAGTTCAATCGCGCTGATTGCCAGCCTCGTCATTTCAATCTTGGGTACGGCACGCCTCCGAGAATATCCGTGATCGGCAATTCACACTGATCGGTCTCAAGCCCATTTATTCTTTCTCCTCAAGAAAGCTTTCCATGTCTCGCTCGTCGCACACTTCATTATTGATGTTCGTCTTGCTGATGATTGGTTACGGCGTTGTCCATGACATAGTCACATTCTGGGGGATCACGTGCTTGCAGACATTTTTTCCAAACCCTCCATTGCATGAGTCAATCAAGATCACCCAAGAGGGTGAACCGTTGATTGAAGTATGGGGTGGTCAAAGAACGAAATCCGAATACCGTCATCTTGACGGTAAGATGCAACAAGACATCATGAAAAGATCTTTTGAATCTCCGGTCTATCTTCCGAAACTAACAAAACCGGCCGAGGCAATTTCGTGGAACGGCCGGATTGCCAGCTTTTTTGACTATCAAACTCCGGGGACGTGCTGGTACTTGATTGCTCCCCCGAATCGTTCGTCGACTGCTTATTTCGTCGGATATGACCCTAAATCTCGACGAATTGAGGGCTATATCGGCATGAATGGGTTTTCGTCCGAGATGCCGACCATCGACGAAGCTTTCCCGATCAGTTCTTCGTATCAAAGGTCCTTCGACCATGTCATGGTCGCGGCAATCCAGGATTTCTCGGTGATTGAACCCTCTAGTGAACTCGATGCTAGTGAACTCGATGCCCAATGGACAAAAAAATGGGTTCAAGCGGCCTTACTAGATCGCGTCTGGATTTTGTCGAAAGGTACTCTTTATGAAATCAGGCTTCGTGAGCGCGCTGTTCATAAACTGGTCGAAAACCGTCCTGATTTGCATTCACTCACCTCGTTTTCCATAGATCGAGAAGGAAAGACGCTCAAACGGTTGGCCCTGAACGGCGAAACAGAGTTACTAATCGTCGAACCTCAATCGGGACAGTCAGAATCTGTGAAGCTTGATCCAACTTCCGCCAACAGCAATCTCTTTTTTTATCAACTGAAGAATGGACAACGACTTCTCAGCTATGACGAAGGAAGGAGTGTGGGGAATCGGACTTGGACGAGCCACATCAAATGGCTGGACTCCGAAGGTCACGTCGCGCGAGAGGCAGAGGCCAAGCTAAGCTACAAACCGCCAAGCCCACCATTGGATGTGGGACTGGCAGCTTACCTGGGATTTCCGTCTCCTTTAGTCGCGTTCGGATCGTGGCTTTACACACCGTTCCTGCCTGAATTTACAATGGTATCCAATTCACCTCTTGGACGGTTATCTGAGTTCTTCCAGCACATGAAGCTGTGGATAGGACTCAGCCTGTTGACGGGGATTGCCACCGGTTGGGCCTGTCGACGTCGTGAACGCGACATCTTCGGATCATCCAGTTGGTTCTGGCCGATCCTTATCGGAGCAATCGGCTGGTTTGGCTGGATGGGTTACATCTGCCTGCGTCCCCTTCCCGCTCGACTGCCACGCGGAGAATGGCTTCCGGCACAGCCGGAACCGGCTCAACCGCTCGGCACAGAAATCTTTGCCTGACACTCTTGTGCCACCGCTTGACCGCTTCGGTCAAGCAGTGCGCTTTGTCCAAAGTAGCCATCATCGCTCCGCGTAATGAGCATCGTTCGAATACCCGTCAAATGCCAATCGGCATGTTTTCAAAAAGTATTCGAACAACGTCTAGTTTCCGATGCTTAGGCAACGATTGAATCGTTTCCGACGCATGCTCATCACGTGGAGCGATGATGGCTACTTTGGAAGACTCCGAAGCAGTGGCACAAGATTCTTTCCGAGCCGTTTGACACATCACCGGGATCAACCACGCGTGACAAGACATTCACACCTTAATTACAATGACAGAATGTCACACACAAAAATCCGCTGATTTCCGTTGATCGAGGAAGCTCTCATGTTCACCGGAGTGCTGGCGCTGCTCGAACGGTCGCTGCGCGTCGACGCCCGCGCTTGGGGACCGCACCTCGCCCGGTTTGGATTGATGGCCGCGATCTATATTGCGGTCTGCTACGCGTCTGCCACGAGTAACATCTTCGGTGCTCCCGGCCTTCGATTCTTTACCAGCATCGGGTACCTCAACCTGGTCTTCATGACACTGTTGGGAATCGGATTTTTCTCGACTGCGGTAACAGAAGAAAAAGAAGAAGACACGCTCGGACTCATGCTGATGGCGGGGATCAGTCCACTCGGTATCCTTTTGGGCAAGTCGGGTGGTCGACTGTTTCAAGCATTGCTGCTGATTTCCGTCCAGTACCCATTCACTCTGTTGGCCGTCACATTGGGTGGCATCACTCAGGACCAGGTCTGGTCGACGTATATCGGAATGTTCGCGTACATGGTGATGCTGGCGGGAGTCGGCCTGCTGTGTTCGACCATCGCTCATCGAAACCGTTCGGCGTCGTTTCGATTAGTTCTCGTCATCTTTTGGTATTGGGTAATCCCACTGCTCAGCAACCGCGTCCTCGTCGAGATTGGTACGAAAGTCCCTTACCTATCAAAAACGCTCGCGGTGATCGGCGAGTCCTGTATCTTCATCCAGATGGGAACGATCCTGACAACGGGATTCCATGAAACCTTGTGGAGCCTCCAGGTTGTCACGAATCTTTGCATCGGGGTGTTATCCTTTATTTTATCGTGGGCATTGTTCGGTCTCGCCGTACGAGAACCTGCTACAGAAGCCGCCACGCGAGGATTTCTGACCCGATCCCGAAGTTTTCAGCTGTTCACCCCCAGTCGACCGTGGTCCGAGCCGATGGTCTGGAAAGATTTTTATTTTGTCACGGGAGGAATCGGAGCTATCTTGATCCGATTCGTTCTTTACGTATTCCTCTACGTATTATCAATGTTGATTATGTTCGGCTATTTTGGCGGAGCGAGTGTCGGAAATACGGAAAAGCATGCTCACGGAATGTTTCTTGTACTCGCCATGATCGGCGTTTCGCTTGATGCGGCACTGGTCGTGTCGCGTTCGCTTCACGAAGAGGTCCGCTCACAGACACTGGCCACACTGATGCTGCTTCCCAAATCAACGGGGATGATTCTATACGGAAAGATTATTGGGGCGTTACTTGGCTGGTTACCCGGTCCGGTCTGCCTTCTCCTGGGCATGATCGCCCGTCCTTACGGCCCTCAAAACGTGTCGGAGTTCTTTGAAGCAGGGGGAGCTGCAATCTGGCTGGTCTCGCATCTGATTCTTGTCCCACACGCTGCGGCGGCGTTGGCCATGTTTGTCCGTTGGGGTTCCTTTCCCCTGGCAATCGCCGTCTCGATCGGCTCGCTCTTCCTTTCGGTCTCCATCTTCGGAGCACTTCGAGCGGACACCAACGCCCCCATTGTCTGGGTGGTGATTTTTATCGTCCTTACGGTCAGCGCAGCCTGCCACGTGGTCGTCTGGTTAAAAGCGGAAGCAGTCTGTGCGAGGTAGAGAAGCCCTGGCCTGGTATGAGCGGGTCTCTGTTGTGCGCGGGTCTCCCGACCCCGCACTCTTCGCAACCGAAGGCATCCTCCTTACTCAATTTCCGAATCGCCCAATCCTTAGTCTACGCAAATTCGAAGAGGAGACCTTCGGTCGATTTCATGTGCGGGGTCAGGAGACCCGCGCACAACTCTGGTAGTCACACTGATCGACCGACTTCCCAGTTCATCCAACTGCGCCGGGCGATCCAGTAACCCACGCCGGCGGCGAGATACAATCCGACGATCAACGGAACCATGATTGTTGGCGTATGCCACCATTCAATTCTCTGGAATTGAAGACCAATCGGCGTGATGACACAGGACAGTAATGCACAATACCCCAGGAATCCCGCCAGTGCGATTTTCCAGAGCGAATTCAATGTCAACGCCCACATTCCAAACGTGAAAACAACCGACAGTATCCCGACAAAGATCACGGTCACCAGACAGGCATCGGCGATCGACCAGACTCCGATTGTTCCCGACCACAACATGACTTCCCCGAATACGAGCGCGATGAGCAGCACAAGTAAGATCTCGGACGCAACTCCGTAAAACCACGTTGTCACCCAGTCACGTCGCGTGACCGGTCGAAGCAGTTCGATTTCCTGCATCGGCCGACGCTGAAATGCCAATGCCAGCGGCAGCAACAGTGCCATGGCAAGGATCTGAAATCCGGTAAATGCCGGCATTTGTTTAAATTGCGATAACGTATCAGGGACAAGAAATGCCGCTGCAATCCAAATCGCCACGATGATCAGGGTGGTCGCCTGCAACCAGTCCATCGAGCTGGCAACACAACCAAGACGCCATAACTGCAAGGTCGTTATCGGATTACCACCCTGCAACTGTTCGATAAAGCGATCATTTTTTTTATCCATCCATCGCAGAGCATACGGGACTCTTTTTCCTTCGACTGCCTGCAAAGCGAACTGGCTCTTTCGCCAATAATTGGACCAGCCGCCGAAGTCGAACCACCCCAGCGGAACATTCCCTGCACCCGATTCTTCGAGTTCTCGCTTCAGCCCGATGTGCCAGCGAAACAGATCGAAGGCACCCCAGATCGATCCTACCAAAAGCACCAGCGAGAGCCAGGGACGCTCACCCCGCAAAAACCAGTCGACTTCAGATCCACAAGAATTGAGCAGGAACTGAAGAATTATCGGAGGAAAAACGATCGCGGGAACGACCTGAGGACTATTGAAACCGGGCATCGGAACGGCATTCTGGCTGGATAAAAAGCGGACAAACCTCGCCCCTGTTGCCAGAATCAAGACGAACACCAGACACAGTCCGATTGACGCCACGACCGAGCAACCGACAAACAAATCCAGAAGGAACGAGAGTCCGGCAATCAACAATATCGCGGCAATGACGGGCATCAGGTGAGATCGCGCAAATTGAGGCATGAGCAGACTGGCTGTTGTCACGAACTGTGATGACATCTGTACCGCCATGACAAGCAGAGCAACCAATCCACAAATCAGAATCGTGGCTGCTTTCTGCCCGATAACGGGATCAAACGAATTCGGGCGAACGCGCAAATTCGGCAATGCCGATTGTAGACTAGAAACAAGATGAGGATAGTGCGGCCCCAGATCCTGAATGAATAACCTTTTCAAGGCTGGAAAACCTTTTAGCGAATTGAGCTTTTCGTCGGACATTCCGTTTTCGCCTGGGATCAGCCGCGTGGAAAGAGTTGTCAGTTTTGACAACTGCCGCCACTCGTCTAATCGCTGTAAGACAACTCCATGAGTGTCATCGCAGATCAGTGTTTGCAAGTTGGGTGGCCAATCCAACGACGTGGCGGTACGTCCCGCAGTCAATCCGAGCACGCGAAGATATTCAAGACGAGACTGGCCTTTCCACGCACTCAACCCGTCGGCGGTCAGAGAATTCTGACCGTAAAGCGTCAATGACCTCAAGTTGTGAAGCGTACACAACTCGGTCAATTGTTCATCTGTAATCGCGCCAAAGATCGTTAGAGATTCGAGCTGAGGAATTGCCCCCTTTTCCATTAATGGCTTGCATCGGGTAACGTCCGTAACGGTCAGGCTTTTTAAATGAGCCCAGTCAATCTTACGAACTTCATTGTTGACCCATGCCGAAGGAATTGGACTTGGCGCAGAAGGTTCCGCCCTTGTCAGCGCGCGTGCGCCTGGATAAGGAACGACCATCGATCGCCGAAAATCTGCCCAGAACGACCAGGCCGATACAAAAAGCATGCATCCGACACCCGCTGCCATGATCCACATCGACCAGCGAGTTCGATACGATAACCACACGGCGCCAAGACGGCTGGGACGACGAATCACTTTTGTCGTTTGATTATTCATGGTGAAGCTCCAGAAAAATCTCTTCGAGATTCAAGTCTTCGACCGCCACGTCCGCATGCCATTTTTCTTCCAGTTCGCCAACCAGACGATCGTCGAGATCTCCGACCGCAACCATCGCACGGTTGTGCGAGAATTCGCTGCGTAATGCTCCACGAACGGCGAAGTTCGCCGGAAGGTCGTTCGCTGCCGTGATCCGCAATCGCTTGACGCGATCCTTCACCGCGTCGAGTTCGTCAAACAAGACGATGCGTCCCCCTTTAAGAATCGCCAGGTGCGAAGCGACCCGTTCCAGGTCTGACGTAATATGCGTCGAGAACAAAACGGTGTGCTGTTCGTGCTGGCAAATTTCCAGCAGCGAACTCAGGAACTCTCGCCGGGCGACGGGATCAAGACTCGCCACCGGCTCATCAAGCACCAGTAACTCCGGACGATAACTGAGTGCCAGTACCAGCGCCAGCTTCTGTAATTGACCGGGTGACATCGGACCAATCCGATGGTCTCGCGGCAATTCCCAGCGATCAAGTAATGTCTCAGCCCAGGCAGGATCCCACGCGTCGTAGTACGCCGAGGTATAAGCCACAATGTGCTTGACCTTCATCCAGGGATAAAGCTTCACAATTTGTGGCACATAGCCTAGGCGACTTTTGGCCGAGGCGCTCAGGTTCCAGGGGTCTTCCCCGAAAAGACTGATCGACCCGGATGTTTTTTTGAGCAGGCCAAGCAGGCACTTGATCAAGGTCGATTTGCCGGACCCGTTCGTACCGACAAGCCCTACGACCGCACCCGCCGGGACATTCAGATCAACGTCCTGCAACACGGTCTTCGAACCAAACGACTTCTTCAGATGACTGGTCGAAATCACAGGGTCTGTCATGTCATGACTGCTTTCATTTCGGAGCGATTTCGTTTGAAGTTTGGACAATGACCGAAGCAACAATCGGTGCCGTCAATCTTGTGCCACTGCTTGACCGTCATCGGTCAAGCAGTGCTCCTGGTTCGTCCTGGTCGGTCGCAATACCGTCGTCACTTTTCGGGAACAATGTCCACGACCGGCGAAGCGTCGGGTTCGGACTTATCATCGAACGGAAGAAATTGTGGCGTCGCCTTTAACGGAGTTGCCGCCAATGTCGAGACCACGGAATGTTGCATCAGCAGCATGCTCAGCACGCACCCGATACCAGCTAAAATAAGGAGAAGGGACATCATCCCGGCGACATATGGCAATGACGAGCGATTCATTTTGGAAACGACGTTTCCTTCAAGATCGACCTCGCATCCGCATTTTCTGCATGTGTATCCTCCAAACAACCACTGTCGCCTGGTTTTTTTGAAAGGATTTTGCAGTGGCGATAATCGCTCGCCACATTCGGGGCAATTGCACGGTCGCCGAAAGACGCCAAAGACAATTAGAAAGAAGAAAAAGAACGGAACAAAAACGATCCAGAGGATGCCCACGATATTCTCCTAGTTCAGTTTTAAGATTTGCGTCCTTTGAGGACAGATCGAACAACGGCCAGCGCCTGGTCATCGGTCAAATTGAGCTGCCAAGCCCGCGTCGCGAGCTCTTCAGCGAACGGCCGCAGCTCTTGTTGCCTTTCGCCGACGGGGGCCATGGTTGTGGCCGTCCCCTCGTGTGATGCACCCACCGGAACGCGCATCCCTAAGCCACGTTCCCGCTCCAGCAAACCATCAGACTCAAGTTTTGCGTACGCCTTTGAAACGGTCATCATGTTGACCTGCAGATCGGCCGCCATCTGACGGACACTTGGCAGTCGGTCACCCGGCTTTAGTCGCCCGCTCGCCACCAGTGCCCGGATCTGGTCCATCAACTGCCGGTAAATGGGAACCCCGGAAGTCGGCTGCACGGCGAATTCAAGCGATGTTGGTTGCATACGTGTATTACGATAGTAATGCACCGTCAGGAAGTCAATAGGGAGTTGAAAGAATGTTTTTCTCGAGTTGTGTCCCAAAAACCGAAGCGGGGATTGGCAACGTCGCGAACGACTTTTCAAAACGACAGCGATCTGACGTGCCACTGCATCGGAGTCTTCTCCGACGCAGTGTGTCTCAACGCGCGTAACGATGTCCTTTAATAAGCTTGGTCGAAAATCTGCCCTTGTCCTGGAGAGACAACAGTGATGAGCCGTTGGTTGAGCGCAGCGACTCCACCGGACAATCGTTCGGAAAAAACACCCGCATCCCGGAGGGATGCCAGTTTCGTTTGAGAATCTGACCTTGATTGGACACGTGATTCTCTTCGTTCTTCAATACCACCGGGATTGGTTTGTCTTTCGTTCGTTCCACCGGCGGTGTCGCTGGCGCTCAACCACCGGCTCATCTCTGATATCCCTACCGGGATGGACCGATTTGGGATCGACGTCTCTTCGTTTCCGCAATCTGCCTTTGTTCATGTTTCGGCTTACGAATCAATCCAAATACTGTGGGTCATATTCGACTCCGGCTCGTTCGAGAAAATCCATGATTTCTTCACGAAACGTTTGCCGACGATGGTGTTCTTCCTGATGTGCGATGTAGGCTTGTACGCTTTCTCGCACAGTCGCGCTCACCGTGAATGCCGCGTAGCCTTCCTGCCAGGCGAACGACTTTTCGCTGATCTTTTCGTGAACCCAAAGTGAAGCGGATTTTTTTAACTCCCGCATGAAATCCGCCAGACAATGAGTCGCCTTCAGTCCGACGAGCAGATGCACATGATCGGCAACTCCTCCAACGCCCTGCGATATTCCGCCAAGCCCGTCGATTGTGCCGCTCAAGTATTGGAAAAATCGTGGACGCCACGATTCCGCGATCCAAGGGTTCCGGCCTTTCGTGCTGAAAACGATATGGTAATGCAGGCTGAGATAGGTGGATGCCATTTTGCGGGAATCCTCGGGAAATGATGCTCGGAAATATCCACGACCCCAAACGGTCAAACTGGCAAATCATCCTTGTCCCGGAGGGACAACAGTGATTAGCCGGTGGTTGAGCGCAGCGACACCACCGGACAATCGTTCGGAAAAACCACCCACATCCCGAAGGGATGCCAGTTTCGTTTGCGAATCTGACCTTGATTGGACACGTGATTCTCTTCGTTCTTCAATCCCACCGGGATTGGTTTGTCTATCGTTCGTTCCATTCCGGCGGTGTCGCTGGCGCTCAACCGCCGGCTAATCACTGATATCCCTGCCGGGATGGACCGACACATGCTCGATTTGGAATTCATCAGATGCGTGGCCCTTGTTGTTCTTGACTACTCTCGGGATTCGTCCGGTATCGTGTGACGCTCTTCACGTCGTGTCGCTCCGCTCAACCACCACCGGCTAATCGCTAAAGCCCTTCCAGGACACAAAGCAATGCAAAAATGCACGAATTTCGGTTGCGGAAAAAAATCGTTAACTGGGTTCAGTGGCACAGGCCTCAGACTCGCGATCAAGCTCTTCGGCCTCCGCGCACCGATGCCGCCACATCAGCCAAAGCCGCATCCGGAACCACGAACGAGTTCTGCAGCAGAGTGTCATCCTCATTGATCAGGTCGGGAAACTTACGGCCAGGCAATACCGTGACGGCAAAAATCTCTTGCACAGAGGTCTCAAACCGCATGAGCGCCACAAGCTGACCGGTCAACAGATTGATCACACTGACACCACATCGCCGCTCGTCTTCCGTCAGCCGCTGAGTGATCGGGATTCCACTGAAAACGGCACTTTCACGAACTTGCGAGAGTCCGACGAAGGCAAAGTTTCCGACAAAGTCGACCCCGCGCGTAAACCCTGGCAATTCAACGATCGACTCGTACTTGCCTGTCTGCAGATCAACCAGACCAAGCGTCCCCGCTCCTGATTCACAAACCCACAACCGACCACCATGCCAGCGAGGCGAATGTGGCATCGACAGACCCCGAGTGATCACCTCGTTCGATACGATATCAATCAACAGGCCACCCTTCGCCTTGTTTTCACGCCAGCCCCCTGCCGTGTTCGTCTCACCCAGCGCTGTGACATACCGCGGACGACCATCCACCATCGCCATTCCATTCAAGTGGCAACGGTCGGTCGGTTCGAGTTCTGTAATAAACGAAGGACGCCACCTCGGAGTAAAACTGGCCGACTTATCGATCGTGCACAGGCACGAAAATCGAGTATTCACCACCCAGAGGTCACCGTCGTCAGCAAACGCCATTTCATGGATCTGGATATTACCCGTGACATGACTTGATCGAGGCAAGTAACAGGCGTCGTGACTGCCGGGTGGGTCCAGTCTCGCAGCCACGTCGGGAACATTCACATAGTCCCAGATTTGAATGCTCGTCCCGATTGCCAGACGATCACCCCTGAGCGCCATCCCCATCGGGGCCTGGAACACACGGAAATGAGCATTCAGGTGATCCCCTTCGTCGCGAAGCATCACCAGCTTACCCGCCTGGTACGTGGTGACCAGCAGCGACGAATTCATCTGCCGAAGCAGCCCCGGAAAGTTCGGTGTATGGACTGCATGCAACGGACGCGTATCCACGGGAGGTACTGTAGCCGTTTGTTCTTCAGCAATCGCTTCAGCCGGTTCGGGTCTATCGTTTTCGGCCATGTCGAAGGAACTCGCTTCTGTCGATCGCGGGAAAAATGAGCCGGTCGCGGGGACAGTCTGATGAACTGATTAAACCGGCATAGGGTAATACTGTTGCTCATTACTGCGGAATTGCGGTGGACTCTCGGGTGCCACGGTTTTGGAGTCTTCGACAAGGCCGTGGAGACATGGTTTGATAACGTCTCCGAAGAGCACGGCTTAACCGAAGACGGTAAAACCGTGCCACCCACTATCGCAGCATTCTGTATCAAAAACACTTTGTCCCCAGCAACCCTTACAATCTATCTTCAGGTCGTTTCATCAAACGCGCCCCAGGGCTGTGTCGATCATAATCAATGAAAATTGATGCTTCCGGTTACAATGTTGCTGTTCGAATGCCCGTCGTTCACGACGATGCTGACATTCCTCGTCGCTAAGGACGGAAGTCCTGCAACGCTATAATATCCGATTGATCGCAACATCGTCTGATAATTCGCGACAGACGTCGGACCCGTGATTGTCAGCGAGGCCGTATGAGCTACCAGGTCTTCTGTAAACGTATGCTGCAAGGCAAACTGGTTGTAAAAGCTGAGCCGATCACCAGACTGCCAGTTCGTGAACGAAATCGTCGTCCCATTCAAGACCGGGCTGTCGACATCGGCCACTTGCAGGCTTGATGCAAACAGCAGTGGCGGTGCCCCCTGCACATAAAGTGAG
>CAIVEI010000026.1 GCA_903904835.1 uncultured Schlesneria sp. | reverse complement strand
GCGGGGGATATGGGACCCTTCGGAGCGGCGGCACGTTCAGTCTGGATGGTCGGGCAGGATCTGGAAAACCGGAATCGGCGATTGCTGATGCCGGTGAAAACGAATTACTGTGAATTACCGAACTCATTGGCGTATCAGATCAAGAATGGCGTGATCCAATGGGATCAATCCGGTTCGACCGTAACAGGGGACGAGTATCTCACGAAGTGTGAGGAATATGTTCAGGACCAGAAGCGGGTGGCACGCGAAGCGCGATCGAAGCTTGCGAAGGCGGTTGCCTGGCTGCAGGGAGTCTTATCAGAGCATGGCCCTCTCTCAAAGGCACAACTTCTGGTAGACGGGGATGCCCACAACATCTCGAAAGCGACGTTACGTCGCGCGTATGACGCGCTGGATCTCCGGTCCGCCCATGATTCATTCCAGGGAAAGTGGTACTGGTATCTGCCGAGTGAACTGGACCCAAAACCTGAAGAGGTCGAAACGGAAAACCGATCGGAGGGGGAAGTCGCGAGTGGGCAGAACCCATAGTTGCTCAAGTTTCGCCATAGTTGCTCAAAGATTTTTGAGATAAGTCGAGAAGAACGGATTTCACCACGGAGGCGCGGAGGTCACGGAGAAGACTTCAATTGCTGGAAATGCGGTAGACGAAGGCGGATCACGAAAGCACGAAAGTACGAAAACACGAAAAATACGGGAAGATTTTGAACAGAAGGGAACGAAGGGAACGAAGGGAAGAAATGTGGGTGGGCAATATGGGAGGGAGACCTTCGGTCGGTCAAGAGGGCGGGGTCGGGAGACACGCGCACGACAGGGGGGCAGCCATAGTTGCTCAAGCTTCGCCATAGTTGCTCAAAATTTCAGATCTTGGAAAACAGAGATCAGATTTCAAATATCAGATTTCAAATATCAGATCTCGGAGATCAGATCTCGGAATTGGCAAAAAGCCCTGTCAATGTCCATAGTTGCTCAAAGCTTTTTGAGATAAGTCGAGCAGAACGGATTTCACCACGGAGGTGCGGAGGTCACGGAGAAGACTTCAATTGCTGGAAATGCGGAAGATGAAGGCGGATCACGAAAACACGAAAGTTCGAAAACACGAAAAATACGGGAAATACGGAAAGATTTTGAACAGAAGGAAACGAAGGGAAGGAAGGGAAGAAATGAGGGTCGCTTAGATGGGCGGGAGACCTTCGGTTGGTCGCGTGTGCGGTGTGAGGAGACCACTTGCACACCAGGGCTGCGGGGTCGGGAGTTACCTCGCACAACGGGCTGCGGGGTCGGGAAACGATCTGGTTGGGTTGACTTGTGTGGCGGAATTTTCGAATGATGTGTTTGATTCATTTGATAAACAGGGGATTCCAGTATGAGCGTTGTGGCACGAATCAAGTCCGCTGCCGGGGTGGTTGATGCCGGACCGATTTCTACGACCACCAGTGAGTGGTCGGAATTCAAAAACGCGTTGCTGGCTTTTGACAATATTTCTGAGCTGGAAAAGCTGATTGAGCAGGGGAACGCTGACGATGGACTCGCTTTGCGGGATGATCTCGAAGCGGTTCTCGCGACATTTGAATTATCGGAAGGCTCGACTTTGATTGCTCAAGCGCTGCTGAAAATTGCTGTCGATATGGGGCCGGGTGATGTTTTGATTGTGGCCGAATGACGAAGGTTTGTTGATCTCAATGCCTTAGGCTTTTTTTTGTCAACCGCTAGCTTGCGAATCAATGCGCGAACGATAAACCAATTTTCAGCCCGTCATGCGACGCGTAGAAAACGGCTGCGCCGTTGCGGGATCGGCTGTGCTGTTTGGCTGGTGCGTTGTCTCATCTCAATTTTCGTGTGCCATTGGATGGCTGTCTTTGGCCACCCAGTGCTTTTCGATTGCCTTGAAAAAAGAGAAGACACTGCGTCTCCGAAGACTCCGATGCAGTTGCACACAACCCGAGCTTTAAGTCTTGAGCGACGCGTTAGGCTTCTGCAGATGGTTCTTTGTCGTGGAATGATTGTCTTGCAAATTCGAGATCGCCGTACATATCGAGCACCTTATCCAGGCGGACGAGGCGAAGAACCTGCATGACGGGGCCTTGGATGGCCGCCAGTTTGACGGTACCTCCTTTTTTCGCCAGTCTGGTTTTCAATGCGACCAATGAACCAATGCCGATGCTGGAAATGTAACCCATATAGCGACAGTCAATAATGATTTTTTTATGGCCCGCTTCCAGATGCCGCTGGATCTCCTGATCAAATTCAGGAGTGGTCACCGAGTCCAGATCGCCTCGGAGGACGATCGCGAGGATGTCACCGTCGATGACTTCTGATTCGAAAGAGATTTTCGCACTCATGCTGACAACCCCGTTTTTCGGAAAGGGATGAAATAAAGTCACAGGACAGTGTATCGTGCCAGATCATTTGTCCAACCGAAAACCGCTCGTTCTGCCAATTGTTCGGCGAGCATTTACTCACGCGGTTTTCCTGTGTTTTGAGCCATGGTTCGAGGACTGATATCAGTGTTTTGAGCCACAGACTTCGCCGATCAATCAGACGGGGTTGTGCAGTTGAAGTCAAGCAAATCCCCGGAAACAAAACGGGGGTAAAAGGCGGCTTGCGAAAATGATCCGTTCAGAACCTGAATTCCTGATAAATTACGGCGGTATCTGATGCGGGCCGACGACCTTTACGTGATAAGGTTGGTGCAAAAAAAACGAAATCACCCAGAAAGGTTTCACATGAATTTCAATTCGTCCCCGTTCTCACGCCGGCATTTTTTGCGGAATGCGACGTTTGGAACAGCGCTACTGACCACCCCGGGTCTGTTTGCCGAGCAACTTTTCCGTACTCCTCCGCAGACTGAAGGGCCGTTTTATCCGGACAAGTTGCCACTGGATCAGGACAATGATTTACTGATTATCAACGATAATATTACTCCGGCCATTGGCGAGATCACTCATTTGACCGGACGAGTTCTCAGTGAGAACGGAACTCCGCTAAAAGATCTGACGATTGAGATCTGGCAGTGCGATGCGAATGCGGTCTATCTGCATACGTCGGACAGCGTTCCGAAGCAGAAGACTCGGGATCAGAATTTTCAGGGTTTTGGTCGGTTCACGACGGCATCAACGGGCGAATATCGGTTTCGAACGATTAAGCCAGTCCCCTATCCCGGTCGACCTGCTCCGCACATTCATGTGATGGTGAAGAAGGGTGATCGCAAACTATTGACGACTCAGCTTGTCATTCGAGGTCATGAAGGGAATGTTCGGGATGGCGTTTTCAATGGGACCCGAGACTTGATTGATCGCGAACTTCTGATGGTGGATTTCAAGCCGATTCAGGAATCGAAGATTGGTGAATATGCCGCTCGGTTTGACATCATCATTGGGCGAACTCCTGAGGACGCTCCGTTTGAAAAATAAGAATTGGCGCGACAAGAGTTGTGCCACTGCATGACCGTACTCGGTCACGCAGTGCTGTTCGATGACAACGCGAAGTCACTGCGTCGGAGAAGACTCCGATGCAGTGGCACGGTCGGTTGATCGCTTTTTGAAAATTGTATTAAGGCTTTGAGTGTACGGGCTGAAGCCCATACTACGAATTGCGAATACATTCGGCTGGAAGCCGACGCTACGAATCTCGTCGGCTGGAAGCCGATTCGACATGAAAACCGGCAACTTTTAATCACAGGAATTTGACATGAGAAATATCGTTGGACTGGCGACATTCGCGACGATCGGCGGAGCTTTAATGGTGGTCGCATCAGCGGTCGCACAACCGCCAGGTCGGCCAGAGGGTGGTCGTGGAGGTAATGGTGCGCCGGTCGATTCGACTGCGTTTATCAATCGAATGATGACACTCGATACGAATCAGGACGGTCAACTTTCGAAGGACGAAATGACTGATCCACGGTTATTGGCGATGTTTGATCGGGCTGATGCCAACAAGGACGGTGTCGTCACCAAAGAAGAATTAAAGGCCGCGTTTGACAAAGAATCGGCTGCGATGGGCCAGGGAGGCCCAGGCGGGCGCGGTCCTGAAGGGGGCGGGCCGGGCGGTCCAGAAGGTCGCGGTCCGGGTGGACCTGGTGGGCCAGGCGGACCTGGTGGACCGGGTATGGGTGGCCCAGGTGGACCGGGCGGCCCAGGTATGGGTGGCCCGCCGCCGATTGGCCAGGTCTTGCCGAGCCGTGTTCAAGAGATGTTGAATCTTTCGAGGGAACAAAAAGCTTCTCTTGCGGCATTGCAAAAAGACGTCGACAAGCGCCTGGCAAAGATTTTGACATCCGATCAGAAGCAGCAATTGGAAGAGATGAAGAACCGAGGCCCCGGCGGTCCTGGTGGTCCCGAGGGGTTCGGGCCTCCGCCGGGTGGCCCAGGCGGCCCTGGCGGAAATCGCGGACGTGACGGTGGGCCGGGCGGGCCAGGCGGGCCACCGAATGGACGACCCAAACGTCCATCCAGTAACTAATGCGAATTGAGAGACAGCTACAATTCATTTCCGTGAGCAAATTGAACTATAATCGCGAGTCGGGTTATCTCGGTTTTCGATTCCAATGATGAACGTCGTTTTGGTGACGCTGGTCATTGGAGTTAAAAGCCGATCTGGTCCGGCTCGCCTGGGCGCTCTTTGTTGAGTGTCGACTGGGACGAGACATCATGCAGCACGATCTTCCCAGCGGATCACAATTCGGGCCTACTATCTTGTCTGACCAATTGACTCTGGCCACCGAACGGCAATTGCTCCAGACGCTGCTCGAACGAGTAAGCCTTCGGAGCGCTGCCGAACAGGAAATCGAATCCAGGCATGCGACCGAAGTTGCCTCGGAACAGCAGCAGTACCAAAGCGTTTTTCAGCTTTTGACAGAGAATTACGACTCAGAGCGGGTCGAGCTGGATCGGAACCGCGAAACTCAACTGGCAGACATTGATCGGCTTTGCCAGGCCAAATCGGCAGCGATTCAGTCGGAGTACCGAGATCTTCTTTCGGGAACTGACGAACGTTTTAAATCCGAGAATGCATCCGCCGAGAAGGAACGCGACGAAGCGACCTGGCTGGTTTCCTCTCTGCTTGACGACGATTCCGACGGAAGCCCGCTTCAGCGCTTACAACTGGCAGAATCGGCGGTGGGTGCTGCGGAAATCGAGCTGAAGACAGGTATTCAGAGTCTCGATACAGGTTATGAAAAGGCGGTCTCGTTTCTCCAGCGGAGTCATATGTGGAGTGAGCCGTCTGAAGTTGAGCCGACGATTGTGCGTTCGAATCCCGACGCGATGAAATCGGCTTGCCTTTCAGCGATTGCCGCCGGAGAACCGCTGAAAAGCCGGATCATGGGTCGTTTTCTTCCACGGCTGTTTATGGGAATTGTTCCTCTGCTTCTGTTTCTCTTGATCACGGCCGGGCTGTTCGGGCTGATCTGGGGGCTTATTAATCCCGCTCTTTTGCAGCTCAAGTTAAAATCAACGGATCGAGACTGGCTGCTCATCGCCGCAGGTGTTTCCGCAGCGGTCAGTCTTTTGTCGATGTTTTTCGTGCATCTTTACGCGACTCATCGGACGTTGCCCGATTATGAAGAGCTTGTTCAACAGCGAGTGAATGCTCATTTCGCTTTTTCGGTTTGGGACAAAACATCGAAGACCGAACTGAACATGCTTGAGGCCGAATGCTCGCACCTGCATGAGCAGCGTGTGAAGAGGCGTGACTCAGCATTAGCCGGCGCGGAAGCGAAGCATCGGACGCGAACGACTGAAGCGGAACGAATCTATACAACGACATTGCAAAAGGCTCATGCGACATTTCCAACGCGGTTGAATGAAGTCGAGGCCCAGCGAACAAATCAGCGTGCCGCGATTGAAAAGAAATATCAGGTCGATTCACAAGACATGGTTTTCCGTCGTGAGTCTGATTTCCAGAAATTGCAGTCCGAGTTTGACGCTCGAATGGCTGGCAGTCGGCAGCGTTATCAGCAGACCTGGATCGAGCTGATCCGCGCGTGGCAAACGGATCTCATGAACTTTGGCAAACTGAGCGATTCGTTATGTGCCGCCGCCAACGAAATCTGTCCGAACTGGGACATCGTGGCGGCTGATAAAAGGCCCTACCCCGAGATCTCGCCAAGGGTTCTCAGTCTCGGCCGGATTGAAGCGGATCTCGACATGGTTGAGGGGGGACTTTCAGCCAACCCCCGGCTCAAAGCGGATCGTCAAAGGTTTGATGTTCCAATTCTGTTGCCATTACAGGAACGTCCGTCATTGGTCCTGAATGCAACAGGTCAAGGACGCGATGCCGCCATCAAAACACTGCAGTCGACGATGCTGCGCTTCCTGACTTCGCTCCCCCCCGGCAAGGTCCGCTTTACAATCCTCGATCCCGTTGGTCTTGGAGCCAACTTTGCGGCGTTTATGCATCTGGCCGATTACGACGAGCTTCTCGTGTCGAGCCGGATCTGGACGGAACCAGCGCATATCGAAAAGCGGCTGGCTGATTTGACAGAGCATATGGAAACCGTGCTGCAGACCTATCTGAGGAATGAGTTCGCAACGATCGACGATTATAACCATTTCGCCGGGGAGGTGGCCGAGCCTTACCGAGTGCTGGTGATCGCGAATTTTCCCGTCAACTTTACCGACATTGCACTACGAAGACTCGTCAGCATTGCCGATGGAGGAAGTCGATGCGGTGTGTATCTGATGATGAGTTTCGATAAATCACAAGAGCTTCCTCGTGGCTTCTCTCCGGCGGATCTGGAAAAGCATGCAACGGTCCTGCATTGGACTGAGGATGGTTTTCATCTGAACGACCCGGATCTTGGAGCGTGGCCTCTGGCGCTGGATGCTCCACCAGCCGCCGAGGACTTCGGTCACATTGTCCGGCTGGCGGGACAGCACGCTCGCGATGTGCGTCGAGTCGAAGTCCCCTTCGAGCGCGTGGCACCGACTGCGGATCAGTTCTGGGCCAGCGACAGTCGCAAAGGGATCGACGTACCGGTGGGTCGAGCCGGTGCCACGAAGTTGCAAAGTCTTCGACTGGGTAAAGGGACATCGCAGCATGTGCTTGTCGCCGGTAAGACAGGTTCCGGTAAGTCGACCCTGCTGCATGCATTAATTACGAATCTGGCGCTTTACTACAGTCCTGCCGAAGTCGAGTTTTATCTGATCGACTTTAAGAAGGGGGTCGAATTCAAGGTTTACGCCGAACAGAAGTTGCCGCACGCTCGCGTGATTGCGATTGAGAGTGACCGGGAATTTGGTGTGAGCGTTCTCGAACGTCTGGACGCACTGCTGCGTGATCGAGGCGAACTTTTCCGCGAGGCGGGTGTGCAGGACATTGCCGGTTTTCGAGATGCCCGGCCCGATGTCGTGATGCCAAGAACGTTATTGCTGGTTGACGAATTTCAAGAATTCTTCATTGAAGATGACGCCATGTCGCAGCAGGCTTCGCTGCTGCTGGACCGTCTGATTCGGCAAGGGCGTGCATTCGGTGTGCATATCCTGCTCGGCTCGCAAACGCTGGCGGGAGCGTATTCGCTGGCACGAAGTACTCTCGGTCAAGTTGCTGTTCGCATCGCCTTGCAATGCAGTGAGACGGATGCCCATTTAATTTTGAGTGAAGAAAACACCGCCGCTCGACTACTGACTCGCCCTGGCGAAGCGATCTATAACGATGCCAACGGACTGATCGAGGGAAATCACCCGTTCCAGGTCGTTTGGCTGGGTGAAGACGAACGTGCCGGGTATCTCAAGACCGTCCGTGACGAAGCGTCTGGACAAGGGAATCGAGGACGCTGCACGGACGACATTCAAAAGATGTCGCTGGTTCCTCCCCTGGTGTTTGAAGGGAATATTCCTGCCGACCCGACAACGAATCGTCGGCTGCAGCGCGTTGTTGCCAAAAGCAGACAAGCCGTTCAACATGCGCCGGGCGAAGGTCGTTCTACGATTGATTCGCCTTGGACTTGCTGGCTGGGTGATTCGGTCTCGTTGGGCGGGCCGCTGGAATTGAGTTTCGGTTTACGAGAAGGGAGTAACGTTCTGATTGTCGGCCGCGACGACAAGGCTGCACTGGGTGTCATGGCAACAAGTGCCTTGGCGCTTGGGGCACAGGCCGTGACGACAGGAACGTCTTCCACGACCATTTATGTACTTGATGGCAGTCTGCCCAACAGTGAGTCTGCCCAGAGTTGGCGGCAGTTGGCCACCGTCTGGAAGCCGGCAGGAACACCGACGTTTGATGGTCAAGGGGACCCGGGTGAAGCGATCAAAGTTGTCTCACCCAAAGAGACTGCGTCTGTCGTCAATGAGATCATTGCCGAATTGCATCGACGAGCCGACGAGCCGGGTCCACCTGTCTTCCTCTTTATCTATGATCTGGCCCGGTTTCGAGATCTCAGAAAATCAGAAGATGACTTCGGGTTTAGTGGTGGCGGTGATAAGGGTGCTAACACGGCTCAGCTCTTTAGTGAGATCTTGCGTGAGGGTCCTGCCGTGGGGATCTTTACCTATGCCTGGGTTGATAGCTATCAAACCGCACAACGCTGGCTCGCTCGCGATCAGATGAACCGGTTTGAATATCGAGTCTTGTTCGCGATGAATGCCAATGATTCTTCGAGTCTTGTCGATAGTCCGCTCGCAGGGCGACTCGGTGAAAACCGGGCGTTGCTCTATCGAGGGGATACCGGAACACTCGAAAAATTCCGTCCATTTTCACCACCGACGTCAGGTTGGCTCAGCCAGTTGGGCTCGACAGGGACTCGTGTCGCCCTGTCCGCAACATTGCCGGGAAAAGGTGTTTTACCGGCAGCTCCCTCAGTGGCTGGTGCTAATAATGCGATATTAGCAGTCGAGGCATCCCATTCTGATAATTCCGCCGATTTACCAAGCATTGATGAGCTCACTGTGGAGTAAGCCTGTTTATGAAGATGGCGTTTGATTTGGCTGGCCGACTGGAGGAATGTAGCGATTTGTCAGTTCAGCATAGTCTTCGCGCACAGGGCTGAAGACATCCAGCACGACGCAAGGGCCGCCGACGGCGACGGCTCGGTGTTTCACGTGAGGGGGGATCAGAAACATTGCACCCGCTTCGCACAATCGAGTTTCGTCGCCGATGGTCAGTTGCAGCGTTCCCTTGATTAACATGCCACCCTGTTCGTGCGGATGGGAGTGGAGCGGAACTTCGGCTCCTTCGTCCATTTCCAGGTACGAAAGCATCATGTTCTTGCCGAACGGGGTTCGCATCCGGCAGCCGGGTACTGGTTCGATGTGCTGAAACTGAGTGATATCGATGAAACCCATCTTGTGATCCTTCGGGGCGTATGAGGCGATTGATTCAATGATTCAGGGATGAATGATGGCGCATGCTACAAGGAGACTAATTGAATCTCAAACGATACGAGGCGATCCAACGAAGTTCGAAATGGTTATTCAGGGATCGGGTCATTTCGGTGGATTGTCGTACCTTCCCAGGTCGCTTCGTCGGTTGACTTGTCGAAAGTCAGGATGCGATGGGCGCTGTTTTTCGCTAGTGGAGAATCCGTCTTGGGAAGCCATTTCCGGTGATCGGCGATCACTGACGCGAGGTCAGGCTTTGCTGCAACGTTTTCCCATTCATGAGGGTCTCGGTCCATGTCGTAGAGTTCTTCGCTATCGTCCGCGTATCGGATGTATCTCCAGCGTTCACTGCGAATCGCGTGGTTGCCCTGATTGTGGGAGGTGATTGCGGGGCGATCTCGTCTGGTCGTGGCATCGACCAGTTGAAGAGCCAGGCTGAGGCCTTCCAAATCTGTCCGGTGGGTTAACCCGCATAAATCAATCAAAGTCGGGTAGAGATCAAGTAATTCTGCTGGTTGATTGCATCGCCCACCAGGGTTCACACCGGGGCCGGCGATGACTAATGGAACGCGAGTACTTCGCTCCCACAGTGAGTTCTTGCCGGTGATTCCTTTTTCACCCAGATGCCAGCCGTGGTCGCTCCACAAGACAACGATTGTGTTTTCGGAAAGCCCCGCTTCATCCAGGGCATTGAGCATTCGACCGATCTGCGAATCAACAAAGCTGGTACAGGCCAGATACGACCTGACCAGGTTCCGCCACTGGTTATGCTCTTTGACCCACTTCAATCGAGGCTCTGGAAGGCTCCAGTGCAAATACCAGGAAAAGTGAGGTGTATCGTTGCGATCATCCTCTTTGACCAGAGGAAGGACGCTGTCATCGTCGGGATAGAGGTCAAACCAGCGTTGTGTGGCATAGCATGGTACATGTGGCAGGAAGAATCCTGTGGCCAGAAAGAATGGTTGGTCCTTTGGCGCGGACTTGATTTGATTGACCGCCCAACTGGCGATCTGATAATCACCTTTGTCTTCGTCCTTGTGCGGAAAGACACCCCAGTCGATCAAGGGATTATTTCCCATCGGGGTTGGACCGATCAGCTTCTTCTGAGGGAGGGTACCGACCGTGCTTGCCGGCCCCCAGACATCGAACTCCCGTGCTCGTTGTGCTGGCCCGCCAACATCTCCGTGGTAGATCTTTCCTGCGGCCAGTGTTCGATAGCCGTTCGCCTTAAAGTGCTGTGGCAACGCGACTCGGTCTTTCCATCCATCGAGCGAACGGAACGAAGGGGCCAGTCCGTAAACGCCGGTCGTGGTCGGCCGGACCCCCAGCAGTAAGCTGGTCCGCGACGGGCAACAAAGCGGTGCCTGGCAATGTGCGTTCAGAAAGGCAGTGCCTCGTCGGGCAAGCCGATCGATCTGTGGCGTCTGTGCTAGCGGATGGCCCCCGAACGCACCGATCCAATCGTTCTGATCATCAATGGCAATGAACAGCACATTTGGCTTAGCAGGAATAGAGGGCTTTATGACATCCGCTGCAGGTAACAAAGCGGGCAATCCACTAAGGATGCAACAGGTGGAAAAAATCAAATGTTGATACCGAAACATCGCAGTAGGCCGCCATTCTGATTGTTGACAGGTGTGCTAAGAAAGGATCGACTGAATGATCTGCCCTCGGCTGAGCGCATGCGAGCGTCCCTGCACGTCAAAAAACTCGGTATCCGGTGTGAATCCCAGGCAATGCAAGATCGTCGCCGTCAGGTCTTCCGGCGCTACGCGGCCCGATCTCGGATAGGCACCGATTTCGTCGGATGCACCGTGGACGACACCACCTTTGATACCGCCCCCCGCGAGAGCGATTGAGAAGACCGATCCCCAATGGTCACGGCCCCCGCCGCCATTCATTTTCGGTGTTCGACCGAATTCCGACATGCAGACAACGAGCGTTTCATCGAGTAAGCCACGGTCGCTCAGATCGTCCAGCAACGCTGAAACCGCATCGTCTGTCGGCGGGACGAGCACGTTCTTCAATCGATTCGTCTCGTCGGCGTGCGAGTCCCAGCATGGCTTGTCTGTCGGCTCGTCAGGCCCACGATACCAGTTAACCTGGACAAGTCGGACCTGAGCTTCGATCAAGCGCCGCGCCAGCAGGCAGCTTTGGCCGAACTGGCTGGGGCCATATCGACTTCGAGTTTCGGGACGCTCAGCGGACAGATCAAATGCTCCACGAGATGCAGCCGAGGCCAAGACGCCATAGGCCCTCTGTTGCAGTTCGTCAAACGACTTGGCCAAGCCAGAGGCGGAAGCAGAGCTTTGTTGACGATCGATTGCTCGAGCAAGGTCACGTCGAACCGAGAGCCTTTCCAGCGAAACATCGGTTGGTAGCTGGAACTCAGTGATCCGGTAATCGGGCGAAGCGGGAGTACATCGAAACAACCAGGGGTCGGCAACGTGGCCGAGCATTCCTCCATCCTGTCCCGGCCAGGTCGAACCGTCGGTATTAAAAATGTGATTCGGCAAACGAACCGATGTCGGCAGGTCTCTGGCAGGGGGTGACAGTCGCTGCAGGACGGCACCCCAATTCGGCCAATCGTTCGGCGGTCCCGGATTCGCGTTTTCGGCGTTCATCGGCGCATGTGGTCGACCGGTCAGCATGTAATAACCGCTTGACGAATGAGCGTTGTCGTTGGTTGAGACGGCCCGCAAGACGGCCAGCTTGTCGGCTCGCAACGCAAGTTTCGGCATCAATTCGCTAAAGCGTACGTTAGGAATCGTTGTGGCGATGGAACCGATCTGGCCACGCACTTCGCTCGGTGCGTCCGGCTTTGGGTCCCATGTCGAATGTTGGGGCGGCCCACCCATCAGGAAGAGGACGATGCACGATTTCGCCTTTCCTGTCGATGGTCTGATGATGGCGTTAAGGGATGACTCGACCGCTCGCGCCGATTGGGGTTTCAAGAGATGACTCAGTGACAATCCACAAGCACCAAGCCCGCCGATTCGCATCAGTTCGCGACGGGAAATTCCATCGCACAATGAAACTCCTGAGGATCGCAAGCTGAACATCCATCGCCCTCCTTGCCAGCCTCAGATCAGTTCGCGGATTGGTCGAGCATCCTCTGGCAGAATCTGCACGGGGCGTTCATTGATGTCTCGCACAAACTGATGGGGGTCAATCCCCAGGTTGTGGTAGATCGTTGCCAGGACATCGCGATAATGAACGGGACGGGATTCGGCATATCCACCGGTCTTGTCTGTCGAGCCGATCACCTGACCCATTTGCATTCCGCCGCCGGAAAGGAGTGCCGCCTGCACCGGAGCCCAGTGGTCGCGACCTGCGTCTTTGTTGATTTTTGGTGTCCGACCGAACTCGCCCCAGACAACCAGGCTGACATCATCGGCCAATCCGCGTTGATGGATATCTTCGACCAATGC
This sequence comes from uncultured Schlesneria sp., assembly GCA_903904835.1. Taxonomy (GTDB): domain Bacteria; phylum Planctomycetota; class Planctomycetia; order Planctomycetales; family Planctomycetaceae; genus Schlesneria. The sequence continues at coordinate 31,508 of CAIVEI010000026.1, read as the reverse complement.
CGAAAGACCTGCATCAACGACGGGCAGGTTATTCTTCAAGTGTCCAAAATTATTGCCGTGAGTATCCCAGAATCCATAGGCAACTGTGACGACGCGCACACCCGCTTCGATCAAGCGACGTGCGATCAGAAGTTGGTCGTTCCAAAGTGGAGCACCATCCCCCTGATGCTTTGAAGAACCCAATGCATAGCGGGCACGGACACGTGGGTCTTCCTTTTCGACATCGATCGCTTCGAGCAATTTCGACGAGGTCAGCACTTCAAACGCACGACGATAACTTTGGTCAAGGTCGTTCATTCCACTTCGGTCGGCAGCATGGCGGAACGCATCGAGTCCTTCGAGCAATTTCTGCCGGTTAGCAAACTGAACCGATTCGATATACCTCAGCTTCATGCTGGCAAGATCTTCGCCGTCGGCCCGCATCTGCTGATATGGACTTCCCAGATACCCTGCCCCGGTACTGTTGTAGGGTCGGTGCTGCATTGTTGGGAAAAGATCGACAAACGGTGGCACGATCGGATTGGTCGGTCCCTGAACTTTGGCCACTATCGAGCCGAAATTCGGATACCGGTTCTGCTGGGTTTCACCCATCGTATAACCGGTCAGACTCTGGAAGCTCGAATGTTCATCCCGTTGGCCAACGACGGATCGAATGACGGCACAGCGATCCATGAAACCGGCAAGCTTTGGCAACAGTTCGCAAACGTCAAATCCAGGGACTGACGAAGGAATTGGTGAGAATTCACCGCGAATTTCGGCAGGAGCCGCAGGCTTGAGATCGAACGAGTCCTGGTGTGACAGCCCGCCGGACAGGTAAACCATGATCACAGCTTTGTGGGAGTTTCCCTTAGCTTGCTTCTGGTCAGCCTGAAGCAGTTGTGGCAACGACAATCCACCAACCGCTAACGATCCGATCTGCAAAAAGGACCGCCGAGACACCTGGTCACAAAATCGACGGCCTGAACCCGCAAACAATCGCATCTTGTCAGTTTCCTGGAATTCACACGCTTCTGCTAACACATCAAGCTTACTACATTCGTCGACCCCAATCCACGGTATCTTGAGAAATCATAACGCCCAATGAGACTAATTGGCGGACGGGAAATGGCTTGGATGGCCCATTTGATCTGGAGAACGGTCGAAATTCCGCCGACGCGTCGAACCGATCAAATAAGTTCAAAAAAGAAGTGAATTAAATATGGATTCTGCGTATGTCCGCAGATACAATACGTCTCGCCAGATGTCTGGCAGAATTCGCGCTCGAATTCCGACTGTTTTCCATGTTTCTTTCCTCATTTGCGAATTCGATTGATTTGTTATGACACAGTTAACGCCTGAAGGGCAAAGTCTCGTTAACGACCTTGCTCAACGACATGGTTTCAGTCAGGACGCGGTCACTCAAATGTTTTGGGCCGTGTTGAATGGAAATGGCTCGATGGCTCAGTTCAGCCATTCGGAGTTTGGTGGTTCCGGCCAGTGGATGCGTGGTGGCATGACCATGCTGGGAGATATGTTTAATAACAATCTCAAAGGCCGCGTTGATTCGCTGTGTTCTGAAATCTCCAATGTACTGGCCAATCAGCCTGGGCTGCTACAGTCGGGAAGTTTTCAGTCACAAAGCCAGGGTGGCAGCGACTATCAGAATCAGACGACCGGCGGTGGTTTCGGTTCGTCGAACCTGTTTGTTCCTGATCCCCACGCGAACTGGTGGCCTGCTGAACTGGGGTCACCGAACGCATCCGGCAGTCAGAACAATATGCGTTATGCCTACTTTGCGAACGCTCGTCGTCTGGCGGTCGATTCCGGGGGCGAGGTTTGGGTTTATGACACTCAAGATCATCAGATCGGCGGGTTCTCGCAACAGCAGGGGGCGGGCAGCTCGATCACGTTGAGCAGCCAGTTTGGGACTGTGAATCTGGCGAGTCTTCCTGTCGTGATGAAGAACGGAACACCGGTCCTGGCGCCGGTTGCATCCGCGTCGGCAAACGGATCGACTGCCGAATCCGATATTTTTGCGGCCATCGAACGGTTGGCGGCGTTGAAGTCTAGTGGCGCAATCACGGATTCTGAGTTCGCGACGAAGAAAGCCGAGTTGCTGTCACGGCTTTGATGCCGGTTATACGGAAGCTAAGCTTCTTATACAGAAGCTTAGCTTCCTTGAATAGAAATCTTTTCAAAGAGAATGAAGCCGCAGATCCACAGAACCACAAATCGAAGGAGGAATAAATCCGAGGTGAAATCGTAGAAAAACTCGTTTCAATGGATTTTTCTCGTCTGAAATATTTCTCGTCTGAATTTATCGGTGCGGATCTGTGTTCATCTGCGGCAAATTTCCTTCGCTTTCGCATTGCCCTCAGGGAGTCGTTGACGTTTTTTTGGAAACGTGGGTGATGAAAGAGGCTGGAAGCGTTTGTGACCCTGAAGGCCGTTGTCTCACCTAAAAACGGTCATACCCTCGTTTCGCTACGTCCCTTGTTTTCTCGAAAAAAATCCTTTGTGGCGCCACGTGACTTGGCGTCGCCGTGCTTGACCGTGCCTTTGCGTGCTGTGTATCGTGCGAGTCCTCAAATCTTTGTTTTTCATACTTCTTCATAAGGCTCGCTCCATGATTCTGTTGCGCAGATTGTCGTATTTTTGTTGGATCGTTAGTTCCATTTTTCTTGTTGGTGGATGTGAACCAAACGTTCCAAAAACCAAAACGACATCAACGTCGATGGAGGCTGCCGCCCATTCGGGTAAAACGCCTCAGGCACATAGTTCGACTGGCGGGACTGCTGGTTTAAAGCGATTGATTATTCTGACGAATGGTGATTCACCGTTCTGGGACGCCTGTCGCGAAGGGCTGCTTGCGGCCAAGAGCGAACTCAAGCTGAATGAAGTTGGGCTGGATGCGGTGCTGGACGTTAATGACGGAACGGCTCAAGGACAGCTTGCCAAGCTGCAGCAGTATGGGACTCAAAGTGACATTGCAGGGGTCGGCGTTTCGGCGATCGATGCAAAGAACGTGGCGATTGCCGATGAATTACGTTCAATGCAGAAGAAGGGGATCAAGATCCTGACGATCGATTCCGACGTTGATCGAAGTCAGTTCGGCGATGCACGTCATGCGTTCATTGGGACAGACAACCTGGCGGGTGGAAAGGTTCTGGGGCAATGTGCGAAGGAACTAAAGCCCCAAGGGGGCGAATACGTCACGTTTGTCGGTCTGAAAGGTGCCCAGAACGCGATTGAGCGAATCGGCGGGTTTGGTCAGGGGGCGGGCGAAAAGTTTATCGACAAGGATACGATGACCGACGAAAACGACAAGACGAAGGCTCGCGATAACGTTCGAAATGCCATTCGAAATCATCCGAACCTTAGCGTCCTGGTCGGGATTTGGTCGTACAACGCCCCCGCCATTGTGGACGTCGTGAAAGAAGCAAACCGTCGTAAAGATTTCACGATCGTGGTGTTTGATGCCGAGCCAACTGCAATTACTGCATTGGGTGAAGGTAGTATTGATGCGATGGTGGTTCAGAATCCGTTTGCGATGGGTTATGAAGGGATCAGAATGCTCGACGCACTGGTTCGTGACCAGAAGGATGTCCTGGAAAAGATGCTTCCCAACTATGGAAAGCCCGATGGAGACCTGTTTGATACCGGCCTGAAAGTCGTCGTTCCCTCGGCGGACTCACCGCTGAAACCGAGTGATTTTACGGGCGTGGAATTCCTGACGCTGGATCAATTCCAGTTGTGGCTTAAGAAATACGGTCTGACAGGTTCCTGAATATTATGGGTTCGTCTGTAGTCGCTACGCTGGTCGTCATGATCATGGCGTCCGTCGGTGTCATAGGGTTGCGGCGGTTCGCCGCAACTTCAGACGCGGGACGGCATCAGTTGGGTCTGATTGCTGCCATATTTTTTGTACTGTTCTGTACAACTCTTCTGGATGAACATCACAACTACGTCACAAAATGGGACGTCAGTATCGTCGATCTTTTGCGTCAGACGACGATGTTGTCGTTGATCGCATTAGGTGCCGCAGTCGTGATCATCGCCGGGGGGATCGACCTTTCCGCTGGATCGGTGATCGCGTTCAGTGCGTCAATCTGTGCGACATTCATGGTGCTGCTCGCACCGGAAGCGGTCAATCAGTCGCTGCCGGTCGGGACGTGGGTCATTATTGCATCGATTGTCGGAACGTTGATCATCGGGGTGCTGATTGGCAGTCTGCATGCGTGGCTGATTACCGAGGTCGGTCTGCCTCCGTTCGTTGCCACGCTGGGGACGCTGGTTGGCCTGCGGAGCCTCAGCCGTGCGATTGTCGAGAATGTAACTCAGTCGATGCTTGGTGGTGCGCGAACTCAGATTAATATCGCTGACAAGTCGTTTCGTGAATTGTCGGGAGCGATGTCGGGAACCGTTTGGAACCTGACGATTCTTGTGGCGATTTTCGCGGTGATTCTCTGGTTATTACTGAGTAAAACCGTCACCGGACGACACCTTTACGCGTTGGGGGGTAATGAACAGGCGGCTCGGCTCAGCGGTATTCAGACCAATCGCATGAAATGGCTGGCGTACTGCATCAGTTCATTTCTGTCTTCTGTGGCCGGGGTGCTGTACGTCAGTCAGCTTAGTGTGGCTGACCCTCAGACATTAGCTCGCGGCTATGAATTGAACGCGATCGCAGCTTCGGTTGTGGGTGGATGCAGTCTGCAAGGGGGGCTTGGGACAATTCAAGGTACTTTGTTGGGAGCCTTATTCTTACGCGTCGTGATTGATGGTGTGGCCAAGATCATCAAGACTGGAGCCGACGTTTATGAAGGATTGATCGTCGGGGTGTTGGTCGTCTTTGCGGTGACATTTACGAAGACCTCCGAGGCGATGTCGTCGACCCGACGAAAACTGTTTTCGGGACCGCTTGGCTGGGTCACGATTGTGAATCTGACGTTGCTGGCGGGGGTTATGATGGCGCTGCTGGGTGCCAAGCTGCTGCGGGGACGTGTGCAAATGGACGCAGCCTGGCTGGCTTTGATCGCCGCCGCGTCGACACTGTTCCTATTGTTGATTCTTCGTTGCGAAACATCACCGCAAAGAAAGCGAAGTTGGGGAATCACCTGGGCCATCGCCACGGTTGCCGCAGCGATTGGGCTCGATATGAATTATTCGCAATTCCAACGGGGATCAGCAGTTGCGATTGCGCGGAATGTTGGTGGCTCGGTGACTCAGAACGACGACGGAGGGATCGTTGTCGATCTTGCGGGGAGTCGTTGCACGGATACCGATTTGAAACGGCTTTTGCAACGAGTGAAATATTTTTCCAACTTGACTGAGATCCGGCTGAATAATACAGAGATCACAGATTCCGGTTTAGATGCGATCGGAAAAGCAATTCAGGACGCGAAATCGTTGAAAAGAGTGGATACCACAGGGTCTAAGGTTTCCGAGATCGGTGTGGTCAAGCTGCAACGGACACTGTCGGGGCTGAAGGTATTACCATAAGCACGGGGCAGGCCAATCCCCTCGATTGCGCTTCGGGCTATCAAATAATCCCGGGCAAAGCCGTCTTTCCGAGTTTCGGCGGGTCGACTAAACTGAGGATGCCAAGAGTTTTAGACTATCCGGGAAAGGACGCCCGATGCGTAGCATTTGTGTGATGAACCAGAAAGGTGGCGTTGGTAAAACGACCACCAGTGTGAACCTCGCTGCCGGGCTTGCGAAGCTTGGACGACGTGTCTGCCTGATCGATCTCGATCCGCAGGGACATGCTTCGCTGCATTTGGGTGTTGACGCATTCGGCCAAACACCAACGGTTTACGACGTTTTTTCTGGTAAGAAAACGCTTGCAGAAGTGAAACAACTGGCGGTAGATAACCTGTGGGTTGTCCCATCGGACCTGGATCTCGCCGCAACCGAAGTCGAGCTGGCTGACACTCCAGGGCGGGAAATGATCCTGCGTGGAGCGATTGATCGGCTTTGCCAGCAACAACCGCTGGACTACATTGTGATGGATTGCCCACCTTCATTGGGCGTTTTGACGATCAATGCACTCACGGCGGCAAAAGAAGTTTTTATCCCGCTTCAGCCGCACTTTCTGGCGCTGCAAGGTTTGTCGAAATTATTTGAGACAACGGCACTGGTCAAACGGCGATTGAACCGCGATCTGTCGGTCAGCGGAATCGTCCTCTGCCTTTATGAAACGTCGACGCGACTGGCTGCGGATATTACCGACGACCTGATGCATTTCCTTGAGCAAAGCGACCCGCGAGCACCCTGGAAGAACGCCAGGATCTTTGACAGTCGCATTCGAAGAAACATCAAGCTGGCGGAAGCCCCCAGTTTCGGTCAGTCGATTTTCGACTACGCTCCGAAAAGCCCAGGTGCCGTTGACTATGCGGCATTGATTACGGAAGTTGTCGCAGCAGAAGTCGCAGTGGCTCCGCCCGTTGCTCCCGGCGCGCTGGATACCGTTGCCGCGTAGATTGCCGTTGTAAGAGCTTTTGTCGGAAAACCGTTCTTCGATATCAAATGGAGTCACTGAATGACCGTCTTAGGTCACTCAGTGGGTTTTGGTTTTGAGCAAACAACTGGTGACGCGATCGCGCTAATTGAATTTATACAGATAGGCTGTGGCAGTCGCCGCAGATCTGTCATCATTCCGCAACGATAAATTGGTCGTTGGGGAAAGAAATGGACAAAACTCAGTTTCGCGATTATGCAATCATTGCATTCCAATTTCTTGGAGAGTACGGCTTCGACGAAGTGCCGTCTCCCGAGGGAAAATACGTGAATCCGTTTTTGGTCGGCTTCAGCAACGGAGTGACATGGGTCGGTGTTGAAGGGATCAATTATGGGTTTGGAATCGATATCCGGTTGGCGAGCGTTGACCGAACGCTGATGAAAGAACAAAGCTACGCATTTGGTGATTTGATGGCGATCCGTGATCCCGGTTTCGAATTTATCAAATCGAAGCCGACGGATACTCGTGACATTCAGATGGCGCAAATGGATCACTGCGCTGCTGCGTTGAATGCGCATGCCAAAGATGTGTTGAAAGGCGATTTTGCCGTTTTCCCGCAACTGGCGGAGGCAATCGCCGAACGCAGGCGAAAAAACGAGCGAGATCGTAACATTGATCAATCGAAACTGAATCTCGCTTGGATAGAACTTGCGGAAAGACAGCTGAAATTAGGTGGGATGAATGACACTTTTCGTAAAACCTTGCTGAAGATACTTGATGCCGGAGACGAGTTTGGCATCGTGGCTTGCAGCAATCCGTCAGAAAATGACCAGCAAAATCAGCGTCTCACCACCAAAACGCAAACCGAGGACGTGATGACAACTGCCGCTACGACTGAGAAAACAATTTCCTATGAGAGCCTGAACCCTGAACTCGATCTGGTGTTTGAACGACTCATCGATGTTCGGCCCGAACTTGTTTGGGCCGCATGGACTAAGCCCGAGTACATCAAGAAGTGGTTTACCCCCGCTCCGTGGAAGACCATCGATTGTGAGGTCGATCTGAAACCGGGAGGGATGTTCCGGACCGTGATGCGTTCGCCGGACGGGGATGAATTTCCGAACGTCGGCTGTTATCTGGAACTGATTGAAAATCGAAAGCTCGTCTGGACTGGCGCGATGGAACCAGGTTTTCGGCCTCGCGATACGTCAAAGATGCCTTTTGTCTTCACAGCGATGATCAGCTTCACTCCGGAAGGTGACTTGACGGGGTACACCGCCAAAGTCCTTCACAGCGATGTCGCAGGAAAAGAGAAGCACGAAAAAATGGGGTTTCACGACGGCTGGGGACGTGCTCTCGACCAACTGGTGGCACTTGCCAAGACGATGCCGCACTAACGTCATGAATGGCTGAAAAACACGCGCCAGAAATCCATGCTCATATGGTCCCATTGGTCCCATTGGTCCCATAAGTCCCATAAGTCCCATTTCAATAACGATAAATCAGTACCGCAGATCAACTGTCAAAATTCAGCCAGATGGCAAGAAATTAACCACCGATCGTCGCTGATTTCTTGCCTAGTGAATCGCGCAACCGTTTTCTTCAGGCATTTCGGTCGATTGGAACGGAACCTGCGACGTGTGAATTGAAATTCGCAGGGCGAAAATTGACGACAGAAATCGACCACGTATTGAAAGCCAGAGAAGACGATGATTCACGAAGTCTCAGGTGACATTCTGCTGACGAAAGCTCAAGCCATTGCCCACGGAATTGCTCCGAATGATCATTTCGATCACGGGTTGGCCCTTCATTTAAGAGAGAAGTGGCCATCAATGGCCAAAGACTTTCGGCACTATGCAAATCAGGCACATCCTAAAGCCGGAGAAATCTGGTTCTGGGGTGGTTTCAATGCACAAGTCTTTTGCCTGTTGACTCAGGATGGTGATCACAATCACGGATCGAAACCAGGCCGGGCCACGACCGCTAATGTCAATCACTGCCTGCGTCGACTTCAGCACGAACTGGAAACGGGTGAAGTGAAAAGTCTGGCACTCCCCCGCTTGGCGACCGGTGTGGGGGGCTTAGAATGGGAAGAAGTCTTTCCATTAATCAAGAGCCATTTGGGCGAGCTGAAGATTCCTGTCTTCGTTTATTCCCATTACCAGCCGGGGGTCCAGGCAAAGGAAGTCGGCCTCTAATCGAACAAGGGTCTGCAACAGTTTTGTTACGCAGTTACGGACCCTTGCGAAATGGGTGCCACGGTTTTACCGTCTTCGGTAAGGCCGTGCTCTTCGGAGCCGTTGTCGAGCCATGAAGACACGGCCTTGTCGAAGAATCCAAAACCGTGGTACCCCAAGTTTTAACTGCCGGGTGTGCCACTGGAGTGCGTCCTCGCTCGCGAGTCCTCCGGCTTTCCGGGGATGAAACAAGAAGCCACTGGCGGCTCAAAGCAGCCGCCAGTGGCCTTCATTATCGAGGCTCTTATTACTTTGGAGCGATCTCAGACGACCTTCAATGCACATTCACGAACATGCTTCAAACAGGCTTCGATGTCTGGAAGCGGGTTCTTGGCGTTTTCTTCGTATTCGACCGCCACGCAGTATTCGTACTTGAGAGCTTTAAGAGCTTTCAGCAGTTCCGTGACCTTCAGGTCCCCTTCGCCTGCGATCTTGAATTGCTTCTGACCGCTGGGAAGCGATTTAACGTCCTTCAGGTGGACACCGAAGACTCGCTTGCCAAGCCGTTGCACCGCTTCGACTGGATTTTCGTCGCTGCGAAGGTAATGTCCGGTATCGACGCAGGCACCGATCTTTGGATGTCGATCTTTCACGACATTCTCGACGTCGCTGATTTTGTTGTAGCGGTGACCGGGGCCGTGATTGTGGATCGCGATCGCGATGTCATATTCGGCGACCAATTTGTCGAGCAAATCAAACGTCGCTTTATCGGGATTCGGGTCGGCACTCAGTGACTTGATCCCCATGGCTTTGGCGTAATCGAATCGTTCACGAGCGGCATTTTCGTTTGTGTCAAACGGAAGAACTCCGTAGGAAAACAGTGTTACGCCGGCCTTTGACAGCAGTTCTTTCTGGGTTTCGATGTGCTTGGGGACGCTTCCCATCGGAAGGTGACCGGGGAATGCTTCCCAGTATTTCAGGCCCAATGTTTTCGTTTGTTCCAGTGCTTCGTCAACCTTGAATTCGCGAAGCGAATAACTTTGGAGGCCCATTTTCAAACCGAGATACGGGTCATTACCGTCGTCAGAAAATGACAGGCGCGACGCTGCCACAGCTGCCAGTCCAGCAGCACCCGCTTGCAAGAAATGACGTCGATTAAACTGTTGAGACATGTTGCAGTTCCTTAATGGATCGAAGTTGTCCGCTCTTACCAGCCCAGCTCCGGTGTGATTAACAGCAACTTCAGGCGAAACGAGCGCCCTCAGTACCATTTTTCGTGTGTGATTTCACGGTCCGGGAGTTATCCAGCCAGTAAAATACAGAGGTCACTCGTGAAGTGCGAACCCATCCGACCGGATTTATTGATCATCTTTTCTGACAGCTTCTTCTGCCACGCTGTAAGTGTCGCTCGGCCGACTGGTGTAATGCACGATCAGTTCCGCCAGCAGTCCTAAAGAAATTGCTTGCGCACCGAGAATCGTCAAGGCGATGGAGTACGCCAGCAGTGGACGATTACCGATCGGCTCAGGAGGCCAAACGGAGAAGATATTCATCAACAGCCATGTCAGCGCAAGATAACCGAGTCCGGAAATACCCATTCCGAATGAAATCAGTCCGATCGCACCAAGCATGTGCTGGGGTCTCTGTCCGTACCCTGTCAGAAATGCGACGGTCATCAGGTCGAGAGACCCACGCAGGAACCGGCGTACGCCGTATTTTGAATGCCCGTGCTGGCGAACGCGGTGGTTTATGCCAATCTCGGTGACTTGAAACCCTCGTGCATGAGCAAGCACTGGGATGAACCTGTGCAGCTCGCCATAGATTCGAATTTCTTGGCTAACTTCGGCCTTAAACATCTTCATGCCACAGTTGTGGTCGTTCAGTTTCAGGCCGGTCAATCGACCAACGAGCCAGTTGAAGACTTTGCTCGGGTAGACCTTATGCCAAGGGTCAAGACGTTTCAATTTCCAGCCATTGACGACGTCGAAGCCTTCGTTAAGTTTGGCGGTAAATCGAGGGATTTCGGAAGGGTCATCCTGCAAATCGGCGTCCAGCATGCAAATGGTGTAACCCTTTGCCGCAGCCATTCCCGCCGTCAGGGCTGCTGCCTTGCCAAAATTTCGGCGTAATCGCAGGCCACGGACACGTTCATCGAACGCGACCAGTTTTTGAATTTCTTGCCATGACCCGTCACGGGAGCCATCGTCAATGAAAATCACTTCCAGATCGAGGGTTTGTTCTGACGCTACGCGAACGATTTGCGAATGAAGTTCGACCAAACTTTCGGCCTCGTTGAAGACCGGAATGATGATCGACAAAACCATGGATCGCTCGCGTGGTCTCCCATCAACAATTGTCCTTAGAAGTTAAGGACTAATCGCGAGAAACAGGAGGCCCATTCGTTGAGACAAAAAAGAGGAAACTCGGGCGAATTCACAGAGAATCCACGCCGGGAATTCTAACGCGGGGTTTTGAAAAATTCCCTTCTGAACGAGTTGCAACGCCGACTTTTATTTTGGATTTTTGTCCGAAGTCGGCTTGGTGGCGTTTGCCGATCCCTTCGTCGCACTCGCGGTTTCCTTCCCAGAGTTTTCTGATTTCATTCTTGCGATTGCCGCTTCGCGCCGCTTGGCTTCTTTTTCCTGCCGTGCTCGATTGGCTTTGGCGTGATTATCTCTTTTACGCTTTTGTTCAGCTGCTTCAGCGGCGGCAACTTGCTGGGCAGCAAGTTCCATAGCCTTTTGTTCTTCAGCCTGCATCTTCATTTGTTGCTGATAATTCTGCCGCGCCTGATTCATCATCATGCTGCGCGATTGGCCGGACGCACGAACTGGTGCTGCGACCACAATCGTTGCCAGCGATACCAACAAAAAACGATGAGACCAGAATGCATACATGGTTGAACCATCCCTAATCGATATGTTTGAAAAGTAATCGCCTAAATACTCTCGCCCGCGAAACCAATTCACGAAATAACGCTTTACAGCGGCTCATGCGTTCTCACAAACTGTTGGCTTAAACAGAAAACGACTTTGTTCTCGTTAGAAGTCAAGCTCGTTCTTCCTCCTTTTCGATTTTAACCGATTCTGCCAGGATTTTAACGACTTTTTGCCTGAAAATGTCTTCAGGCTTTTCTGAGGTTTCATCGACAAAATTGGCGTCTCACTTGCAGTTCTTCGCGTTCCGTAACATTCTGGCTTGGAATTGGTGGACTTTAACGACTCGACGCAATGGAGGAACGTAGACTCATGGCGATCCGCTTGCCCTGTTTTTCTTTGCTTTTAATTACGGTAATCACGATGCAACCGGCAGTTTGCCACGCAGCGGAACCCGTTCGACTTATCTTCGATACGGATATTGGCAATGACGTCGACGACGTTCTGGCCTTGGGAATGATCCATTCCCTGCAGGCTCGTAGTGCGTGTCGTTTGTTAGGGGTGACAATTACCAAGGACAGTGATCTGGCCGGACCGTTTGTCGACGCCATAAATACGTTCTACCTTCGCGGCGAGACACCTATTGGCGTTGTTCGACCTGGTAAAACTCCCGAACCGGGTAAGTTTCTGCCGATGGCAGCCGAGATGGTGATCGAAGACGGGAGATCGCGGTTTCGGTATCCTCATGATCTTCTCAGTAATCGTGACGCACCGGAAGCGGTTGCATTGCTTCGAATGCTCTTGGCGGCTGAGCCGGATGGGTCAGTCAGTATTGCCCAGGTTGGATTTTCGACCAACCTTGCACGGCTGCTTGATTCGAAGCCGGACGACGCTTCGCCCCTTTCGGGAATAGATCTGATCCGCAAAAAAGTCAAAATCCTTTCCGTGATGGCGGGGGCCTTTACCCCAATTAATCGAAACCCTCATTACTGTGAATACAACGTTGTCCAGGACATTGCCAATTGCAAAAAGTTGTCCGAAGAATGGCCGACACCCGTGGTCTGGAGCGGATTCGAAATCGGCATCGCTCTGGCCTATCCGGCAGAGAGTATTGTGAAAGACTACGGCTATGTCGCGGATCATCCGGTCGCCGAATCCTATCGCCGTTATGAACCACCGCCGCACAACCGTCCAACGTGGGACTTGACCAGTGTGCTTTATGCAGTTCATCCCGAACGAGGCTATTTCGATCTTTCACTTTCAGGAAATATTGAGGTTGAAGCGGATGGTTTTACCAAGTTTACCCCGGCAGCAGAAGGGCGACATCGCTATTTGAAGTTATCTGAGATTCAGCAAAGTCGGGTGCTTGAAGCCTTGGTACAGCTTTCGAGTCAACCACCGTCGAAGTAGCCTGTTTTTCGTCCCGATTGAATCATCGTCTCATCATTTTCGCAAACGCCAAGGGTTGTTCGTCCCAACAAGGAGCCGCTCGATGCCTTCACCATCAAATTCCGTTTCTCGTCGTCAATTTCTGTCCACGGCAGCAGCAGGTATTGCGGCCGTCATTGAAGCACCGATGATTCTCACTGCCGCGAAAACTGACAAGCCGTTAATCGTTGGCGAAGGAGAGTACCAATATGAAGTTCAGCACGAATGGCCTCAGTTGCCCGACAAGTATACGTGGCAGACGACTCATAATGTTGCCGTCGATAAGTCGGGAAACCTCTATGTTATCCACGAGGGGCGAGCCGATCTGAAAGACCATCCGTCGATCTTCGTATTCGATTCCGAGGGGAAATATATCCGCTCGTTCGGTGCCCAATTTCAAGGGGGCGGTCACGGGATCGAGATTCGCGAGGAAGGCAGCCAAGAGTTCTTGTACGTCTGTGCGTACCAGCACCTGAAGACCTTCGCCAAGATGGATCTCAAGGGTGGGATTGTCTGGCAGCAATATGCACCGATGGAATCAGGCGTCTATGCGCTAGGCGAGAATACTCGTCCTGAAGATCGACCTGAACCGACGAAGGTCTGGGGTTCCGACCGGTTTCTGCCGACGAATTTTGCGTTTCTCGATGACGGCGGGTTCCTGCTGATCGACGGTTATGGCGCTTCTTATGTGCACCGCTATGACAAGAATGGCAAGTGGGTCAGCTGCTTTGGCGGTGTCGGACCGGGTGAAGGAAAGTTCGCGACTCCTCACGGCGTTTGGGTAGATAAGCGAGCGGGGCGGGTGCCGTCGATCGTCGTCTGCGACCGTGCACATCACACGCTCCAGTATTTCACGATGGAAGGTGTATATATCGAGACACTGAAGGGCTACGGGCTACCTGCCAACGTTGAGACATGGAAGAATCTGATGGTCGTTCCCGAGCTGCACGCGCGAGTCACATTATTGAATGAAAAGAACGACATCGTCGCGCGCCTCGGCGACGATGTCGCTCGTGTGACATCGGACAAATTCACCATTCGCGGCGACAAGTCGAAGTGGCAGGATGGAAAGTTTGTTCATCCGCACGACGCCTGTTTTGGCCAGGATGGCAGTATTTTTGTTGCAGAGTGGGTGGGGACGGGGCGCGTCTCGAAACTGAAACGGTTGTCTTGATGAAGCAGAGGTGTACTGCTGATGACTTTGGCCTTCCGCGTGCTAAAGCGACCTCTTCCTAAGTCCGAACGAGGCGACATGCGAGATCCTCCCGAGCTCGTCAAGCTGGCTTCGTTCCTCATATTATCGAGATGGCTTGACTGCGATGGTCAAGCAGTCGCAAACAGAAATCCCTAACAAAAGGAAGCGTAAGACAGCAGTATGGATTCCCAATACGCCATTTCAGATACATCACAGATTTACTCCCCTGCTCTGCTCGTTTATCGCGAAATCGTGATTCGCAACCTGAGAAGGATGATCGACATGGCCGGAGATGTTTCGCGACTTCGGCCGCACTGCAAGACGCACAAGATGCCTGCAGTGACGAAGATTGAGCTCGGCATGGGCCTTACCAAGCATAAATGTGCGACGTTTGCTGAAGCCGAGATGCTGGCCGATTGTGGCGTTAAGGATATCTTCCTTGCGTACAATCTCGTGGGGCCAAACATCGGCCGGGCAAGGCGATTTCTGCAGAAATTTCCCGATGTAAAACTGGCGGTGACAGCTGATGATCTAAAGATGATTGACGAACTAAGCCTTGCGATGTCGTCTGCATCATTAACGATTCATGTTCTGCTTGATCTCGATCCTGGACTTCATCGGACTGGAGTCGTGCCGGGGGAAATGGCGACGAAACTCTATCAACGCATCGTCGAACTTCCAGGTTTGCAGCCAGGCGGTTTTCATCTGTATGACGGGCAGAACCATCAGACGAATCTAGCTGAGAGAACTGCTGCGGTCGTGGCCGGTTGGAACGTCGCCGCCTCACTGCGAGATCAATTCGTACGCAATGGCTGGCCCGTTCCAGCGATTGTCTGTGGCGGAACGGGTTCGTTTCCGGTTTTTGCAAATCTGGATGATGCGTCGATTGAACTGGCTCCCGGCACGTGTGTATTTCACGATTCCGGTTATGGGGCCGCGTTTCCCGACATGGATTTTGAGCCTGCGGTCGCCATGCTAACCAGAGTAATCAGTCGTACAACACCAGATCGATTGACCTGTGACTTAGGGAATAAATCAGTTGCTTCAGACCCGCCAAAAGGGCAAAGGGTATTGTTTCCCGATCTTCCAGATGCCAAACAGGTCCTTCATAATGAAGAGCATCTTGTGCTTCAGACGCCGCTCGCCGGGCGATATCAACCAGGGGACGAGCTATTTGCCATTCCGATTCACGTCTGCCCAACATCGGCTCTGCATAAGCAGGCTTATGTCATTGAAGCAGGAAATGTCATCGAGATGTGGGACGTGACCGCCCGCGATCGATTTCTAACAATCTGATGAATATGCCACTGTATGACCGTCTGCTGTCACGCAGTGCTCTTTGAAGGGAGAAGACACTCATCTCCTAAGACTCCGATGCAGCGGCACAGGACCCTGAATTCGAAGTCAGAAATAATGATCAGGCGGATGGCTTGGCAAGTTTGTACTGAGTCAAAGCGCGGAACAGGGCGACGATCAATAATATCGTGCCCAGTGCGCTGGGGGTTAAAAACAACCACCAGAAGGTGGCTAGCATCAGCCACGAAACGGCAACATGTCGATGAAGCCATTCACTCCACTCCACTCGTATGATCCGACGCAAAAGTGGAATGAGAATCAAAGCAAGAATTGCTGAACAACCTCCAAGAACCCATCGCCGATCAAACCGCCAAAGTCGAATTGTTCCCTCACGATCTCCTGATCCTCGGACTGTCCCTTCGAAATCGGTCGTCGGTTCTTCCAGTAATCGAGCATGCCAGCTGATTGACGGCGCATCGGGAACCGGTTCCAGCTGATCGAGCGATTCCACGATCTGGGCTCGACGTCGAAGCCTGGCGTCAGACTGTTTCGTTCGGTGTTCAATCTCTTGTGGGACGAGCGCCAAGAGTCGCGTTTGTAATTGATGAAGCCACCAGCGGTTTGATACAGCCCCGCGAGTCTCTAAGCCAAGAGCCTGATGGCGATCGAGTAATGCTTCTAACCGGTCCAAGCCCTGATCGAATTGACTATTCTCGGCCAAGCCTGACCGGCACCAAAGTGACATCGGTTTGTCGGGCACGATCGTCATCAGATTTCGCTCGACGCGAATATCGCGTGGCCACAAAAGTTGACTTGATACTGGTCGTCCGAAGCTGGCATTGCCAGGATCTGCGGACCATGCGATCGTCAAAATGGCTTCGGTTCCCGCGTCAGTCATTGGAATCTTCAATCGACTTTCGGTCGGCGTTGCAAGGGGCAACGGATAGTCATCCAGAAAAAGTGCCGTGACATTCAGTCCCGGTGGAAGGTCGAATTCAAGATCTTCTCGGACCGATGATAAATAAGCCTGCGACACCCCCGTGCAACGGCCATCGTTATGAAACCACATTCGCTGGTCTAGCAATCGGAGTGATGGCTCTCGAAGATTCGGCGGCATCATGTCACGTTGAATTCGGACGGATGGTCCGGCTACACGAAACGCCGAACTCCCCCCAGGAAGATTCTCGTAAAAATTAGCTGACCAATCGGGTAGATCCGCAATGCGGACGTCTCGGCCATTGGTCGGATACCAAATGTTTTCAGGCTCGATGACAAGCAACGTTTCCAGGCCGTTCGAATGTAGTGGGACAGGAAACGGCAATTCCCATTCAGCTTGCTTCGGTTCTGTGAGGCTGGATTCGAATTCCACGACCACACTTCCCGAGCCATCTCCGCGATTCAGAAGCAAATCAAGCTGTCGTACGCCTTCGTTAATATCATGCCATGCCGGTTCGGCCCGCTCAACAAAGACACTGTCGGTTTCATTAAATGACGCAGGGAAGTTCAATCCCATTCGCAGTGGCGAGTCTCCTTCGGGGATCATTTCCATCCGATAAATCAGCTTCCAGCCAGAACCTTCTGTTCGGCGAAGAATTGCCGCTGCACGAGTCGAACAACGGGAATGGCGGGACGACGTTTGAATCGTACCACGCGCGGCAGGATCACTCACCTGAAAGGAACCCTCCAAAATCTGACCATCAGGTTCTGTTTTCGCAGTATTGGAATTTTCGATTTCGGGCTTCCATTCGCGCGGTGCCGTAAGGATGACATCGACTTCCGGGTCTCGGGTGAGAACCAACTGAGAATTCGTGATGTCGCAATCTTCAGGGCGTACGAATGGCAACGTGATGGCAATACCGGATGTTAGGGGCAGGCTTCCACGCAGGGTGATAGTCTGCTTTCCCTGCGTTTTATCACTAAGAAATACCACAACTCGCGACGGGTCGGTTCGTGACTCCGTCCAGCGAGTCCGTCGCTCGGCTCCGTTTTCGATGACCGAGACCATCTCGATTCGCAATCGACGATCGACGTTTAAGACTGTCTGATACGTTGATAATTGAACGGTTTCGATTTCTCCGGTCAACGTCCATTCCAACCGACGTTTGCCAATCGCGCCCACCTGTTTCCATTGGAAGGTGCGACGCCGTGATTGATACGGAACCAGTACGAATACAGGTGTTGTTCCTTCTCGCAGCTCAAATGCCGATTGAGGCGGACGGGGAATGCCTGTTTCGGGATGGCGAGGGTCTGTCGAGTCTTCCCACGCCTGTAGGTAAGCATCAACCGAAATCGTGTTGACGTTTTCGGGGTCGAGGTTGGATGCTTCAACGCGATAATCATTGTGAGCCGAAACTCCCCACCAATTGTGATCATATCGCCATTGCATCCCTTCTGATGAGGCCAGCCCGAACTTTGGTAAAGGCGTTTGGACGAGTGAATCCGTCTGCAACAGCAGCAGACTTCCGTCGACTATAAACGGTGAGCGATTCGGCTTTTCGAACACCAGTCGTAAGCGGCGCTGACCGCTTTTGATGACGACTACATCGCTACGCAATAAATCATCGTCGCGCGATTGTACACCTCGAACAACGGCATTGTCCGGAATGTTGAATTCTATTGAATCCAGGCTCCCTTCTTCGGGAATCGCTTTGAGGTGGAACCGTAATTCAACGCTGTTCGGTCGCAACTCCAGATGCTGCAGCAGGGATGCGGATGCTTGTTGCGGTTTCAAACGGGGTGCGGATTGACCCCATCGAACCTCAAGGTTCTTCGTTGATCCCAAGTCGCTTTCGATGATGCGGTTGTTCTTGTCACGCGCAGTCAAACCGCGGCCACCCAGGATTTCTGCAAACGGAAATGCTTCCGGTAACGCGACGTTAATATGACTGTTGGCAACAGGCGGAATTGAAAGTTCAAACCCTCGACCGCTTGAACGGGGTTTGCGAAGTCGAAGTTCAATATTGAATGAAGCGACAGCACCATTCGTTGAATCTGTAACGTTGGCATTAAGGGGGAATGCCAGTTCGATCGAGTATCCCGTACCGTTCGGAAGCGCGCCGATCGGATGTGGGACGCCGTTGACGAGGCAAGAGTCCGCATCCGGCAGGCTGACGTCGGTAAGAGTAATCGGGACCACGACACTTGATGACGACGACTTGAGTAAATGCACCTGGTATTTCGCCACGACATTCCAATGACCGTCGGCAGCTCCTTGAAGATCGTACCGAGCGTTTGAGAGCAGGTAACTTGGCGTCGCGCCCCAATCTCGGGCCATTCCTTTCCATCGTGCCAGCGCATCCTTAGGAACATACACCAAGGGAAGCGTCGTCGACGGTTGGCCGTTTTTATCGACAGGAACGAAAACCATTGGGTATTTCGCGGCTCCGCCGTGTTCGACAATCGGCTCTTGTGCAAGAACATTGCCAAATAGGATCGGCGAAAGGCCTGAAAATGTCAGGACCCCCAACAGCGACGCAGTCAATGTGGCCGGCAGGGGCAAAGGTTGATTCGTTGTTTTTGTTCTGGTGGCTTCGTATGGAAAGAGCAACTGACGTGGGATCAACAACCCGATCAAAGTTCCAGAGATCGCACCGCCAAAAAAACCAGCAAATGGAGCTGAAGCCGAAAATGTAGCGGCAAGTGAAAACCCGAGAATATATGCTGCAACGCGGTCGCGATAACGCCAACCAAGCATTCTCAGTCCAATCCCGAGCGTCAAACAAGAACAGAAGCTGATCCATGTCAGCAGTTTGATTCGTGAGGAATGCCACAACTCAACGGAAAGCTCCGCAGGCAATTCGGGTGAGGTGGCCTGATGACGCTGCCATTCTGCGGGAGCTTCGGAGGCGCGTTCGAATCCGCTGTCGGCTGAAAGGTACGGCGGATCAGGCTGGAACAATTGTCGCCACGCTTCAAGCTGTAACGGTTGGAAGATGTGTTCAGACTCTGTGCGGCCAAGTGGGCCAAATATTCGTTCATTCCATGTCGGTGACGGGAGCGGACCGGACAGCCGTGCCCCTTTGGGTTCCGCGAAGAGTCGCGACGAAGGTGGGACGGCAAACTCCCAAAAAAATCCCAGTACTTGAGCTGAGACTTGAGGCACAATAATTGGACGCTTCTCGTAAATGACGTTGCCGCGAGTCGGAACACGATAGACGAGTTCAACCACATCCCGTCGCGTTGCATTCAATCCAGGTATGGAGAACGCACCCCGTCTGAGATTGACCGCGACAGATTCGCCGTTGACGATCGCATCCTGCACGATCGCCTTCGGATCAAGCGTGATCCGTAATGTTTCTTGTGCCGATCCGTTTTCCAGTTGAAGACGTGCCCGATATAAATCAAATCCACTCGTGTCGGTAGACATGAGCGTGCTCAATTGTATTGATAGCATCAGCGGAAATTCACGAGATGGCTCGGGGTTACGGATTGCCAATTCGAATTCGCCCTCGGGTGTTGAATACCACCAACACATCCGTTGTCCGGTCGGCTTCAGTCCGTCCACTTCGAGATTCAATTCGAGGTTGTCGGGATGGGACAATTTGAGTTGTGCCAGCTTGTCAATCGCCTGAGGGACAAAGGCTAGTGCTGGACGACTTACGACCGACCAGCGGTTTGTAGAGATTCCTTCGATGGTGACTTCTCGCTCGATCGCTCGCGGCAGCTTGATTTCCCAGAGCTCACCCTTTGACGAGAGGTTCCACTCCAGGTGCTGCGATTTCTTCAGTCGAGATGCCGTCAGTTCAATTGGCTGTGGGCCTTTCAGTGTCCAGCGAACATCCGTGTTTGGCTCGGTCAAATACACCAGCAATCGATCCGCGACCGTCTCGTTTGATTGATACTGAAGCGAATATCTCACTCGATATTCACTCAGCAATGCTTCGACCGCCGTTTCTGTTCGGACTGCAACCGGGGGAAGTCGAGGAATTAGCTTGAACGTCGCCGACCCGTCCAATGAATCCCCGCGATACCACCTGCGTTCATGGTTATCTGGAGTTGCCGTAAAAGAGGCGGTCGTTGGGTGCGCGATCCGCTCCAGTCGTGTCTCTTCTGACAGGTCCGGGGTCATTGAATCCGGGTTCTGAATTCCGAACGTCACTTCCGTTGTGTCACAGTTCAGAAGCTGCGGCAGAGGTATGGGAACAGCCTGGCCAGGTTCAGGCGGTTTGCGTCGAGCAATCACACGAACGGCCCGCGTTTGTCCTGGCTGAATCGCTTCAAGAAATTCGATGGCCAGCACCATTTGATCATCCGACGGCGACTGCCCACCTGATTGTGATTGCACATCCCAACTGAGCTTGTCCGTTTCCGCTCCCCTTTGGACACCGTTGGGAGGTTCCAACTCTTGAAAGCCGTTTGCTCTGCCTGCCATCTGGACATCGGTGACTTCCCAGTTAGCGGGAAACAAGCAACTCGTGCGAAACCCGCCTCCCGAGGGAGAAGTCCAAATGATCTCGGTGTCGAGCATCCACGAATCTTCATCCGCAATTAGCAGGCTGAGTAATTGCCCCGAAAGCGATACCGGCGGGCGATGAACGTCAAGAATTAATTGTGCGTCCGAGGTTAGCTGCTGGAATGTGAACATTTCGCCGTCGAGGGTTGGCGTAAGCGGCGTCAACTGACGGTATCCGTTGGAACGAATCGACCTCACCTGAAGCGGAGATTGAACGGTCAATGACTGACGTCCCCCAATGAACGTGCTGTTTTCTACGACGACTTGGGGCGAAATCGCCGGCCTGTCAGGTTCTTTTGTTGCGATGCCGTCGATACGTAAAGGTCGGCCCCGTCCGCTTAACGGTCCAGGCAAGCGAATGGACAATCTTCCATCTGATTCCGGCTTTCGCTGAATGGGAACGGAAGTGTCCGCACCATAGGTTGCCGAATAGATTGTGAGGCCCGCCGGGATTCGTAACGTGAGGTCCCGTACGGGAGCTTCCAGTGCTTCAAGATTGAGAATCAGTTGAAATCGCAGGTCCTCTTCACGGACGATCACATTCATGTCGTGTTCGACCAGAAGCGCTGATCGGCGATCTTCAATCCCCTCGCGAGCAACACACGTGACGCGACAAAGGTGGTCGCTACCGCACTGAATCCGCCACAGTTGTGTCGGTTCGTTGGGCGCATCAGACAATATCGTCACTTCCGCAGTGGGAGAATAAACGGAAAAACCACGGGGGATGCGAAGATCCAGAAAGGATGTTGTGGCCTCGGGCAACTGCAGATCAAAATCGATACCACCGGGAAATGCCCTTCCTTTACAAGTCCATTCCCCAAGTAATTCATCGTTTTCGCCGTCGGTTAGTACCCAGGCTCTACCATCCGCCGAAGATCCCCAGATTGCGGGCCGATTCTGCCATTTCAACTCCTGGATAGCAAACGAAAATGACCCCAGTCCCAACAACGAAACTGGACCGTCGAGTCGCTGAACCGAAGCGGTCATCAGGCCGCCGTGTAGCGTGTCATTTACCAAGCTTGCTTCATAATGGGCTGATTTCAACCACGCTGAACGCGGTCCGCGGGATCGCGAATTCAGTTGTTCGATTAACGAAATAAATTCTTCGCGAGGGATATCAACACATCGTTGGACCTCCTTCGGCCAAGCTGCTGGCTGGTCCTCAAGAATATCCGCTCGGTCAAATTCGATCACGGCGCGACCCGGTTCGACCGCTTCAACAGAGCAGGCGCGTTCCAGCCAAAGCCCGACTGCTAACAGTCCGATCAATCCTGTCGCGCAGATCGCGACACGCCGGGAAATCACCTTCATGACACGCCGCTTCCTGATTCGATGGGAACGTTTGAACGGCTGTCGCGGCTGCCGGGACGATGAACCGTCACCCCATTCGGATCGGCAAGCCGTCCTCCATAGTGGCTGCCAAACGCCTGCATCGGCGGAAAATCCCCCTGCCCTTCAAACGACAAGACTCCGTTGTCGTTACGATTTCGCACCCAGCTATCGAGCAAGACCGCAGTCGCAGGAAAGACCAGGCCCGCGACCATTGGCTGGATCAGCAGTTCCAGTGGTGCTGAATACCATAGTCCAATCAGTGCAACGATCAGTGACGTTAACAGCAAGGTCATCACATGTCGTAAGACCACGAGTCTCAACATGACGAAGCCGACAGCCAACGAGAATCCGGCGCCGAAAAACAAGACCATCGGGCTGCTTAGCGTCTGAAACGTTAGCGGCTGAGGTGATCCAAATTGACTGAACATATAATTGTTGGTCGTCGCCTCGGGAACCAATAAGTCCGATTCGGGAGGCCTTTTTACCGAGCGAGGTGTTACCCATTGCTGCACGTAGTCAGAACTGAGGTCTGATTTGCGGCTCCAGATAAACCCGGTTCGTTGCCAGTGAAACATCGGTGTTGCCGATGTTGGATAGGTGAAAAGATGTTGGCCTGACGGTAACCCCGTCTGCCAGATCACCTGCGCATACCATAAACACTTGGGAAGTTCCGGCGGGCGTAACTCAAGTCTCTCGGTCCAACCTAATGGCGAACTGATTCGATCTTGATATTCGATTGTAAGCAAATGTTCGGTTGAAGCTCCCTTCTCAATTTCGTCAGCAACTTGAATCTCATACTTGCGAGATTCGGCCGGTGATTCAACAAGATCACGAGCCAGCACGGGCTGCTCGTCCCAGAAAAACTTTGCGGGGGATGCAGTCGGTGGAAGAACGATGGGAATCGTTGTCGAGCGAGAAGTGACTCGAAACTGAGCCCTGACAATTCCCTGCCCTGTCCCGTCGATCTGGACTGCGATTAACGCATGAGAGACACTTCCCCTGCCAGTAGAGTGTGTCGAACGAACCAGCTTCAGCGGAATGGAGACCGGGCTTCCGGTCGATAGCCACAGTCGTGACTCTTGCCGCGAAAACTGTGGTTTCCAGGTACTCGATGAAATGGGCTCTGCGTCGAACCATTCGGGTTGAACGAGCGACACACGTGTTTCTGAAAAAGGCTCGTCCAAGCTATTGATAATGGGAAGCGAAAGGTCCGCGTCGGTTTCGAATGCAGAATCTTTTGCGAACGGGACCAGATATCTGGCTTGAATCTCGAAGCGGCCAAGTTGGCCTTCTCCTAATTTCAACTGAACCTGCCGAGGTGCTCCCGGCGGCGTGGAAAGCAATTCGGATGTCAGTTCCAGGTCGCGACTCGTGAAATATCGAACGTGATCGGCATCAAGCGAGGTCGGAATGGTGACTCGGATTTGAGAAAGTCGCTCGTACGAAACGTCGTAAATCAGATGCTGGACAATCTGGAACTGGTTATCCTGCCATTGGGCTTCCACCAGGGATTCTGTGCGGATTCGCTGTGGTTGCGGTGCCACACGTAAGCTGAACGATTGCTCGTCCGTATCCACACGATAGGCCGTTAACTTTCGGGAATGAACCGAATCTGGCAATTCCAGATTCGATGTCGGAAGTGGTCGCATGAAGGTCTCGCCACGCGGAGTGAGTTCGGTCTCGACATTGTCAGCATTGGCGACAATAACGGTCGTTGCCGAAAGTCGTGATGCCGATTTTGGACGAGGCAACGTGAAATCAACGTCTTCATTTGCTTTGATCGGGCGCCGCGCACGAAATCGCAAATTGAATCGATCTTTCTGATTCTGGATCAACCTGACGGTAATCTGACCCTTTTCATCAGTTGAGTAACTTTCGACAACACCCGGTTCATCCACCCCGTCAATGATCCATCCCTCGGTTTTATGATCGGGCCACGTGAGGACCACCTCGTTCAAACTGTCACGGTCAACCCGGTATTCGAAAGTGCCGTCGAGTTCCAGTTGCGAAGCCGATGCCTTTAAGGTCAGTTGTGGTTTGACCTGGAAATAGGGTTTCACATCGTCGAATTTGGTCGTGAGTTTGAATGGCTGACCAAGAAACTGATACGCCCGATTGACCGGCCCCATGTTCGCCGGAAATTCACCCGCGTTGATTCGAAGGACGCTGGGATCGTTTGGCTCTGCCAAAAAACGAAGACCATCGGCGATCGATAATCCAATTCGCCCGACTTGTTTCCTCGCTCCTTCAAGTTGAAACCCATCGAGAGTCAGCGTGCGGAATTTGACCGGAAGACGGACGGTCCATGTCAGTTGTGCCGAGTTCGTTTTCTCTTTCAGCGAGACGACCACGACTTGAGGAGTTTTTGGATCGATTTTGTAAGTCAGTTTTTCTGAGTCATCCAGTTTGATTAATTCCGCACCCGGCGGAAGTCGAACCGTCAGCTTGTCGAACTGGCCCTGGAGCGAATTCACGAGTTGGTCAGCTCGTAGCAGGACACTTTCAGACTCGATCTGAGCACGAATATTCGTTTGAGATTCCAGCGAAACTTCGTTGGGTTGAACGGCAATCGCCTGATTCCAGGTCAGATCGAACCGGCTTCCCAGATCGGTCGCTTCGATCGTCGTCTTTGATTCGCCGACAGACTTCACGTCAACAAACGTCTGTTCCCGGAACGCTTTCGTCGCAACGGAAGCATATGGCAGCGTCAATTGTGCTCGACTGAATGGACTCGGTGGCAGCGATAAGACCATGCGTCGGGACGGAAGTTGTTTTCTAAGCGGAACACTCACCAATAGCTCAAGCGTATGAGGCCCACGTCCCTTGAACCACCAGACATACCCCTGTTCGGGGTCCTTTTTCTCGGGCGGACTGTCCTCACCATCACCCGTATATGACCATTGCTTCAATACGGCCTCGTTTAAATAAAGAGGTACGCTCACAAACTGATCAGGCTCATGCAAGCGGATCGTGAACACCACTTTCAAATTGGCTCTCTCGTCATCGGCAGTTCCATCGATCTCGATCTTGGAAATCGAGGCGGCTTGCGGTCCGATTACTGGCTTATTTCGCTTTTCGAGAAATTTCAGAAAATCTTCCAGTGTCGCGCTGTAGGGTACCGGAACGGGATCTCCGTTCTTATCCAGCAGGTATTTCACCGATGCTGGGGGTAATGCACCCTCCGGAGAACTCTTGACAGATCCCGACGTATTTTCTTTCTTAAGCGATTCCGGCGAGGTGATCTCTGACTGTTTTAAAACCGAGGGAATCTCTTGCCCCTCGACATCGTCGCGCAAAACGATCAGCAACAGAGCCAAAAACAGCCCGCTGACGAATTGCAGCGTTAACCGAGTCGAGCGTCCCTGCATCGGCTTAGTCCTTTTTCTCACGGTGTAAAAACTCAATAGAAATCAATCGCTCACGAAAGGATGAGAATGTTTGAACGGAACGACAAACACAGGCATTCTACCCCAAAAACGAACGTCACGCAGCCTCTTTCTCGAATTCAAGAACAAAACAGCCGGGAAGCTCATATTTTCATCGATTTCTCAGTTTCACCTGAAGCCAGCGGCACAGGCTGATCGGCGTTCAGACGATCTCTTCGAAACAGAAACAGCACTGAGTTTCGTAGAACCAAGACCTCACTCCACATAGACAAATTCATTCAAGCAAAACAAAACCTGGCAAAAGTCTTCGAGTGCCGCCAACAAGCGGCCATTCGGGTCAGCCGTCGAATACGACTCCCTCTGCTGTCCGAGAAACGCCACGCTACTGGTCAATTCGTCCGAAGTTGGCTGGCGCGACACGGCATCGAAATATCCAGTCCGCACGGCGTTTTCGGGTGATCCCTTTGCGATTGGCAACAATCGAGTGGCGAACTGTCGAGCCGCCTCTCTCACGCGCGAATTGTTCATCAACAATAAGGCCTGAGGTGCAATTGTTGTTTGAGGCCGATCCGCAACAGGCGTTGTCCCATCAGGCGCATCAAACACTGTCATCGACGGCATCAACTGACTTCGCTTGACGGTGAAATACAGACTTCGACGCCGATGTCCTTCGTCCAGCCGACCTGGCCCATACAGTCGATCATCCAGCAGATCGCTCTCGGCCAGGATCGCGTCACGGATCACTTCTGCTTCCAGCCGACGACGTGGTCGATGCCACAGCCGCTTGTTTTCGCGATCGATCGACGCACGAACTTCATCAGTTTCACAGCTCTGCCGATAAACACTGCTCGTCAACATGGCCCGGTGCAGTGGCTTCAGTTCCCAGTGGTGCCGGACCAGTTCCCCTGCCAGCCAATCCAGAAGCTCGGGATGAGTTGGCAATTCGCCACGTGTTCCAAAATCGGATGGGGTCGCCACAATGCCGCGACCGAGATGATGCTGCCAGATCCGGTTGACGATCACGCGAGCCAGCAGGTTCCCCGCACCCGCTTCACGGTCAATCAACCAGTTCGTCAGCGATGTTCGCTGATACGACGTTCGCCATCCGGCGGGGGGCTGAGCCTGGAACAGTTGCGGCGTGTCCGGATTGGCCATCAGCACCTGCAAGAAACCTTGTGTTGCCACCGATTCTTTATTGTTCGGCTCGCCCCGTCTGAGGAAGTGTGTCTCTTTCAGGAATTCGGCTTCGGCCTGTGTGTGCAGCGTGACGGGAGGCAACCCCTCGCTCGCAACCAGCACTTTTTGAATCCGGGGTTTCGGTGCAAGAGCCGCATGCGCAGCTCGGCGATCTTCCAGGCTTTTCCAGCCCGCATCACGCGATTTGTACCAATCCAAAACCTTCGTCTTCTGATCGTCGGTCAGTTGAGCAAACGGTCGTTCGAGAATTGCCTGAATCACTTCGTCAAACGCTCCACCCGTGGTCGCTGGCAGATCGGTGTGCTGTGAAATTGTCACTCTTGGTCGGCCAATGGAGTGATGGACGTTGACATTGAACTTCAACGTGATCGTCACCAGTGTCCCTCGCTCGAACCCAAACGGCTCAGCGGTCGTAAAGACCGCCGCATGATCCTTGCCAAATTCGGGATCGACGGCCCAGGCACTCCCTGGATTGTCGTCGATCGCCGCAGCGACAGGGAGGCCGTTCTGTTCGAAGGTCGCGCGGGCCCCGACCAGTTTCACTGGTATCGCTACCGGCTTAACATTCGCAGGCTCACCCAGCGGCTGCGCGGTGACTTGAAAATCAGACAAGGCAAAATTGCCGTTCGGTCCCCGGCCAGGACCTGATCGAACCAGCGATGGATCGGCCAGCGCCTCCAGGCGGATCGACTTGACGTCTCTCAAGTTCGTTTCAAAGGTGATCGTCCAGACATCATTCGCCGGACTTGGACCACTTACCAGCCATGACGAGTCTGGTTGCCGAGTGAACATCGCGTTCCCCGATGATTGATACTTAATCCCTGCTGGAAGCAGCCAGATGCTCTGCTCGGCTGCCGCGTCCCGCTTAGCCTGCCATTCAGCAAAACTCTGCGGCAACGAACTCGTTTCATACTTACGAAGCGCTTGCTCGAACGGAAGATGGTCCCGATCAAACACCGACTTGGCTCGCTGATATCCCTCAGGGTCAAAGTCGAGTTCCACTTCGCTGCGAATCGTCCTGGTAAACGTCGATAACAATCGGTAGTAATCGGCTTGCGGGATAGCATCGAACTTATGGTCGTGACATCGAGCACAGCCAACAGTTAAGCCTAACAGCGACGTGCCAATGGTGCCGAGCATGTCATCCATCTCGTCATAGCGATGTTTTTCGACTTCATTCTTGGTGATTTGAGTCGAGTGAACCCCCGCCGCCAGATACCCGGTCGCCATCATCGCCAGCCGGTTTTCAGGAGCGACTTCGTCACCCGCAATTTGCCAGCGGACAAACTGATCGTAAGGCATTCCCTCATTCAATGCCTGAACCACGAAGTCCCGGTAGTGGTAAGCCGAAGCCCGGTCATAGTCATGTTCAAACCCATGACTTTCCGCAAATCGAGCCAGGTCCAGCCATCGTCGTCCCCACCGCTCGCCATAATGAGGGTTCGCCAGAATCTGATCGATTAACCTTTCATAAGCATCCGGTCGCGGGTCCGCCACGAACGCCTGAACATCCTCAGACTTCGGCGGCAACCCGATCAAATCAAAATAAAGCCGACGAGCAAGCGTTGCACGACCGACCGGTCCATTCGGGTTCAAATTCACTTCATTCAGTTTGGCCAGTACGAATTGGTCAATCGGCGATGTCGCCCAACGCCGCTCGTCAGGAACCGTCGGCGGCTGAACCCGTTGCAGCGGTTGATAAGACCAGAGCGTCTTCGATTCCGCTCCGATTTTTCGTTCCGTCCACCGAATCGAGTCCACCTTTTGAGGAACAAGCGGTTCATCATAAGGCGCACCCAGATCAATCCATTCCAGGATCGCCGCGATCTCGGCAGCCGGCAGTTTGTCCGCATCCTTCGGCATATGCGGTTCTTGCTGATGAGTGATCAATCGACTGAGCAAGCTTTTGTCACCCCGCCCGATCACCGCCGCTGGCCCTCGTTCGCCCCCCTTCAGCAGACCCGATTGAGTAGCCAGGTCGAGTTTTCCTTCCGTCGAATTCTCACCATGACACGAAACACAATGTTGTTTCAGAGTCGTTCGGACCTTGGTTTTAAATATTTCCAGTCCTTTGGTCCGTTTCGCTGCATGATCTGGATCGACGGCGGCGCTGGCTCCCTGGGCAAGAACCGGTCTGGCGAAAAGCCCGGTAAAGGCTGAGTGCATCAAAACCGCAAACAGCAAACAAAAAGAAACGGATCGCATATGCATCGATTTATCCGACCGAATGAGAAGGCAAAAAAACGGTAGAATCAACGAATTCAACAAATTCTATGTGATCGCCGGTCCAGAAAACACTGAATGTGCGGGATGGTGCCGGAAAACCTGAAACCCTCGCTTGCATTGAACGTCCGACGTTGCAATAGTTCACAGACGGACGGGTCAAAAACGTCCGCGACATCGGGCTGTAGCGCAGCTTGGCTAGCGCACTTGACTGGGGGTCAAGAGGTCGCAGGTTCAAATCCTGTCAGCCCGATTTCAAAAAGGGGACTGGCGCCGTCCGCGGTGCCTGTCCCCTTTTTTGTTCATCCGTTTTCTCATCCTATTCTCTTATTCCATGAGCAATCCGGATGCCACTGGGTCGCCTTCTTCGGTTAGCCCGTACTCTTCGTTTTCTGTGAAAAACCACAATGAACTTGATTGAGCGTCGCAATTCACTTTTTTTCGTTGTGATAACAATCCTCGTCGCAGTTCCGGTTCATGCTGCTGAGCACGGGCGTGGACCGGTTCACATTGTTGGCAAAGCCTACTATCAGACTCCAAGTCAAGCTTTTCAGGATGCCAAAGACGGTGATCGAATCGAGGTGCAGGATGGCACATACAACGATGTCGGGGTACTCAAAGCAAGTAATGTCACCGTCGTTGGTGTCGGTGGCCGACCCAGAATTAACGGGAAAGGCAAGATCTCGGATGGACGAGCGATCTGGATGATCTATGGCAACAATACGACTCTCGATAATTTCGAAATCCTCAATGAGGATAACGGCAAGCGAGGTGAGGCGGCATGGGACCAGGCCGCAGTCTATCTACGGGGGAATACCCTCACGATGCGCAACATGTTTATTCACGACAATATGCAAGGGTTTTTCAATGAAACCCGTGCTGGAAATCTCTGCAATCTCACGGTGGAGAATTCGGTTTTTGAACGCAACGGTGACGGCGGAGGTCACTCGCACAATCTCTACGTGAATCACAACATTACCAAGCTGACAATGCGTGGTGTGTGGTCGCGCGACTGCAAGGGAGGCCATATCCTGAAGGTTCGTGCGTATGAAAGTGATGTTCAAGGCTGCCTGTTCACCGATCTCGACGGCATCTCCCTCGGGTGGTTTCTTGATTTTCCGAATGGCGGGAATCACAAGTTTGTTGGCAACGTTGTTGCGAGAAAAACCAGAAATGGAGACGTCCTCATTCCCTACGGAGAGGACCGATTTGATAATCCTGCTCCCCATCGAATGCTGATTGCGCAGAACACGTTCATCAATGACGGAGACGGGCACTTTTTTAATATCAGCCATATTACTGCGGAGATTAAACAGAATATTTTTGTCGGTCCGAATTCAAACGACGATAAGAATCAGGTTGGGAATAATCAGGTTGTCGACAAGAGCAAACTAAAGAATCCCAAGGAATATGATTTTCGTGTTGCCGAGCCGAAGCGTGGAGCGACAAGGTTTGCTTCGTTTGCGTTTGAACCGCCTGAAAGCTTCAAAAATCGAGTTGACTCTGACTACGGTGGATACGCTTATTGATCCGGCCGAACGCCGGATGTCACGGGATTACTATCTTCAGTGAGCCGGTTGGATGTTCATCGGTCCGATTCCGAAGTGAAATTGTCGTTTGGAAATCGTCGTTCAAAAGATTTGCGCAACTATGGCAAGCTCGTCGCTGCGGCTTCCATTCGCCGACATCGGATGACAAGGCTTGCGACAAGATGACAGCATTTGCGCAACTATGGACAAACTGAACTTGAATTTTGAGATCGTGTCGGGTGCGGTCGAGTCATTGAGGCCCACCAAACCCAACGCAGAGACTGGAGTACAGAAGTTTTTTTAACCACGGATAACGCGGACGGGCGCTGATAAACGCAAAAAGCCAATATGTCATTCTCTTCTTCTTTGATCCGTGGTCATCGGTGTTATCCGTGGTTGAAATCTCTCTGATTTCAAAAAGGGGACTGGCTCCGTCTGCAGTGCCTGTCCCTTTTTGTCTTCGTGGGGTTTTTGCGCAACTATGGCGGAAAACACCTGTTTCTCGTCATTTTGCGTGCATGAAAGTCTGCGCGACGAGGTTGCGCAACTATGGACGGACCGTAGCAGCAGGTTCTAGTCGCCGACCTCGGATAACATCGCCTGGGCGTCTTCGAGACTCTCTAAAACATCAAACAAAACACTCATCGCAAATCCGGAAGTAAGTTGGTGGAGTTGGCCAAGTTCCCTATTTGGTAGTGTTTTACGGGTGTTGAAGTCGGCCAAGTTGACCAACATCGACCGAGTTCATTCGTTTTGCAGTTTCGTAGGGTGCGGTCGAGTCTTCGAGGCCCACCAATTCCGATCCTGGCGAGCCGCCGAGCATCACAAAAAAAGTTGGGCAAGTTGGCCAAGTTCCCTGTTTCGTAGTGTTTTACGGGTGTTGAAGTCGGCCAACGTGACCAACATCGACCGAGTTCATTCGTTTTGCAGTTTCGTAGGGTGCGGTCGAGTCTTCGAGGCCCACCAATTCCAATCCTG
>CAIVEI010000025.1 GCA_903904835.1 uncultured Schlesneria sp. | reverse complement strand
GGAATTGGTGGGCCTCGAAGACTCGACCACACCCTACGTTTGTCCGATCAATTCCAGGAATTGATCTTCGGTCAAAACGGGGACACCAAGCTCTTCCGCCTTCGTCAACTTGCTTCCGGCGTCAGTTCCGGCGACCACGTAATCTGTTTTCTTTGAGACGCTGCTGGCCGATTTGCCTCCATGCTTGCGAATCAATTCTGCAATTTCATCTCGTTTGAACTTAGCGAGCGTACCTGTCACGACCAGCGTCTTTCCGACGAGACGACCTGTGGCTCGTTCTGCGGCGACTGCGGCCGCCGCAACCGCGTCTCCCATATTCAAACCGAGTGCCGTCAGGTCTGAGATGATTCGTTGTCCGTAATCGCTGGCAAAAAACGCGGCAACAGATTTCGCGATAACTGGTCCAACTTCATCGACTTGACTGAGTTGTTCCTCAGTTTGTGTTGCAATGATTTGCATCGTGCCAAACCGTTCGGCCAATTGCTGAGCGGTTCGGGTTCCAACGTGTCTCAGGTTTAGCGCTGTCAGCAATCTCCAGAGCGGCTGCGTTTTCGACGCTTCAATCCCCGTCAGCAGGTTGTCGATCGATTTTTCACCCAGCCGTTCCAGCTTCAGCATTTCGTCTCGTCGTTCCTTCAGACGATAGATGTCGGCAAAGCTCGTGAGCAGTTTGGCCTCAGTCAGTTGCTCAATTAATTTGATCCCGAGTCCTTCGATGTCCATCGCGGCGCGTGACGCGAAATATCTGAGCCCCTCGCGTAACTGCGCGGGACAGTCAGGATTCGGGCAGCGGATATACACACCGTCTTCATCCTTGATGACAGCGGTCCGGCATTCGGGACAATGCGTGGGAAATTCAAAAACGGCTTGCGAACCGTCCCGCTTATGCTGTTCGACCCGCACAACGTGAGGGATGATCTTTCCTGCTTTCTCGACAATCACCCAGTCGCCGATTTGAACTCCCAGTCTCTCGATCTCGTCCCGGTTGTGAAGACTAGCTCGCGAAACAGTCGTTCCGGCAATTTCCACGGGGCGCAGCGATGCGACGGGGGTCAGCGTTCCGGTCTTTCCAACACTGATCAAAATCTCTTGAACCTGGGTTTCGGCTTCGTATTTTTCCCATTTGTAGGCGATGACCCAGCGGGGTGATTTGCTTGTCATCCCTAATTGCTCACGGACGTCAAGGTTATTGACCTTGAGCACGATTCCATCAACTTCGAAATCGAGTTCGTGGAGTCCCTCCATTAATTGCTGAGTGTGACCGACTGCCGATTCAAAGTTAGGCTGGAGAGAAGTCTTTTGAACCGAGGGGATTCCCATCGCGTGAATCGCCTGAAGAAACTCCCAGTGAGTTGCATAAGATGCCCCTTCCAGACTCCCGACGCTGTGTGCAAAAAATCGAAGTTTGCGTTTGGCACACAGTTGTGGGTCGAGCAGTTTGATCGCGCCTGCCGTAGCGTTTCGCGAGTTTTTTAATGGCTCCTCGCCCGCCTCAATCATGTCCGCTTGAAGTTGAGCAAAATCTCGATTCCCGATAAACGCCTCGCCTCGAACTTCGAGGACCGCCGGTACGTTCCCTATCAATTGTAATGGGACACCTCGCATGGTCCGGGCATTGTGAGTGACGTCGTCACCTTTGCGCCCATCTCCGCGCGTGACAGCGCGAACGAGATGACCGTTTTCATAGATCAGCGACAGAGCCACGCCATCGACCTTATACTCGACCACCCATTCGACCGGTTCAGGACCAATCAGCTTAACGACTCGACTTCCGAATTCGGCAAGTTCACTTTCTGAGAACGCGTTATCAATCGAAAGCATCGGAACCCGATGCTCGACTGTGACAAACCCCTCGATTGGCGCTCCGCCAACTTTCTGAGTCGGACTATCGGGTGATTGCAGTTCCGGGTGAGCCGTTTCCAGTTCGACCAGTTGACGCATCAAGCGGTCATATTCTCGATCCGAAATCTCAGGTGCGGCCTGCTGATAGTACAGCGCATCATGACGCCGAATTTCGTCTCGAAGCTGATTGACGGCCTCGCGAGTTGAAATGTCATTCGAGGATTTCGTCATGAATTTTGTTCCAACCGAACTACGTAAAACACGGATGAATTGCGAATGCAATACACGAATTCGTGTTCGAGACGCAACCGCATGGCCTACTCGTTTGCCTCCAAGACGATTCGAGAGCATGATTACGTGTTATTCATTATCCAGAATCAAGGAGTCATCATGCAGTCTGTTCAATTGATCGAACGTTTGATCAATCTGGTCGATCCGGCTGGAAACACGTTTTTGAATATGTCGGCGGACGAGGCGTTAGCTCGGGTCGCTTCGGGCGACCCCGAACAGGTGCGAGGAATCGACGGCCAGTTTGCCTTGATTCATAAACAAGGAAAAATCGTCCGCATGGCTCGGTCGATCGGACGTCCGTTGCGATATTTCATTGCCAAGCAGCACGCCGGGCCGGTCCTCGTGATCGCCGAACGAATCGACACGATCTGGAACTGGCTGAAGCAAGAGGGATTGGATGGGCAGTTCCACCCCAGCTACACACGAATGGTTCCTGCTCATCATCTGACCGAACTGGCACTAGTTGGCTGCCCCGACCCAAGCCCAACGTACACTCGCTTCTTCAATCCCCAGCGGAATCGACTAAGCACCAATCTCGACGAAATCGGTCAGGCCTACATTGGCGCACTGGCCAATGAACTCAATAAATGGCTGGACCACGTCGACTCGCGCGAACCAATCGGAGTGCTTTTTTCCGGGGGGATCGACAGCGGAGCCGTACTGCTGACGCTCTATCATCTTCTCTTGAAACGGGGCGAGACACCGCAACGGCTGAAAGCCTTTACGCTCGACGTGGGCGGCGACGGGGCCGATGCAAGGCAGGCTCAAAAGTTTCTCGACGAATTGGACCTGGGATATCTGTTAGAACAGATCGAAGTGCCGATCTCGGCGGTCTCGGTCGATGCCGCGATTCGAGTCCTCGAAGACTACAAGCCGCTTGATGTCCAATCGGCGGCAATGACTTTGGCTCTTTGTCAGGCAATTCGTGAGCGATATCCTGATTGGAAATTACTGGTGGACGGAGATGGCGGCGACGAAAACTTGAAAGACTATCCGATTCACGAGAACGCTGAATTGACGATTCGCAGCGTGCTAAACAACCAGATGCTGTACCAGGAAGGCTGGGGCGTGCACGCCATCAAGCATTCATTGACCTATTCCGGGGGCCAAAGTCGCGGACATGTCCGATCATCAGCCCCCGTGACGGCGCTGGGATTTCGAGGCTTCAGTCCGTTCGCACTGCCAAACGTCATTGAAGTGGCTGAAGGAATCCCATTCATCGAACTGACCGACTGGAAGGAAGAACGCCTTTACGCGTTGAAAGGTGAAGTCGTACGTCGCGGCGTCCTGGCCATCACCGGTTTATCAATGCCCGTATTCGAAAAACGACGTTTTCAACGGGGAGCCACCGACGTCGACACTTTTGATAGTGTCTTTCCCGCAGATCCACAAGAATACCGCCGACGGTTTCTGAAACAATTCGCGTGACCTCAAAACTCGTAGCATGGGCTTTAGCCCGTGCGCCCCAAAGTACAAACCTACTGCGGCCCACACTACAAATTTCACAACCTCAACGCGAGAATGTCTTGATTGAATCGACTTTACTGAAAAATAAGGAATGTTCTCATGCCTCGAAATTTGATCCGTCCGACTCTCGTTCTATTCCCCGTTTTGGTTTTCTGTGGCTGCTGGGACAGCCTCGAAAAACAAACACAAAAATCGCCGAATTCCATCATCGGCAAAACAACCACGGATATTGGTCAGTTTGATCCGAATGCCGGACAAAAAGTGAGCGATTCCAAGATCCATGCGACCGACCCGATCACGTCCGGAACCTCGGCCTATGGACCGATGCTGGAACGGATCTCCAAGACACATATTGAACATGCTGTCAGACTGTTCGAAGGCGAAAACGGCCGTTATCCGAAAGACTATGACGAGTTCATGGAAAAGATCATCAAAGCGAACAAGATTGAACTTCCCGTTCTTCCCGGCGGCAAAAAGTATCAATACGACGAAGCCAATCATGCATTGGTCGTGGTAGATGGTCCATAGGAATCGAAATAACGAATCTCCAACGATGTTGCGCAGGCCCCGTGGCCGACTCTGCGAGCGTGGTGCCGGTCCGACGCTAGCAGCGTCGGCCACGGGGCCTGCGTCTGCCCCAAATGTCGCTGAATCCGTCGATTCTGAACGCCTTGAGCTCTTGATCTTTTACGAATCATCCTTCATCCTTCTGCGCTGATCTGTTTTTGCTGAATTTTTCGTTGGTTTAATTTGATCGTCGACGATATCGATTCAGGATGTTGTGAACGAAACTTCCTGAGGAAGAATTCCGAAAAGACTTCCTGTCGTGAGTTCGATTGTTCAAGGATTCGCCCATGCCGCCGCAAATGATTTACAGTTTGGACAATATCGACTTTGATAAACCGGTGTTTACGCTGGAAGAGATTCGTCAGGTCAATCCGCAGCGATTCGAGATGGAGCAATTGACTGCCATCCTGTATGTCGATCGCGAAGGAAACGGAGTCATCGGCTATAAAGACATTACGCCAAACGAGTTCTGGGTCAGAGGGCACATGCCTGACTTTCCGCTGATGCCAGGTGTTGTCCTCTGCGAATGTGCGGCTCAACTGGCTGGATTCTATGCCCGAAAGTATGAATTGCTGCAAGGTGATTTTCTGGGATTCGGAGGGATGGAAGAAGTCCGATTCCGTTCGCCCGTGTTCGTCGGTGACCGGTTGTTGATCATGGTCAAAATGACAAAGCTTCGTCCCGGTCGTAGGGCGGAATTCGCGTTTCAGGGGTTCGTGAAAGAGAAAATGGTGTTCAGCGGAGTCATGATCGGCGTCCCCATTCACCGCGACCGCCCTCAATCGGGTGACGAATAAGATGAGTACCATGTCTCAGCCAATCGTTGATCTGCGCCCTTATTTTACCCCGCTTGCCGAACTCGAAGGACTGCTCGATTGGAAAATGGTCTTCGGCAACGACCACCCCGTAGAACTTGATCTCGGATGTGGTCGAGGCAAATTCTTGCTCGATTCCAGCCTGAATCGACCGGAAACCAATTGGTTTGGTGTCGAACTTGATTACACCGAAGGGCGTCGTGCCGCAAAACGACTGGCGAAACGAGAACTCCCGAACGCACGCGTGATCGGTGGCGACGCAAAACAGTTCCTGACAAACCAGGTTGCCTCGCATTCCGTTGCGGCGGCTCACGTCTATTTTCCTGATCCCTGGTGGAAACGGAAACATACGAAGCGGCGACTGTTTACGGATGAATTCGCCGACATGTTAGCCAGAGTCGTTAAGCACGATGGATTCGTCCATTCGTGGACCGACGTTGGCGATTATTTCGAAGTGATTTCGTCGTTGATGAATCATCATGCTGAGTTCATCTCAGAAACGCCCCCGCCGGAACCAGCGGGGGCTGACGATATGGACTTCCTGACGAATTTCCATCGTCGAGGCCGGAAGATGGGTTGCAACATTTACCGAGGCCTTTGGCGACGGAAATAAAGCGTAAAACGCGAGGTCCGTTCGGAAAAGTTTTGTTCCACTGCTTTAGAGTCTTCGGAGAAGCAGTGGCACTAAAATCCAGCTTTCAACATCGACGATTCTCAACTCAAGCAACGGCGTTCGCGATTCTCGCATCTTCCTGATCGATCAGTTGAAAGAACAATTCGTTTAAACTCGGCTGATCGTGTTGGTGCGCCAGTTCCTTGACCGTTCCGGCTGTAAGGATTTTCCCGCGATAAATGATCGCGATCCGATGACACAGCTTTTCAACTTCGCTCATGATATGAGTCGAATAGATAATACATTTCCCCTGATCGCGCAAGGCGCTGACTTCGTCGGTCACGTTCCTGGCAACCAGCACGTCTAATCCCGATGTTGGTTCATCAAATATCAAAACTGGCGGGTCATGAATCATCGCCCGAGCAATTGAAACTTTCTGTTTCATACCGGTCGACATTTTTGACCCGAGCACATCGCGGATCGACGTCATCTTCAGACGCTCGAACAAGATGGCAATTCGCTCTTGCAGTGGAGCTTCAGGAATCCCATAAAGTCGACCAAAATGTTCGACCATTTCCCATGCGGTCATACGATCGTAGATCCCCGTGTTATTGGACAGAAATCCCATCCGAGCTCGAACTTCCTGAGGATTTGTTGCGACATCATATCCCGCAACAAACGCTCGACCGCTCGTCGGTTTCAAAACCGTGCTGAGTATCCGTAAACAGGTTGTCTTCCCGGCTCCGTTCGGGCCAAGCAAGCCGAATACCTCGCCAGGTTTGACTTCAAAACTGACATGGTCCAGAGCCGTGAACGGCCCGGTCCGCAAATCAGCAAATTGTTTCGTTAATTGTTCAACAACGATCATCGCGCGGTTGTAATTCATATTGTGGAGGCATCGTTATGCAAACAAGATCATATTTCAATCTGGAATGCCATCAATCTGGCCGGAAAACAAAATGACATTCAGAATAACAGCCGCTTTCTTTGCTCGACCGTCTGGTTCGGAGAAACCGTCAACGAAACAGATTAACGAAACGGATGAGCATCCATGTGAAAATTCCAGGCCGCAACTCGGGCTTCTCTACTCGCAGCTTGTCGGTATAGGATTGCAGGTCTTCGCCCGTATCAACCCAAATGCACTCGCGCCAAGGAACATGTTTGCCGCAACCACAGCAAAATGTACGATCCGCCAGATACAAGTACGGGTTTTTCAAATAGCTGCGAATAATCTCTTCTGGCATTCCCGTGCAGGTTCCACACTTGTTGTGCCTGTAGACCTGCGGAACTCCTTCGAGCGATTCATCAAACCGCTCCTCGCTTGGCAACGTCACATATTCGGCCTGCTGACCGTCCGGCTGCAATTTGGTGTGTTCCGCCTCATGTTTCGCGTAAACCGTTGAGGCGACATATTCATGGCAATAAGGACAGCGGATAGTATCCATGATTCACTTCCATCTCCGCACCTTTAAGGTCAGTGGATCGTACTGCAAACCGTTGTACTTCCCTTTTCGGTCAATATCGATTTGTGATTTTACGAATTTGATTTTATATTCTCCAATAGTCCGGCTCTCGGCGAAACAGCGTTTTCGACAAAAACGCAATGTCCCTGGAGTTCCAGAATCCTTGCAAGACCGTGCCGACTTCGTCCCGTGATTTCATCGGCTGAATCCGCCGAACACCGTCGATTCGCATGGAATTTGAATCGAGCCATTTCTGAAACGAATGAAACAATAAACCGGACAAAGCCCTGCAAACACGTGGACTTCTGCCGAGTGATCGTCGTTTGATTGAAGTTGATCGATCAACGATTGCCCGAGCGTCCGTCTGGATCAATCTGGCTTTCTTGCGATAATCGACCGCCGTCAAAGGCTACGTCACATCGCCCGCACAAATGATCGTTCGCACATGTCGACCTGCTTCCGAATTCGCATTGCCTGTTTGCTGTTCCTGGGATCGATCTCAGGCTGTGCCGTCTGGTCGTCAGGGTCTGTCATGCCTGTGGATGCTGTCGCTCGCACGACGGATGGAACGACGGACGGATCGACGGAAATTGTCGTGGTTCAACGAGACCCTTCTGCGGGAGGAGACTTGACGATTGGATGGGTTCCATTGGCGACTCTGGAAGCTTCGACGAGAGGACCTTCGAGGGTGCTTGACTCGAATTCAATCTCGGTGAAATCGTTGATCGAGAATTTCGAATACTGCAAAATAAGAGCGGTCACGCCAAATCCGAATCCCGCCGGGGAATCCGATTCAAATTCTTCGGAAATTCAAATTCCCTTCGGTGTCTCGACGAGGCCACCAGGCGTGACCCTCGCAGGACATATTGTTTCGGTCGATGACAACTCGATCGTGCTCGCGGACGCGGTCGCGATTGAAGATCCATCGGCCAGGACGGTCGGCATGGCGACGGGGGGAAAGAATCCCTTCGCCAGACGCATGTTCAAAAATTCGGGGATTCTCGTTCAACCGGTTTCCATTCCGGGCGAGGTTCATGTTGATCTGCGAAACGTCAAAGTGATCGAGAGTATTGACGCCGCAATCTGGCCTTCAGTACGCGAGGCTCATTTTGAAAGGATAGGAATCGACTTTAATTTTTATGTCCAGCCATTGCGTTGAGTTTTGGTTTCGGATTTTTGTTTGTTGCGATGTAGAGCGGATATGACCCATACAATTCCCTTTGGGTCCGATCCGCTTGAAGCGTTTGGAGTGACATTTCGCATTCGAAACTGCCCGTTCCGAGAATCCGAATTGTACCTTTCTACCGCGATGCGAATCCTGAACGAAAGATTGTTTGGCATCATGGTCAGGTGTCCTGTATTTTATGCAAGCCAAACGACAAACTCTTGTTGGCCTTTTTCTCAGTGATGAGCGTAATCCGGTCGAAAAATACCGTTGGTTTCAACAGCTTAATTCTGGCGTTGTGAACGCGTTTGCCCGTGCGTAACACTCGGTTTCCCTCGCGCCGACGAAATCCTCGCTGAGCCATGCAAATAACACCTGGATACCTCAGGCCAAATTCGCGTGCACTTGGGCCAGCCAATTTGGAATGCAAAATAAAGACCGCTTACGCAGGCAAGCACTTTGTCCGGTAACAAATTCGCTCCCGCCTGAACTCGCCAAATCGAAAAGCCAAGAACTTCAACCAATGTAGCAAGGCGTTGCACGCGCAGTTCTTCGTGGCTGGACGGAAGGCGATTTCGATGGGATGATCACAAGATCAAAACATCGATCCGAATACTCGCACCGAAAAAATCTACGATTCAGACTATGCTTACTTGTTCAATGCAAAACCGATTTGTTGCCGGTGTCCTGCTTGTGGTGCTGGCTAGTCTACAATCATCAACGTACGCGGAGGATCGCGTTGAATTTAACCGCGATATCCGGCCGATTCTTTCGGATTATTGCTATTCATGTCACGGCCCCGACGAAAAGTCTCGACAGGCCAGCCTGCGACTGGATGTTGCGGATGCACCGAGACTGGCGTTGCCGTCGGGCAAGACTGCGATCGTGGCGGGCAATGTTGCCGAAAGTGAACTTGTCCGACGTATCCTGACCGCCGACCCGAACGAACGAATGCCGCCGGTCGACAGCAGTAAACATCTGAATTCAGTGCAGATCGACCTTTTGAAACGCTGGGTGGCTCAGGGGGCTGAATACCAGAAACATTGGTCATTTGATGCCCCGAAGCGGCCTCGACTTGAGAATGTACGGGATGAACTGGCCCTTGGGCAAATTGATTCGTTCATACATCACCGATTACAGACGGAGGGATTGAATCCATCTCCGCCGGCTGACAAGGAACGACTCATTCGCCGAATCACGCTCGATTTGACGGGGACTCCTCCGACACTGAATGAAATCGATGCCTTCCTGGCAGACGATTCGGCCGACGCTTATGAAAAAGTTGTTGATCGATTGCTGGCTTCGCCCCGTTACGGCGAACGAATGGCGCTTGATTGGCTCGATGCAGCCCGTTATGCCGATACGCACGGCTTTAATAACGACACGACTCGCTACATGTGGCGATGGCGAGACTGGTCGATCGACGCCTTCAACGCTGGAATGCCGTTCGATCAATTTGTGACCGAGCAACTTGCAGGGGATTTGTTGCCCAACCCGACGCTAGAACAGCGAATTGCGACGGGGTTCAACCGTAATCACGTGATTAATTCCGAAGGGGGGATTATTCCCGAAGAATACCGGGTCGAATACGTTGCGGATCGGGTTCACACGACAGCGACGATTTTTTTAGGGCTGTCGATGGGTTGTGCACGTTGCCACGATCACAAGTTTGACCCGATCACCCAGCGAGAATATTACCAGTTCTTCGCCTTCTTCAACCAATTGAATGAACAGGGCGAAGCGGGTCGGGTCGGTAATGCCGAACCGACGATTAAAGCCCCTACGCGGGATCAGGCCGAGCGGCAAGCGAAATTGTCGCAACAGCTTGCGGATCTCGACCAGAAGCTGCAGCAGCGAACCACGGTGACAACTCAGACCATGCCGGAATGGGAACCAAAACTGCGCTCGGCGGTTGTCACGAACGTCAACGAAAAGCTACCTCTCTTGCGATGGACGTTGGACGAAACAACCGGAACGGAAGTGAGCGAGTTTCGGGACCCTCTGCGAAAAGGTCAGGTGATTGGTAAGGGGGATTGGGTCGCTGGCAAAGTCAATGGTGCCATCAAGCTTGACGGAAACTCGCACATCGAAGCGGGTGATCTGGCGTCGTTTGAACGGACCGATCGCTTTTCATTCGGTGCCTGGATCAATGTCGAAAATAAAGAAGGGGCGACGGTCATCTCGCGAATGGATGATGCCAACGCCTTTCGAGGTTTTGACCTGTTACTGGCTGGCGGAAAGTTGACAGCACATCTGATCCAT
The DNA here is from genome assembly GCA_903904835.1 of uncultured Schlesneria sp. Classification (GTDB taxonomy): domain Bacteria; phylum Planctomycetota; class Planctomycetia; order Planctomycetales; family Planctomycetaceae; genus Schlesneria. The sequence goes on along the minus strand of CAIVEI010000025.1, from coordinate 10,572 downwards.
CGTTGGCCGGATGAAGCCCTGCACGTTGTGTCACGAACCGAGATTCCGATTAATCAATGGAAGCACGTCTTCGCAACATACGATGGCTCGTCGAAGGGCGAAGGACTGAAGCTTTATGTTGATGGTCAAAGGCAAGAGGTTGAAATCACGAACAATCTGCTGACAGCGACGACGATCACGACCAAACCATTGCGCATAGGACGACGAACATCGGGTGCCCCGTTCAAAGGGATGATCGACGATGTTCGCATTTATGACTGCGAACTTTCGCCCGAGGAAGTTCAGGCAATCGCCGCTTCGGACAGTCTGCCCGACCTGCTGGCGATCGCTCCGGAGCAGCGTAACGCCGAACAGAATTTGACGATTGTCAAAGCCTGGCTCAAACGATTCGATCCCGATTTCCAAAAGATGACGGCAGCACGTGCCGAATTGGAAAAACAGCGAACCGATCTTGATAAATCGGTTCCGTCAGCGATGGTGATGCAGGAAATGCCTCAGCCACGTACGACCTTTTTCCTGAAGCGGGGTCAGTACGATGCACCGGGCGACGAGGTGAAAGCGGACGTTCCCTCCAGTTTGCCGCGTTTTCCAGGCGATGCCCCTCGAAACCGACTGGGGCTGGCCCAATGGCTGTTATTGCCAGAACATCCGTTGACCGCGCGTGTCGCGGTTAACCGTGCCTGGATGCAGTTCTTTGGCAATGGACTGGTCGAGACTGTGGAAGATTTTGGTTCTCAGGGACAATGGCCGGTGAATCTGGATCTGCTCAACTGGCTTGCAGCGGAGTATGCAGGGCTTCCCGACGGGCAAACTGATCCAGGCCGTTCACGATCGAGATGGGATACAAAACGGCTGCACCGACAGATGGTCTGTTCGGCGACGTATCGACAGTCTTCGCGAACTTCACGAGAATTGCACGAACGAGATCCTGCAAACAAGCTGCTCGCACGGGGCCCGCGATTTCGACTGCAGGCCGAAATGATCCGTGATAATGCGTTGGCGCTGGCCGGCCTGTTGAGTGATCGGACAGGCGGGCCAAGCGTGTCACCTTATCAACCGGCGGGTTTATGGGACGACGTTGCGGTCGGGGCCGATTACGAGGGGACTGTTTACAAGCAGGACAAGGGTGAGGGCCTTTATCGCCGCAGCATGTATACGTTCTGGAAGCGAACCTGTCCGCCCCCTGGATTGAACACGTTCGATGCCCCCGAACGCGAGGTCTGTACGGCTCGTCGATCTCGGACAAACACACCACTGCAAGCGCTCGTATTGCTGAACGACCCAACATACATCGAGGCGTCACGTCGACTGGCCGAACGCGTGATTCAAGATGGGGGACCGACCGCCGAATCTCGCCTCACCTTTGCATTCCGACTCGCCATGTCACGAAAACCCACCCCACAAGAGACTCAGGTGCTGCTCAAAACCTACCAGCAGCGACTCGCTCATTACCAGCAAGACCCTGCCGGGGCCAAGTCGCTGATCTCGATTGGAGATTCCGTCCGTGATGAAACCATCGGTGAAATCGATCTTGCCGCGTGGACGTCGGTAATGAGTTTGATCTTGAATCTGGATGAAGTCATTACAAAGGGGTAGAGTGCCGGACGTTTAGATGTTAATGTCTTTAATGCAGTTACGATTTGAATGACATCAAATGTCGGGCTTCCAGGATTATCGATCATGTTGCGTGGTATCTTCGCGTTGTTCTTTCGGTCGCTTCGCGGCGATACAAGGTCGGTGTGGGTCCACCTCTCGTGGCTGTTTCTGTTGCTGGTGATCTATGTGGCGCTCTGGTTTGCTCAAGAGCAAAGCGTTTACTTCGGGGCACCCGGTCGCGAGTTTTTTCGCAGTTTGATTTATCTGAATGCCATCTTCGTCACCCTGCTCGGAGTCAGTTATTTTTCCAGCGCGATTTCCGAAGAGAAGGAAGAGGATACCCTGGGGCTGATGACGATGGCGGGAATCAGCCCGCTGGGAATTCTACTGGGAAAATCGACAACCAGGTTGTTTCAGGTTTTTTTGCTGCTGGCTGTGCAATACCCGTTTACGCTGCTGGCAATCACACTGGGCGGCTTGATGCCCGACCAGATTTACTCGGCCTATGCCGCGCTGCTGGCTTACACGATGTTGCTTGCGAATGCGGGGCTGCTTTGTTCAGTTTTGTCACGTAGAAGTCGTGATGCGTCAGGGCTGACGGCTTTATTATTGATTGGATACATCTTCATACCCTTGTTCGCGCTGATCGGTCTTCAGGTTTTGATGTTTCCCACCGGCCCGATTGCCAACAGCCCGTTCTGGATCTCTGTGGCGCCAACGCTGAAGCCGATCCTCGCGTGGATTTCCAATACGAGTGTGTTTGGTCAATTGTACGCCGTTACCGAAACCGGATATCAGTTCCAATGGACACCGCAATTGATTTCGAATTCGTTGGGGGGACTATTTTTCTTTTTGATGTCATGGTGGTTGTTTAAGTATGTCTCTCATGAACCCGCAACCGAAGCGACGACTCGCGCGATGGTCCCCAAAAAAACCGGTCGGCTCGGTTTGCTATCGGCCGGGCGCGCGTGGAATCTCTCGTTGACATGGAAGGATTTTCATTTCATCGCGGGTGGCTGGTTAAGTATCCTGATTCGATGTGGACTCTATATCGGACTTTATGGACTCGCTGTCGCCGCCTCATTTCCTTGGGAACAGCCTCGTGAATCGCGTCAGATCCGCTGGCAAGACGTCACCTACGGATACCAGATCTTTGTGATTCCCTTATTTGGTGTGGATTGCATGCTTTGTGCTTCAAGAGTGTTTCAGGAAGAAATTCGCCATCAGACCCTTGCCTCACTTTTAATGCTGCCGAGGACGGTGACACATCTTGTTTATACAAAAGCGGCAGGCTGTCTGATTGGTCTGATCCCCGGAATGATTGCGCTGGTCATCGCCTTTTTTCTGCTTCCAGGTTCGATCAAGAATTTCACAGAAGCAATCCAGGAGCCGTTTGCGTGGTGGTATGTCGCGAATTTGTTGCTTGCCATTCATTTGAGCGTGGTGTTTTCGCTGTATATGCGATGGGGTGCTATTGCCACGGCGTTTGCTCTGACGGTCGGTTCGATGATGGTCTCAGGCATGATCATTCAATTCTTACAATTTCAATTTCGCGCTGGCGGTATGCGTCCTGATTCGTTTCTGGGATTCCTTGTGATACCCTTACTGCTCGCGTGTGCGTGTTGCCATCTGGTCGTGCTGTTGCGGTTGCCCACTTTGGGCGAGAAATAGTCATGAAGCGTTCAGACGTAAAAAAGACGACGTCCTCCGCCAAGTCGCAGCAAACCGCTGTCGCTGCTCCCTCGTCCAAAGAGCGCCCGATTGATCCCGTCGATGAGGAACAAATTGATGGCGAAAATGTCGGGCAAAATGACGACGACCGGTTGATGTATTTATTGCAGGGGGGTGACCGGCATGCGTTTGACCAATTGGTTGAACGTTATCAACGCCCGCTTGCTGGCTTCTTCTATCGACATTTACGTGACTGGCAACTCGCGGAGGACCTGACTCAGGAAACCTTAATTCGAGTTCACTCGACGGCATGGGATTATTTGCCACGGGGTTGTTTCAAAGGTTGGCTGTTTCGGATTGCTCGTAACCTGATGATCGACAGTACTCGTCGTCGTTCGCACGATGCGCTGGTCAATGCCGCACGAACTCAACGGCCGCAGGAGGACGAAGATGATGTTCTCGGTCGACTTGCGGGTGATTTTGTTCTGCCTGAAGACAAAGCCGAGCAAAATGAATTTGCGAAAATTGTAAGAGACTTGTTGAAGAAAATACCGGAAGAGCAGCGACATACGTTCATGTTGCACCACTATTCCGGGCTGAGTCTGCCTGAAGTGGCTGATGCAATGGAGGCCAACCTTCCGACTACCAAAAGTCGATTAAGGCTGGCCAGGGAAAAACTTCGGGAACTTTTGGCCGAAAGAGGAATTCTTTCGCCGGATCAAGCGGAAAAAGCGGAATCTCGCGAAAACGAATCATAAGTTTTTGTAGCCGACCAATTCGATTTTTTCTCAAAGTGATCGCGAATTGTTGCCCGCTAGAATGATCCAGTGTTTAATGAATTGCGTTAATACCAGGATGACCACGACGCGAGCACTGGAAACATCCGATTGGGAGGGCCGACTCCAGATGCAAAAACTTCGCGATGGACAATCGAACAAAACGCAAGCACTATGCGGGAATGGACTCAAGAAAATGGAACGAAAAAATGAGTTACTTTAGTCGGCTGACAGACATCGTGACCTGTAACCTGACACATTTGCTGGCGCAAGCGGAAGACCCGCACGCTGCAATTTTAGAGATCATCCAGGAAATGCAGGAAGGTTTGGCCGGAGCGCAGCGAAGCGTAAATACGGCACGTAACTCTGAAGACCATCTGAAAAAAGAGATCGATTCGCATCGAGGTCAAATTGATGTCTGGATGGCGAAGGTCAAGGAACAGTTGCAGACGGGTGCAGAAGCTGATGCACGTCAAAGTTTGCTGCGTAAACGCGAAGTCGAAGACTTGATCGCCGGGCTGGCTCAGCAACACGACGCTGCGATCAAGTATCGAGAACACCTTTCTACGATGCAAAGGGCACTGGAAGCTCGACTTGCCGAAGCTGTTCGACGGCGTGAATCGCTGGGAGTGCCCGCAACGGAAACCCCATCAAATGTTCCAGATTATCTTTTGAATCCACAAACGATCACAAAACACGCAGACCACGACGTTGAAGCAGAACTGCAACGCTTGAAAAAAGAACTCAGCTCGTAAGTTCGATGGATTTCGTGTTTTGTCAATCATTTTGAATGAGTGGCTTCAAACCGCTGGCAACGATTTATTCCCGCGTTACTTTGCTCCTAATCCCGAATGTCGCAGCAACGCCTCGACTTGTGGTTCACGGCCTCGGAACGCTTGAAATACTTGCATTGGGTGACGGCTTCCGCCGAGCGCCAGAACTGTGTCACGGAATCGTTGGCCTGTTACCTGGATGGCTTGGGCGTTATCGAGTCCGACCTCTTCAAAGGCGGCGAATGCATCGGCACTGAGGATTTCGGCCCATTTATAACTGTAATAGCCAGCGGCGTAGCCACCACTGAAAATATGCTGGAACGAGCAGAGAGTCCGATCTTCGGGTAATAGCGGCAACACGCTGGTTTGCTGGCTGAGTCGGCGATTGAGTTCATGGACGGACTCCGTTCCACTGGGATCAAAGTCGGCATGGAGCGTGATGTCGGTCATGCCGAACAGCAGTTGCCGAAGCATCATCGAGCCGGCTCGAAAGTTCTTTGCCGCCCGCACTTTTTCAAATAGGGCTTCCGGCAGCGGTTCGCCCGTCTGGTAATGGCCGGTCAGACTCAGCAATGTGGGTCGGTGATAACACCAGTTTTCCATGAACTGGCTGGGCAATTCGACTGCATCCCACTCCACGCCATTGATCCCCGCACAATCAGCAAAGTCGACCTTGGTCAACATGTGCTGTAAGCCATGCCCCATTTCGTGGAACAGCGTTTCGACTTCGCGAAACGACATCAGGCTGGGAGTATCCCCGTGGGGTGGCGTCTGATTGCAGACAAGGTGTGCCACGGGAAGCTGGAGTTTTCCGTCCATCTTCCGTCGCCCCAGGCAATCGTCCATCCACGCTCCCCCTCGCTTATTCTCGGGGCGGGAAAAGGGGTCAAGGAAGAACGAGGCGATGTGAGTCCCTGACGCATCGTGGACTCGATAAAAGCGGACATCAGGATTCCAGACGCTGACGTCGGTCTGCTGGTGAATCGTGACTTCGAACAAACGACCGAGCAGTTGAAACAGTCCATCCAGAACTTTTTCGAATGGAAAATAAGGCCGCAGTTCATCGTCGGTGTAGGCGTATCGTTCTTCACGCAGCCGTTCGGCCCAGAACGCAATATCCCAAACTTGAAGCGGGTTTGAGTCACCGCGAGACACCTTCAGCGCTTTGATATCTTCGACATCTCGTACGGCGGCGTCCCAGGCAGCCGTACGCAAATCGGTAAACATCTGCCGAATCGCCGCAACACTTGGCGCCATCTTTCGTGCGAGACTCACTTCGGCAAAATTCTGATAACCGAGCAAATGGGCTTTTTCCCGTCGCAGAGACAGAAAACGGGTGATCAGCGGGTCGTTATTCAAGTCACCGACGGAAGCTCGAGTGACAAACGCTCGGTAGAGCTGTTCTCGCAAGGTTCGGTTACGACAATGTTCCATGAACGGAGTGAACAGCGGCGGTTCGAGTGTTATCCTCCACGGACCGTCGGCAGGGGTTGCAGCAGTCGCAGCGTCCTTGTGAGCCGAATTCCATGACTTTGCGGCCAGGTTTCGTAGCGTGCTGGGCCAGCCTGTCGCATCGGAGGGGTCTGTAATCTCCAGCGAAAAGGCCTTTGTGGCGTCGAGAACGTGATTGGAAAACTCGGTCGATAATTGAGAAAGTTCTTGCTCGATCGCGTTGAATCGTTCGCGTTCAGCTCCCTTGAGGGCAATGCCGGAAAGTTCGGCCCCTTTGATCCGGTCTGTAATAATGCGCTGTTGAGCTTCACTGAGATTTGACCATTCGCTGCTGTCGCGCAATTGCTTCAGGCACTGATAGATCGGCTCGCTCTGGCTTGCTCGCAACCCGAACTGAACGACTTCAGGCAAAACGGTCTCGTAAGCGGTCCGCAGTTCGTCTGAGTTTAAGACGCCAAATAAGTGCCCCACCGGCTTCCAACCGTATTCAAACGGAGGATCAAGTCGTTCGAGTTTACCGAGCGAACCATCCCACGTTGGCGTGAGTTCCTTTTCGATTTCGGTCAGTTTGTGAGTTGCATCTTCGACAATATGTTTCACGGCGGGAACGATGTGTTCTGGCCGAATCGCGGCAAAGTCCGGTAAGCCGCTGGAGGCCAGGAGAGGGTTGTTAACAAGTAATGCTGTATCGACCATGACCAGGATTCCTCAATTCAGTTTCAACTCAAGAGAATTCAGCCACAGATGCACTCAGAACCACACAGATAAAGACGAGGTAAATCGAAAAAAAGCCAGACAAACTCGTTTACCTGACTTTTTTCTTCGCATTTAATCTGTGTGCATCTGTGGCGAGTACTCTTCTTCTGCCTGAGTGTAAACGGAAGCTTTCAACGTTGCAGCTCAAGCCGATGCAATTCTCATCGAAATCGACAAGCACTGATACTTCCGTGACCATCCTTTCTTGGATCGTCGAATCACGATAAGCTATACGTAGTAAGAAGTCCGATGTTTTTGATGTGAAATCTGATCCATGCCTCGTGTTCCCCTCAATCCCGATTCTGATGCTGGCGACAGCGATATTCCCGACGACGATTCGTCCTTCGAAAGACTGCAAAAAGTGCTGGCTTCGGCCGGCATCGCTTCGCGACGGAACTGCGAGGAATACATCCGGGACGGTCGCGTCACGGTTGATGGTGAAACGGTCACGGAGTTGGGTATCAAGGTCGATTCCCAGGCTCAAAAGGTCTGTGTCGACGGCGAACGGATCAAATTTCAGAAAAAGCAGTATTTTCTGGTGAATAAACCGATCGGTGTCGTCTGTTCGAATGCCGATCCCCAGGGCCGACCACGGGTGATTGACTTGCTGCCTCCCTGGCACGGTCGACTTTTTTCTGTTGGTCGGTTAGACGAAAACTCCGAAGGTTTGCTGATCGTCACCAATGATGGCGAGCTGGCTCATTCGCTGGCACATCCTAAATTTCAGGTGGAACGGGTGTACCGCTGTATCATCGCGGGGACTCCGACCGACGAAACATTTAAGATGCTCAGGCAGGGTCTGCATTTCACCGAGGGTAAGTTCCGCATGCGGGACGTTCGTCGAGTGAAAACCAGCGGCAAAAGCACGCTTGTGGAGGTGATTCTCACAGAGGGTCAGAACCGCGAAGTACGGCGGATGTTCGCTCGCGTTGGACACAAGGTCTTAAAGCTGCGAAGAACGGCATTCGGTCCAATGAAGCTGGGTGAGCTTGAACCGGCTGCCTATCGACCATTATCACCGTCCGAAGTGAGGGTCCTCAAGCAATATGCGTCGAGTGATCCATCAGGTCGTCCGTCGTGGAAACGGCACGAAGTTGTGAATCCGAATCGACGACGATTGAAGGGGGTTGGAAAGCCTCGTCACAAACCTTCACAAAGAATACCCTCGGCCAATCGCGGAAGTTCCAAAGGGAAGAAACCCCGGCGTTAAAAAGGCGTTCCAAAAACAAGTCCCCGTGTGGTAATACTCTGGGGAACCTTCGTTCGAATTGGACAGTTTACAGATGAGTGCCATGGCTGATTGTTCGTCTGAGCTACCGGGACTTGTGCCGACGGCGCTTCAACGTTTTGCGACAGTTGTCGAACACGAGCAGATGGCACGCGACACATGGCGAATGCGTTTGCGCTGCCCAAAAGTTGCTCAGCAGATTGTGCCTGGTCAATTTGTCATGGTTCGAGTCCCCGAACGGAGCGATCCGCTTCTTGGCCGTCCATTCGCACTCTATGATGTTTACGAGAACGCGGCAGGTGAACCAGAGGGAATCGAGTTCGGCTACGTCGTCGTCGGCAAGATGACTTCCCTGCTTGAGTCTTTAACTGTTGGAGATCGCGTCGAACTTTGGGGTCCACTTGGAAACGGATTTCCGTTGCCTCCTTCAGGACATATGGTGATCGCTGCCGGCGGAATTGGTCAAACACCATTTCTGGCCGTCATCCGCGAAGCGTTGCGTCGAAAAATCTATGGAAACCCATTTCGAGAAGTCACTCAAACACCTTCGCGAATCACGATGTGTTACGGTGTGCGCAGCCGGGAATACATTGCCGGAATCGATGCATTTCATCAGGAAGGGATTGATTTGCAGATTGCGACCGATGACGGCTCGGCGGGTCACCACGGTTACGTTACCGATCTGTTAAAGCCGCTGCTCAGCGAAGCCGAACCTCCATCAGTAGTGTATTGCTGCGGGCCTGAGCCGATGATGCATGCGGTTGCAAAATTGACTGAAGCGGCGAAGATTCCGACCTGGGTTTCTTTAGAAAGTCCAATGGCTTGTGGATTCGGTGCCTGTTTCAGTTGTGTGACGAGAATTCGGCAGGACGATGGTACATGGGACTACCGTCGCGTCTGTGTCGAAGGCCCTGTCTTCCCGGCAGACAAGGTCGTTTTTGAAGCCTGAAAGAGAACTCATGAAGTTTGCATTGGTCATTCCCGACGGCGCAGCCGACGAACCACAACCATCACTGGGTGGAAAAACCCCACTTCAGGCGGCCGTTATTCCTAATATGGACGACGTTGCGCGTCGCGGGTTAGTTGGTCGGGCCAATCATGTACCTGACTCAATGCCCTCGGGAAGCGACGTGGGGACGATGAGCCTCTTCGGGTACGACCCGCTTCAGTTTCACACGGGACGCGCCCCGCTGGAGGCGGCGGCACAGGGTATTGAACTCGGGCCGCTCGATTGGTGTATCCGCTGCAACTTTGTGACTGTTGAAGACGGTCGGATGGTCAGTTTTACGGCCGAACAGATTCCCAGCGACCTGGCTCGCACCTTGATCGAAGCCCTGCAGCGTGACAAGTGCGGCGACGAGCATTGGAAGTTCTATCCTGGTGTCAGCTATCGAAATCTGGTCGTTTACCGGGCCAGAAATACGCCAGCTCCGTTTAGTGGAGCAACCGTGACAACACCCCCGCATGACATTACAGAACAACTTGTTGATCCGTATCTTCCCAGCGGCCCTGGCGGAGACGTTCTGCGGGGGTTGATGGAGCAAAGTAAACCTTTGATTGCCGCATGTTCCGAGAATGTGGCACGCGCCGCGACCGGAACTCATACCGCCACGCAGACGTGGCTGTGGGGGCAAGGGCAGCGACCTGATCTCGCTCCTTTTCTGGAACGATTCGGCCAGCGAGGAGCGGTGATTACGGCGGTCGATCTGTTGCGCGGCCTGGGGCGGCTGCTTGGCTGGAGTGTCATCGAAGTCGAGGGGGCTACGGGCTATCTGGACACGGATTATGCCGCCAAGGGACGTGCCGCGATCCAAGCATTAAAAGATGATGTCACCGATTTCATCGTGGTGCATGTCGAAGCAACGGACGAAGCGTCTCACGAAGGAAAAGCGGACGAGAAAGTCAAAGCTCTTGAACAGATTGATCGGCATATCGTCGGCCCACTACACGAGTATCTTCGATCTCAGGGCGAGTACCGCTTGTTGATCTGTCCCGATCATCCGACGTTTTTGCGGACGAAGACCCACAGTCATGGATACGTTCCATTCGCCATGTGCGGGACCGGTTTGAATGCAACAGTGGCGACGACTTACGACGAGATCACGGCTGCGAAGAGTGATGTCTGTCTCGATCGCGGCTGTGAATTAATGCCGATGTTGTTTTCAGGTGTGACGCGAAAAATCGTTTAACCCCATTTTCCGCACCCTTTAAAATACTCATCAAATTAGGCTTGCGCATTTTGCCAAGACCATGCAAACTGTTTGCATGAGCATTTCCTATGGCGGTCAAATTGATGTTGTCAGCGCGGCATTCGGCAGCT
>CAIVEI010000024.1 GCA_903904835.1 uncultured Schlesneria sp. | reverse complement strand
TGATTCGTCTTTTCGCTCCTGAATAAAAAACAACCCTACAGCCGCTTCGGCTCGGTCCTAGCGGAATTCGTCTTGCCAACAAAAACGACATAAATAATAAAGAAAATCTATCGCATGTCAATAAAAAAACAAAAATCCTTTCTTAACGTTTGGAAGGTGCTCGTCGGAATTGCCACAACGAGGTCGAAACTACGCTTAAAGGATGCCGGTTCCGGGTTTTGAAGTCAGGTCTTTGGGTAATCAAAACGGAAACGAGCAAGGCGAAACGTCTTCTGGATTCCTGATACCTTCCATTTTCACTGTGCCTGGCATCGCTCAGGCGTCTCGGGTTGGTTATTGGGTGATGTTACGGTTGAAACGCTCGCGGGCGAGTCGGATTGAGTCGTGCAGTTTCTTTTCCAGCACTGCGCGTGGCGGCAGTTCGGTCAGGTATTGGGCGACTCGGATTCCACTTTCGTTCACCCGCAGCAGTTCGACGTGTTGTCCTGAAAGTCCCAGGAAATCGAGAAAATACGGATCGCGAAAAACCAGGTCCGGGGTCATTCGGTCTTCGTCCCGCAGAGCCGCAATGTCTCTGGTGATCAGTGTTTCAGGCTTCTTGCTGACGGCAGTCCGCTCATAAAGCATATGTCCGATCTTGTGCCGAAGCGTGCGAACGCTCCAGCGTTCGACGCGGCACATCTCAGCATAAAAGTCCCGTTTGAGTGAGTCTTCGAGCGGAATCAGTTCGACGAAATGGCTCCAGCTCAATTGTCGCGACAGCGCCGCGACAATCTCGATATCAGGAAATGCTTCGGCGAGTTGAACCATTCGCCAGAGACCTTTTTCCGTGAACCCACGTCCGAACTCCGCAGTCAATTGCGCAGACAATGTCTGCACAATCTCCTTCCCATACTCAGCGCGTTCGTTTTGCAGTACGTCTTCGCGGATTCGTTTCCCAATCTCCCAGTACATGGTGACCAACGTAGAATTGACAGCACGGGCCGTTTGTTCCCGTGCCGCTTCAATCAACTTCTTCAGGTCACCCAGCAAAGCCGTCGGCGCCGGCGGTTTTTTTGAAAATTGCTTTGCCAATTGAGTTGTCAGCGGTCTCTTCTTAGCCATTTTCAAATTCTATTCCCTGCTGCCCCACGGTGTCTGACGCCTGAGGAATGTATGCAGTACCCGGATAGGCGTCGATCCGTCCTCGCAATTCTGTGAGTATGTCCATCCACGACTCAGCCATCACAAAATACAGACGTTCGTTCTTTGGTAGCAAACCACGTTGCGACGAGGCGAGTTCAGACTCGGTTTGGGGACTCGGGAAACAGGCTTTTTCACGAAAAAACTGCGACCACCGAATTATCAACGAGAATTGGACAAAACGACGCCGAACCAACGCTAAAACGACGCCGATTTTCGGTTTTGACGCCAGCGCAGCGGGGCATTCGAAACGGAAAATGATTAAGTCGCCACGTCTTTTCGGTTTCTGACACCTTTTCTTTTTCTCTGTTGGATCGAAAACGGTTCCGATTCGCTTCACAAGGCTCCGACAATGGCGGTCCACGAACGTCAAAAACACGCTCGCTCATTCCTGATGAAAGGACTCCAAAAGTTAAAGCCGACGAGCAGCGAGTTTTGTGCTTACGGTCAGGCGTGCCTGGAAATGGCACATGGGGTGTTTGAGTTGCTTCGCGATCACAAGGCTGTGATCTTCGCCTCTGCGATACCGCGCGGAAGCGGTAAACCTGACGCGCCGATCGAGGAATACTTGCGAAAGGATCAAGTATTCCTGCTGGAACGATATTTCTACTTTCTTGAGACGCAACAGCAGAGTGGGCTGCTTGTGATGGACGGCACAGAGAAAAATTTGGATCGCAAATTTGTACGACAACTCGAAAGTTATTTCACGAAAACAAACGTCGGACGGCAACGGACGCAGTGGACGGTACCGACACTATTTTTTGTTGCGTCTGACATGGCTTATCCAGTGCAGGCCGCAGACTTGGCAATTTACTGCATTAACTGGTCATTTCGTCTTCCCTTGATGGGAATGGATGAACCAGTTCGCACTGAGATCCGTGATCAATTTTTAGATTGGATTCGGCAACTTCAATTTCACGGTCAAGGGCACCGGGATGGAAACGTCTTTGAGACATGGGGGATTTGCTATGTTCCGAACCCCTGCTCACCTGGACGTACGTAAAAAAAGAGACAATGCGTCGGGGCCAGCCGAAACACTCCCCTCGGCCGAGTCTCCAGATTTAATATCGGCTTTCCATGTGAGGAAGTCAACGGAAACATATTCATCGTCGAATGGCGCGTTGTGCTTGGTCTCTCGACCTCGCACGGGATGCCGACTGGATGTCCTCTTTTCGTACTGATTGTTATAGAGGGGAAATGTTGACGAGATTGATCGCGTATAAGCTTTTAAAAGACTGCACATTTTTTTGATTTTGCTGACGTGATACTCGACTGCGTCGACGCTGGTTTTGCGTATCTTCGGGACGGATTGCGACGACAAAACAAGGATGAAGGCGGAAGGATGAAGGATGAAAGGTGAGGGATTTCGGAACTTTTCGTTCCTGTCGAAGACTCGAAGAGCCTGCATGCCCGTCTTCGTTTGTCGGCAATTGAGCCGTGTCCACTGCGCCCACCGAAGACTTCGGGTCAGTCCGTCATAGCTTGCGTCGCGGTCGGCGTGTTTGCAGTAACGAGGCTCTCAATTTCACACGCCGATCCTCATTCATGTTAAGCACCTGAACCGTGGACCGGCCAGTGGGAGTACGTCCTAGGATGAGTGCTCCCTGGTATTCAAAATGGTCATGCCGCTCGTCTTTCCCTGGGTGGAACAGTGTCACGATGGCTCCGGTTTCACAGTCGATTCCCGACAGATTTGGACCTTTGCTGAAATTGCATCGCGAGCAGCAAAGCGCGAGATTTGGAAGTTCGTCGGAACCGCCGTGCTGCTCCGCAATGATGTGGTCGACATGGAAGCTGACGCAATGCCGTTTGGGGCAGTCTGCAGTATTCGCAGCAATCACCCGCCCTTGCTTCACGTGCGCTCGCAATTGTTCGTCCATCAGACAGATGTCGTACGTGCGAGAACGGCACGCGCCTTCGCCTGAAATATGCCGATGAAAACAATCGCGTCGACATAGTTTTCGTACTCCTGACGCTCTGCGTCAGTCAATTGGCCGTCATTTGCTTTCGAGGCAAGTTCGTCGAGCCTAGCTTGCAACTGTTGATCGGCGCGCTTGTCCACGATCCCGCGCGCCACTTCAGGAGTGAGAATATCGGCGAACGGTTCAAGTATGTCCCCTTAACGAACGAGTTGCAGCTCGGAAGACGTTCATTCAAACAGAAGAAAGAGAAATGATAGGAAAGCCTGGAAGATTCTTGATGAGCTTTTCGTCGGCTGTAACGAGGTTGCACCCCTCCTGCTCCGCCAACGCAACATACAAACAATCGTAAAGACCGATCTGCACACTCGACGAAATTTCGATGGCGCGCTTCATCAGCGGTAGCGAATCGATGAGCTGGGGGCAATCTGCCATGATCGTCTTCCACAGACCCCATGTCGAACCGGGGAGAATTCTATTCTGACGCTCGGCCCGCGTGAGCGAATGCCCAACTTCGATAAAGAAGACGTCGGGCGCGAGAAGTTCATGAATTCCAGAGTGAAAATCATTCATCAACTGCGCGGCGATCGCGCAGTCCGTCTCAGGAAGAGCTGTCTTCAACGCGACGCAGGAATCAAGAATCAATCGTATTGGTCACGGGCTTCTTGAATAAGTTCTACTGCGATATTCCGCGTGCCAAACTTCTTGCGGATTTCCTCGGTGATCCGTGCACCTTCCTCACGGATCCGTTTGTAGATTACGGGATCGAGAGGCTTGCCACGCACCCGGTCAAGGATGGCCTCTGTCTCTGGATCGGTAATTTTGTTTTCGATGCTCATCGTTGAATTCTCCGAAGAATGTCGAGTAAGTCAACGGGAATCCTTCGCAAAAGTCGTGATTGACATTCAGAACCGTCGCCATTCATTTTGGAACTGCGGATCAATGAGAGCCGCACAGCGTAAGGTCTCGGACCCTTCGTTCGGCCAATTCGCATTCGGATTCCATACTCGAATCCCTGAACTTACATTTCCCGGCTCACCCCGTTTTCTACTCCGGCAACACTGCTTTTTTGCTTCTTCGGGACGGACTGCGACAATAAAACAAGGATGAAGCATGAAGCAGACCGCCGCACCCTTTTCGTTTCTTTGCAATTCGCCGTGTCAGGGGAGTTGTCAAATCTCACTTGTCAACGTGCCACGCAAATCCGCAAGATGCTCACATACGTTTTGCGTTCGACGAAGAGGCTGGTATTGCCTCCAAAGGCCTAAGGACAGGAGTTTACCATGTTATCTTTTGGAATCTTGGACTGGGTCGGATTCGGTGACCATTCACTGCGCCGCCGTTCCGAGCGCATGACGGAACTGACCGTGCTGAAAACACGGCGGCGCTCGCTCGCCGGGATTGTTCTTGCGGCAGTACTGGCAGGTATGGTCTCGCCGGGGCTTTGCCGCGCCGACGGCGATGAACCGAAATCGCCTGCAACGAAAACTGAACAAGCTGCAAAGACTAAGGCGGATGCCAATGACACGGAATCTGCCGTCCCGGCTGTGCCTAAGGTTTGGCCGGAAGGGGCGATCGTTGAGGGTCGAGTGCTGGATCATCTCGGCACACCGGTCGTGAACGCGGAGGTTCTGTTACTCGGCAAAGAGCGGATCGTGGTGGAGGCCGACCGACGGGACTCGCGGCGGAACTGGTTCTGCAATGAGAAACAGCAGGAAGAGCCTCCTTCGACGCGAACTGGAAAGAACGGCGAATTCACCATTACGCGAAAAATGGGGGATGCGGATCGACTGGCGGTGATCGCTGAAGATCCCTTGTTTTGGGTTGTCTCGCGCAGCAGTCTGAAGCAGGACGGCAGCATTGACATCAAGCTACCAGAATCGGGCAGTCTCGCGGTTCACTGTGACATACCCGGTAAATCGCCCAAGCAGCCTGTGATTATCGAACTACGGTCATTCGACGGCATCGTCTGGAACACAGACTTCTTGAGATTTCATGCGTCGACATTCACCTTGGCCAATCCTGGAGAAACAGTGTTCGAACATCTGCCGCCAGGGCACTACGCCGTTCAACGTCGTCAGATGACGCAAACCGGTCCTAACAGGAATCTGATGACATCAGCCGATCGAAGATTGATCGAGATCGAATCGGCGAAACGGGGATCCATTGAGTTTGAACGAAAAATCGGGAAACCGCTTTCAGGTCAGGTACAAGGCTTGGAAAAGGCCGAATTACGCTACGCACATTTGACAATTTCCTATCCCGGACCGGAAGAAGTCCTTGGGAAAGACGGGAAACGCAACCGGATGATAGTTGCGTTCGACGTTATCCCGATCACGGCTGACGGTCGTTTCACGACCGATCCGATTCCTCCTGGAAAATACACGGCCGAACTTTTTGTAGTTCTGGCATCGACGCCCCAATTGTCGTCTCAAACTTCAGACTTTTCCGGCAGATCGTCGTTTACAGTGCCGGAAGAAGGGGAAATGCCCCTGGTCGAAATTGTGGCAAAAGCGAATTCCGTGCGGGACCTGTCTAAAGTCACTGACCTTCGCCTGAGTGTCGTCGATGAAGACGGTAAGCCGTTGTCGAAGTTTCAAGCCATGGTGCAAACGGCGGATCGGGGGTCGACAAGTTGGATCGACGGCGGCAACGGCCTCGTGTTTCTTGGTGCCGCTCAACAGTTTGGTGGGTCGGTACTTGAAGTGTTAGTTCGAGCGGATGGTTATGCGTCGACGATCGCACGATTCGCGGGTGAGCAACAAGACAAGTTGAGCAAGGGTGAGGCTGCCATCACGTTGCGGCGGGAACAAAACGTTCAGTTGAAATTCAATCTTCCCAAAGACATGACATGGCCGAAGGGCGTTTTGCCAGAAGTCTATTTTGAAGAGATGCAACAACGAGTTCGGATGATGTGGCAGCCGGTGAATCGTCGAGCCGATACGGTTTACGATTTCAACATGCTGAACCTCCGCGAGGTCGGCCCGGGACAGTTTCAGTTTTGGGTCACTGAAGATTCTTCGCCGTTTCACGTCGCCATCCATTCGCCTGGGTTCCTTCAATTCTTTGAGACGGGGCCTTTTACGTTCTCGGACACGAAAAATTGGACATTGGAGATCGACGTTCCGCGTCCCGCTACGCTCGATGTCTCCTTTGAGCCAGGTGAGCAACCAGGCTCTGATATGCCGTTCAAAAGCGCGTCGCTCGACGTGCTCTGGAATATCTCAGGCAACAGCTACTTGAACGTAACGTCCACTGCAGCATCTTCGCTGAGCCCCAGACTCAAGTTAGTCGACCTGGCCCCAGGCCATTATTCCGTCAGCGTACGGACCCAGCCGAAGGAAGAGAGCCAGCCGATTCCTGGCACCAGGATCAACGCAGGGATTTACCACGACACAACTAAGCTGACACTAAAATCCGGACAATCCGAGCAGATCAATTTCCGCTCGACCCCCTTCGACCCGAATGCCTTTCGTGGATCGCGAACGGCGAAGCTGCACATTCGTGATCCCGATGGTCAACCGGCGAAAGATCGCAAAGTGACTGTCGACTATTACGACGGTCATTACGGCGCACAAACAGTCTTCTCGGGTATTGTGCCAGAGTCAGGCGCAATCGTGCTGACGGGTATCACTGACAAGGCAATGTGGCCCTTATATGAAAATCGCGCGTATACGATCCGCATTGACGAAAAAATATTAGGATTTTTTGGATTCACCGAAGCGCAGCCGATGCAGGAATTCGAGTTTTTTCTGGCACCCGGCGTGGGGGATATGGCTCCCGATATCGAATTGGCGAGTCTGGCAACCGGAAAGGCAATGCGGCTTAAAAGCCTCCGCGGCAAAGTAGTATTGCTGGAGTTCTGGGCGACCTGGTGTGGTCCCTGCCAGGAACCGATGAAGAAGCTGAACATGCTCGGTGACGGACAGGCCGTCGAGTGGAAGGATCGTGTGGCGATCGTGCCCATCAGCATTGATTCCGAGCAATCACGAGTCAAGTTGCACGTTCAGCAGCGTGGCTGGACGGGACTCGAACATTTCTGGTCTGGCGGGGACGGCAATGGAGATTTCGAATCTCCCGCCGCTCGGGCGTTTGGCGTCCACGGAGTACCCGAAGCGGTCATGATTTCTCCTGATGGGCTCATCCTCTGGCGCGGACATCCAATGAGTCCAATTGACGGCAAAGACATCAAATCCAGGATCGAGGATACGTTCGGGAAGAAGTAGAAAAATTGTGACGGGAGAGGGAGAAGGATGAAGGACGACTACGCGCGCTTTGGTGGTCGCGTGTAAAGGCGTGTCATCATTTCCCCTGAAACCAGACTTGTGCGCAACAAAATCGCGAGACATACTTAATTCGCTGTCGGATGCGACTTCTTTTGCTTGCTAGAGTCCGGTGAGAGGGCATCGAGAATCGAGGCTTATTCCAGATGTTTCCTTCTTTGAATGGCATCAGGTCCGGCGTCATTTTCATCTCGTATCGGCGCAGTGACAGCCAGGATGTCGCTGGTCGTCTTTACGAAAAACTGGTCGATCGGTTCGAGCCCGAGGCGGTTTTCAAAGATGTCGACTGCATACCCGGTGGCGCGGACTTCACGGAAATGATGCAGTCGTCGCTCAAGACGTCATCTGTGGTCTTGGCAGTGATTGGTCCTGAGTGGTTGGGCGCGGCCGGACCGGACGGGAAACGGCGGTTGGATGATCCAAGAGATTATGTTCGTACCGAGATCGAGACGGCCCTGAAGCTCAACATCCCGGTCATCCCGGTTCTCGTGCGAAATGCAACGATGCCCAGTGTGGTGGAATTGCCGGACGGGCTTAAGCCTCTCGTTGGCCGAAACTGGCTGACCCTTCGGTCCGATCCTGACTTCAATCATGATATGAGTCGATTGATCTCATCGATCGAACATTTCACGTCCAGAAACCTGCAGAATGAGCTCCCGCCAATATTATCGTTTGGGGGAGTAAGGCGACGATTGTCGATCGTCGCATTAGGCCTAATACCGATGGTAGCGATGGCGCTCTGGATTGCTTTCTCACCAAGTAACAGAGCAATTCCGGGTACCGACCCTCAACAGCTACCCACGCCGCCAGCAACCAACGGTCTGAGCTTTTCTGGTTCAGATTCCTCCCCAATCAAACGTGATCCAGACCTGGAGAACGCTGCCGTGCCCGATGTGGTTTTGGAGTTGGGGTTGGACATGCCGCCCGAGACGGCAAATCCACTCCCAACGAACGAATCAGATCAAAGCAGGCTCGTTTCTTACAAATATGAGCGCCGAAATGGTGTGCTATATGTCTGGTATCAACTGCCCTATCTTGCTAATCAGCGTGAAGGGAAGGTAATCGAAGGCGTCCCCGCGCTCGAGATACTCCGCCCGTTCGACTGGAAGACGCCAGCTCTGTCGGTCAAGGTCTTGAACAACTCTAAGGCGAGCATCATGTTGACAGAGTGCATCGCCGAAGTCTCCGCAAGTCACGTTGATGAGGCTCCGGTGTTGGTCGTGGCTTCCGGTGTCGTAAACGCGTTGTTTTTCGCGAACGAAGGGTGGGGAGAGGTTGTCGACCCCGTACTGACATTTATGATCAGCCCAATCAAGGATCGTGTTGAAGGAGTCGCTTTAAACGGGGAACGTCAGACGATCGAGCTTAAGACTTTCGACAAGCAATGTCGCGTGCCGCTACTTTCCTACGTCCCCAAGACACTTGAAGACGAGCCGGCCGTGACGGTCAGTGGCGAGTTGGCCTTCGGGCCGGCGAATGACCGCAGAAAAGTGTCGTTCTTGACGATCATGACTTTCGAGATTGAGTACGGGACTCCGATCCCTCCGTCGTACAGTTACGACTTGAAACTCATTGCCGGTACCGCCCCCATTTCCGTGAGTGTTCCGGTTTCTCAGAAAGTGACTTCAGGCGAGGGAGATCAGTTCCTTCTGCGTATTGCATCGGACAAATCTGCTCAATACGAAATGAATTTGCTTTTTAAATTGATCGACGGTCGAACACTGCCTGTGCAAAAGGTCGTGCTCGATGTGTTCGTTCCGAGGGGGATGGCCGGGCGGGCGGTCAAGGCTTCGCCGGCCGAAGGGCCTCCCCAGCAGTAGCGATTAGCGGTTTGTACGGCTAGGGTTCCAATGCAACGATCGAGGGGCCGCTCAATGTCTTGTGATCAGATTGTCATGGTTGTCGTGATGATGACTCTTTTCTGGTTGTCCCCTGTCGCCTGGGCCGAGCCTACCACTGACACAGCGGCTCGTTCGCCCGCCGAACCGTTCGCACATGTGGAGTCGGGCCAAGTCGGTACCGAACGCACGGCACGCGGCATCAAAATCCTCTCCAACGTGCCGGGCAATCGGTACGTTCTTGAGTTGGTCGGGGAAAGCGTCACCCGGGTCCGCAATCCGAAGGATGGGGGATTAATCCCGAATATATGGGACGTGGATGGACTTTTGCTACATGTCATGTCGCTGCCTTTGGCCGAAGAGGCTGATCTGGGGCATCCGATGGCCCTCCTCAGGGCTCACATGAGATACGAACGCGATTTCCAGGCCGAGAAGGGGCTGAAGGAAGTGATACCGTCGCGAGATTGGCTGAGCTTTCCAACCGGAGAACCGGTTCTTTACTGGGAAATGTTGATGCCGGTGAAGGAAGACCCGCCCCTTCCTACAAACGTTACGAAGATGATGTTCGCGACCACGCTCAACGGCAATAACGTCATTATTCTGGCCGCTAGCCTTCTCCCCACTGTTGACGAGGTGAAGTGTAAACGCACCCTGACGGACTCGCTTTTGACTCTTGTCCGCCATGAGAAGTCCGTTGGACCAATTTGGGGCGAAGTCGATGTGGCTCTCAGCGGGAACGGTCATTTATCGTTACTGAATGGTGACCTGGCGACGCGGAACGAAAGAAAGAAGAAAGGTGCGTTTATCCTCAGTTCCGAGAAGTTCATCCGGCTCGTTCGGATCGCGGCGGAGGTACCAGACCGCATGGTATGCGTTGCCTTTCTGTATGACGGCGTGTCCGGGCACTGCATTAATCTGGCAGGGTACGATCGAACGACAAACGAATTTCGTTATTATGATACCCTCGGCGACCAGACCTTTTTGGAAGAAGCGAACAATCACGCCGGCGTGAACGCAAGGAGATCAAAAGATTCGCCTGGGCGCGTTTTCCTCGTCAAGGAGACAGACCTCCAAAAGGTTCTGCAGGGGATAAGTCTGTTACAATACCGGTGCGTCCGTCACTACTTTGTGAGTTACGACCTCGAACGGTCGCTGGAAGAATACCGCGAGTTGAAGTCGAAATTCCCTGAGTCAGAAGAATGGTCTGAGGCGTGGTTGCTTAAAGCTGGTCAGTCCTTGACGGACATCGACGAGGATGTTCGAGCGATCAACATTTACAGCGCGTGCTATGATCTGCACGAAGGTTCATCGAGGGCATTGGCGAGTATCGCATCTGTTTTCGCCAAGTCCGGAAATCTTGATTCGGCCGCCAATTTCTACGATAGCGCGATTAAAAAATTGCCCGAAGATAAGAGCCTTGACGACGCTCAGCGGAAGCAATTCGCTGCAACCTGGGGATTAGCAAGGCGAGCCTTAACCGCCACGCCAGTCAAATAGTAACGATTCACAAACTTCGAGGATTCTGGTTCTTTTGATTTCTTTTGGTCGGACTGTGACGCTAAAAACAAGGATGAGGGATGAAGGGGGAAGGATGAAGAAATTGCGGCCTTCTCGACTTTGTCGAAGACTCGAAGAGTCTGTCGCCTGGCTTCGTTTATCGGCATGAGAACCGTGTCATTGTGGCTACTTTGACCCCAGGTGGTGTTGTTAATCGTGGCCGACGCTGCCAGCGTCAGAACTGTTACGGACGACGAATGATCGTGAATCGCTTTGTCGGGATGCGAACATTTTCTACGGGCGGTACAATCGCTGGCGACAGGACAACTTTGTTTTTTGGCGCGAAGTACATCTCCACCGAACTGAAATGGCGATCAAATTCGGGGACGATCGTCGATGAGTTTACGCAATGCCCTTTGATTCCGCACAACTGCCGGGTGATGACGACAAGATTGTGCCATTCTTTGAACCGCCGCAGCCGCATGCTGAAATTGACGAAATACCATTCGACACTCAATTTCAAGACTTCTGCCTTGAGCTGCATCGTGATCCGGAATTAACCACCACGACGGCAACGATCGCTGCGGAATATCAGCGATTGTTTCGGTCGGACCGTACCTGGGTGTTAATGCCGACAGGCCATCGGTGGTCTTTAAAAGGGGTGAGTGGAATTCCGAGCTTCCAACGACGAGCAGAAGTCGTGCAAAAGCTCGAACAGCTTGTCACTTTAATTGGACGGACAAACCAGCCATTTGGGTGGTCGGCAGGTGAATCGACCAGTCACCTGCCCGCGCGTGTTTGTTCGGTGTTAGATCAGTACCTCGATGAAGTCCATGTTTGTCGTCTTCGCATTGAACCACTGTTACCCCCCGAAGCACGAGACCGTGACGAATCGGAGAAATCACCGCCCCACTGTCTCGGGATCGTTGTTTGCGAGTGGTTTCAACCACCCGCGATTTCATTCAGCGAAAAGCGGTGGACTGCGGCGCGATATCAGGCCGGAACTGCCATCCAAAATGCCTTTGACTGGTCTCAGGCACCGCTCTCGCAAAAGCTTCGTCAGTGGCGACGAACTGCGAATTGGTCCGGTCCGGCAAAATGGGGGATGCTGTTGGGTGCTTTCACCGTTGTCACGGCTCTCGCCGCATTGATTCCGATGCAATTCACCATTAACGCCATAGGGGAAATGAAGCCTGTTCGTCAGCGACACGTGTTCGCAACCTCGACGGGAATTGTTCGCACCATCGCCGTGACGGCCGGCAGGGACGTTTCCGAAGGAACAACCCTGTTGGAACTGGATAGTCCTGAACTGGAATTAGAAATCCGACGGACTGATGGGGACCTTCGAACTACGGAAAAGAAAATCGCGTCACTTGAAGCATCGCGCCTGGATTTTGGTCTGGGTTCGTCGGATTCCACCAATCAGATGAATACTCTCGGTGGTGAACTGAAAGAGCAGTTGCAGCGACGTGATAATCTTCGCCTCGAACTTGATTTACTTCACCTTCGCCGAGACGAGCTGAAGGTCGTCAGCCCCATTAACGGACGAGTCGTCACCTGGGATCTGGAACAATTGCTTTCACATCGACCGGTTTCGCGAGGACAACGGTTGTTGACGATTTCTGACACAGAGGGTCCCTGGGAGTTAGAACTCCGCGTGGCTGACGAAGACACCAGTGACTTGGTTGCGGCGATGCAGGCCAGCAAGTCTGTTCCGCTCGACTTTGTGGCGATTACAAAGCCGGAGACAGTCCATTCGACGATCCTGAGATCGATCTCCGAGACTGTTGAGATCCGCTCACAGGGTGAGGCTCCGACTGTTTTGTGTCGGGCCGATTTACCCGGAAACCTGAAAGAGTCTGCTGTGGAAGGGATGAGCGTCCGAGGCCGGATTCACTGTGGAAGGCGGGCTGCGATTGTGGTCCTGCTGGATAAATTCTGGCGCTCCGTACGCGAACACATCCTTTTTCCGTTGGGTTGGTAATCCGAGTGAACACGTTGTGGGTCAGAATATTCAGCTTTTTCCCTAGTAAATGTCGGAGTACATGAGATGACAGACTGGTCAGGGATTTTAGGATGGCTCGTGACAGTGACGCTGGCTGCACCTCCAGCAACGGAACCGCAATTGACCGTCGACGGGCTTGTACGACTTGTCGAGGTTGTTGACGTTCCAGCGAGACGGGATGGAAGGCTTGAAAAATTCACGGTGAAAGAAGGTGCCTACGTTCACAAGGGTGATGCTTTGGGGCGACTTGACGATGCTGAGGCCCAGTTCGCCTTGAAAAGGGTTGAGGTTGAACATCAGCTTGCCGTCGAAAAGGCGAACAGCGAAATCACATTGAAATCTGCGCGATTGATCGAGGAGGTGAGTCGTAATGAATTTCAACGCGCACGCCAGGTCAAACAGTCGTCGCCATCCAGTATTTCGACAAGCGAAGTCGATCGACTGAAGCTTGATGCGGAAAAGGCTACGAATGAAGTTGCTCGATTGACAGAGGAAAAGCGATTTGCCCTTCTCACCTCACAAATCAAAGCGTTCGAACTGGAATCGTCTCGATTGGCTCTGGAAGAACGACAACTTGTCTCGCCCCTGGATGGAATCGTTGTCGCACTCCATCGTCGAGAAGGTGAATGGGTTCACGTGGGTGAAAAAGTGATCCGCGTTGTGCGGATTGATCGTTTACGGGTTGAAGCATTCATCAACTTGCAGACAGGTTTGACACAACTGGAAAACGCGCCGGTTGTTCTGGAAGTTGGATTTCCGGATGCTCCGGTTCAAGAGTTCGCTGGTGAGATCGTCTTTCTGAATCCTGAGGCTGATCCCGTTAATGGTCAGATTCGGGTCTGGGCCGAGATTGAGAATCGAGATCGTATGCTGCGTCCCGGACAACGAGGTCGATTGAAAGTCTTTTCCAAGAAACCGGCGCAACCGATTCCCGCCGTAACGATCCCTCCGACAAGTGATACGAAACCCGGCAAGTAATGACACTGATCGATCATCCGAGTTTGTTCCATGACGTCGGAGACCCTTCCATCAGTCTTCGACCGGACCTGCAAGTCGCGACGATTCGCCGCAGTCTTCAAATCACGTACGTCCTGAAAGACCCTGTGAATTTGAAGTACTATGAGTTTGACGAACACGACATGGAGCTATTGAAACAGCTCGATGGTCAGAAAAGTTCGGACGAACTTTGCCAATGGTTTAACCACCGGTTTCCTCCGTTAAGGTTATCTCATCAGGCACTGCATGGAATGTTATGGCGATATTACCAGCAGGGGCTGCTGGTTACGAACTCCGCAGGCCAGGGGCGAAAGATCGCCGCCCGCACGATCGCAATGAAGCGAGGGGAATGGATTCAGGCTGTGAGCCAGCCGTGGGCAATTCGTCTGCCTGGAGTCACACCCGGGCCGTGGCTTGAGCCATTCAATCGATACTTCGGTTGGTTGTTCTCGCCAATGTTCGTCGGCTTTGCCTGTGCCTTCCTGGTGTTGCTGCTTGCCATTGCCTTTTCGCAATTCGAAGCGATTCAAAGGATGACACCTGATGTTGTCGAAATTTTTTCTCGCAATAATCTGGTGTTATTCGGCGTCGCAGTTGTCGTGACAAAAATGCTTCATGAATTGGGGCATGCGATCGCCGCTTACCGTTACGGTTGCGAGTGCCATGAAATCGGAATTCTGTTACTCGCAGGATTGCCGACGTTGTATTGCGATGTTTCAGACACGTGGATGTTGTCCAGACGTTGGCAGCGCATCGCGGTTTCGCTGGCCGGTATCTGGGTGGAAATCCTGATCGCCGCCGTTGCCTTCATAGTCTGGTCAACAAGCGTACCGGGTGTCGTTCATGCCATCAGTTTCAACGTGATGCTGGTTTGTTCGGTCGGGACGCTGCTGTTTAATGCGAATCCGCTGGTGCGTTATGACGGCTATTACGTACTGATGGACGTTGCCGGGATCTCAAACCTTGGTCAGAAATGTAACGAGGCGATTGACCGACTGTTTGTGCGATGGGTTTTGGGCTCATCGGAGGTTTGTCGTGTCGATTCCCTGGAACTTCCCCGCTGGTGTGTGATCTATGGAACGATTGCTGTGGTCTACCGCGTGATGCTGACGTTTGGCATTTTGTGGGGACTTCATCTGGCTCTGCGACCTTTTTCACTCAGCTTCGTTGTCTGGTTACTGGCATCGGTTGGAATGACAATTTGGGCTGTCAAAACTTTCAAGACGGGTTCGAATCAGGTTCGTAGAGCCGAGTTAACCGGAACCCCGAGATGGCGAGTCATTGGAGGAATCACGACGACGGCTGTTTTTTTCGCGGCTTGCGCAGTGTTCCCCCTGCCCTGGTATGTATTCGGCGAGGCTGTATTAGAACCGTCGGACCGGCAAACGCTTGTGGCTGTTGTGGCTGGTCAATTGATCAAACGTAAAGACTCGGGTGCAGCCGTTGTCGCGGGGGACCTGATTGCCGGATTGGAAAATCAGGACGTGCAACTGGAAATCTCGCAGATGGAAGCCGAATTAAATGTTCAAGTACAGCATTTGAAATCACTTCGCGCCCGGCGTAACCAGGATCTTCGCGCCTCAGAACAAATCCCAGGTGCCGAGGCGAACGTTGCGGCGCTGGAACATCGCCTGGCGTTTATGCGTGATGAAAAACAACGCTTAGAGATTCGAGCAAGTGAGAGTTCGATTGTTTACCCCGCAACTCTTCGGCATCGGAATCTGGATCATCGAGAACTGACCAACTGGGACGGAAGTCTACTGGATTCGATCAATCAAAATGCGTGGGTGACTGCAGGGGACACGATCTGTCAAATTGGTACATTGGAAAGAATGGAAGCGATCGCCATTTTAGCGCAAGACGACTTGGAAGCCGTTGCCGTTGGACAACAGGCAGACGTTTTCTTGATCTCATCAGGAACGACCGTCCGGGGTGAGATCGCCAAAATCAGTAGTATTGAACTCGATTCAAAAGACAATTCGGCGATCGGTGCATCGCTACCCAGGTCGATCGACATGCGTGGACAACCGAAGCTGCAACAGAAGTGGTATCAAGTCCAAATTCGTTGTCTGTCTCCGTTACAAGATGGCACACGGGTGCGAAACCGATGCAAAGTGCGAATTCATGTGGGAAGACGCTCGCTTGGTCATTGGGCCCTTCTCCAATTTTTCAAGACATTCCGCTGGCATGTTTAAGAGCGTTAATCCATATCATCAAGATACGGATTAAACCCGAATTCATCGAGTCGTTTTGTCCGATCGCGATCTTGGATTAACAGATCGCGTCTGGCTAAAGTGTGCTCGCGTTCGATCAGTTTCTGGGCACTTGTCAATAAGGCCAACCTGGAGTCTGGGCTGCTTTTCCGCACACGTTTAATCTTGTTTTGGCTGGTGACGGGATCCCATGCCGCTTGTAACAATTCATCTTCCAGGGACAGGATCTTCTGATAGGTTGCGGGATCACCCTGCCGACCTGCACGACCCGCGAGCTGCCGATCGACTCGCGAGGCATCGAATAAATCGGCCGCAATGACGTGTAACCCACCAGATTCTGCCACACCCTGACCAAGTTGGATGTCGGTTCCTCGTCCGGCGATACTGGTGGAGACCGTAACTGTCCCGGCGATTCCTGCGCGCGAAATCAGCAGTGCTTCATCGGCTTCCTGTTTTGCCGTTAAGACTTGATGTTCGATTCCCGCAGCAAATAAGTTTTGAGATAACTCTTCTGACGCATTCAAGTCACGCGTACCAATCAGGACAGGCCGCCCGAGCCGTTTCATTTGCTGGACAGATGAAACGATTGCGGTCCATTTTTCTTGACGCGTGTTTGTGACATTAACAGGAAGCTCGTGACGAACACATGGCTTATATGGTGGAATCACCACGTTCCCCATTTCGTAACAATCTCGCAATTCCGATTTCGCTTCTCGGGCTGTTCCCGTCATGCCGGATAAATGTTGAAATCCTCTGAGGAATGCCTGAACCGTGACTTTCGCTACAGGATTTGTATCAGGCGTGATTTCCAATTGATTGGCCGCCTCGAGCGATTGTTGAATCCCATTTTGCCATTGTCTTCCTTCGGCAAGTCGCCCCGTTAGTCGGTCAACAATCACAATTTTTCCGTCACGGAGAACGTAATCTCGATTCAAGTGAAATGTCCGTTCGGATTCGATCGCGCGTGCGACGGTCTGGTACGCTTCAGGAAGATTGATGCGTGACAAGACTGCGGGATTCGCAGAAGTACGAACCTTGGCTCGACCAGATTCCGTCAACCAGACCCTGGTTGAAACCGTGTCCAACAAAAAATCCAAGTCCTCGATCAGGCTTCTTCCTGTTTCGACGCTCCAACGAACGACCATTTCGTTTTGTGGTTTTTCTTGAGGTTCACTGATGATCAACGGGGTCCGTGCGTCATCCAGAAGGATACTGTCCGCCTCATCCACAATAATCGAAAATCGCTCTCGCTGAAGGAGTTGATGGTCGTCGGCCGACGTCCGGTCTCGACGGAGATTTAGCCGATCACGCAGAAAATCAAAACCCAATTCCCGGATTGTCCCGTACGTAATATCGGATGAATAGGCCTGCCGGCGCTCGTCGGGCGTTTGGTCTGCTTGTAAATAGCCTACGGACAAACCAAGTCGTTCGAAAACTCCTTTCATCGTTGTGGCGTCGCGCCGAGCCAGATAGTCATTTGCCGTTGCCAGCCAGACGCCTCGACCTGCTAAAGCGCGAAGCGCCAATGCCGGTGTTGCTGCCAGGGTCTTCCCCTCGCCCGTTGGCAACTCGACCACCTGGCGCTGGAGCAAATACCACGCAGCATGGAGTTGGTTTTCGCGATGCTCAATGCCAAGTTCCCTTCGAGCAGCCTCTCGAACAAGAGCAAAGGTTTCAACGAAAAGCGTTGATTCCAGTTCGCCGTCCAGCAATCGATCCCTCAGGGCATCTCCCTTCGCTGAAAGGGCTTTGTCGGGAAGGGTCGAAAGTGTTTGTTGTTGACGAATGATCAACGCTTGGCGGAAAGGGAGAATTCTCCAAGCAGATCTCAATTGGGGAAACCGAATCATACCAGCCTCAATCTTCAACAAACGATCAAACACCAGAGGTTAACGGAGATACTTCGGACGAGTCAGCCGGAGTTCCGCAAAACGGTGTGAGCAGGCAACCCGAACACGACTTTGTCAGTGAAGATTGCTCGGCTTTAATCATTTTCGTTCAAACCACACAATTTCAACTTGAGACTAATTTGATCGTAATCTTTTTAATTCAGATTTTTTGAAGTTCGATCACCAATTCTTGTGAATCGACGAGTCATCCTGCGTGGTTTGGGCAGAGTTTTGCAGATCGACTCTAACGGTTGTAGCGGTTTTTCCCATTTTGCCGGTTTTAACTCGCCCAATCAAATCGGGATAGTCGATACGCAGAAAATGTTTCAAAGTCGAAGTGCTGATCCAGGTTGTCGTTAGCTTGCTGAACTGAGGGGCAACGGAATCCACTGCCGTGAACCGTCGAAGTGAGCTAGGGGTGTGTGATGCAACGAAGGCGAAGTAGTCGAGACAATCGACGGCTTAATTTTCGAAGCGGAAATCCAAGTTTGGTGATCCTCTTGTCGACGGCCATTCTTTGCTGCGGTTGCCGAACTTCACTCACACAAACATCAAATAGTGAATTCGGAAAAAATCACTTGTTCGTCGAACGAGCGATCGCAGAAGTTGTTCAGCAATCGCAGAATCCAGATACGTCGATCCCCGATTCCGATTCTGCCGCGAACACACCCGAGCCCCGGATGCTGACAAGTCCTCTTCCAGAAGACGACGATTCGAAATACTGGGATTTGTCACTACAAGAAGCGATCCAATACGGACTCAAGAATTCAAGAGTACTCAACGATCTCGGCGGAACGATCTTGCGTGCTCCGGACGCCGTGGCATCGAATTTGATGTCAGCAATCGTTCAGACCGACCCCCGCTTTGGAATTGAAGGTGCCCTTAGCGCCTACGACACAAGATTGAATATCAAAACAAATCTTGAAAACAACGATCAGGCCTTAAACAACTTGTTCCTGTCCGGTGGCAATGCAGGCAGGACTTTCACCCAGACTTTGGAAACATCGACTGCTGAACTTGTGAAGCAGACCGTCACTGGTGGTCAAGTTGCATTGCGAAACGTCACGATTTTTGACAGAAACTCGGCTCCCGCCAACTTATTTCCGTCGGCCTGGACGGTGTACTATGAAGCCGAAGCTCGTCAATCCTTGTTACAAGGTGGCGGAGTTGAGTTCAATCGAATTGCCGGTGCGCTTGGCCAACCTGGCTACTACAACGGCGTAAAAATCGCGAGGCTGAGATCCGATATTACTCAGGCGGAATTTGAAGTTGCGTTGCGAGATTATCTCAGCAACGTTGAAAACGCTTATTGGGATCTTCATTTTGCTTACCGTGATCTCGCAAGCAAGATTGATCTTCGCGACATGGCACTGGACATTTACGGCCGTTACGAATCAAAGGTAAATGATCAACAAAGCGAAGAACCGTATCGGCTTGCGCAAATCAAAGAGCAATACTATCGTTTCCAGGAAGACGTGCAAAACGCATTGACCGGTCGACGCGTGGATGGGTCGCGCACGAACAACGGTTCAATTCCTGGAACATTCCGCGGAGGTTCCGGCGTCTATCTGGCGGAACGTCGATTGCGATTGCTTTTAGGTGTTCCAACAACGGACGATCGTCTCATTCGCCCCGTCGATGATGCGTCCGCAGTGGACTTAATTCTTGACTGGTCTATGGTTAAAGCGGAAGCACTTGAAAGACGCCCGGAACTGCACCGACAAAAATTTCAAATTAAGAAAGTCGAACTGGAACTGGTTGCAAGTCGCAACTATTTGAAACCGAGGCTGGACATTGTCGGGCGGTATCGCCTGCGGGGCTTCGGAGAAAACCTGGTGGGATACGACAATAACACGAACTCATCGAACCCCGCCGATCGGTTCCAGAACGCGTACGGAAATCTGGCAACTGGTCAATTTCAAGAGTCTCAGGCGGGACTCGAATTTTCGATGCCAATCGGCTACCGACAGGGGCATGCAGCGGTTGCTCAAGCGGAATTTCGAGTTGCTCGGGAGCGGGCAATTCTTCACGAACAGGAAAGACAAGTTATTCACGATGTCGGAAACGCCGTGGCCGATTTGAAGCGATCACACGCCGTTGCGTTGACGGCATCGGAACGACGCTCAGCAGCGGCGGAATATCTTGAAGGATTGACCAATAGGATTCGAAATCGCGATTTTGGAATCAGTCATTTAGAGCAGTGGCTTGAAGCTCAGCGACGATTTGCAGAAGCAGACACTCAATATCATCTTGCTCTTTGTGAACACCAGATTGCGCTGAAAAACGTGAATTACGAGAAAGGGTCTTTGCTCGATTACTGTAACATCATGCCCATTGATGGCCTTGCCTCAAAATCAACTGATGAGGCGGGTGACAAGACGCTCGCAAAAAAATGAGCATAGGAATACCAGGCCCAATGATCAGACGGCGGGGCGTCGACGAATTGTTTTCGACTTTTCTCGTTCATCCAGTGAATCATAGAACCAACCAGAAACTCCGGTCAGTTCGACCCGGATTTAACTTGTTTGA
The DNA here is from genome assembly GCA_903904835.1 of uncultured Schlesneria sp. Lineage (GTDB taxonomy): Bacteria > Planctomycetota > Planctomycetia > Planctomycetales > Planctomycetaceae > Schlesneria. Next base: position 12,284 of record CAIVEI010000024.1, on the reverse strand, counting down.
TCGGCCAAAGGATCACTCGACCATCTTTACCGGCTGTCGCCACCCCTCCGTTGGGCAATGTTGCCATTGCAAGGACACCGCGTAGATGACCGCGCAGAGTTAACAGAGATCTCGCAACAACCTTTTCATTCGTGGATTGTCCGGAGCTGCCAGACAGTCCCCAGAACTTTACCGTGCCATCCAAACTCGTCGTCCAGAAGCGATAAGGCGCTTCGTCGTTGAGTCGCGCGGCAAACCTGACATCGGTCAAATCACTCGAATGTCCCTGAATTAATTGATCGATGACGCGTTGGCCGGTCTGGACATTATAGATCCAGACGCCATTGACATCGGCTGCGGCCAGTAATTTTCCATCGTCACTTAAATCGACGGTGATCAAATCCCCCATCCTCGCTTCGGAACAGGGATTCAGCAGACGGACACTCTGGAATTGATTACCAACCCATTGAAACACTTCAACACTCCCGTCACCGCTTGCTGATACAATTTGTTTTCCATCCCTGGAAAAGCGACAGCGAATAAGACCTTGTTTGTGATTCCCAAGGGTCTGGACGTGCGTCAATTCTTTGCCAGTCCATCGGTAAAGCGTTGCCGAGTAACCTCTCACGACATCGTCATTTCGCTGATTCCCTCCGACAAGAATCAAATTTGAATCGAGCGGAGACATTGCCACGGTTCGAACCGCTCCTGCGAGCGGAAGTCCGTAGACGCGTTGGCCAGTGGAGCCGTTGATTTTCCAGATTCGAATCTCGCCTTGCAGTTGTGGTCGCCGAGCAGCACTGTCGGCGCGGGCTTCGGGTTGATCTGTTGCTGGGTCAATGGAGTCAGAGATCGTCACGGCCAAAGTTCCGTCGTTTGATATGTCACAAGCTTGCAGGGCAACGGTTGGGCCGAACGATTCCAGCGATCGATCCGTGAAATCTCCTTCCTTTGTGCGCCTTCGAATACTTGTCAGAGTGTCGCTTAAAATGGCAATACGATCGACCTCACCGGGAAGATAGAGCGCCTGCCGAAAATCAAATTCCGGCGTCGATTTGAGCAGGTCCTTCGCCTGTACTATCGAAGAATCTTTTGAATTGAACTTCCATTCATGCAAAACGGTCTGCTTCTGAATCGATGTCGCATTTGAAGCATATGCCACCGTGGCCATGACGCGCGTACCGTCCGCCGTGATCGACAGTGATGTGACAATGTTTCCATCGGAATTGGAAGCACCCCATGATTGTAATTTCTTGAATGGTGTTGCCCCCTCATCTCCAATGTCAGTGATCCAGATCTGTTGGAACTCTGGATTCTTGTCTTTGGGGTTTTCACGGAATTTCCCTTGGCGCAAGCGAGTGGCAATTCGTCGGCCATCCGCAGAGGCGACTAAGCCGACAACGCGATGTACGATTCTGTTATCGGAATGAACGTATTGCTGTCGAGTGGGATGCTTTATGAGCTGGCGGTCCTGAATCTTCCAAAATCGAAGCGTGCCGTCGAGTCCCGCGCTGACACAGTCGGTGTCAGAGAGAAAGGCAACTCCGGTGACTCCTTCTGGCGACGGCGAATCAAACTCGGTTGAGCCGAGATGGGCTGCTGTCGGTGCCAAAACGAGTTTTTCGTTGAGATCGACCAAATTCAAGTACCCATTCTCTGTCCCCACAAGTCCCCAGTTCCCATCAGATGAAACGGTCGCCGTTGACGGAGCATCAAGTTCCGCTTTCTTTTCCGTATGCTTCAATGCCTTACCGACTGAAAAGGTTTTACGGATTTCGCTAAGCGGTTGGCCCTTGAGGGTGTCCGAGAGCGACAGGAGTTGGAGATTCAGCGGATCACCCTGATCATCTTTTTCTTCATTGACGGGGGAATAACCCGTAATGACCCAGCGACCATCCGCAGATCCCGCCAAAACGCCGGAGGTTCCCACGTCTCGCCAATGCTCAACTGCCGATCCCGTTTGAGTGCTCCATACGACCGCCGTCCCGTCGAAAGAAGTTGTTACAAACGCGTCTTTCAAGAAGATGGCCGACTGCGTTAGAAAACGATGACCTTCTCTTAAACTGATCCGATGCGGCGAGCCAGAATCGCTGTTGTCGGACAAGTTCCAGACCGAGGCAACACCGTCCCGCGAAACGGCCATAACGAATTCGCCAGCGCTTCCTCCAACACTGACGGACGACACTTCACCGTAGGCATTCGCCTCGCGATTGAGTGTCGCCCCGCCCAGCGTCACGATCTCGGCGGATTCATCGGGTCGCCAGAATCGAGCGGTTCCATCCGTACTCGCTGTCAAAAGTCGTGTTCCACGCGTACTCTCGTCTTTCCAGGCGACAGCATCCAGGATCGCATTTCCATGCCCCCGCAATACGTGTTCGGCAAGGCTTTGACGTTCATCAATAAGGGCAGTACGAGCGACGTTCCAAGTCCGGATCGTATTGTCCCGACTGGTGCTGATTAATCGATCCGAACGACTCGGGTCGATGATCAGGCGAGAGATAGCGCCACCGTGTTGGCCTTCGTCTCGACGAGTTAACATTCTTTGTCGCAGGACAATGGGTTTGCCGGTTGGGTTAGATAAAAGACTCCATTGATATTCGATGGCTTTAATATTGCCGTCGTCCGTTCCTGCATAGACCTGCAGTAGATCTTCTTCGCCTTTCCCCGTACGCAGTTGAACAGCAAGGGCTGTGATTGGAATACTTTCGTTTTGGACGAACAAAACTTTTGAGCGAGGCTCTGGCTCAATTGGCCAATTCCAAAAACGGATTTCGCCTCGATTACTTTTCCCGGTAATCAGACCGACGGTTTCGCCGTTGTTACCCGCCACACGTGCCAGCGAAAGGACCGCATCCACGTGTCCCTTCAATTCAATCGAGGACTTGTGATCAACGTTCCAAACGCGAGCTGTATGATCGCGCGAGGTACTTACCAGTTGACCTTCGGGGAGATACATGAGCCGAGTGATTTCATCTTCATGGCCACGTAGCTCGATCGGCATCCCTCCAGCCTCACGGTTTTCCAAATCCCAGATTGTGATCAATCCATTCGTGTCCCCAACAGCAAGAACTTCATCCTTGGGAGAGATTGCCAAAGCGCTGGGATGCCCCTTTGACGACCGATCTGGTTGTTTTTCCCAAGGCGTTCCTTTCGTCCAGACTTCGATCTTGCCACGTTGATTTGCGGTGGCCACGCGACCTTTTCCGACTGCGACCGCTATTAATGGGACAAGTTCGGTCCCTTTTTTTGCCCCGCCCAACTTATCGCTCGCAAGTCCGCAAACGTAATTGAGACGTTGCAATTCCCAACCGACTTCTCGCTTGAGGCTCGTTTGATCCGTAGGATTGCCGTTCGCCTGCTCCGGTTTTTCATTATCAGATTTGAGCTGTTTTTCGATTTCGTCTAACGTCTCTCGAGCACTGTCAAACGCATTCTGAGCCACCTGTTGGTCGGCAAGGTTGATTTGGGCGTAATACCATTCGCGAATCGCTTTTCCCTTGGCGATACGGACTTCCTTGAGAGCCGTTTCCGTTTCTTTTTTTGCTTCAACCGCTAGGTTTTTTGCCTCTTCTTCTTCCTCCTTGGCCTTCTTTGCGACACTCTCGTTCTTCTCTGCCTTTTCTTTCTCTGACGTTGCTTTTTTCTCCGCCTCTTGCGCAAGTCGACCTTTTTCCAGTGCGTCGTCTTTCGCGACGATTGCCGCTTTCTTTTCGGCATTGATCCACAATCCAGCGACCGTTCCACCTGCGAAGAGTGAGATCACCAGTAGTGTCGCGACCCATCGCAAAACACGAAGTCGGGCGATTCTTTTTTGTCGGTTCCGTTGCCCGGCGAGAAGTTTTCTGTGAGTCGCCCGATAAACGGGATGCTGATTGTTCACGAGCGACAAACCGAGGTCGAAGTCTTGATTCTGGAGCGCTGCGCTGGAGTAGTCCAATCGTGCGTTCATCAATCCGCTGAGTGCATCGTAGTTTTGCTCCCAAAGACTCAGTGCGTTTTCAAAGCCGTGAAGGGCACGTGAATACATCGAGTAATCGCGAGTCAGGTTGGCCGTTTCGAGGTCCGCCGTGGCATGTTTGCTGATCATCACGCTTTCTGCGTGCTTCTGATAATTCTTCAACGATTCGACGAACGATTCGATGCTGGGATATCGATCACGCGGGTCTGTCCGCATTGCTTTCAGTGCGATTTCCAGGAGCTCGCCGGACGCATCGGTCTGAACAATCTTGTTCGCAACCGCATTTTCCAGCAATTTTGTTAAGGTCAACGAACTGCCAGTCGGGCTGGACATCGGATGCGGCGGACAGCCGGCAGCAATTTCGAATAACAATGCACCCAGCAAATAGACATCGCTGTGAGGTCCGATTTTGGTCACGTCACCTACGGCTTGCTCTGGAGGCATATACACAGGTGTCCCAGCGAGCCCGGGACTGGGTCTCATCCCCGACATCCTGGAAAAGTGAGCCAACGGCAACGCCGTTCCCCAGTCCATGACCAGCACTTCACCATAACTGCCGACCATGATATTGGCAGGCTTGAGATCTCGATGGACCACACCTCGACTGTGGGCAAATCCGATTGCGTCGGCAACTTTCCGAAGAATCTCGATGTTTTCGGCTTCTGAGGTCGTATGGATTGTCTTGTCCCACGAGAAACCACGAACACATTTCATTGAGTAAAGCAGATTTCCATCAGCATCAGTTCCCATGTCATAGACGGGAACGATATTGGGATGATTCAATCCCCCGGTGATGACCGCTTCTGTCAAGAAACCGTCGCGTGCCGTTCGGGCGCGATCTGGCGCCATCTGACGAAGATCGCCTGACCGAATCTGTTTGAGGGCAATTTCGCGACCCAGCGATTTTTGATACGCAAGCCAGACCTCGCCCATCCCTCCTTCGCCCAGTTTTTTCACAACCGCATAGTCAGCACTCACGGATTGATCCGCCTCTTGTTCCCCAGGCATCGACACGTATCGTGCCTTAATCGTGAGTTCAATTTCTGGCGCAGATGACGGAGTTGCTGGCGGATCGTGGATCGTCAACTCTTCCTTTAACGAATCGTTGCCATGATCTCGATGCGGGATTGACTCGTTGCGATTCGTGAACGGAACGGTGATCTGAGGCAATTTCTCTGATTCATCGGCATGCTGGACTATCGTTCGCTTTGGTAAAGGAAGTTCTGCCTCAGGCGTCATCGCCGTCATCATCGCGAAGTCGTCACCGGGACCGATCGTCCCTTTTCCGTACACGACATCTTTGTCGAGATTCGCCTGTTGTGCACGATTCGACGATCCCTGACGGGACCAGGGGACTTTCGGGCGGTCGTTGGATTCCGAATGGCTCATAGATGTTTTTCCGAAAGCGAATCAACGCTGCATCTTTGATTTTGTGTTGATGACTTCAGAAACGACCTTGGTTAGTGACTTGATCTCGTGTCGAGATGCCTCCACTGACAACGTGCCGTTGGGAACTGCCTGAAGGCTCGCCCCATCAATCTGAGATTTTCCATCCCGTTCAGATTCGATTTCGCGGTCGAGGTTACGCCTGAGTCGATCGATAATTTCCTCAACCGGATTGAGTGGTGCACCGTTAATGATAACCGTTTCCAGAACCGTGCGTTCATCAAGGGTTTCGTCACCCAAATTGCGATGCAAGTTGAGTTGATATCGTCCATCAGGAAGCCCTTTGAACTGTTCAATCAGTTGATCACCATTCAGCAGGTCCAAATGTAGTTGAGTTTTCTCGTCTGAACTCCCCGCCACGACTTTAAGACTTCCATCGTCAGTCATCGACAAAGCCACAGGATTTGAACCATCTTCTGGAATCAATCGCATGGTCAAAAACTTCTTCTTTACAAGATTTTGAACTTCTGCCGTTCCAAGTTGGATTTCATCCGGGGCTTTGACGAACGGTTGCGTGAAGCCGATGGGTGCCACGGCAATCGCCTGTGCCGTTGCCAAAGGAATTTGCTTTTGGGGGGCGAACAATGAAGCAGGTGGCGGTACTGCACTAGCCAACGCCGTGGCACTGAGCGTGCGCTGCTCATAAAAGGTTTGGCTGCTACTTGAGTGAGTCGCCAAGCTGATTGAATGGTCAATATAAATGGTGAAAGTGATTTGATATTTTGCCGCAGCATTAAGCGTGGTGAAATCGTGAGAAAAGGAATATGTCGGAGGGCTGTTTGAGAGCAGCGGAACAGAAGTGACGGGGTTGTCTTCAGGGGTCGTTCCATCGCCCCAGTTAATCGTATAGTGCCATCCCTTTTCACCAGAGATACCAACAGTTGCGGTGATCGAGTTAACTTGAAGAGGGCGAATGATGGATTCCGTTGGACTCGGAAACGTCTTCTGGATTTGAAAGAAATTGTAGTTCGTATATATCGCGATCAATTGGCTGGAGGCATCTAAAGAGACACCGTCCCTGGGTACCGTCAAATTCGGCTCCAATTGCAGAAGAGTCATGCCAGGACCCGTCGATGTGCCCGTCGAAATAATATAGGGAGTTTGTGGGCCTGCAAGTTGTGACAAAGTTCCGCCGGCATCCACAACAATTGAATTGATGGAGTTCAAGCTTGAGTGCAAAGTTCCAAGAGCCACATTCGAGCCGGTCGCTTGAGTGTAGATTAAAACATGGCCGCCGGCGCTAACGTTGTCAATATTTAAAGTTCCAGAATGATCGCCACTCATGCTTGTAATGACGATGTCTCCGCCAGCCGAGAATTGCGATAATTGTACATTGGAACCTTCGTTTTCCGGACTCACATCGATAAACACGTTTGCCGCTGCGTTTGTGGTTCTTACGGAAATGTTCAGGGTCGACGTGGCGATATGGATAAAGCCAAGGGGGCCTAATATGTTGCTCCAGGCGGCTTCAGGTATATTGTACTGAGTTCCCACTGGAGAAATGAGCGATCCGGTTCCGATACTGCCTTCGCTAACGTTCAACGTAACTGAGTTCGCAGCAATTGCTCCGCCTGGTCCCTGGCTTAGAAACCCCGATTTGACCGTCAGGGTATTCAGCGTCGTCGCTTCCCCAATCGCCCCGTTGTAGGTGAACGTTCCCGATCCGGCGTTGACCATCAGGCCCTGGGTCCCACTCGTCGTACCGTCCACGGCCGAACCGAACAAGACGTTACCACCGCCGGTCGTCATCTGGGTCGAACTCGCATCCAGAGTAACCGCACCCGTGAAAGTCAGGGCATTACCGTTGCTGAGACCGCTGGTGATCTGCGTGGCTGTCGCTCCCAGCACGACAGAGCCCGAGTACGTCTGTGTGCCGGTTGTGGTGACATTCCCACTCAGATCTGTCGTGCCACTCCCCGTGTCACTCAATGACGCCAACGACATTGTTATTCCGACAGCCCCGTTGTAGTTGACCGTTCCCGATCCGGCGGCGACGGTCAGAGCATACGCCCCATCCACTGTCGATCCGAAAGTCACGTTGCTATTTGCCGTCGACAGCGTGTCATTGGCCCCCAGCAACACAGGACCTGAGTAGGACTGGTTGCCGGTCGTAGTCACATTCGCGTTGAGATCTGTTGTGCCGCTCCCTGTGTCGTTCAGCGACGTCAACGCCGCGATACCGCCAACTGTCCCGTTGTAACTGACCGTCCCCGATCCGGCGGCCACCGACAGAGCAAACGGACCGTTCACTGTCGAACTGAAAGTCACACTGCTATTCGTCGTCGAAAGCGTGTCATCGGCCCCCAGCAACACAGGACCTGAGTAAGTCTGGTTGCCGGTCGTGGTGACATTCCCATTCAGATCCGTCGCGCCGCTTCCTGTGTCGCTAAGCGACATCAATGCCGTGGTTCCTCCGACTGTCCCGTTGTAACTGACCGTCCCTGATCCGGCGGCCACCGACAGAGCATACGCACCATCGACTGTCGATCCGAAGGTCACATTACTATTTGTCGTCGTCAGCGCGTTATTGGCACCCAGCAATACGCGGCCGGCGTAATTCTGGATGCCTGTCGTGGTGACATTCCCGTTCAGATCCGTCGCGCCGCTTCCTGTGTCGCTAAGCGACATCAATGCCGCGATACCGCCAACTGTCCCGTTGTAACTGACCGTCCCTGATCCGGCGGCCACCGACAAAGCATACGCGCCGTCGACTGTCGATCCGAAGGTCACATTACTATTTATCGTCGTCAGCGCGTCATTAGCCCCCAGCAATACGGGGCCGGCGTAATTCTGGATGCCTGTCGTCGTGACATTCCCATTCAGATCCGTCGTGCCACTACCCGTGTCGTTCAGCGAGGTCAACGCTGTCGTTGCCCCAACGGCTCCGTTGTACTTCACGGTCCCCGATTCTGCGGCGACCGTTAATGAATACGCACCGTCGACCGTCGAACCGAACGTCACGTTACTATTTGTTGTCGACAGTGTCTCATTGGCCCCGAGTATCAGGGGGCCCGAATACGACTGAGCTCCCGTCGTCGTAATGTTCCCGTTCAGATCCGTCGTACCACTCCCCGTGTTGTTCAACAACGTCAATGCCGTGCTTCCGCCAACAGCTCCGTTGAACTTCACTGTTCCGGCTCCGGTCGCTACGGTCAAGGCAAACGCACCGTCGACCGTCGAACCAAACGTCACGTTACTGTTCATCGTCGAGAGCGTGTCATTGGCTCCCAGCAACACAGGACCTGAATACATCTGGATGCCCGTTGTGGTCACATTCCCATTCAGATTCGTCGTTCCGCTCCCCGTGTCACTCAGCGACATCAACGCCTTGGTTCCGCCGACGGTACCATTGTAACTGACCGCCCCTGATCCGGCGGCCACGGTCAAAACGTATGCCCCATCCACTGTTGAACCAAACGTCACGTTGCTATTTGTCGTCGACAGCGTGTCATTGGCTCCCAGCAACACAGGACCGGCGTAATTCTGGATGCCCGTCGTGGATACGTTCCCATTCAAATCCGTCGCACCACTGCCCGTGTCGTTCAGCGAGGTCAACGCTATTGTTCCTCCAACGGCTGCGTCGTAATCGACCACCCCCGATCCGGCGGCCACGGTGAGAGCAAACGCGCCGTCCACGGTCGAGCGGAACGTCACGTTGCTATTTGTCGTCGACAGCGTGTCATTGGCTCCCAGAATCAGGGGACCCGAATACGACTGCGTACCCGTCGTCGTCACATTCCCATTCAGGACCGTCGCGCCACTGCCCGTGTCGTTCAACGAGGTCAACGCCGCCGTTCCCCCAATAGCGCCGTTGTACTCAACCGTCCCAGATCCGGCGGCCACCGACAGAGTATGCGCCCCATCGATCGTCGAACCGAACGTCACGTTGCTATTCGTCGTCGACAGGATGTCATTTGCCCCCAGCAAAACGGGACCCGCGTAGTTCTGGATGCCTGTCGTCGTCACATTTCCATTCAGATCCGTCGTCCCACTGCCAGTATCGTTCAGCGAAGTCAACGACGTGCTTCCGCCGACGGATCCGTCGTAGCTGACCGTCCCCGACCCGGCAGCCACGGTCAGAGCAAACGCACCATCGACTGTCGAACCGAACGTCACATTACTATTCGTCGTCGACAGTGTGTCATTGGTTCCCAGCAACACAGGACCTGAATACATCTGCATGCCCGTCGTCGTGACATTCCCGTTCAAGTCCGTCGTCCCACTCCCCGTATCGCTCAGTGACGTCAACTCCGCCGTTCCCCCAACGGCTCCGTTATACTTCACTGTTCCCGTTCCAGCGGCCACTGTCAGAGCAAACGCACCGTCCACTGTCGAGCTGAACGTCACGTTGCTATTCGTCGTCGTCAACGTGGCGTTGTTTCCCAGAATCAGGGGGCCTGAATAAGACTGTGCGCCCGTCGTCGTCACATTCCCTTTCAGATCCGTCGTGCCACTGCCCGCGTCGTTCAGCGAGGTGAGCGCTGTCGTTCCCCCAACGGCGCCGTCGTAGCTGACCGTCCCCGATCCGGCGGCCACGGTCAGTGAATTCGCACCATCCACCGTCGAGCTGAACGTGACGTTACTATTCGTCGTCGATAACGTGTCATTGGCCCCCAGCAACACAGGACCCGAGTAAGCCTGGCTGCCCGTCGTCGTCACATTTCCATTCAGATCCGTCGTCCCACTGCCTGTATCGTTCAGCGACGTTAACGCCGAGCTTCCGCCGACAGCGCCGGCGAAGCTGACCGTCCCCGATCCGGCGACCACCGTCAGAGCAAACGCCCCGTCCAATGTCGATCCAAAAGTTACGTTACTATTCGTCGTTGTCAGTGTGTCATTGACACCCAGCAACACGGAACCTGTGTAATTCTGGTTCCCCGTCGTGGTCACATTCCCATTCAGATTCGTGGTGCCGTTCCCGGTGTCGCTTAGCGATATCAACGCCGTGGTTCCGCCAACGGTTGTGTTGTACTTCACCGTTCCCGTTCCAGCCGCCACGATCAAAGCAAACGCACCGTCCACTGTCGAACTGAACGTGACGTTACTATTCGTTGTCGACAGCGTGTCATTGGCTCCGATAATCAGGGGGCCCGAATACGACTGCGTGCCGGTCGTCGTTACATTCCCATTCAGGTCCGTCGCACCACTACCCGTGTCGTTCAGCGAGGCCAACTTTGTCTTTCCGCCAACGGCTCCGTTGTACTTTATAGTCGCCGATCCAGCAGCTACTGTCAGGCCATACGCGCCGTCCACTGTCGAACCGAACGTCACGTTACTGTTTGTCGTCGATAGCGTGTCATCGGCCGCCAGCAACACGGGGCCCGAGTAAGCCTGACTGCCAGTCGTTGTCACATTTCCATTCAGATCGGTCGTGCCGCTCCCTGTGTCACTCAGCGACGTTAACGCCGCGATTCCGCCGACTGTACCGTGATAACTGACCGTCCCCGTCCCAGCGACCACGGTCAGAGTATACGCCCCATCGACTGAAGAACCGAACACCACGTTACTATTCGTCGTCGACAGTGTGTCATTGCCTCCCAGCAATACGGGACCTGTGTAATTCTGGCTCCCCGTCGTTGTCACATTCCCATTCAGATCCGTCGTGCCGCTCCCGGCGTCGCTCAGCGACATCAACGCCGTGATACCGCCAACTGTCCCGTCGTAACCGACCGTCCCCGATCCCGCGGCCACCGTCAGCGCATACGCACCGTTCACTGTCGAACTGAAAGTCACGTTGCTATTTGTCGTCGACAGCGTGTCATTGGCACCCAGCAACACAGGACCAGCGTAATTCTGGATGCCCGTCGTGGTCACGTTCCCATTGAGATCTGTTGTGCCGCTTCCTGCGTCGTTCAGCGACGTCAACGCCGCGATGCCGCCAACTGCTCCGTTGTATTCTACCGTCCCCGTTCCGACGGCGACATTCAGAGCATATGCCCCGTTCACTGTCGAACCGAACGTCACATTACTATTCGACGTTGTCAGTGTGTCATTGGCTCCCAGCAACACAGCACCCGCGTAATTCTGGATGCCTGTTGTGGTTACATTCCCGTTCAGATCCGTCGCACCACTGCCTGTGTCATTCAGCGAGGTCAACGGTGCCGTTCCCCCAACGGTTCCGTTGTACTCCACCGTCCCTGCTCCGGCGGCGACGGTCAGTGAATTCGCACCATCCACTGTGGAACCGAATGTCACGTTGCTATTTGTGGTCGACAGCGTGTCATTGGCTCCCAGCAACACGGGACCTGAGTACATCTGGGTGCCGGTCGTCGTCACATTCCCATTCAGATTCGTCTTGCCGCTCCCTGTATCGCTCAGCGACATCAACGTCGTGATACCGCCAACTGTCCCGTTGTAACTGACCGTCCCCGATCCGGCGGCCACGGTGAGAGCAAACGCACCGTCCACTGTCGAACTGAACGTTACGGTACTATTTGTCGTCGTCAGCGTGTCATTGGCTCCCAGAATCAGGGGACCCGAAAACGACTGCATGCCCGTCGTCGTCACATTCCCGTTCAGGTCAGTCGTACCATTCCCAGAATCGCTCAGCGAAGTCAGTGCCGTCATTCCCCCAACAGCCCCGTTGTATCTAACGGCTCCCGATCCTGAAGCGACCGTCAGAGCAAACGCTCCATCTACCGTCGAACCAAACGTAACCTTACCCCCGTTGGTGGAGATGATGCTGTCGGTGCGTAGCGCGACTGGGCTGTTAAAGCTGATGAACTGATTATTTGTCGTGAGGTTGGCGTAAACGGTTGTCGGTCCCGTGAAAGTGAATGAACCAGTGCCCGTCTGTGCGCCGCTCACGGTAATGCTTGCGGAATTGCTTGAGTTGAATGTGACAGAAGAAGCCCAGTTGCTTGTACCGACCGTCATCGCGCCGGTGTCATTGGTGTTACCG
>CAIVEI010000023.1 GCA_903904835.1 uncultured Schlesneria sp. | reverse complement strand
GTGTTTTGTTCGAGTCACGCGTTTGTTTGCGTCTTCGTTCAGGAGTTGGCAGTCGAATTTTGCTCTCAGATATTCGATTTCGTTTCAAAGTAAACAAATTGTAATCTGGGAAAATCTGTCCGTCGTCTTTTCGAGGCGATGGATTGTGAATTGCGATTTACCACGTTTAGAAATATCATTTCCTTGCGGAATTTTCTTTCGAATTTGAGAAATAAAATGTTCCATTTGTGGGTCGCAGAGTTTCGGAAATTTCAGGATAAGTGGATATCCATGCTTCGGATTGCAGGATTAATTGTTCTGAGAAATGTCTGACGGGAGCAAACTGATGCGAATTTCTTGTTCACGGGGCAGGGTTTCAAGCCCTAGCACACTTGTATATCTTCGCAATCAACTCTGGCAGCGATGGATTTCTGTTACCTCGCTGTCAGAACCGCGGAAAGCAAGACGATCGCATCTGCGGCCATCCATTGAAGCCCTTGAGGTTCGGGCGCTGCTTTCCGCCGGAGGTCTTCCGGTCGGCCCATCGATTTTTATTGGTGCCAGCGCGAAAGACAGCGGAGCAGCATCCTTCCAGCAGGCGATATTCACAGCCCCTGGTGCCGCAGTCACCCAAGGGCAGGTCTATTCGCTGACCGGGCAAGTGACAGACTCACTTCCAGGGGTCGCAATCACTGTCGCGATCGATTGGAATGATGGATCAGGGTTTTCGACGAGCAACGTGTCGGTGGTCGATGGTTTTTTTACGGCGACCCACACATATAATGCTTCCGGCACGTATGACCTTTCGATTCAAGCCACCGATTCTCAGGGAATGACGGCGACACTCTCAGCCGGTTCGAGTCCAGTGATCGTACTGCCAGCGACTCCGACCAATCTGAAGTTGAATCTGGCATCCTCGTCGGTCACTGAGGGGGACACTGTCAGTTTGCCAGTCACATTTGTCAGCACTGGTCATAATGAAACCGACAACCTGAATATCGACTGGGGTGACGGATCACCGATGCAGACAATTTCGGTTGTTTCCTACACGCCAGGCCTTTTCGCGTTGCCCACAAACCTGATTCCAACACATCAGTACACGAATACAACAGGTAAAGTCGAGTCGCATCATGTGACCGTCACGCTGACATCAGGAGCCGGTTCTGCAAACAGCCCAAGCCCGGTGATGGCGACTCAATCGATCTTCGTCGCCCCGGCACCGATTGTTGTGGCGGTGACATCCGATTTTAAGCCGGAGGGGAGTACCTCGTCGTTTTCGGTTGGTCTGACCGATCCCGGGTTCAGTGGCAACCATTGGATCTCCGTCAACTGGAATGATGGTTCAACGACATTACAGCCAATCAGCATGGGGACGAGCACGTCCATTACCGTGACGCACGTCTACGCGAACATGGCGCCGACGAGTGCAGGATATTCGCCAATATTCACGATCAGTCGAACGCCTGACCCGAAGTCGAGTCGATTCGGATCAGCAACGGTGACGGGGATTGTTCCCAACGTTGCTCCGGTCTTCGTCGGAGGAATTAGCTTTAGCGACGCGAACGGTAACCCAATCGCGGGACCCGTTTACGAAGGTGATACGTTCACGGCAAAAGGTAAAATCTCTGAGCCCGGCAATCTTATCGCCCCGACTGTGATGATCACTTGGGGGGATGGCACCACTTCGCCAGCATCGGTAAATAGTGACGGAACGTTTAAAGCGAGCCATCAGTTCGTTGATACTGCGACCAGCGTCAGCGCGATAGTGACCGACACAGCCAGTGGGTCACCACCCGTATCGACTTCCCAGCCGATTTCGGTTCTGGACATCGCTCCAACCATTGGGAACGTGTCGATCCTTCCGTCGACAGTTCCAACTGGCGGAAGTCTATTTCAGGTGAATGTCAATGAGGCAGGCGCAGCAAACACGCTAAGCTATGCTTGGACGGTCGATGGAAATCCGATTGCCGCGAGCATCGGCAGCGACACAACATCAACGTTGATTCCGTCAGGAAGTCATGTCGTGCAATGTCACGTGGTTGACAAGCATGGTCTTGCCGCCACCTATAGCACCATGTCAATTTCCGGCGATGGAACGTTGACGGCAACCAATTCACAACTCGCGAACGCCGGAGTCAGTTCGGCCACGATTATTGCCGGTGCGGGGAATGACGTCCTCGATGCCAGCAATCTTTCCGCAGCGTACTCATCGTATCTGATTGGTGGTACCGGTAACGACACGATCATTGGCGGACCCGGATTTACGACGGTTGTTGCGCATCATAATGCCGATATCAATACTGCTAACAGTTCAGGGGCGAGAATTTATATTGATTCTCATAGCACGGTGACGGTGCAAGCGAACCAGGGGAGCGATAATGTCCTCGATTTTTCGATGAACAGTTTTGGCGTGAAATTTGACTTAAGCCAAGTTACTTCCACCTTGGCAACATCGCCAATTCAAGACATCGCAAACGCGGCAGCGGGAGCACTCACTGGCGAACACTTCGTGCAGGCAGCGGGACGGTTTACGGAAGTTGTCGGGAGTGCATACCCGAGTCAACTGACCGCCGCCAGCGGAGCGACCTTAATCGGAGGTTCCGGTAACGACACCTTTTTGCTGCCAAGCGGAGCGACGACCGGGGTCGCGATTATCGCATCAGGCGGAGTCAACAGCGATGGCAATCAGATCTTGATCGGAGCACAATCGACTGTTCGCGGACTGAGTGTGACCGGCAGTCAGGGATCTGTTATCAATGCTCAGAACGCGGGAACATTGCTCGGCGACTCTCAAACGCCAGCGTTGACGGTTTTCCAGGACGGAACAGGTTATGGTGGTGGTCTTCTCTCGTTTACGAATACATCGACAGGGACGATCTCAGGGACGACGAGCATTTCGACGTCGGGCAGTACGGGTATCATCTTTACGAATTCCGGCTCAATATTGGGAAGTTCGTACGGCCCTGTGCTGAGTATCTACGGTGATGGGACCGGTTATGGTGGTGGTCTTCTCTCGTTTACGAATACTTCTACCGGGACGATCTCGGGGTCGACGACCATTTCGACGTCTGGCGGTAACGGTATCATCTTTACGAATTCCGGCTCAATATTGGGAAGTTCGTACGGCCCCGTGCTGAGTATCTATGGTGATGGGACCGGTTATGGTGGTGGAATTCTCTCGTTTACGAATACGTCGACCGGGACGATCTCGGGGTCAACGACCATTTCGACGTCTGGCGGTAACGGTATCATCTTTACGAATTCCGGCTCAATATTGGGAAGTTCTTACG
>CAIVEI010000022.1 GCA_903904835.1 uncultured Schlesneria sp. | reverse complement strand
CACAGGTTGAAGAGGGATCGCAGACGAACGAAGATTTCAAGAGAAGAGATTCAGAAGCCTGAAACACGGAGGCACAGAGAACACAGAGGAAGAAGAGAGCTCGGATTCCCGCGTCGAACGGTAGAGTTATCGATCTATGCAGGGGAAGAAAGAGCGAAGCTTTTGCCACGGATGAACACGGATTCACACGGAAAAATGCAATACAGGTGAATAAAGATAAAGGAGTCGTAAATGCCTTTCATAGGATTTGCTTCTCTTTTTCCGTGTGGTTCTGTGTCCATCCGTGGCTGAATTCTTTTGAATTTCCTGCAAGTGGCGGGGACGAAAATGGGTGGGACCCTGGTGAACTTGACCACACTCAAACCCTCGCAAACCCCATAAAAAAGGGAACTTGACCAACTTGGCCAACTTTTTGCGAACTTCGGTGAGACGATGGATGGAAGAAATGGATGGAAGAGGGATCGAGGTTTTGGATGGAAGGCCGATCGCGATTCACGAAGCGGAGTTTCGACGAGAGGCGTTCCCAAGCTGGAGCTTGGGAACGAGATCGCGAGATAACGGTTTCATCACCCACTGCTTCTCCGAGGAGTCCGAAGCAGTGGCACATGAAAATGAAGTCCGAAGAAAAGGCCTTCAGGGCGTTGCCCTTCAGGGGACTCCATTATTGTTTGATCGTATTCCAGGGGGGCGTTCGAAGCGAGCTTGGCCCCGGCTGTTATCTATTGGCCATTCAGGGCAAAAAGACTTTTTTCGGCACGCCCACCGGGGCCTTTCGAACTTACCACCTCTGATTGACGGATTGTTTCTACTCCGTTTTCGCTGGTGCTTCTTCACCTTGTTGCGGACGAATCGATTCAAAGTATCGACGAATCGTCTGGCGATGACCTAACGGGATTTGTTCGTTCTCCAATACCGCTTCACTCATTTTCTTGTATTTCTGGTAGACCTCTTTGTAACCACGTTGCGATTCTTGACGCCCTTCAGACGAAGAACTGGTTTCAAAGTCGGAATCCCCATCACCACCAATGCCGGTGACCTGTTCTCGATTTGCACTGGAGTTGAGACTGGTCGGGTCCCCATCAATATTTCCGCTTTCCGACATTCCCCAGTTCTCGGAGGAATTATTTGACTTCTGCTTTTTCTTTCCTTTGGCGGTACTGTTCTTCTGGCAGTTACATTTCCTGTCGCTCAGTTCAGCCAATTCGGCGTTTAACAGATCGTTGATTTTCTTCTTGCGGGCTTGTTTGCCGACTTTATCTCCCAGACGCCGGGCACCATTCATTGCCTTGTCATCATCGTCATCTTCAATCCCTTCAGCAATGTCCTTGGCCGCTTCGCTGATCGCCCCGTCAGCCCCGTTGCCGGATCGCTTTGCCGCTTTTTTGAGTTTTTCAACGGTTGTTCTCGCTTCGTTTCGATCAAATTCGAGATCACTCAGTTCAGCGAGTTCCTTCATTGCCTTATCATATTTGCCTTCTGCCAACGCCTGGCCCGCTCCTTCAAGAGCTTTGGCAGACGCCATCGCCTCGCCAATTTCCTGAAGCTGTTGATCGACTTGTTCGAGGCTGGACTGGCTTTGAGCTGACTGAATGGCCGCCTGCATTTCGGAAATCTTGGCAAGTGCTTCTTTCACATCGACGCCAGGCTCTTTGAGCTCTTCCGCCTTTTGCTTTAATTCCTTGAGCAATTGCTCTAATTCAGGGTCCGAATCCTTCTTGAATTCATCTTCCAGTTCCTTGATGCTTTCTTCCATTGCCTGGGCTTCCGCGACGATTTGCTCGTCCGGGGCCTTTGCGCCAGCAGAAGCTTCTTCTTGTTTCAGGGGAAGCAATGAGAAAATCACTGCGGCGGCTGTCGCCACGAGAGCGCCAGGCAACAGTCGTGGCGGCTTTAAGGGAGCGACGATATCGGCATCGACGTGGTTCAAATGCTGCATGGCGTCAGCGAGTTGCAGTTCAGCAAAGCCCTGTTTATCAGCAGGAATTTTTCGTCCTGCGAAATCCAGCGCCGATTCGGTACGGTCCTTCAATCCATAGTGACGGTCAACTGCTTGAGCTGCGGCAATCCAATTGGGCCGTGGCAAATGCCAGACAATCGCAAATAAGCCGGCGAGCAGTGGGCCGACCAAGAGTGCCAGCCCAGCCATCCATCCGCCGTCCAGCCAATTCAGAGAGAGACGAGCGATTGCACAGCCAAAAGCGACCGCAGCACCGCACAGTAATCCCGAGATCATCCAAGTTGTCATCGCCTGCAACAGTTGACGACGTTGCACAGGTTGTAGTTTTGAACGAAGTTCTTCGGTCACTGTCCGTCTCCCAAACGATAATCAGAAAAGCTGTGAAAGTACGATTCCACAGGCATTCAGAGACAAAGCGTCTGGAAGACTACCCATCCAATCCTGGTTCGGCAAGTAGAATCTGGCAAAAATTCAGAGAACGGGTTTGACAGCATGTTTGAAAGATTCTGCAAAAGTCTGAATTTTTCAGTTGCATTCCGAGCGCAAAATCGCCAAAACAATTCTACTGCTTGAAAGTCACCCTCCGTTGTTTACCGTCTACTGAATCCCAATCCTTTGAACAGCTGTGTGCTTGCCCCAGTTTGGTGTAAGCAGAATCCATTGCAAATCACGGTTCGGCGTTCTGTACTTCGGCATGTCCGTCCGAGCGAGTTTATAGAAGCATCGACAATCGAAACGAGTTCGTCGTAACGATTCCGTTAACGACATTAAGTTTCAAACAACCCTTCCCCTCCAAAGTACATTTCCCAAAAACATCATGAACATGAAACCTCGTCCGTCTTACCCCCGTACAACTCCGGCTTCTTCGACTCCAGCAGCCCCGGCTGGTTGGGATTTCTCGGATGAAGCTCCGCTTTCATCCTCGGTCGGACGCGAGGCCGCTCCGATTGCTCGCGAAACACCTCTGCAACGAGAACCGGCTGCTGCGGCGGCGGCTCCCGCCAAAATCGTCGATGTGGAAGAAGACGATGACGCCAGCCATTTCGTGGCAGACGAGCGCTATGAAGAAATCAAGCGTGGTGCATCCGACATCCACATTGCTGAGCTGCAACGCCTGACGATGAAAGATCTGATTGTTCTCGCGAAGAAAGAGAACATTTCTGAATACACAGGTCTCAAGAAGCAGGACCTCATTTTTAAAATCCTCAAAGAGAGGACGAAAATGAATGGCCTGATGTTCGGCGAGGGAACATTAGAAATCCTGCCAGATGGTTTCGGATTCCTTCGTGCCGCAGATTACCACTACCTTCCGTGCCCCGACGATATTTATGTGTCACCCAGCCAGATTCGCCGATTTGGGCTTCGCAATGGTGCGATGGTAGCCGGTCAGATTCGTCCGCCGAAAGAAAACGAGCGTTACTTCGCCTTGCTGCGAGTCGAAGCGATTAACAACGAAGATCCAAATCTCTTGACGGAGAAGGTCTTCTTCGATGACTTGACCCCCTTGCATCCGACTCGACGCCTGAAGCTGTGTAGTGATCCGAATGAACTCAGTACGCGAGTTGTCGACATGGTCGCTCCGATCGGGATGGGCCAGCGCGGTCTGATCGTTTCTCCGCCAAAGGCTGGCAAGACGATCCTGTTGCAAAAGATGGCTAAAGCGGTTCTCGCTGCCGATCCTGATGTCTACGTCATTGTCTTGTTGATCGACGAGCGACCGGAAGAAGTGACTGATATGGAACGGCAGGTGAAGGGGAAAAACTGCGAAGTCATCAGCAGTACTTTCGACGAACCTCCCAGCCGACACATTCAGGTTTCGGAAATGGTCATCGAAAAAGCCAAACGAATGGTCGAATACGGCCAGCACGTTGTGATCTTCCTCGACTCGATCACACGCTTAGCCCGAGCGTGGAACACGGAGTGCCCTCATTCCGGGAAAATCCTGACCGGTGGTGTTGATGCCAATGCTCTTCAACATCCAAAGCGATTTTTCGGAGCGGCACGCAACGTCGAAGAAGGGGGAAGCTTGACGATCGTCGCGACGGCTCTTGTCGACACTGGCAGCAAGATGGACGACGTCATTTTTGAAGAATTTAAAGGGACGGGAAATACGGAATTGCACCTCGACCGCCGGATGGTCGAAAAGCGAGTCTGGCCAGCGATCGACGTGAATAAATCAGGAACCCGCCGTGAGGAACTGCTGATGTCAGAAGACGAACTTCGTCGAATCTGGTTGCTTCGTCGAGTTCTGAACGACATGAATCCAGTCGAAGCAATGGAACTATTGACAAGTCGCATGCGGCGGACCAAAAGCAACGACGAATTCCTGCAGACCATGAATCTGAATTAATAAAAGTACAAGGATCAATTCTTGATGCCGAATCTTCTTGATGGAAATCTGCTTGCTGGTGACATTCACGTTGCCATCGTCGTCTCGCGATTTAACGATCTCGTCACAGATCGTTTACTGGCTGGTGCGATCGACACCTTTCGTCGTCACGGAGTTGCGGACAACCGAATTACGGTGGTCCGCGTTCCCGGCGCATTCGAAATTCCACTGCCCGCGAAACGGCTTGCTGAAAGTGGCAAATTCAACGCGGTCGTCTGCTTAGGAGCGGTCATTCAGGGTGAGACATCGCATCACGAATACATTAACCACCCCATGGCCTCAGCCATCATGCAAGCGTCACTCTCAAGCGGTGTTCCTGTCACGTTCGGCGTGCTCACGTGCAGCTCGATGGAACAGGCTCTTGATCGTGCGGGCGGAAAGGCGGGAAACAAGGGAATTGAAGCCTCATTGGCTGCAATCGAGTCAATTAATCTGCTTACTCAGATGACGTCACACGGAATCTGAGATTCGTTAAGTGATCAAAGCCGCTTATGTCGATTGCACTCACGAATCGTCGCCAAGTGGCCAAGCATGGCGGCGTACGCGACGGGGTCGAGTTTACGAAATGCATATGTGGCGGCGTACGCCGTTTTGAATGGATCGGGAACCAAAACTTGGCGTCGTTTCGTCGATTCAAGTGGCTGGGTCTGGACGTTCTGCTGGCGCTGGTGTTTTGGAACTGATCCGTTGTCCGATCGAAGAGTGACTTCCTCACAGGCCGGGCACGAAATCAATTCATAGACGGTGGCAGACCGGTTCGATTGACAGGCATCTCGTTCGGGCACATCTCGCTTGAGCCAAGTGTGACTGCCAATGATCTCCATGGGAGCTTCAACACCGCAATGCGGGCAACGTTGTGAGGAAGTGAATCGTCTTTCATTTTCCGTCATCGTGGTCGCTCCTGCTATTTTGATTTCACACAGCGAAATCCAACGGCATCGTCTTTCCCTATACGAGAGATACTCCGTCTTGAAGTGCTCGTCAACTTTTCAAAGTGATCTTTCCACGAACCGCCACGAATCACTAGCAATTTTGTCTCGTTATCAACGAGTGAACGTGGATTGTTTTCTGCAGCCTGTTTGTAATCCGGTGACCATGGATCAGCGGTGAATTCCCATAAATACCCGTGAAAATCATACAAACCCCAGGGGTTGGGTTTTAGTGCACCGACCTGCGGGTCATTCCCCGCCGCGTTTCCAGTATGCCAAGCGTAGTCATTGAGAATTGTGGCGATCGGAGCCTTATCATTCTCGTTTTGGGGGTTGTCGCCAAAACTGTATTTCGTTTCCGTACCTGCGCGACAACAGTATTCCCATTCCGTCTCGGTTGGCAGCCGAATTTTTTCGTCGGCATTGATCAACTTTTCAGCCTGCAACAGTTGAGTGATCTTCACACAGAATTCGTTCGCGTCGTCCCAGGTCATCATTTCGACTGAATTTCGAGGCCCCTTCCATCGACTTGGGTTCGATCCCATCACGGCTTCATACAGGTTTTGCGGGACCTCATATTTGGCCATGGAGAATGGGCGTGACATTTTCACGAGGTGTTGCGGCTGCTCGCTGGAGCTTCCTGAATCGCTTCCCATCTTGAACGACGCCGGGAACTTGGATTCGCCAGGTGTGATCGAAACGAACTCGTTCACAAACGTTTGCAATAGCATTGTCGTTCGCTTGTCCTCGGCTCGACTGATTCCTGACGTGATCAGGCATCCCATCAATATCATGAGGGCTCGGCGGAAAGTTACTGCGGGACTGAGATCCATCTTGAAAGCTCCTGAACAAAGAAAGTTGGGGGCAAATTGATTCTAACGCGATATTTGCGCACCGTCGCTGCTGGTGTTGATGATGATTCGATCTCGCAGCACGCCATGGCTTCCGTGTCGTGCCACCGAAAAAACAGCCAACCCTACAACTTCCTCAGCCATGTTAATGAAAACTTATTCGTCGGTCGTTACGATCCGATTCAGTCTGGTTCGTTTCCATGTTTCGTTCAGGAGGAATTGTCATGTTGCGTTCGTTTGCACTGGTGATGGGATTGTGTCTGTTGGCGGCATCGGCGGAAGGAGCCATCCAATCGAAAAAGGTGACCTACAAGCACGGTGATGTCGACTGTATTGGCTATCTTGCCTGGGATGACGCGATCGAAGGACCTCGGCCTGGCGTACTGGTCTTCCACGAATTCTGGGGCCTGGACGCCTATGCGAAACAACGAGTCGACCAGCTCGCTAAACTCGGTTATGTCGCATTCGCAGCGGATCTGTATGGGGAGGGAAAGCTCGTCGATCACCCCAAAGACGCCAGTGCGATGGCCGGTCAGCTTCGCTCGAATGTTGACGACTGGAAAAAGCGGGGACTCGAAGCATTAGAGGTTTTGAAATCGCAACCGCAATGCGATAAGTCGAAGATTGCCGCGATCGGTTATTGCCTGGGGGGATCAACAGTTCAACAACTGGCATTTGCAGGGACAGATCTGAAAGCGGTCGTCAGCTTCCACGGCGGCCTGGTCATTCCGACCGCCGATCAAGTGAAATCGGTCAAGGCGTCGATCTTGATTTGTCATGGTGCCGACGATTCATTTATCAGTCCAGAAACGGTTAAGCAATTCCGTACGGCGCTCGACACCAATGGTGGAAAATATGGCTTCAACTCGTACGCCGGCGCCCGTCATAGCTTTACGGTTCCAGAAGCTGATGTCGCAGCCAAAAAATTCAATCTTGACGGACTTCGTTACAACAAAGAAGCCGATGAGAAGAGCTGGGCCGATATGCGAGCATTGTTCAAAGAAACGCTCGGCAAATAGAGCCTATTTCGTCAATGCTCGAATGGATGCAACGGGAGTGCAGGCCTTAAAGACCATTTGCGGATCGGCTCGCTTTCTGACGGCTGCGTTCTCGTCAGATTCGGCCGGTCCGTCATCTGGCCGGTGATCGACGGCTTGTCTAACGGTTCTTGGACGTCGTCTGCGGTTTGACGCGTCACCTCCGGCATACAGCGTATAAGTCCGGCTGACCTGACCAACGACATTACCCGCTTCATCCATGACGGGGCCACCGCTTGATCCCTGTCCGAAATCGGCAGTGATGTTTAACCAGGGAAGGCCCTCTTCGTCACGTTCATAATTGGCGATGTGGCCTGCCGAAAAGTAGAAGAAACTATCGCCGGGATGGCCGATCACGCTGATTTGCGAACCTGGATGAGCCGCCGGCCCCAGGGCTAGCGGCTTTAATTGTCTCTTGCTGATTCGAAACAGGCACGTATCCCCAGTTCGATCGGCTGCCAGGATTTCGAGAACCGGATAGACTTTGCCATGGACATCCATAACAACGACGGCATCGTCATGATCATCGTGGTCGAAGACATGAGCACTGGTCGACAGGATTCCGTCCTCGTGCACAACAAAGGCCGTTGAAAACGACGTTTGCCATGCGGTCTCGTCTCCGCTCGGTTTTGTCAGCCCCGCAACCAGAAACACGCTTTCCGTTGCTCGGCGATAAAGTTCTTGGGACGTCACAGGCGTCCTCGAGGGTTTCGGTAGTTCGAGCGTAAATTGCGTCCGGTCGAGTTCCTCATGTAATTCGACGGCCGTTTTGGAAATCTTCTTTTCGATCATCACTTCCGTAGCAGTCGTCAGTATCTTGATCACATCTTCGATATAATATTCAGGCGGCGACAAATCAGTCCGTTCCTCCTTTTGCTGGGTCACCACGGCCGTTGGTTGCGATCGATTCTCCGTCGTCGAGGTACGTGCGGATTCTTGAGCATCCAGTTGTGGACGAGTTTTCTGCCCATTCAAAAGCGTCAATACCAGAACGGCGAAAGTGACACAGGCAATCGAAGCGGCGAGTCGTTTCATGTCGAGGATTTCTATTGAACATTCAAGTCTGATCGCAAATCGCCTTCAGATTACCACAAACCACGTCGGCGAATGTCACATAAATGTACCCAAATCGGGGCTCGAGAGTTATAATCACCATAAGTCGAATTCCTTAAAACTGATCCAGGAACTGTCAAAATGATTTCTCGCATCTTTTTGTTAGCGCTCATATTCAGTTGCACAGGTTTCGCACAAGCCCAGGAAGAGACTTCGACAACACCACGGGCACCGTCTTTACCGGTTGATTCAGCTCCTGAAAAACCCGAAGCCCCATCGTCTGAATCAGACAAATCTGAAGCTCCCCCATCCGGCCCATCGACGACGGACAAAGTCAAAGAAGTGGCCGAAAAAGGTTTGGAAATAACCACTGAAGAAGTGTCAAAAATTGCCCGTCAACTCGACCAGAACCCACAGGCGAAAGAGGTTGCCGCCGGGGTCTTGCAGCCGATCTATGTGGTTGCGAAAAAACTGGCATTCCCGGCATTTCATTGGGTGGCATTTGCGCTGATGGTTGCGGGAGTTGTCAGCTACGCTCTGCAGCTTGGCCTGGGAAAGCTGGTTGTGCTGACACGTCTCGGATTTAGCCTGAAAGAAATCGTGTCGGATGCCGTCGGGTTAGCAATCAGCGTCGTCGGGCTGGTCCTGACGACACAGGCCGCTGCCGAGAACTCGACGTTCACTCAAAGTCCAGCAGCCGTCCTCTCGGCTACAGCCACGGGCGTCATCGCAGGAACCATCCTGTACTTCTGGGGTCAGTCGCAAGAGCTTGACGCTGCTGCGGGTCGATCCAGATCAACGGTGCACTCGAAACATTAGCAATAATAGCCATCCTTCCAGTCCTTCCCGAGAAAATGCGACGTGACTGACGACTTTGGCGGTCGTCGGCAATTCTCGTTGGCTTGCCAACGTTGATTTCGGGCGTTTTGCCGATGCGAGCAGAACGATTGGATTTCGGCGGCCACTAACAGCTTGTCTGCAGACGAATCGTCAGGTACCACATGACCGGCAATTTGCCAGGTCGCAGAAACACTTGCGGAATCCTGTAACTTAAGCTGATCTTACCGCATCGAATGAGCGCCGTGCATTAACGAACCAGGACGGAGCGTCACGGAAGCGATTTCAATTAAAGGAATTTCTCTTGTTTCGAACGGCAGTCCCAACGGAAACTGCTGCGCTTGTGTCGCTTGCAGAATCAACCGGAATCTTCGCGCCAGATGAAGCAGAAGCTTTACTGGGAGGGGTCCTGGAAGAACTTCACATGGGTCGCTTGGGAGATGGCCACCAGGCGCATGTTTGGGCGAGTACAGATACAAGCCCGGCGAAGGGGTGGGCCTATTTTGCGCCGACGGAACATGCCGACGGTGTATGGGATCTTTGGTGGATTGGTGTTGCCGCTGATAGCCAACGTCAGGGAATAGGTGACGAACTGCTAAAGTTCGTTGAGGAGAAAGTGCAGTCGGCAGGTGGCCGACTGTTATTGATCGAAACGAGTTCTCTAGCTGCATTCGACTCCGTCCGCCAGTTCTACGTCAAACGCGGATACAGCGAATGCGGACGAGTGCCAGACTTTTACGGCGTAGGAGAGGCAAAAGTGATCTACTTCAAACGCATTCGATAATACTGACACCCAAGCGTTGACCTGGCAGAGGTTCCTCAATTGTAGACCCACTGCGCGACCTGACAACATGACAAGCTTGGCTGCTGCGATCTCCCAAGGCGATGCCTCTGGAGATTGCGTTGGAATCGTAATCTCGGGTTTGGCGTACTTATTCTTGCGCATTCTTCAATGCAGCGACGATGTCCGAAGGTTCGGCGCGTTTTTGATAGTCAGCATCGAGGAACGCCCAACGAATTGTAGCGCATGGATCGATGATGTCAGTTGCACTGAGCGGGAGTTAGCCAGTGTTATCCGCTGGTCGATAACCTAATTTACGGAAGTGGTTGTTTGAGTTGTTGAGGGCTTTGAGTTTCGGGCTGTACTGACTCGTCCAAGGTCACAATGTAGATCAACATTGATGTCAGCATCAGGGATAATGCGACCCAGAATTTCCAGTCGTGGTGGGCTCGTTTCCAGTAGGGCAGGCTCTCTATGTACCGTTCATGTTGATCGGATTGATGTTTGGTATGAGTCATGGGTTTCCTTCCAAAAATGGATTGGGGTCGGGTGTTTGTTGTGTTGGAGGGATAGTCCATTTCCAGTTGCGGATCTCTGGCATGTCCTCGCCGTATTTATCGATATACTGCTTGTGTTCGAGCAGCTTTTCCTTGAGTTGTGCTTTCAGGTAGATCCCCTTGGCACCCGTTTGAGGTAGCCGGTCGATCGTGTCGATCACCAGATGAAATCGGTCCAGGTTGTTCAGCACGGTCATATCAAATGGTGTGGTGATTGTTCCTTCTTCTTTGTAACCCCGGACGTGGATATTGTTGTGGTTGGTTCTGCGGTAGGTCAGTCTGTGAATCAACCAGGGATAGGCATGGAAGGCGAATATCACGGGCCTGTCTTTGGTGAACAGGTCGTCGAAGTCGCGATCACTTAAGCCGTGGGGATGCTCCGATTGTGGTTGCAGTTTCATTAGATCCACGACGTTGACGACACGAATTCTGAGGTGTGGCAAGTGCTCACGCATGATTGAGACGGCAGCGAGAGTCTCAAGCGTGGGGACATCGCCACAGCAGGCCATAACGACATCGGGTGTCACCCCCTGATCGTTGCTGGCCCACTGCCAGACTCCGATCCCCTGAATGCAATGCAACACAGCCGATTCCATTGTCAACCACTGTGGTGCCGGATGCTTCCCTGCGATCACGACATTGACGTAATGACGGCTGCGCAGGCAGTGGTCCATCACGGACAACAGGCAATTTGCATCTGGTGGAAGATAGACCCGGACGATTTCGGCTTTTTTATTGACGACCAGATCGATGAACCCGGGGTCTTGATGGGTAAACCCATTGTGGTCCTGACGCCAGACGTGGGACGAGAGCAGGTAGTTCAACGACGCGATCTTCCGACGCCAGGGCAATTGAGCCGAAACCTTGAGCCACTTGGCATGCTGGTTGAACATCGAATCGACGATATGGATGAATGCTTCGTAACAGTTGAACAACCCATGTCGACCGGTCAAAAGGTAACCTTCCAGCCAGCCCTCGCACTGATGTTCGCTGAGCATTTCCATCACTCGACCTTCCGGCGCGAGAAACTCGTCATTGGGTATCGTCTCGGCATCCCATTGGCGCTTTGTGACATCAAACAATGCCTCCAGTCCATTGGAGAGCGTCTCGTCCGGGCCAAACACTCGAAAATTCCGCTGGGTTTGGTTCAGCTTCGTCACGTCTCGCAGAAAGCGGCCCAGGACGTGTGTGTCACCGATTCCGGGTATGCCCGGCGTGGCGACCTCAACGGCGTAGTCCCGAAAATCAGGCATACGCAAGTCGCGTAGCAGAATTCCGCCGTTAGCGTGAGGGTTCGAACCCATGCGGCGCTCGCCCGCTGGTGCCAGTTCGGCTAACTCCTGGTTCAAACGGCCCTGTTCATCGAACAGTTCTTCTGGGCGATAACTTCGCAGCCATTCTTCAAGTAATTCAAGGTGTCCAGGATGGCTGGCAGGGGCCGAGATCGGAACCTGATGCGATCGAAACGTTCCTTCAATCTGACGTCCATCAACGATCTTCGGCCCCGTCCAGCCTTTGGGTGAATTCAACACAATCATCGGCCAGCGAGGACGAGGAAATGAGGAAGGAGGAAGGCTGAAGGAGGAATCAAGAGGCAAGGCAGAAGGAGGAGGGATGAAGGTTGAGTCAGAATGTTGTCCTGTCTTTTTTTCATCCTTCATCTTTCTGCGTTCATCCTTCGATTCACGCGCTTCGCGCTGAATCGATTGGATCTGCTGGACGACTTGGTCGAGTGTCGTGGCCATTGCCTCATGCATCAGATCGGGGTCGTGACCTTCTACGAAATAGGGCGTCCATCCATAGCCGCGTAGCAACTGTTCCAATTCTTCTCGCGTAATACGAGCAAGTACGGTCGGGTTGGAAATCTTGTAGCCATTGAGGTGCAGAATTGGCAGGACCGCACCGTCGGTAGCGGGATCGAGAAACTTGTTGGAGTGCCAGGCTGTGGCCAATGACCCCGTTTCCGCTTCGCCGTCGCCGACCACACAGGCGACAATCAGATTGGGGTTATCGAACACCGCTCCGAAAGAATGACTGAGCGAATAACCCAGCTCGCCCCCTTCGTGGATCGACCCGGGACATTCGGGTGATGCATGGCTGGGAATGCCACCAGGAAACGAGAACTGAAGAAACAGTTTACGGAGTCCTGCTTCATCCTGGCTGATGTTCGGATAGATCTCGCTGTAGGTCCCTTCAAGATATGTATTGGCCACGACAGCCGGTCCACCATGACCTGGACCCGAAACGTAAATCATGTCGAGGTCATATTGTTTGATGACCCGGTTCAGGTGGGCATAGATGAAATTCTGGCCGGGTGTTGTCCCCCAGTGTCCGAGCAACATGCGTTTCACATCGGTGAGCGCCAGTGGCCGTTTCAATAAAGGATTGTCGTAAAGATAGATCTGACCGACCGAAAGATAATTAGCGGCTCGCCAATAGGAGTCAATCTTACGAAGCAGGTCTGGTGTCAGTGTCATATTGTTGGTTTTCTAATAATGGTGGTCGAACACCGAATCTACCGGCTACTCAAAACGGGGCTCAGCGGCGAGCGAGAAAAGAACAACTTCCTCGCCGGTCACGGTGCTGATGTCGTGATGCATACTGACCGCTTTGACGCCTGTGACTTCGTAGATTAGCGACTCTAACATTGGACGTGCCAATTCCAGCAGTTGAGTTCTGACTTCTTTGATCAAATCACGTCCTTTGGCAGGAACCGAAGCTGACCCCAGTTGTCGTTCGGCCTGAGTCAGTGTTCCATGTGCTCGCACAATCAGCAGGTCTTTGATGAAGTGCGCGTGGATTTTTTCTGATGTCCATCCCATGTACTCTTGTTGAAAACGGCGCACACCCTGACCGATGGCGGCTTCGCATTCGGCACGCGTCAATGTTTTCGATTTACGTTCGGCTCGAATCCGTCGTGCTTCGTCGATTGACAATCGTTTCTCATCACCCGGTTTATCGGGTTGAGGGACTGGAACTGAGGTTCGGATTCTGTCACTGACGACGACGCCGGCGAGAACTTCTTTGATTGCTGCAAGAGCAACCGGCTTGACGATCAATGAGTCAAACCCAGCCTTCATGGCCAGCGCTGCATGCTGGGGGTCCTTATGACCCGTCACAGCAACCAGTTTCGTATGAGCGAAATCGGGCAATTCACGAAAGCGTCTGGCGAGGCGACAACCATCCATGTCGGGCATCACCAGATCGACAAGCAAAAGATCGGCACGAAAGACAGCGGCGACGGCAAGTGCCTGTGTACCGCTGTAGGTGACATGAACTTGATTTCCAAGTGCTTCCACGAGCATCCCCAGGGCGTCGGCACCATCGCGATTATCATCGACGATCAGAACTCGAATCGACTTTCCGGTTTTCGTCATCGGCTTACTCCGTTTGCGAATCCCTTGTTGATATCTTCTCCGAGGCGACAGCAAGAATCTCTTTTAGCTTTTCGAAGTCGGGCGGTTTGACCAGATGATAATCGAAGCCAGAATCGTGCGATCGTTGTCGGTCGGAATCCTGTCCATACCCGGTCATTGCCACCAGGATGACATCTTTAAAAACGGCCTGTTGACGCAGCCTGGTAGCGACTTCGTAGCCGTCCATTCCTGGCAAACCGATATCCAGCAAAACGACATTCGGACGAAAGTCGAAAGCAGCCTCTATTGTTGAAGGGCCATCATGGACGGTTAAGACTTCATTTCCCGACGCCAGCAGCAGCATCCCCAACATCTCGGCAGCGTCGGCATTGTCATCCACGACAAGGACTTTTAACGACGTTTCATTGATTTTCGAAGTGATGACGTGCGAATCTTGGCGTTGCATTTCCCACTGTGCCATCAAAGGAAGACGCAAGACAAATTCGCTCCCTTCTCCCAGTACACTTTTCACTTCCACTTCGCCTTTGTGCATTTCGACAATTCGCTGGACGAGTGCCAATCCAATTCCCAATCCGCCTTGTGACCTGGCAAGCGAGCGTTCTGCCTGCGTAAACAGATCGAACACTTGGGGCAGCAGGTCTGGTGCGATCCCGATACCCGTGTCGCGAACGCTTATTACAGCATATGGCGTACCGAGTGATGTCGGACTGACGACGGGAGAAGGGTTCGTTAACGGATCACTGCATGCTGTCTCCCACGCACCGTTCTCCATCCGCGATTCAAGAGTGACCACTAAATGAATCTGGCCTTCGTCATGAGTAAATTTTGCGGCGTTCGACAGCAAGTTCACGATCACTTGTTCGAGTCGCGCGGCGTCGGCAAAGAGTCGGATTGGGAGCTGTGACATCGACAAGCTGAGACGGTGTTTGTGTCGGTCGATCAGGGGGCGAACGGTTTCGATGGCATTTTCCACGACGCGGTTCAACAAAATTGATTCTTGTTGCAAGTGGATCCGGCCGGTCGTAATACGAGAAACTTCCAACAAATCGTCGATGAGCCTGGTCAATTGCCCTACTTGACGTTCGATGATCGTGCGAGCCTGTTGTTGCAATCGAT
The DNA here is from genome assembly GCA_903904835.1 of uncultured Schlesneria sp. GTDB lineage: Bacteria > Planctomycetota > Planctomycetia > Planctomycetales > Planctomycetaceae > Schlesneria. The sequence goes on along the minus strand of CAIVEI010000022.1, from coordinate 76,777 downwards.
CTTCGTTCTTTTGCAGCCCCAAGAGTTGCAGGGCGCTGGCAATCGGGGAAAGCGGGTTACGAAGTTCGTGGCTGAGCATGGCCAGAAATTCGTCCTTGCGTCGATGCAGATCCTCCAAAGACGCCGACTGTTCCTGCATCCGCTTTTCTAATCGACTACGTTCAGCTTCAAATCGGCTGCGTTCGGTAATATCCCGGATGTTGCACTGAATGACACTGTGGTCGTCTTCTCGATACGAATTGGCGACAATTTCGACTTCAACACGGATCCCCTGGCTCGTTTCGAGAGGCAAGTGTTCGAAGCGAATGTAGCCTTGCTCTTGCAGTTCGTGAACTGCGGCTTCATTGGCCGACCGGTCGCTGAACAATCCAATTTCCCACAGTTCCTTGCCGGCAAAGTGTTCTTTTGAGTACCCCAATAGTTCGCTCATATAGGGATTGGCGTCAGTGATTCTTCCCGTATGGTTGTCGAGGATCAGGATTCCGTCTTTGGCCGTTTCGAAAAGCCTTCGATAACGAATTTCGGATTCTCGGAGTGCCGATTTCGAGACAACCAGTTCTTCGTAAATCTTCTGCTGACTCAAGTCCGTGACCAGAAGGCAAACCCTTTGTAATGGCAGCATGAACAGGGCAAGTGATGCGTGGAACCGCGTCCCGTTCTGCCGATTGAGCTGTACCTCTTGATGAGCCTCGACAGGCGGTTTGTCGGAACCTCCCGCTTGATGAACCGGCAGAGCTTTTGTGACACTAACATCGTCAAGCTCCTCAACCGTTGGCGACTTCTCAATGTCGTGCAACATTTCTTTCCAACGGGAGTATTCGTTTTCACTGACAAATCTATCGAGCGACTTTCCAATCAAAGATTCACTCGACGACGCGAACAAATTGGCTAAACAGGGATTGCAATAGAGAATCGTCCCTTCCAGATTTAACACTGCAACGCCCTGTTGCATCGCTTCGATCAGCAGTCGATAGGGACGGTCCGCCCCTTCCAGCGTGTAAACACTTTCACCGGGATTAGAGACAACAACGGCATCGACGATCCCCTTGCGAATGGCGTCGACGATCGCCTCGGCTTCTTGAAGTCGCCAATGCAACTGCTCGTTGTCTTCCAGTAGTTCGTTATATGTTTTTGGCGTGATCATCATAAATGCTCAACAATGGCGAGGAATGGTTCAAATGACGATGTTCAAGCCGAGGAAGATTTTTTTTTCGTCAGACAGATCTCCGATGAATAGACGCTTCGGTGACGGTGACTGTTTGATCAACGTCGGCGCAACTACAATCTGGGCTTGTTGCGCCATCTCCGGATTGACAAAAAGATCGATGACGGTCAGTTCATAACGCCCTGCGAGATAGTGTTCACAAATTCGCTGGATGCGTTCGACGGCGAGGGTCGAACGAGGCGACAGCCCGGCAATATACAGACATAGCACGAAGTATTCGTTCGGGGCGGAGGCTGTTGTGACGGCGACTAGCTCCGTCGTCACCTCATCTGTTGTTTTTCCCTTCTTACTTTTCACACTTTCGCCTTATTCCTTCAATTTCAAGCTGGAACGCAACTGCAGACCCACCAGCGTCCGTTCCGTGTCGGACAGATCGCCGATGATTTTTCGAATCGGTTCAGGTAATTTCCGTACGAGAGTCGGTATGGCCACGATCTGATCGTCTTTTGCCAGCCTGGGGTTATCGATCAAGTCAATGACTTCAATCTCGAACTCGCCCGCAAGGTGTTCCTCGCAGATTCGTTTGAGGTTGTCGAATGCTGTGATTGACTTGGGTGTTTGCCCGGCAACATACAATCGAAGTTGCCATTGTTTCGGAGCCTCCGCAGGCGTTTCGTGGCCGTTCGACGAGGACTGCCTTTTCATTTGCGAACTTTCTTTTGACTTCCAGGCACCCCGTTTGATTCTGCTTTGCGGCTGAAAGCCATTTCTTGACGGCCCTGCTCCAACTTTTCTAAGTAGACTTGCTCCGTCGTGATATCGCGTTCCATCTCTTCCTTGTCGGTCTGGAATTGCAATTGAAGAACGGCGATCTGTGCTTCGAGCGCTTGTTGTCTTCGGGAAAGTTCTCCTCGCTTTCTTTCAATTTCCTGATTGCGCTGTGCCGCTGTTGCCATTTCCTTTGCCTCCTGAGCCAACCGTGCAGAACCAGTGAGAACGCCATCTGGACCGAGATAGACCTCCGTCAGCAGAATTCCGTTATCAGTCAAAAGAAATTCTCGAATCTGATTGCTGTGAGACATGCCGCGTGACTTGAGGATATATAACCCCCGATTGCGTTCACCGTTCAGTTCCATGTCCCGCAAAAGCAGCCAGGTATCAATCGTGGACGAAATATCAAGTTCGGTATGTTCCAGCGCTCCTTCGTTTCGGTTGAGGTTTGTCAGCAGGGTCGTAATCTGTCTGGCCTTCAAATAATCAACCAGCCGCAGCATCATCGAACTTGCCTCAGAGACCGTTCCTGACGAGATGAAATTGGTGATGGGATCGACGATCACGAGTGACGGTTTCAATCCCTCAACCAGTTTGTGAATGCTCGCCAGATGCATTTCCAAGCCGTTCATTGTTGGACGTGCGGCGTGAAAACGAAGTAACCCATGCTTGACCCACGGTTCCAGATTGAGGCCAATAGAACGCATGTTTCGCAACAGTTGGGCCTCTGGTTCTTCGAAGGCGATGTAAAGGCATCGTTCACTCCGCCGACAACACGCGTCGGCGGCGTGGCAGGCGAGGCTTGTCTTTCCAACGCCTGCCGTACCGGACAGCAAGACGCTACTGCCACGATAAACTCCCTCTCCACCGAGCATGGCATCCAGCGCCGGTACGCCAATCGATATTCGTTCGGACGAGGCCTCGTGCTGTCTTTGCAGGGATGTGATCGGGAAGACGGAAATGCCCCCTTCGTCGATCAGAAAAGGAAACTCGTTGGTTCCGTGAGATGAACCTCGATATTTGACGATCCGCAAGCGGCGTGTCGAGATCTGACCGTCGACACGGTGATCTAATAACAGCACGCAGTCGGAAACATATTCTTCCAGGCCATGTCGGGTAAAACTGCCGCTTCCCCGTTCGGCAGTAATGATCGCCGTGACCCCCTTTTCTTTGAGCCAGCGGAACAGCCGGCGCAGTTCAGAACGAAGTATCGCGGGGTTTGGAAGGCCAGCGAACAGAGTTTCCAGAGTATCGAGAACGATCCGTTTGGCGCCGATCGAGTCGATCGCAAAGCCCAGGCGTATAAACAATGCTTCGAGATCGTATTCACCAGTCTCTTCAATCTCACTTCGCTCTACATAGATGTAGTCGACTGCCAGCTTCTTTTTCTCGATCAGTGCTTCAAGGTCGAAGCCGAGCGAACGAACATTTTGAGAAAGTTCCTCGGCCGTCTCTTCAAATGCAATGAACACGCCCGGCTCATTGAACAGCGTGGCTCCTCGGACAAGGAACTCGATCCCGAGCAAAGTCTTGCCGCAGCCTGCGCTCCCACACACCAGCGTAGGTCTCCCCCGGGGTAACCCTCCACTCGTAATCTCGTCCAGCCCTTGAATCCCCGTGGTACATTTCGGCAAACTTGTAAGTGCCGAATTCTTTTTTCCGACAGTTTTGGAAATAGAACTTTCCTTTAAACAAAAAAACCGACGTGGCCATCCCCGCAAGGGAATCGACCACGTCGGCTTATTTACTGACGAGCGTCCCAATTGAACCGGGCGGCTCTTCATCTAATCTTCCGAGGTAGATCAACAATATATGCCTTGCATCAAGCAAAGGCAATGTGAAACCCGTGTCACAAAGTAAAACAAATCAACGTATTAAACTCGTGACTGCTTGATCTTGAATCCGCCCCTTGGCATGAAACGTGACTGGCAGATTTCGGCCACGGATCGTGACCGCAAACGTTTCGTCGAACATTCCCACGTCGTCAAGCGGCGTCAATGTCAGCCTCAACATGTGAATCTGAGTGACACCTGAGGCAAATTCCGTTTTGAAAGGCTCGATTGGGTCATTCGGCAATGATTCAATGATGCTAGTCGCGTTCGGTTGAACATTTGCACGTGGCGCTGCCTTCGCTTGACCGTTGCGAGCGAGACGTTCAAACGACTCGATTTCAAAAGCCTTTTTGCCTCGCAAAATCACCGTGACCGACTTCGTGTCTCCAATGGAGACCAGGCCAAACTGAGCATCTGTGACAACGATGTCGTCCTCAACTCGCGCTTCGACGGGGATGGCGATTTCCGAGCCGCCAGCCTCGTTCGTCGTGAGGATCAGGCGATCTCTCAGGACTCCGACCGGCGCATCGGCTTTTAGTTCGACCATGACATCGTATTGAATGTTTCCATTGTTACGAGCTTTTTCCACGACTTGGGTTGTCAGGTAAGCACCTTCCGCTTTGGCCGATGAAAGCTTCCAGTCCGTGCGTCCTTTGTAAGTGATCGACAGTCGTTGCGTATAGCCACTTCCCAGGTCGACGGTGCCAAAGGCCATAGAACTTGGTCTCACTTCGAAATCGTCTCGAATCCGGCCTTCGACAGGCAGGGTCACAGTCGATGTCAACCCTTTAATCGGCTCGAGCAAACCCACGATCGCTTTGACTCGTTTTTCGCCGACATGGCGAACCGTATCCAGGCGGATCGTCAAGACACGCTCAGCCCGCGACGCAATCGAAATTGGCGCTTGATCCGTCCACGAAATACACCCGCACGAGGTTGTGAGGCTGGTAATTCGTATTTCTTCTGCGAAAGGGTTCTTGACGGTCACTGTAAAGGTGGTGTCCGCCAGTCGGGCAACTGTACCAAACTTGATTTGCAACCGGTTAAACATCTTATCGCCCCATTCCTCGGCGGCGATCGGTCCTGACAAAATCGTGAGGAGAAAAAGAGAAGCGATACATCTTCCGTAAAATTGAGTTTTCATGTTCCAGAGGCACTACCCGATTTCGGGGTTTGAGTTGTGATTTGGCCGTGAGGCATTGGGTGTTGCTTTCGTCAGGATGGAAATCATCACCAGCGGTGTCGTGGCTCACCCTGCACTGGCTTTTCGATCGAGACTCGCTCGTGACGTGCGCAATCAATGCAATTGGCGGCATAAGGAACGGCACGTAGACGCGGCATATCGATCGATTTTCCACACGACTGACAAATGCCGTAGGTTCCGATAGGAATCCGTTCAATGGCCGCTTCGACCTGTTCAAGCATTCGCTCTTCATTTTGAGCAATGGCAACCTGAACGTCGAAACCTTCAACGTCCGCGTCAGCCGGGTGAGTGGGCAAACTGGTAATGTCTCCTGCTTTGACGACATCCTCACGCAAGGATTCTTCCGCCGAATCAACTTCGTGGATCAGCCGTTCGCGTAAAGCGTTCAGTTGCAACTCGAATCCTGCTCGTTTCTTGAGATCCATTTTTATATTCCTGGAAGCCATTGATGTTTTTAATGTGCAAGAAGTGTGAGAGAGGGGCCGGTCGTCAAACGGTGTGACGACCGGCGTGTTCTTCGTTCGATCAGAAACTTGTCACTTTGAGGTGATATTCATCCCAAGGATAGGCGACCCCGTTTACTGTCAGTCGATTATCGACTTCAGAAATTCCTTGCGTATGAAGCGCCAACTCGCCAGCTTGCTGGAGTTCCTTCCAGGTATTCACATCGCCTTGAATCGTTGCCACGCCATTGCGAACAGTGACGTTGATTTTGTCAAGAACCCACCAGGTCACCCAGTTCGAGCGCAGCCGCGACTTGACCGACTTCGCAAGATCCGCATCCCTGCTCCAGTTCGACCCGTTCGTATCGCTGGCAGCAGAGACCGTAATGTTGTCGATCACCGCTTTAACACCTCGAACGCGAGACGCAACGTCGTAGGCATGCGACCACTGGTACCATGAATGAACCTGACCCGTGAGTGTTACAACACCCTTCCTGACGCTCGGATTGAGATTGAAGTCTTCGGTCACTGCATCTGTATCAAGATTGAAGTCGACATCGTCTTCGATCGCCCAATCTTCGCGTTGATCGGCCCGCACAAACAAATTGTTTCTCATCCAGGCAACGCCCAGCACATTCTTGGCATCCTGCTCGGCAATGATTTTCTCGTAATGACTGGCAACCGATCCATCGAGCGTCACCTCACCGAACGATGTCCGTATCGTAATTGCATCAGCGATGAGGCGACTGTCCTGATCGAGCGACTTTCGTACGGTCTTCTTGAGGGTCTCGTCAGAGGGTGTTTCGGTTTTGGTCTTCGTTCCGCGATTTTCAAACCACTCAACCTTAAGACCATTATTGACGTCATTGACATTTGAGATCCAACGGACATCGTCAAACGCTCGGTCTCTTTCGTATGCATTGGCGACCGAGCCGCTCAATGAAATGATTCCGCCTTTGACTGTGACGTCGATTGGCTCGCCAGCCAGGTAGACATCATTTTTCAGAGCGGCGATCGCATCTTCCTTGACGTCTGAATCACTACGATCTTTTCGCCACTTGGTGATGATGTCGTTTTTGACCTCTTTGACGCCACGAACTTCGCTGGCCAGAAGTCCCGCCTGTTGTTCTTCCGGATAACTGTCAACTGTTCCCGTCAGTGTGACGACGCAGTCTTTCGTTGTGACGAACAATCCTTGTGAGTTAATCACAACGCTGTTGAGAATACGACGACGGACCGCGTTGGCAACATCTGTGTCTGAACGATAGCTTGGTGTCACACTCAGCTTATCAATAGCGCCCAATACTCCCTTGATTTTCTTGGCTTCAGCAACGGCAAACGTCTTCGCCGCCAGGTTGTCGACACTGCCGGTCAGCGTGACGATTCCGTTTTCGGTTGTCGCGTTGACTTCCGAACCGTTCACGCGCGGGTCTGCACGTAATGCGTCGTTGACGTTGTAATTGATGTCGATATCTGGCACTTCGGCGTGAACAAGCGCAGGTGCGAGAAGCACCAGGCTCAATCCGACAATCATTGAATACTTCGATTTCAATCCTGAATTCACGACTTTTCTCCTGTGATCGTTTGGTCGATGGAACGTTGTGTGTGTGTGTGTGTGTGTGTGTGTGTGTGTGTGTGTATTTCGTCAGAGAGCGGAAACCGTCAGATTATTTTCGACATTCGTAACGCCTGGTGCGTTCCAAGCGGCTGACCCGGCTTCGTCACGCTCATGCCATGAGGCGGTTCTGCCCGACAACGTCACTTTGCCACCTTCGGCACAAACGTCGATATTTTCTGCATCAAGTTCCGCATCTCGCTTGAGTGCTCGTTCGATTGCGTCCTTGACTGAAGCGGCCTGAACGGTTGGTGTGATGGTGATGTCGTTCGAAACCCCCGTTACGCCCGACAGGTATTTCACTGCCTGGACCGCAGAATTGCGCTGGTAGTCCCACGGCACGGTTCCTGTCAAAGTCACCCAGCCATTTTCGACGGTCGCCTTGACGACGCTCGGTACCCAGACATGCCACTTCAAGGCATTCATGACGGCAGCAGCAACTTCCGATTCTTTGTGTTCATGGATTCCCGTGAGTTCGACATCCATTGATTCGGCAATCGCCTTGACCCCTTCGACGCGTTGAGTGGCCCGTTCGGCAGCCCATTTTTCGGCATAGGTTGGAACCATACCCGTTAACGTCACGATACCATCCTTAACGATGACGGAGATGTCGTTCGCATTCACCTTCGGTTCCCATTGCAATTCCTCGACTACGTCATTTTTCAGTTGAGTATCTGTCTTCATTTCTAAACCTGACTTCGCCTGAGGCGAAAAAAAGCCGACGCGCCGAACGCCGAAATAGCATTCGATCGCGTCGGCATACTCGGTAACTGGCCCCCGATGAATCGGGTCGCCTTTCACTGTGTCGTCCAACGACCTGTTTTCAACGTTCGTGCAAGAACATCAGGTTCTTACACCGATTGGCATTTAAGGGTTTAAACGCCAGATGGCTAAATTCAGTACAGACGCAAAGCTGACCCAGGCCAGATAAGGAAGCAGCAATGCCCCGGCTCGGGGGCTGACTCGAAAAAAGCAAACCACTGTCGCCGCCAGCGCCAGCCAAAGCATCAAAATATCTGCGAAGGCGACACCTGCACGGTGAGCCCCAAAGAACAGAGGTGTCCAAAGGACATTGAGCAGCCATTGAAGCAGGAACAACGCCAAGGGCAATGTTTGGGTTTTCCATCCCCCCTCGCGCCAGACCAGCCATGCGGCGACCCCCATCATGATATAGAGCAAAGTCCAGACCGGGCCAAAAATCCATGCGGGAGGATTCCACGGGGGCTTTTGCAATTGTGCGTACCAATCTCCTGTCGAGACGAAGACTGCGGTGCCGGACGTACTAAGACATAATACTAACCAACCAACCAGGGCAATGACCTGATGATCTGTCGGTGCTGATATCGTCTTATCCGTTGTTCGTGTGAGGGTACTCACTATCCGACTCCTCTTATTTCAGTTCTGACTCGCTAATCATCTGCCCTCAACGGTAACACCGTGAAGGATTACAAAAGAACCCACCTCACCGCCCCTGCGGCGGTGGGGTTTCGTCGCAATTCAACGTCTTGTCTTGCATCACTCTTCGTCGCAAATGGACTTACAAGGGACATGTTCGGCAAGAAACCAAACCTGCAATTCGTTGGTGCGGATGACATTTGAGACGAGAATATCATTCGTACCCAGATCACCATTCGCGGCGGAATCGCGGGCCATTGCCCTTGTTTCCAGCAAGATGACTTCGTGGGCATGGAGCAGCCGCGCAATTTGCGTTGCCGTATTCTCGCGACCTTTCGGAGCACGTGGAATCAGAGTGGCCTCAGCGACGTCGGGAGCCATCGCAATCGTGACGCCCCCCAGCGTCTGGATTCGTTCAGCAAGCAAGTCCACAAGTACAGACTGCTCTTCGAAGTGCTTATCGAACAACAGATGAATCATGTAAAAAGAAGGCCCCGATGCCTGCCAGTGATGCTTCTTATAGAGATCTCGCAGGGTCATGACGTCTGCCAGAAGCTGGTTCAAGTCATTAATGCTGGCGGCTGCGGCCGTTTCATCCAGGGCGAGTGGAATCCGTCGAATCATATGGAATGTTTGCGTTTCGCCTCGCTTTGAGGGAGTGATCGGTTCTTTCATGGGGTCTGCGCCGTTTCGTGTATTGAGTGAGGACGACATTGTTCGATTTCTACCTTGGACATAAGAACGCCGCTAAAGTTACGTTCGCTACCGATTGAGGAACTGACAGGGCGAGGCAAATACCTGCCCTGTCAGCTGGGGGCTCTTTTCAAGCAAGTACTGCTACAGGTCGTTGCGCCAGGTTGAGCTCGGTTTTTGACGCGCCTGATGTTGTGAGAATCGACTTTGCACGAGTCACTTCGTCCGGAGTACCGTGAACGAGCATCATAAATCTTCCGGCTTTGATCGATGTTTCGTATTGCAGAATGCTGTTTTCAGGAATGCCGATACTGGCCAGAGCCGCTCCTAGGGCGCTCATTCCACCAATAACGACGGCACTCTCAAGGGCTGCGACGATCCAGGCTGCCATTGGGCCTGCGACGAGCAGAGGACCAAAACCGGGAAGCATAAAAAATGCGGACCCGAACAGCAGGCTCCAGAATCCGCCCCAAAAGGCACCCTGTTCGCCCCAATACAACATCCGATCACCAGCGTTATAATAACCGACGACGTTTTCTTCGGTGTGATACCCCTTGCCGACGATCGATAAGTTCTTTATCTCGAAACCAGCTTTTTGCAGCTGTTTCACAGCATCTTCAGCCTGAGTGTGCTTATCAAATATCCCGACGACGCAATTAAGATGTGTCATGTTATTGTGTTTCCTGTTAAATGTGTTTAGCTGGGCGCGAAAGTGCTCCACAGCCGTCGTTATCGTTTTAATGTAGAACCATTAACGGCCCTTGCGGGCTATAATATGGCAAGATTGTTCTGGACTTCGATGACACCTTCAGCACTCCAAGCGGCTCGTCCTGCTTCGTCTCGCTCGCCCCAGGAAGGGATGGTACCTGTCAAAGTCACCTTGCCGCCAATTGCTAAGACCGACACGTGCTCGGCATCAACTTCTGCGTTACGCCTCAGAGCGCTCTCGATGGCCTCTTTGACCGCCTTCGCCTGAACCTTTGGCTTCAGCGTGATATTGTTGGTGACCCCTTTCACACCTGAAAGATAGGACACGGCGCTCACTGCGGAATTCTGTTCGAACCCGAAAGTGACGGCACCGGTCAGTGTGACCCAGCCCTTCTCGATCGTTGCATGGACACTGCTTGGCACCCACACATGCCATTTCAGTGAATTTGCCACAGCTTCGGCGATTTCCGTGTCGGCGTGATTTCGGTCGTCGGTGAGTTGAACATCCAGCTCTTCGGCGATGGCTTTGACGCCGTCGACTCGCTGAGTCGCCCTTTCCGCAGCTCCTTTTTCTGCATAATGCGGAACAGAGCCACTCAGCGTCACAACGCCATTATGCGTTGCGACATTCACGTTAGTGGCATTCAGGGAAGACTCCCATCGAAGTTCCTGTAGCACGTCTTGCTTCAATTGTTCGTCTGTTTTCACGATCAAACCGATCTCGCCAATGGCGAAAAAAAAGCCGACGTGCTGAACGCCGAATTGGCATTCAATCACGTCGGCTTACTCTGCAACAGGCCACCCGGATTTCCGGAGTGCCTTTTACTTTGTCGTCCAACGAAGTCTGAACAGTCTCTGTGCGGAAATTAAAATGTCACGCACAATGGTAATACTAGTAATGGTTCGAGTTGAAAGGCAATGAATAACAGTGAATTCCTGATGAAGACAGTAAAATAGATTTTAATATCTTAGGAATGAGAATATTCATTTCCATGATTCGTGTAAATAAGTTCGGCAATTTAACGGTGACACGCATCGGCATTGATTGTTATGATTTCAGGGTCGCTACCGAATCATCGGATTGAGAAAATGACGCTTCGAGTAGTCGCTTTTCTGACGAGACGATGACAGGTGTGACGGTGATCCCGTTTATCAATTTCAATGGCATTCGATATGAATCGATCGTGTTTTGTTCATCCACAGATCTCACGACGTACTGCGGTGCAGGTAGGGTCGATTGGCCTGCTTGGGCTCGGCATGAATCACGTTGCTGGCCTCCATACGTTAGCCGCTGAAAATCAAGTCGCGACACCGAAGCGCCGAGTGAAAGGAGTGATTTATATCTTTCTTTCCGGGGGACTCGGTCAGCACGACAGTTTCGATCCAAAACCCGACGCACCGGAAAACATTCGTGGTGAGTTCGCTCCGATTGAAACGAAAACACCTGGTGTTTCCGTTTGTGAACACCTGCCAATGCTGGCCGCACGAAGTGACAAATGGGCTCTTGTTCGGTCGTTGACGCATCCCTACAACGAACATTCGGCTGGCCACCACGTGATGTTGACAGGCCGAACGCCATTACCTGTCGGATTTGACGGAAATCGACCCAAGCCGACGGATTTTCCGTCGATTGCATCCGTCGTAACACGGTTGGTACCGGCGAGAAACAATCTCCCTCCTGCCGCCGTGTTGCCTGAAAAACTGATTCACGTCACGGGTCGTACGATCCCCGGCCAATTCGCGGGCGAAATGGGCCCTAAATTTGAGCCGTGGTTTATCGAAGCCAGTCAGTATCGAGATACCAAGTATATTCATGGTGCCTTTCCGGAATACGGATTCCAACGGCAAAAGGGTCTCATGAATCCTCCTGATTACCGTTTTGAAGCACCGAAACTGGAACTTGCGGAACACATGCTAAGGGACCAGTTCCAGTCCAGGCTTCAACTTTTAGAAACAATTCAGCGACAGCGACAATCCCTTGATCAGGCGGCTGATGTGCTTGAATTCGATCGTCACCGTCAAACCGCGGTCTCGATGTTGCTTGAAGGACGAGTACATCGCGCTCTCGATGTTCATGCTGCTGACGCGAAGGATCAGGATCGATATGGTCGTAATTCATTCGGCTGGTCCCTGTTGATGGCTCGTCAGCTCGTCGAAGCTGGCGTCAGTCTGGTTCAGGTGAATTTGGGAAATGACGAAGCCTGGGACACACATGAAGCGGCTTTTGGAAATTTGAAGAACTTTCTATTTCCGCCGACTGACCGAGCCGTTTCGGCGCTGATCGATGATCTGACTGATCGAGGAATGCTGGATGATGTCCTGATCGTCATGGCAGGGGAATTCGGGCGTACTCCGAAAATCTTTACGTTCCCTGGTGCCGAGACAAAAACTCCCGGACGCGACCACTGGGGAGCTGTTCAATCCGTCTTCTTTGCCGGTGGCGGAATTCGCGGAGGTACGGTGATTGGCTCGTCAGATAGTCTTGGTGCATATCCGAAATCTGATGCTCAAACACCGGAGAATATGGCGGCAACGATCTATGAGGCACTTGGTTTACCCTCCACGATTTCGTGGAAGGATGTGCTGGATCGTCCACACCACGTCTATCATGGTGAACCGATCAAGGGCCTGACGTAAACTGATCATGAGAGCGATTACCCTCGACGGATGAACGTCGAGAACATGTGCCTTCGATTTTCTTTGGCCATATAGAACTCACAAAAACTGGAAAACGAGTTGAGCCGGTAGGTTTATGCCATGCGGCTCAACTGGACTCTCTTTTTGGCGAAACGATCTCATTGGAAACTTGTTTTTGTTAATGATTGACGTGACTAGACGATGTTTAAAGCCACCGTTTAAAAAGTCCCCACCGAACAACGCGGAAAAAAAAATATGATTGACGTCCACACCTAGTCTTTCTATGCTTTATACCTAGCTCGATTAGGTATTGAGATCTGTCGTGCCTGTGATCGATTCGCAGAACGAGTCAGGAGTTATCCGCCATGGATTCACGTCTTTTATCGGGAGCAGTCGAGATGCTGATGCTCGAAGTGATCTCGCACGGGCGGACGTATGGTTATGAAATCTCGCAAACGGTCGACTCTCGATCGAACGGATATTTTTCGCTGAAAGAGGGGAGCCTTTACCCCGCCCTGCATCGACTTGAACAGCAGAAGCTGGTGAAGTCGTCCTGGCACGAAGTCGAGGGTCGACGACGGAAGTATTACGAGCTGACGTCGGCGGGGATTAAAGCGCTCGATGCGAAAAAGCAGGAATGGCAGGCGTTCGCGAGTGGAATTCAAGGGGTACTCGGCGACGGCCAATCGGCAACTGTCGTCCCGGCAGTTTGAAATCGTAGTATGGGCTTTAGCCCGTACGAAACAGGATTGAACTTAATAGCGTACGGGCTAAAGCCTATACTACGAAGAAAGCGTCCCGACGATCTAAACATCAGGTTCAAACGATGGATGCTCGTGAAATCACGACTCGACTGCCGCCTTTCCGTGAGGATGAGCCGGAATCATTGCGTCAGGATATTGTCGACGAAATCCTAGACCACTTGCAGTGCGGACTGCGTCGCGAACTTTTGATTCAGGGTGGTGATGAGGCGTCCGCAAAAGAACGTGTGTTAAGCCGCTTTGGTGACCCCCGAGAGATTGCTCGAAAACTTTGGTTTCAAGCCATGTGGAGTAAAATCATGTCACAACGAATTGCCGTTGGAAGTGCACTGTTTTCCATGATGGTCTGTGCCGTACTGGTCGGCATGATGGCATGGATGCTGCACCAGCAACAGTTAAGTGCTGCTCAGCAGCAGAAGGCCAATGCGGAATTGATGGAGCGGATTGTTGGTCTCATTAAGCCGCCTCAGCAAACGGAAACATATAACGATCGTGAACCGCGAAAGAGTCATTTGCGGTTGAAAGTCACCGTCGATACCGAAGATGGTCCCCCAGCGACGGGGTGTACTGTGACAGTCACGAAGCAAGTTGAACTTGGCTGGCCAGTGTCGAATGGGGGCAATGCACAGCAATTTACTCTTGATCCATCGGGGATGGTCGATTGTGGACTGACGGAACCGGGGCGTTTCGAAGTCACAATCAGAACGCAATTCAACGAAGTCGCCACGTCATCGTTCACAATTCCTTCCGAACAAGATCATATTGAGCACGTTGTGGTGCCGGGGAAATTGCCCGAGATGACAAAAGTTATCTTCCGCGTTGATGAACTACCCGCCGACTTGGATTTCAGCGCCCTCGGTTTGGTAATGCGGTTACGCCCCCATGGATCTCGCACGGTTGCTGGCCGAGCCTGGCGAGCTACAGGTCGCTGGCCTGGCGTCTCAATGCCGCTTTTGTCGCTTGGTAAAGACAAGAATCTGACGGTTGCAGTCGAACCTGAAAGCTCCTCTTCGATGTATTCCGTAAATGATCGATGGATCGTCCCGATTGACGATGTCATCAGGCATGGAAAATGGGTTCCGTCTGAAGAATGGTTGCTTCCCGCAGGTGAATATCAAGCACAATTCGGTTTGGCACACTTGAAACCGGACCCGGTGGATTACGGGTATTGGAACGGGCTGGATGGAACGAGCGGAGCGTCGACGAGCGTCTGGCTTCGAAAGAATCACGTCATGTTCAACCTAGAAAGCGGAAAACTCAATGAATTAACAATTCAACTACCTGACTACGTCAGTATGTGTATTCGCGACCAGTCAAAAATTCGCGGAGTATCCGAGCACGGAACTTCCGGCGGAGGTATGGGCGGTGGAGTCGGCAGCATGGGAGGCGGTGGTGGGTTTTTCTAGCCCCGAAACGAAGAGCGCATTCATTCATCGAGACAAACCCTTTCGCTCCGGCTTTTCGCTGAATGGCTTGCCTCATAAGCCATTGCAATGAAACGAGTTGTGCTATTTTTCCACAGGCCTCGCGGACCCTGTTGATTTCAACAATTCCACCAAACCAGCGATGTCGCCTCAGATTTCTCAGTAGTACCACCGGGTCCACTTCGCTCTGAGCCAAGGTGACACGATGAAACCTCCCTCTTCGATTAACTCGATCCGCTCCACAAAACGAAGGTTTTTCGAGATTGGGAGGTAATACCAGCACACCCAACAAGAATGCTGTAAAAGTGTTAAGAATTGCTTGGGGTCTGGCAAAGCGGTAGAGTATTGTTGTCTATCAAATCATGGTGAGACCCGGCGGGGACCGGTATCAGAGGAGCCGCTCGTGAGTACAAATGCATCACAGCCCGAAGTTTTCGACATGGAGATCGAGACCGCTCGGGTTCCGCGCACCTTGCTGATTGCATGCCTCGTCAGTTTTGGCGTGCACATACTCGGTCTGGGCATACTGGGCGTCATCAAGATTGCTCAGAACATCAATTCCGTGGCGTCCGTTTCAACGGTCGTAGACCACGAAGGTGATGATTCATTCCAGCCTCGATTCGACTCGACCGTGTCAGATCAGATTGGTACAGAGGGCGATATCACAACCTTTTCCGCATCGCAAGAAGCCTCATCAGCGCTCTCGAAAGACACACAGACGGAAATTGAAAAAAGTGTCAATTCGAGTGTAGTGGTGAGTGTTTCAGCACCGACGACGGATGAACTACCGCGGCCGTCCAAGACAGATGTGCTCGCGTCGGTCGCCACCTCGGGAACAACGGAACATGCAGGAGGCGTCAACGGGGCGATCGATCGTCTCTCGTGGGAAATCGCGAATTCGCTGCGGGAAAAGAAAACCCTGGTGGTCTGGCTGTTCGATGTGTCGCCATCGTTATCGGGACGTCGAGCTCAAATCGCAGACCGCGTGGAAAACGTTTACAACCAGTTAACGCAACTGAACGTCGGTGCGGACAAAGCATTAAGAAGTGCGGTCGCCGTCTTCGGCGAAAAATGCACTGTCGTGACCGACAAGCCATTAGATGACGCTGCTGACTTGGTGAAGACGGTTCGCAAGATCAAATCGGAATCGTCCGGGACGGAAAACACGTTTGCAGCAGTCAATCTGGCTGCCAACAAATTTAAATCTCAAAGTGATCGAGACCATCGCGTGATGATGATCATTGTCACAGACGAAGCGGGCAGCGATCCGGTGAATCTCGAGCAGGCGATTGTGACCTGCCGGAAATACCAGATTCGATGTTATTGTGTCGGAGACTCAGCCCCATTCGGACGTGAAACAGTGGAATCTCAGTTTGAAATGGAGAACGGCGAGACAGTGATTGGCGTCATGCAAAAGGGGCCTGAGTCATTCTATCCGGAACTGGTTCGCCTGGGTTTCTGGGGGACGAACAGTTACGACCTAGACGATATGTCTTCCGGATTTGGTCCCTATGCACTCACGCGACTTTGTTCAGAAACAAATGGACTTTACTTTATCGCAGACAACGGACGGGGCCAGCACCAATTCGACGCTGCCGTGATGCGGAATTATTCTCCCGACTATCGTCCGATTCCGACGCTGGAGAATGATTTACGCCACAACAAAGCCAAATCCTCACTCGTCCAGGCTTGCGCGGCTTTGGTCAGCGAAACCCAACGTCGCAAGGTCCTCAGCATTGCCATGCCTCGGCTCGATTTCAAAGCGGACAACGACACTGTTTTACGTCAGGAATTGACGGAGGCTCAAAAACCAATCGCCGATCTCGACCTAAGTCTGGATAGTCTGCTGAGACTTCTCGAACAGGGCGAGAAGGATCGCGTGAAAATCAAAGAAGCCCGCTGGAAGGCCAGTTATGACCTTGCCATGGGGCGAACACTCGCACTTCGCGTCCGCGCCTTTGGCTACAATACGATGCTCGCGGAAATGAAGGCGAATCCTAAGAAGTTTGAAACTGCGGGCAATAACCAGTGGCGACTCGTTCCGGCCAATGAAATCACGTCAGGTGCAACTACCAAGAAGATGGCGAGCAAGGCCAAAGAGTACCTGAGCCATGTGATCGACGATCACCCCAGAACACCATGGGAATTGCTGGCGAAACGAGAATTAGGTGTGCCGATGGGTTGGGAATGGAAAGAGTCGCACTATGACGCTAATCCACCTATGGCTGCTGGAAATCAGAAAGCACAGGGACCCAAAATCATCGAAACAATCGATCCTGTGACGAAGAAAAAAGTGAAGAAACAGGTCAATGCTGACCCACCTCAGCGTCGCGACATCTAGTTGGTTTTGCAGTATTCCTGCCGACAATGAGTTTTCGTTTGACAACATGCGTTTCGTTCGACGAACAGCGTGAGGTTCGGCGCCGAGATTGGAATTATGGTGACTGAGATTTAGCAGAATCACAATCACCATTGCGAGACGGAATATGACCGAATTGGTTCCCGAAACTACTGGTCCCTTTCCAACACGAGCTTCGAACCGTTCGATGGTATCGGGTCTGGTCGTTTCGTTCGTGGTCCATGCTTTGTTGCTGGCGGGACTGTCACTAATCGTCTTTAAAGCGCCGCTAGCTCAACTGCAGATGATTGTCGATTCCGTCCTAACCGACGAACGGGCACAAGAAGAGTTTCATAACGAGGTTGAACAATCGACCATCGCTGTCGACACCATCAACGACGTTGCGGGTGACATCGCCTCGAGCGGTATTTCGACAGGCGGTGGAGCGGGCGGTCCAGCAATCGCGCAATACAAGCTCGATGAAGCCGGTAGCCTGCAGGTGCCCACTGTCAAAGTGAACATCAGCAATATCAATTTACCGGGCCTGAATATGATCTCTCAGGATCTTGGTGCTAGCCAGGTAACAGGTGATATCGGGCGCGTTGTTGAAGGATATGGTGCGGCTCTCGGACAGATGACACAGGAACTGGTTCGCCTGATGCGAGAGCAAAAGGTGCTTGTCGTCTGGTTGTTCGACGAGTCTGAGAGCATGAAAGACGATCAGAAGGAAATCCGCGAGCGATTCTACAAAGTCTATGAAGAACTGGGCCTTGTCCAGAAAAGTGATTCCCGATTGAAGGTCTCTGACGAAATGCTGCTGACGTCGGTGTTGAGTTTTGGCGAGAAAGTGAACGAGCATACGCCCAAACCAACATCAAACGTCGAAGAAATCAAGAAGGCCATCGATAAGATTCGGATCGACGAGTCTGGCATCGAGAATACTTGCAGTGCTATCCAGGCCGCCGTGACAAAGTACCGAGACACCGCGCGCAGTCAGCGACGAAAACTCGTCATCATCGTCGTGACAGACGAATCGGGCGATGATGGCAAGAATGTCGAAGAGACGATCGACGTCTGCAAACGGATGAAGGCACCGGTTTATGTGCTGGGGCACTATTCCGTGTTTGGTTACCCGTACGCTCACGTGCACTGGGTCGACCCGAAATACGGCCTGCACCACTGGATTCGGATCAATCGGGGGCCAGAGACGCCGGAACCGGAATGTCTGCAATTTGATGGTCTTCATCACCGCTGGGACGTCTTTTCCAGCGGCTTCGGACCGTACGAGCAAGTGCGGATTGCAAAGCAGACCGGCGGCATATTTTTCATGCTGCCGGGAAACGAAGAAAACCTGAGCGGGGCGGGAACAAACGAGAAGCGAAAATTCGACTTGCTTGACATGCGCGAATACACGCCTGACCTTACCTCGCGACAGGCCTATATCAAGGATCGAATGGAGCACAAATTTCGCGAAGCACAATGGCAAGTTGTCGCAGCACTCAATCCGCACACCGACGACAAGCTGAACATGCAACAGCATCACTACAGCGTTGATCCGGCGACCTTCGACCGGCAGGGTGAAGAAACCTTCAAAAGAGCGCTTCGGGCAATGAGCATGCTGAACGATCAGGCTCGGGTTCTCGATTCTGTGAAGAGGATGCGAGACAAAGAAACCTCGCAACGCTGGCGAGCGAACTACGACCTGATGCACGGTCAATTGCTGGCGTTCCGAGTTCGATTATTTCAATTGCTGCTATCGCTCGACCAGCACCGCAAGCAGCGACCGGTCCCCAAAAATCCGATGAATAATTGCTGGGACATCCATCGCGTGAAAGAACTTCTGGAACCAGATAAAGAACAAATCAGGCAGACCAAAGTCGACTTTGACGAATTAAAGAAACAAAATGAGACCGCGAAAAAGGAGTTACAGGCAGTGATCGAAAATCATCCACAAACACCTTGGGCGCGTCGAGCTCAATGGGAACTCGACAGCGGATTCGCCATGAAGTTCGTCGAGGTTTACCGCAATCCAAACTACGATAAAATTAACGACATTAAAATTCCAAAGCAGTAGTCCAAGACCGCAATTGTCGGCAACGGTGTGACCCACGACGTCGCGATTGCTTCCTCCTCCGACGTATCGTTGGCAGTTCGCCGTCGTGTTTGACATAATTTCTAAATAACACGTTTTTCAACATTTTTCTAAACGGATACTCCGTTCGGACGATTCATTCTTTCTGTCGAACATGTGCGAGTCTCTTATGAGTGCTGAACGCCTCGAACCTTCATCCCTGCCGACATCTCCAGACAGCCCGGTAGTAATTCCCAGGACAGCGACGCCGGCGGCAACCAAACCGTTAAAACTCGCTTTGCCGATCGATCAAACAATCGTCCCGAAGCCGTCAGAAGCAAGTCGGCTAAGATTACCGATCGTTACGTTGATCAGTCTTTCGTTGCATGCGATGGTTCTTGGTGCGCTCGCCTTAGTTGTGCTGAAAACTCCGCAAATCGTTGAAGAGGTTTTCACCACAGTCACCGATCAAGAGGAACCCGCTGAAGAGATCGTCGAGCAATCGATGCTTCAGCCCGAGGACATCAACGATTCCACGCCTCAGTCGATCGTCTCTCAGGAGACGACATCAAACCTTGCCTTTGAAACCAAAGGGCCAATCGACTTGAACGTCAGCGACGGCATTCCGCAGCTTGAGGCGGATTCCGGCGGGCTGCCTGGCTTGGCAGGTATCAAAGTTGGCAATGAAACGTCAGGACGCATGTCAGCGCAAGCGAAGAAGACGATGGTAACCAAATTTGGAGGTAATTCTGCCAGCGAAGCGTCTGTGGCATCGGGAATGAAATGGCTGACAAACCATCAATTGCCGGACGGAAGCTGGAGCTTTGCCCATTCGAAGCACGCCGACTGCAAAGGCCAGTGTTCTCAGGACGGATCGTTTACCAATTGTCCAACAGGGGCAACAGGTATGGCCTTGCTGGCATTTCTGGGGGGCGGGCATACGCATCAGAAGGGGGATTATCAAAAGAACGTTAAGCGAGGAATTGATTTCTTGATTAAGGCCGGACAGCCGACTGAAACTGGCTTGGATCTCCGGGGCAAAGTGACCGCCAACGAAGGAATGTACGTCCAGGGACTTTGCACGATCGCACTTTGCGAGTGTGCGGCAATGTCCAAAGACTCGCGCGTTCGGAAGGCAGCAGAGGGAGCTCTCGACTTTATCGTCAAGGCGCAGAATCCCAAGGACGGGGGATGGCGATACAATCCACGCGATCCTGGTGATATGTCCGTCACCGGTTGGGAAGTGATGGCACTGAAGAGCGGCACCAACGCGAAGCTCAAATTTCCAACCACGTCTTTCAAGAATGCCGAAAAGTTTCTCAAGCTGGCTCAAGCCGAAGGAGGGGCACAATATGTCTATGACCCCGCCATTGATAAAGCGCAACCGACGCCGACGATGACCGCCGTCGGACTGCTGTGTCGGATGTATTTGGGATGGGACCATAAAAACAAAAAGCTGGCAGAAGGGGTTCAATACCTCGACAAAATTAAACCTCAACCGAACAACATGTACTTCAATTATTATGCGACTCAGGTCATGCACCATTGGGGCGGCGAAGAGTGGACTCGCTGGAACGAATTGATGCGAGACCAACTTGTCCGGACTCAGCACCCGCTCAAGGATGGGCATCTTGCGGGAAGCTGGGATCTGGCCGATCCACACGGCGGAGGGGGGCGACTGTACATGACCTGCCTTTCGGTCATGACGCTTGAGGTCTACTACAGACATCTGCCGATGTATAGCCGTGAAAATATCAAGGTTGAATTCTGATTATTGACTGACGACAGATGTTTGCAGGCCAATGAGGCTTTTTTCAGTCCAGAGTATTCCCTGCCCATCTTCCGTCAAGGTGAGGTCTCGCGGTTTGGATTCAGCGCGAAGCCGTTGAGTAATTTCTCCCGTTTCGCCGTCGCAAAGCAGCACCGTGTGTTCACTTTGATCAGTCACACCCAGTGCCCAGACAGCGAGAAGACAATTATGGCTCCGTACTTCACCGGAAATATTCGTAGAACCCTGTCTGGGACGAGCGGTCCAGGCGACTGACGTTTTCCATTGTGGTGCGGTATCACCGAGATATTTTTCAAAACGGAGCTTACCATCGCGAATCGAAATTCCACGTAAAAACCCCTGACTGGCGGCGAATACCAGATCGTCATGAGTACCGATCTGATTCCTGGGGTTCTGCATCGGGAAGTCGGACAAGCCTGAGGAATATCTCCGAGTTCCATTGTCAGGGTCAAATGACATTAGTAACGACCCGTCCACCACGGCGACGAGAATTCCAGATTGTTTCCACACAATGGGACTGGCTTGGCCGATGGGAAAATTCTGATACTCCCAGAAATTTCTATTTCTCCGTGCCACGTCATCTTTTGTTCCTTGTGCCAACGAGCGATTGAGCTGCTGCAAGACGTAGGACTTGACCTCGTCATCAAGCCGGGATGCAAATTCTAATACTTCGTCATGTGTCAAGAATTCCGCTCCGCCCGATTTCGACGGTGGCGATCCGGTGAAAACCGGATTTCCTCGATCTGGCCGGTCTACGGGCTGGTTTGCAAATCTCTGACCGACCATGTGCATGTCGTTGGTAATAACGATGATTTGATCCTGTATGACAATTGGAGCAGCGTGCCAGAGTTCGCCGTCAACGGCGATTTTATCGATCGACCATCGGTTGCGCGGAGTCGACGCAGTCGCCATCCAGGTTCGAGTCGGCTTTGTTGTTTGCATAAATACGACAAAGGAATGCTTCTGCAATATGTCTGATGTTATCGCTTGCGGCGACTTTGGGTTATCGCCTTTCGCTGAGGATTGACGTTTCGAATCACCGCTATTTGGGACACGACCAAACCCAACGACGCCGTGCAAGTGACCGGGAGGTTTGATACTGACGACGATTTGTCCGTCATAGGGGTCAAACAATCGAACCCCTCGCTCCAAATCAAATGACGCTGGCCACAACACTGATTCATCAAAGTCATCTGTACCACCTGCAAATAATGGCGTCGACTTTGCAGAGTCCGTTTGGGTCCATACGCGCTGCCCGTTGCCTGGAGTGAGTGCTTCCCAACCATGCATTGTTCCGATCAACAAATCGACGTCATTCCAACCGGCGACCAGGATCGGACATGATGCGGTCTCTTCCCACCGGATGTCACCGGTCGCCCGATTAACACATCGCCACAACCATCTGTTAGTTAACTTTTCGGATTTCATGCAAATCAACAGTGATGCGAGGTCTGCGGACGGTGGATCGTATTTCGGGATAATTACTTGAGCATCGTCAGATAGCGGAAGAGACCAGGTTCGTTCCAGCGTCAGCGGTTGCGATCTCAACTTCGATTCGTTCAATCGAAGTCGTGTTTTTACCAAGTCACCCAGATTGCATTTTTGCCCGGCGAAAACAACTTCTGCTGCTTGGTCGTACGAGGCCAATTCGGCCAAAAGCCTCGTTTGACGTGCAAATTTGTGTGAATCTTCAAATAACTCGATCATGGCAATTGTTGATTCAATGATTGCCTTTTGATCGGAAGAACTTCTTCGAATTTCTTCAAGAACAGCATACGCTTGCGATATATCACCCGCATCGCGGTATTGTCGCGAGAGCAGTTGTCGGGCCTCAGTGAGTAGGGAAGCATGAGGGTAGGTACGGATCAGTTTTCGAAGTTGTTCAGCATCGGGGACCAACCTGAGCGTTTCTAATTCCTTTGCTGCGGCTGCTTCGATGGAGAGATACGCAGTTCGACCATGCTCCGCAATCAGTCGAGACATCTCATCAGTGGCATCTCGACCTGTGCTGCTCAGTACACGAGGGGAATCGGCCAGTCGTTCGTCACGGAGGATTGTTTGCAGAAATTCTAGCGCCATGTCGGGGCGATTAAGTGCCTCTTCGACGCCGGCCAGTTTGAAAATGAGTTCGATTCGATGTGCCGAGTCATCGGCAAAGGTTAGTGCGCGTTGCCAATATTCGCGTGTCGAAATCAGTTTTTTTTCGCGGAAAGCGTTAGTACCAGCATCTTGCAGAAGTTTCGAAAGCTGACGCCGAGCGATAACGCTCTCGGGGTCTTCCTGGTCATTGCGTTCAATGATCTGCTGAATTCGCCCGGCAGCATTTTCAATCAGTCCTTCTGCCGCTTCGATCTCCGCCAGTTGCAATTGAATGGAATTGTTGTCTGAGCGTTCGGTTACTTCCCGCTCAATACGTTCTTTAAGCACGCTATACTCAAAGTAAGCCGACAAGCGATCTGGTTGAGCGACCAACAGCATTCCATTTGCAAAAATCAGGTTGCCACCTTGCTGCGCTGAGTCGGGTGTTTTTAACAATTTCTCCTTCAGGGGTTGACCGGTTTGCTGCGAATAGATTTCGATGGTTTCACGACCCGGTAACAAGATTTGATCTCCGACAAGAAGCCCGCGACCAAACCCGGAATTCTCATTTTTTGGTGTTGTCCAGACGACAGAACCATCCATGACATCAATTGCGGACAGCGAAGTTCCGCTCACAATCAGCCGCCCCGCAGCACCTCCGTCCGCCACACCGAGCAACTGATGCCATTGATTCTCTCGCCTTTGGCGATTTTCTTGTTCACGTCGAAACGGTTCCGAATTCGGATCTGATGGATTCGAGAGATAATGGTACTTCCATTCAATCTGACCGGAATCGGCCTTGAGGCACAACGCAAAATCGGCATCGTTTGGTGCAACGAATAGTAACCCCTGATGAAACAGCGGCGGCAACAAACCTTTTTGATCAGGATTACTTAGTGCTGCGGGAGATTCGTCAGTTCGACTTTCATAAGTCACGGCCCATTCCAATCGTCCGTCTTGGTCATCGAGCGCAACGATGGCGCCGACATCAGTCGAAAAAAAGACTTTTCCTCCCCCTGCGGTCAGCAGCAAATGGCTGACGCGATTAAAACTGTCGTCCACAGAAGATCGAAATCCACCGACGGGTCGCTGCCAAAGCATGCGACCATCGGAAGCGTCCAGACAAGCGACCATCAGTTCGAGCTGAGGACGGCGTCGAGAGGCGGCAAAGTAAGCACGACCATTGACGATGATCGGTGTCCCCTCAAATCTCCACAAATCATCTCGGAACAATTCTCGCGACGAAAGCTTCCAGATCAGTTTTCCTTCCTGTGTAAGGTCTAAGCAGACCAGATCCGACTCGAGTTCGCGATATTGCCGGTTTGACGAACTCGTGACGGGCGAACCCATTCGTGCGTAGAGACGAGAGCCGTCGATTGTCATCGTATTAAACGGGACGCCAACACAGATCTGCTCTGGAATGTTTGAAGGGTCACCGATGTTTGAAGGGTAAATAATTGCCGAATCGCGTTGGTCGGATTGCCAGGCAGGTTCTCCCGTCAAGATATTCCACGCTTGAATCGAATCCCAGTCGTTGACGAGAACAATCTTGTCATAAACCACAGGGAAAAAACTGAGAAGTTCCTTTTTAACGTGAATCGGCTCAACTGGGCGACGCAGCGAGCGCGTCATGAGTGGTTGAAACCAACGTAATGCCCCGACATCAATTGATTCGGGAATTCGCCGGAAACGCGACGGTGACAACGCAAATGTCTCAACTTCTGCATTCGTTTTTCTTCGAGCCCACTGCTTCGAGTCGTCGAGTACTTGCCTGAGTCGATCGCAAAGGACACCCTGTTTTCCAGCGAGCCACCCTTCGGCCGTTGGATAACGTTCAGAAAACTGTCGAATCTCTTCCGCAGCCCGAATCGGTTCGCGTTCGAGTATCGAGCACATCACAGTTCGTGCGAGAATCGTCGGTTGATCAAATTCGGAATCGGGGTATCTGAGCAGATTCGGGTAGTTCGAGGGATTTGCTTTCTCGGGGAGTGGAACGAGTTGCTCCCACCAGGAACGAGCAGTAGAAAACTCCCCACGATCCCACGCGGATTCACCCAATGCGAGTAGCGCATCATCGCCATAACTGCTCAGGAAAGCCTGATGAACGATTCGCAATAGTTCAGCGTCGTCTCGCGTCCGCTGCCAGGCTTCGAACCACCGTTTGGCTTGAGGATCGACCTTTTGTCGATAGGCCAGTCGACCTTCCCTGGATACTCGTGACATCAGTACGTTGCAACGTGTGGCAACATTGAGATACGTAGCAACATTTCCAGCAGCACCGGGGCGAACCAGAACCAGACCCTTATTTTCCGTCTGGACAATCTCTTGCAGAATTCCCATCGCTTCGACCCAGCGCTGGTCGGCAATCAAGTCTTCGACCGTTCCGAAGCGTTTCAATAAATTGCGGTCAAATGGCAAAGTCGCGTTCTCGCGAAACGGATGCCGTGTCGCCACCTGCGGTGCCCCGCTGGAAGACGTGATCGCACAAATCATGGCTGATGCGAACACACACGCAGAAACGAGACAGAATCGATCTCGAATAGCTTGCGCCAAAAGAGTCCCTCCTTCCTCTGACCAATTAATCCGCCGGTTCGACTTCGATGTCATTTGCGTTGTTGATGGCCGGTTGCTCACCCGACCTTCAAGCCTACGAAGCCTCTCGCAACCGAGTTCCAATCCAGAATAACACGATTGAAACAAGCAGCAATCCAGGCATCCAGATCAGTTTGAATCCAAACTGAAGTTGCCACCAGGAAATCAATGGCGTGACGGTCAAGACCAGGAATTGAAGAAGGAACCCCAGGTTGTGTTTCAATCGCATTATTAATTCTGGCCAATGAACAAAATTAACGAAGGTCGTTTCGTTGCCCTTGAATAAATGCCATGACTTCGGCTCGGCTTGCCTGGTTGGTTTTGAAAAGGCCGCGAACGGCGCTGGTAATCGTAACGCTCCCTGGCTTTCGAATACCCCGGATCGTCATACAGGAATGGGATGCTTCCAGTACGACGATTGCTCCTTTTGGGTCCAGCTCCTGTTGAAGCAAGTCCGCAATCTGATGAGTCATCCGTTCCTGGACCTGCGGCCGATGCGAAACTTCTTCGACCACGCGAGCCAACTTTGAAAGACCGACGACTTTGCCGCGAGGAAGATACCCGACATGTGCCTTGCCGATAAATGGCAGCAAGTGATGTTCGCACATGCTGTTAAATGAAATGTCCCGAACCAGAACCAGTTCGTCGTATGTTTCGGCGAAGACTTTCTTCAGGTGCCGACCCGGATCGAGGTGCAGTCCCATAAAAAGTTCGGCATACATTCGTGCGACCCGAGCGGGTGTTTCAAGTAAGCCATCACGATCAGGGTCCTCGCCGACAGCGGCCAGGATTTCACGAACAGCACGTTCCATACGAGGAAGGTCGACCTGAAACTCAGGACGCTTGTCTGATGGCACACGAAGTTCCCCGGAAGCCGGGGAACCGTGAATGCAATCGCCCTCTTCGACCGTCGATTTTTCGTTCAATTCGAAAACCCTACTTAAGTTACATGTTAACGAGTTCTCGAAGGCGATTTTTACCGATTGATGGGGGCATGACACCCCGTTCAAGTTCCCGAACGTCAGCGGTTGTCGCTTCAAACGCTTTGCGAAGCACCTCTGCAGCCGCGTCTGGTCTCGTTGTCGAACCACAAGTAAAGACGTCGGCCGCTACATATCCGTATTCGGGCCAAGTATGAATTGAAAGGTGGGATTCAGCCAGCACTGCAACTCCCGTTACGCCTTGCGGGCTGAATTCATGTACAAAGATATCGAGCAATGTCGCGTTCGCGGCTTGGACGGCGCTGCGCATCGCGCTTTCGACCAGTCCTGCGTCATTGATCATTTCACCACATCCCCACAATTCAATAATAACATGCCTGCCCAGGTGCTCCATCAAAACGCTCTCTTTCTAGCTTGGTGCCGGCGGTGGCCGACGCGGAAAAAATGCCAATCCATGAGGCTGATGCCAACTCGACTTCAGCAGAATTCGTAACAAGGATTTCATCCAAATCGTCACAGTAACAGAGGCGGCAAACACTGAACTTCAGATGAATGCATCAGCGATAGCGTTGTCGGCCCAGGTGACGAATTGGTCCTACAACGAGAATTCGAATGAGATGCATGACTCTCCCGAAATCAAGGAGTGCGTCTCAAACGGGAAGTGATCATCACAAATCATAGGAGCGGGGTCAATCCGCCAGCCACTGTTTTGTTCCCCATCTTCCCTCACCGCATCGGTTTGGGACCTATAAATGGACCGTCAAAACCCGCATACTTATCGAACGCAGCAAATGTTCAGTGCAATAAACGGTTCGGTACTTCGGGTTTTGAAGCGAATCGTCTTTTGCGGGACGGTTGTTTAATGGGGAAGCTGGTCGTTGTTTTCCGGACGCCCCTCAATATAAAACCAATTGTGAATAGGCTTTAGTATCTGTTGGACTTCCGAAACCAATTGTTGATCGATTGGTTCTTCGGCCCATTTGGCCCACTCTCGAATTCGTTCGGGACGTGCGGACCCTGTAACACAGGTCGTCATATCAGGGTTTGCAATTGAAAATTGAAGCGCCAATTTGGCGATATCACTTCCACGACTGGCACAGTGATCAGCCGCCGCCTTGGCGATCCGACGAACTTCGGGAGTTGCCTTATGCCAAGGTGGTAAGGGATCATTCGTCAAAAGTCGGGCTGAGAACGGAGCGGCGTTCATAATGCCGACATGTTTTGCCTTCAAATACGGTACCAGATCTCCGAACATTGTGTTCTGTAGCGTGTAATGATTGTACGACAGAACGACATCCAGATTGGTCTGATCAAGAATGAATTTAAACATTTTCATGGGGTAGCCCGAGACACCAATGAAACGCACCTTTCCTTGATGCTGAACTTTCATGAGCGCTGGCAAGGTTTCATCAATGATCTGCTGCATGTCTACGAATTCAATGTCGTGACACAGGCAGATATCGAGGTAGTCAACTCCCATTCGATGCAGACTGACATCCACACTTTCGATGACTCGTTTGGCGGAAAAGTCAAAATGAGCTTTGTCATATCGACCGAGCTTCGATCCAAGGATGTATCGATCGCGCGGAATGCCTCGCAACGCCATCCCCAACAGTACTTCTGACATGCCACGTCCGTAAAACGGCGAGGTATCAATAAAATTCATGCCAACGTCGAGCGCGGCGGGGACCGCTGCAAGAGCTTCATTGATGTCGACCGGACGAAACTCGGCACCGAGAGATGAAGCTCCAAAACTCAGCGACGAAAGCTTTAAGCCGGTCTGGCCAAGACTGCGATATTCCACGTTTGGAAGTCCTCAATGATTTCGAATTCGGTGAATGGCTTGCCGGCCGATCAGGCGACGGGCTTGAGTGATCTCTGTCCAAGACAGCGTACTCGAATCAGCCCTCCATCAACAGTTTGTCGGAGACTGAACTTTCGCCTGCACCAGTTTAATCTCAAGACGGCTGAGATTCACGAGCTCGAGGCTTGCGAAGACGCTTCGGTGCTGGAACCCGCTGATGTGTTTCACGAACGGCGGTTGTTCCTTGCTCCTCAGTCTCGCCGGTCAACACCTGGGACTGATAGGGCTGAAGCGAAGTTTGGGACATTTTCGGCTCTGATTGCAGAACCTTGATTTCCAGACGATCGAGCATCTCGCTTACTAATTCTTGAACGACGTCCCACGTATGGCGAGCGCTTGGTTCCTGGACATAACGCGTCATGGCCAATCCCACCCAACGCAAAACAATGCTGGTAATGAACATTAATTGAAAGTTTCCGAACGTCCAGCTTCCAATCGTCCAATGTTGGCCGGAAAGCGTTTGCATGATCGCGCCCGCGAGGATTGACGTCACTCCACCCACCATCCCCGCGATGGCTGTCGTCGCGGCAATGTACATTGTACGGTTTTCAGTAGGTGAGTTTTTTATCATAAAGCCATTATTCGCAATCAGGATTCCAGCGTTGAGAACAGCATCCAGCATGAAACAGGGCGTCAAGATCCAGAAAGCAATCGTCGGTGAATGCGGTACCAGCAAAAGTGCCAGCATGTTGCTCGATTTGAGTGCAACACACATCACGAGCACCGGTTGTGATCCATGTGAGTCGGCCCATCGGCCGAGAGTTCGCGACAGCATCGCTCCGCCAACCCACGAAATCGTCCACAATAGCAATACGTGGTACAGATCCATGCCGATTTCGGCCAGGAGATACAAGCTGATAAATGGTGCCCCCGCCATTGCCGCGAAGTTCCAAAAGCACATGAAACCGATATAGCGGCGGAATTCACGGTTTCGAAACGGTTCAGAAAGAACCTGTCGCAATCGGGGTGACGGAACCTGTTGAACAGGGGGCTCGAAGATCTTGCGAAACAACAACAGATCGGCAACGCCACAAGCGGTTCCGACACATGTCATGACGGCATAACTGATCTCAATCGACAGTCCACTGTGTAAGATCAGGAAAGCGGCTCCCAGAAGCGACAAGGCGGCCGTGATCTGCATCCAAAGCTGACGGCTACCCCAGTAACTGCTGAGACCTTCGTGGGGAAGGTAGTCCCCCATCCAACTCAGCCAAAGCGGCGAACTGAAGTGAAGTAACCCCTGATTGAGTGCGGTTGTCGCGAGCAGCATCCAGACCCAGAACTCGTTCGAAAGTCCAGGAAACAACCAGGGACCAAGCGCTGTTGGCAGAAGAAGTAAACGGTGGGTCAATGCCGCCCAGAACCATAGGTGGCGACGATATTGCAAGTGATTAACAGCAACGGCGGCAACGAATTGCATAAAAAGCATCAGCGTCGGAAGTGCGCCGAGAATCCCGATATGAAACTCGTTCGCGCCCATCGATCGAATGTATTCGATCGTCGCGGGCGACGTTGTGAGTTGCGTATAAGCTGCAGCGAGACAGCCGGCGACAATGATCGCTCGCTTCGCGCTCGTCAGTGACCACACGATAGTTTTATCCGGTTGAAATTTGTTGGCCTGCGAAAGCTGCTGCATCGCAGATCCGTTCGAAAAGACAGGAGAAAGGCGGGGAAGCATTTTCTAACACAGACGGCGTGTCGGGCAAATACCGAATTCCGCAGTTTGCGGTAAGACGAATGCCAGAAAGACTCTCTGTAAATTTACGGTAACCGCCCGGTATCCATTGAGGATCTTTTTAAAAAGACTCTCCTCTTGTGGTGACACGCCGTGGCCGCGAAAGTTCATCCGCTCTGCGGCAAATCCATCAATTTCTGGAACCGATCGAGGACGAGGTTTTTGAGTGGTGCAAAATCGGGTTCATCGAACTCACCCGTTTCAACCAGATTAAAAGCTGCGATCCTTGTCTCGATTAAAATTTCGATGTCTCGACTGAGATCAGCCACGCGAAGCGGCAGTGAACCACTCTGTCGAGTCCCCAAAACGTCGCCGGGTCCACGCAGTTGAAAATCCACTTCTGCGATCTGAAAGCCGTTTGCAGTCGATTCCATGGCCGCAAGTCGTTTCGTCGCTTCCGGAGTATCAGACTCCGAAAACAGAAAACAGTATCCCTGGAACTTCCCGCGACCAATCCGGCCCCGTAGTTGATGGAGTTGCGACAAGCCGAATCGTTCTGCCTGATGGATGACCATCATTGTCGCATTCGGAACATCCACACCAACTTCAATCACAGTCGTCGCGACGAGAACATCCAGTTCTCCATTCCGAAATGCATCCATTGTCCGAGTTCGGCTATCGCGATCCAACTGACCGTGCACCAGGCCGACGCGAAATTCCTTTAAATCACCTTCTGAGAGGTTTCTGTAAACCGCCTCGGCACTTCCAGTCGCGTCGACGCCAGCAGGCAATGACGCGTCCTCGTCGACGCGTGGACAGACTACGTAAGCTTGACGCCCATCACGCAACTTCTGCTTGACGAATTCCCATGCCTTAGCGGCAGAATTTCTCCCAAAGATCCGGCTGGTGACAACTTTTTGACGACCGGGTGGAAGGTCGGAGATTAACGTGAGATCAAGGTCGCCAAATTGAGTTAAACACAGGCTGCGAGGAATCGGAGTTGCTGTCATCACGAGTACGTGAGGAGAAATTTCGCTGGAGTGAAATTTTGCTCGCTGCATGACTCCAAATTTGTGCTGTTCGTCGACAATCGCCAGCCCGAGCTTGTGAAAACGGACATCCGCTTGAATGATCGCTTGCGTTCCGATAACCAACTGAGCCTTGCCAGATGCGATCTCGTCCAACGTCGTGCGACGCTGAGCTGCGGTGAGCGCACCCGTCAGCAGTCGACGCTCGACGCGACTATCTGCGAGCAGGCTGTCGATAGTGCTCCAGTGCTGAAGTGCGAGTACTTCTGTCGGTGCCATAATGACAGCCTGAGTTCCTGCTGCGATCGCCACCAACATAGCATAGACCGCCACAGCCGTCTTTCCAGCACCGACATCCGCCTGCAACAAACGATGCATGGCCTGGTCTCGACCAAGATCCTCAACAATTTCTGACACGGCCTGATCTTGTCCGGGCGTAAAACGGAACGAAAATCGTCGCCGAATTCGCGCATCGATCTTGGCACTGGACGGAAGTGGTATCGCTGGCCGATCCTTCTTCCAGAACCGCCGTCTCATCGCGAGTGCCAACTGAAATTCCAACAGATCGTTAAACAAGATACGACGCATTCCGTCTCGGTGCTCTTCGACCGTGGCGGGGAGATGGACCTGCCGAATGGCATTGGACAGTCCGATGACCTTTGCCCGAGATCGAAAGTTCTCCGGAAGTGGATCAGCGACCAGATGGGCGAACTCCTCCACGACAGACTTCATCAGCCGACGCATTTCGTGTTGCGCCAGCCCTTCTGTCAACGAATAAACGGGAAGCACCCCTCCGCCATCACCCACGTCGTCGTGGCCAAGCCATTGAACTCGCGGATGAGAAAATTCCCAACGCCGAAGATTGAAACGGGGCTTGCCCGAAAAGAGGACGCGTTGACCAATCTCAAATTTCTTCAAGATAAACGGCTGATTGAAGAAGACGCCCCGAACGAATCCTCCATCGGACTGGATGAGGATCGCCGTCATCATTCCTCCCTTTGTCGTTTCCTTTGCGTCTCGATCGATGACGATCCCGCAGACTGTGCGCAACTCGCCCTCTTTTAAATCGAAGACGCTTGAGACATGTGTCAGATCAAGCACGTCGCGAGGCAGGTTCCACAAGAGATCTGTGACATTGAACAGTCCCATGCGAGCCAGCAATTCGGCTCGTGCCGGTCCCACCCCTCGCACGAACTGGGCGGGCTTGAGGAGCGGATCGTCGGTGACGGGAAGAGTCATGAATCTCGCAGGCTGAAGAAAGACGACCAGAACGGGCTTTCCGCAAAATAATGTCGATCACGACCAGTTTCTGCCAGCCAGAAGTTGTTGAGCGATTCGCCGATACATCATCGCTTCAAACACGGGGTAATCTTTTTGATCAGGCGAAGAGACTTGTGCCAAAACCGTCAAATGCGGTAATCGAACCAGTCCGTCTGGGGAGTCTCAACCCACCAGCGTGATCGAAAAAAGAGAGGGTACAAAAAAAGGGGGGGCTGGAAATCCAACCCCCTCTTGCTTGTTGTAGTACTGATATTGCAGAAGCAATACAGGTTGGCTTCAGGGTGAACCGAAGCCAAGGCAACAGAAAGCCCTAATGCTTAGGCCTTCTTTGCAGCCTTCTTGGCTGGTGCCTTCTTCGCGGCGGCCTTCTTTGCTGGAGCGGCGGCAGCCTTCTTTGCTGGGGCGGCCTTCTTTGCTGGAGCTGCAGCTGCTGCTTTCTTCTTCGCCATTTTCAAGTCCTCTTTCCAAGAGACCCGTGAGTGACCTGTCTCGACCGCTGACGCACCGGGCTAAGCAGTTCGGTAAAGACCAATCATCCACATCGAATCCGTTCGACCTGTCAACCTTGACAAGTCGCGACTCAGGCTCGTCATCGTCACTGTCCACATCAGATTGTCGCGGCAGCGACATGCTGGTGTGACTTGACAGTGATGTCATAACGAGTGCTGACATCGAACTGGGCGTCATCCTACGTATTTCGTTTTTTAGTTCAAGCCATTTCTGCCGATTAGAGCAGAGATTTTCACTGTTTTTTCAAAGTTTGCAGAGAGCGAGTGGAAGCGTCTTCGCACATTCACGTCTCATCAAGCATTCCTCACAAGGTGTGAAAACGCCACTTTAATGACACTTGTCATAACATCATTCGATTGCATTTTTATTACTGATGTCATAAACAATGATCGCGTGAAAACAATCGAAAAAACAGGCTGTTTTGCAATGTGTTAAGCCGTTTAAACTGATCAATTACAACAGCCGCGCAATGGCCACCAACATGGCATTTCGCGTCGACTTCGTTCGATGATCGATATCAAAAAAATGATCGATAAGCAGCTGGGTTGGAACAAGTACGAACTTCCGAAGCGATCGGCACCTGAATGACAGTTGTCAGCCGAAGAGACTCCCGAATAAGATCCGATTCTTCATTCGTTACCTCGAAGACTGTTGTGGAAGGAAGACTCGATATGAGTTCTGGGCAATTGAGTTTCGGAAACCATGGACTGGATGCAGCGAAGGAGCTGCAGGCTTCGAACTCGGCGACGGAAGCTCGCCTGAAGCAAGGAATCGAACGAACACGCGATCGTTTGTTGAGTCTCCAGCACGCTGACGGTTATTGGTGTGCGGAACTGCAGGGAGACACAATCCTTGAATCTGAATACATCCTGCTTTTGGCATTTCTCGGGCAGGGACAAAGCGTGCGTGCTCGAGAAGCTGCGGCCTACATGCTCGACCACCAGTGTGATCACGGTGGCTGGGCCATGTTTCCCGGCGGTCCGCTCGAAGTCAGCGGTTCAGTCAAAGCCTATCTGGCTCTCAAAATCACGGGCCACGACCCAAAAGCGGATTACATGATCAGGGCCCGTGACGCGATCGTCCGCGCGGGGGGAGTCGAAAAGGTCAACAGCTTCACTCGTTATTATCTCGCAATGCTGGGGCTCATTCCGTACAGCCTGTGTCCTGCAGTCCCGCCCGAAATGATCTTGCTGCCGCTGTGGGCTCCGTTCAATATTTACGAGATGTCCGCCTGGTCCCGGACCATCATTGTGCCTTTAAGTCTGCTGTGGGCCTGCCAGCCGAAAACGACTCTTCCACCCGAACACCAGATCGATGAGCTCTATGCGTCACCAGAACGGACCTTACCGAGCACGATCGGTGGAGTGAACCATGAAGGACCGGCTCGCGGCTGGGTGAACTGGACAAAGTTCTTTCAGCAGGTGGACCGCACGATCAAGCTGGGCGAGAGGCTCGGAATTAAACCGTTACGCCAGCGGTCGATCAAACTGTGCGAACAGTGGATTTTGCAGCGACTCGAAAAGAGCGATGGTCTTGGCGCAATCTTTCCGCCCATCGTCTGGACACTGATCGGCCTTCGATGTCTCGGCTACAAAGACGATTCGCCCGTCATCCTGTCGCAATTTAATGAACTCGAAAAGCTTGTGATCCGCGACGTGGATTCGAACGGCGTCGCTAAAGTGCGTCTGCAACCCTGCCTGTCACCAGTATGGGACACGGCCATCGCGACGATCGCTCTTCGCGATGCGGGGGTCTCTCGTCATGACCCGGCGATTCGCAGGTCGCTCAACTGGATTCTGTCGAAAGAGGTCAAGGAAAAAGGGGACTGGTCACGCAGACACCCCGAGTTGGAACCAGGAGGCTGGTACTTCGAATTCAATAACGAGTTTTATCCAGACGTCGACGACACGTGCATGATCCTGATCGCATTCGGAAAATGTCTTCCGGAAGGACTCGGGGCCGATTGGACGATGGAAATCTTCGACGACAAACCACTTCAAGACCCTAAGGGCCCAGTCGTGTTCAGTGGTCGCTCTGCCAGGGCAGAACAGGCGATTGCAGAATTAGAGGCTGCGGCACCACTTGTCAGTGCCATGCGACGGGGCATCCGTTGGTTGAAAGCGATGCAAAGCAAGGACGGCGGCTGGGGTGCGTTTGACGCGGACAACACACGTGAAGTCCTGACAAAAGTCCCTTTTGCCGATCATAATGCCATGATCGACCCGAGCACGTCAGATATCACCGCACGGGTCCTTGAAAGCTTCGCCGGTTTGGGAATTCGACCTGACAGCGACATCCACAGACGTGCTCTCAATTTCATCTGGAAAGACCAGCAGCCCGATTCTTGCTGGTACGGTCGTTGGGGGGTCAATTACATTTACGGGACCTGGCAGGTCATCGTCGGCCTGGTCGCAAACGGAATCCCGACGGACGAACCACGACTTCGCCGAGCCGTGGAATGGCTGAAGAGCCATCAGCAAGAGTGCGGTGGCTGGGGCGAGACCGCCAACAGCTACGACGACCCCTCTCTGCGAGGCACAGGGGTCCCGACCGCATCGCAAACGGCGTGGGCATTACTTGGCCTGATCGCCGCTGGAGAAGCCGATTCCGCCGCCGCTCAACGCGGGGTTGATTATCTCCTCTCCACTCAGCAACCCGACGGAACATGGCATGAAACGGAATTCACCGGGACCGGATTCCCCCGAGTCTTCTATCTGAAGTATCACTATTACGCGCTGTACTTCCCGCTGATGGCCCTAGCACGATACGCCAAGGCCACTTCGTGAAACATAAGAACGATTCCGCTCGCAGTCTGGAATGAAGATTTATGCTTCTTGCAAGGCATTCGTGAGTTCAAAAGTCATTGCGCCCAATCCCGCGGAGTACGGCCTTCGATCAATGCCTCATTCTCCGTCGCGAGCGTCAAAAATCATTTGGCGTAGTCAGCAGGCTTTTTGCCTTTGACGTATCCGCCAAATTTGAATGGGGATGGCTTATAGTCACCGATGATGCTGACATTCAGCTTGTCGGTGATTTTGTCTTCCAAACCGACGCTCCACAGCGTCGCGTTGACCAGCATCCGACGGACACCTTCGTTTTCGAGATCGGTAGATGAACCCATCGTCGTCGTAAAGACGCGTGCCATCTTTCCGGAACTACTTGTGTAGCTTTTGGTCCAGGCGACAGGCATCATCGGATTGTTCTTATCCCCGTCAACCGCTGGATCATTCGGTTTCATCCCTTGAACAACCTGACCAAGTACAAGAGGTGTGCTATCACCTGGCAATGGAAGCCGTACGCCGTAAACGTCCGTCGGTCCCCAGATCGAACCATCTTCGATTCCCCGTAGGATCGGATTCGATTCCTGTCCTTTGGCGAAAATTCCACGTGTGCTTTGAGATCCATGATTGCCATGATGGCTGATCCATGTCTCGCCCAGAACCTGACGACCGAACCCTTGGGGATAGGTTTTGTCGTCAGTATTCCACGAGTATTTCGAGAATTTTTTTCCGCCAGGGATATTGAACGCGTGCGTCGCGGTCCTCATTCCGATCACCGGACGGCCCGATTCGACATAATCGACGACATGTTGCATCTGATCGTCTGGCAGATTGCGAAACCGCGTCGCGATGATCATCAAGTCGGCGGTCTTCAGGGCTTCAAGTCCGGGAATATTGTTGTTCACGTCCGGATTGATGTCGCCAGTTGCCGGATCGATGGCGAATACGACCGTGCATTGAAACCCATGAGATTTAGAAAGGATCTTCGCCAGCTGTGGCAGACATTCTTCCGAACGGTATTCTTCATCACCACCAACAAGCACAACACGCTTGCCATGACCTGGTCCGTCGCCGCCAGCGAACGAAATCCAGAGATCCTCTGCCACGACATTCGTCGTGCCGATCGAGGTGACAATCACTCCGACTGTCGTTGCCAACAAAAAAACTCGTTTCAGCATGGAAATGTTCAGCACGTTGTCTCTTTCTTCAAGTTGTGGTTCACGAGCATGGTTTTAGTGTGGATTATTCATTAGCCCGACGCGCGAGCGAGGATTTTGGTTTGGTCAACAAATACGCTTAAATTGTCATCGCAGTAAATCCGCCATCAACCAGCAGGTTGTGTCCGGTCAGAAAACTGCCGGCTTTGGGCGAAGCCAGTAACAGAAGGGCCCCGGCAAGTTCTTCCGGCGAGCCGAATCGAGCCATCGGCGTGTGACGCATGATGTTTTCGACTCGGTCGGGTGTCAGTACCTTCTTGTTCTGTTCGGCGGGAAAGAAACCAGGTGACAGGGCGTTGACGCGAATTCCTTTCGTTGCCCATTCGCGAGCCAGGTTCTGTGTTAGACTCAGTACCGCGGCTTTCGTCAGGGAATAGGTAAACACTCGCGACAGTGGCGGACCAGCACTCACCGACGCGATATTGATGATCGATCCTTTGGTCCCTCGTTCGAGCATGTCCTTCCCTAAGACCTGACATGCCAGTCGGACGCCGCGAAGATTGACGTTTAAGATCCGTTCCCATTCCTCTTCGCTAATGTCAAGAAACGGAGTCGGAGAGTTGACACCTGCACCGTTCACGAGGACGTTGACTTCGCGCCCGCTCGTCTTCAGGTGCGAAACCAGAGTATTCAGATCGTCGTGTCGAGTCGCATCACAAGGAAAGTATTCGGCCGACCCGCCACGCTCGCTGATTAATCGGACCCGCTCGTGACCGTGTTCGTCATTGCGACCCACGACAAGAACATGAGCACCCGCCGCCGCAAGTGCATCGCAGAACGCACCACCGAGTGTCCCGGTTCCCCCAATCACAACCGCAGTCAGTCCGTTGAGGCCAAACATTTCACTTAAATAGTCGCCAGCAGCCATTGCACACTTTCCAAGTAACACAGAAGAAAACAGCCATTGTTGATTGCGGGATTTTGACTGTAACAACGTCGATAAACAAGCGGACACGTCGATCGAGTGCGTGAATCCTGGGGTATCCCGGTTTTGGAGTCTTCGACAGGCCGTGTCTTCGATGTTTTGATAACGCGTCCGAAGAGCACGGCCTGACCGAAGACGGTAAGACCGTGGCACCCACTTTCTGTTCCAAAAGCAGTTCGTCCTCGGAAACGCAAACATTTCCTCTGTTAGTTGTTGCATCAGACGACTGTGAACCTGTCACGTCAGATCATTTCTCGATTTCCATCCCGCGACAGACGACGGGTCCGTTCGCTATAAAATGCCGATGAGTGGAAATCGAGTTTCAAGAAGGTAAATCACACCATGACATTACAATGCAAAACATTGGGAATGACCCCCAGCTTTGGATTTGGAGATCGAATTGGATTGGCAACGCCCGGACACGTCGCAGCAATGCACGAGGCAGGGTCAGGGATGGCGCCGATTTTCCCGCAACAGTCGATTCGAGAAATGACGCGGACATCACGCACCCCCGCTCAAGTGATGAACGATGCACTTCATGGGGCCGAGGCAAGCGGTTGGACCGGCGTCATCGGCGCGGATGCAGACCATTTGAAAACGCCCGCCGATGTCGATGTCACTGCTGCGGTTGGGTTCACGTTTTTTACGATTGATCCCTCAGGATACGTCGATCAAAAAGCGGATGACTATTCCGAACAAGTGACTCGAGAGAAATTTGATAGTGTCGTGTCAGAAGTTCCCTGGATTAACGCCTATCGCGGGCGACAGATCACTCTGTCGACGGGAACGAAGATCGAACTTACCGAAGCCGCCTGTCTTCGAGCGGCGGTAAAATATGGAAAAGCCATCAATCAGGCCGTGTCGCTGGCAGACCACATTCGTTCAGTCCAAGCGGCCGCTGGCCGGGATCATGAGATTGAATTGAGCGTCGACGAAACAGATCAGCCAACGACGCTGGCAGAGCACTACATCATCGCCGATCAGTGCCTGTCGCGAGGAATGAAGCTGGTCAGCCTGGCTCCTCGTTTCATCGGCGATTTTGAAAAGGGTGTTGATTTTAAGGG
This sequence comes from uncultured Schlesneria sp., assembly GCA_903904835.1. Classification (GTDB taxonomy): domain Bacteria; phylum Planctomycetota; class Planctomycetia; order Planctomycetales; family Planctomycetaceae; genus Schlesneria. The sequence goes on along the minus strand of CAIVEI010000022.1, from coordinate 37,975 downwards.
CGATCTGGCGGCGCTGGACCGCTCGCTTGCCGATCACGCAGCGATTGCCAAACTGCTTGGTCCGTATAAGCTCAGCCTGCATTCGGGATCGGACAAACTCTCGATGTATGGATCATTGGCCAAAGCCACCGGAGGCTGTTTTCACGTCAAGACGGCGGGAACAAGCTACCTCGAAGCGTTGCGAGTGGTCGCTCGGCATGACGCCGCACTGTTTCGCCGATTGATCGACTTTGCCCGAGAACGTTACAACACCGACAAGGCAACGTATCACGTTTCGGCAACCCTGAACTCGGCTCCAACCACCGCCGAATGCTCTGACATCGGTGAACTCGAACGGCACTACCTGGAATGCTGGAAAGACGTTCCCCAAGGACGAGGTTTCACGAATCAGGGCCGCCAGATTCTGCATTGTACATTCGGATCAACACTAACGGATCCCACGTTAGGCCCAGCGGTAAAAAGCCTTCTTGCAGCGAACGTCGGTACCTACACCGAGATCCTGCGCGAACATTTTGTCAGGCATTTACAGGCGCTGAAAGCCGGGATGTAATCTCAAATTCCGGCAACAAAGTTGTTTAAGGGTTGTTTAAGGCGATTCGAGCTGAACCAATGCCCGGATCGCCTTTTTTCCTGTTTGGGTTTATTGATTCTTACCCGTCGACAAGTCGTACGTTGCTCGCTGCACTTTTGACTGTCGGTCCGACAATTGTTTGAGCTGACTGACGGTATCAGGATCAATGGCTTGCTCGCCTTCAACCAGCCGACCGATCTGCTTCGTTCGGCGGTTCACACGGTACTGAAGCGAGCGAAGCATTTTCAGTTCGGCCAGCTTGTTCACCAACTGTTTCTGCTGTTCTTGTTGTTGCTGTTCTTGTTGCTGTTGCTGCTGCTGCTGTTGTTTCTTGTCCTTGATCTTTTCAAGTTCCTTTTGCAGAGCTTCGATGATTTCTTTCAAACCTTCGACGATATCTTGTTCGATGTTCTGAGTGATCTCGGCAACATCGACGCGTTCAAGCCGCCTGGAGACCGTCAGCATGTCCTCGTGTATTTGTTCGACTGCCTCAGGGAAGGCGACGGACGATCCTTCTTCTTTCAACAGCGTCAGCGCCTTGGCAGCCAATAGCGAAATTTCATCTTCATTACGAGCGAGTTCGACCGCGCGATTACGGTGCCGATCCGTTCGTTTGTCGACGGGAACCGCATGAATCGCGATCGTGGCATTATTCACGGTCTCTTGCTTCTGCAGCATATCGCGGAAGCGGGCCTCAAGCTGAGCCAGCACCAGTTCTCGCTCCTCTTCGCGAAGCTGCCGCAGAATTTCTTCGAGCTTTTCTTTCGCCTTCATCAGTTCGGCGATCGCCTTGTCCTGCTTATCAGAAGCATTCTTCTTGTTGTTCTTTTTCAGTTCTTCGATGGCTCGATTCATCTCTTGCCTGGCTCGCTCGATCTCTTCACGTCCAGCAGTCTTCTCAGGCTTCTTTTGAGACGAATCCTCTTCTTGCGGTGATTGTTCAGGTGATTCCTGCTGCTCTTGCCCTTCTTGTTGTTCCTGTCCCTCTTGAGGTTTTCCCTCCTGGGGTTTTCCTTCCTGCGGCTTGCCCTGCTGAGGCTTCCCTTTCTGAGGTTTACCAGATTGCGGTTTTCCCTGCTTTGGTTTGCCTTCCTGTGGCTTGCCTTCTTTGGAATCCGATGGTTTTCCATTTTCACCGGGCTTCGATTTGTTTTCGCCCGCGTCCTGATCACCCTCTTTTTTATCGTTCTTGTCCTCTTCGGACTTTGATTCTTTATCGTCGCCTGATTGTTTTTCAGAGTCGGCTTTATCGCCAGGCTTTCCCTTGTCTGTTTTCGGCTGACCGTTCTTATCCTTCGATGGAGAGCCTTCCCCATCTTCCTTTTTATCCTTGTTCTCGGAGTCCTTCTCGTCAGCGTCTTTCTCGTCACCATCCTTGTTGTCCGAATCTTTATCACCAGACTGAGACTCTTTATCGCCCGATTCTTTATCGTCGGACTTTCCCGGCTTTTTGTCAGAATCGGCTCCCTGTTCGTTCTTGCTTGCCTTTTTCGCAGCGTCTTGTGATTTGATTTTCTCGACAAGTTTCTTGGCAGAATCGGCGACTTGCTTTTGCTGGTTCTGAAGCTCGGCGCTATTGGCACCACGTTCGGTATTCGCTCTGGCGTCGGTTTCTTTGCCGATCAGCTTGTTCACATCCTTGATCAAATCTTGAATTCGCTTCTTTTCTTGTTCGAGATCATCCTTACGAGCTTCACTCATTAGCAGTTCAAGCAATAACTGAAGTTCGGTAACAACCAACTCCTGTCGCTCGACAGCATCGCCAAGCTGGTCTTTCTTCAGCAGATCCGTCAAATGCTTGAACTGGTCAGAGATCCGACCTTCCTTACTTTTGCCAATGGCGCGCAAAAGCAATTCTGCCCGTGCCGGATCGGTCTTGCGAAGGTATTCGCTCAGTTGTTCGAGTGTCCCCTCAAACCGGCGGTATCGCATCTCAATCGCTTCTTGAGTCGATGCCAGGTTCGGCGCTGCCGGTACATCTGTTGGAGCTTCCGTGGTTGTCGTCTGCGCATCTGCGATACCAACTCGTGATAAACAAACGGCAAACATCCCGATTAAGCAAATCAGAATTCGAACGGGGATCAAACGCTTGACGAACATTGTGCCGCCTCCATTATAGTTGGACCGAGTCCCTACGAGTCTATCGCGTCTTGGAAGCTTGATCCATAAACGTTTCCGACTATTTCGTTTTTCGAATTGGCGATCATCACTTTTCGCCCCACAGCTTTGGTGGGGCGAGATGGAGTGGCACGATTGCGCGATATCTGCGGAATGGCGAGCGAAACTCGGGGTGCCACGGTTTTGGAGTCTTCGACAAGGCCGTGTCTTCATGGTTCAATAACGTGTTCGAAGAGCACGGCCTTACCGAAGACGGTAAAACCGTGGCACCCCTTTTCACGGATTTCTGTTCCAAAATCGCTTCGTCCCCAGCAACGCTAACGCCCACCAATTACCGACCAACCCCCGATCAATGTCGACGCTCATTTGAGTTTGACGCGACTCCTCCGGACGTGTTACACCCGTATGGTTACTGCACCGCGATGCAATCGCGGACAATGGCATCCTTGCCCTGGTGGATCATGAACCCAAATCCTTTCAATCGCCGCAATTTTCTCGAAACGGCGGCTGGAGGATTTGGGTCGCTCGCATTGGCGGATTTGCTTGGCCGTTCTTCTCTGCTCGCTGATGAACCGCGACCGGAATTCAATGGGGGACTGCATCATCGGGCCAAAGTCCGCCGAGTGATTCAGCTTTTCATGAACGGCGGCGCAAGCCAGATGGATTTGTTCGACTACAAACCCGCCCTGTTCCAGAAGGGGGGTGAAAAGTTCGATCCTGGCAATGGCGAACGTGTCGAAGCGGCGACAAGTGCGCCCGGCAGTGTGCTCAAACCGCCATTCGAATTTCATCAACATGGCGAGTGCGGGCGCTGGGTAACCGACCTGATGCCGCATCTGGCCAAGCAAGTCGATCGCATCGCCTTTTGCATGGCAATGCAGTCCAAAACGAACGTGCACGGCCCCGGCAGTTACTTAATGAATACGGGTAATCTTCTGCCAGGTTTTCCCTGTTTTGGAGCCTGGGTGAGTTACGGACTGGGCAGCCTGACCGACAACCTGCCGACATTCGTCGTTCTTCCAGATGCACGAGGGCTTCCCTACAACCAGAAGGGAAATTTTTCATCAGGTTTCCTCTCGGCCAGCCATCAAGGGATGATTCTGAATACGACCTCGACCGAACCGATTGCGAATCTCAAAGCCCCTGAATCGGCCAAGTTCATTACAAATGAAGCAGATCGCGAAGGGAGGGCGCTGCTCCAGAAATTCAATGCCGAGCATCTCAAAGCGAACGAAGGGGATTCACGCCTGGAAGCACGTATCCGAGCCTATGAACTCGCCGCAAAAATGCAGCTCAGCGCGCCCGAAGCGTTTAATATCGGCAGCGAGACCGAAGCAACTCAAAAGGCATACGGCCTCGATGAAAAATCGACTGAGGATTTCGGCAAACGATGCCTGCTCGCCCGACGTCTGATCGAACGTGGAGTCCGTTTCGTGCAGGTCTGGAGCGGAGCCGGCGGGCCATCGAATAACTGGGACAATCACAGCAGCATCGTAAACGAATTGCCTCCCATGTGCCTCGCCACAGACAAACCGATCGCCGCGTTGTTAAGTGATCTGAATCAACGAGGCCTGCTCGAAGACACGCTTGTCCTCTGGAATACAGAATTTGGACGCATGCCATTTTCGCAGGGAAGCGACGGTCGAGACCATAACGGCGGAACGTTCGTTGGTTGGCTGGCCGGCGCAGGGATCAAAGGAGGCGCCAGTTACGGAGAAAGCGATCCCTGGTCATGGCGTGCGGCACGGGACATCACAACCACATACGACTTCCACGCCACAGTCCTGCACCTGCTTGGTATCGATCACGAACGCCTGGCTGTCAGACACAACGGAGCCAATCGACGCCTGACAGATGTGCACGGTCACGTCATTCGCAAGGTCCTAGCTTAGTTGTTTGGCGATCCTGATCGTATTCGATCTTGTATCCCGGCGCTCAGAAATGGGGTGTCCCGCCAGCCGCGAAAAAGCTGCGCCCCCCTGAGCCATTTCAAGTTTTACCCAGAATCGCTTCTATCTCTGAAATGTGCTACGTTCCCGCAATGAAACCGGTGAGTTTTCGCCCTGTCAATGGATGCATCTTTATGCTGATCGGTATCCGCCCTATCAATGACTTTGCCTTTAAGAAAACGTTTGGATCACCGGAGAATAAACTGGCTTTGATCAGTTTGCTCAATTCCATTCTTGAACTGCCAAAGCCGATTGTCGATGTGACCATTGAAAACCCGTACAGCCTTCAGGACTTCAAGGACGATAAGCTTTCGATCCTCGATATCAAAGCAATCGATCAAACGGGCGCGATCTACGATGTCGAAATGCAACTGTCGATCTTTACTGGATTGACCCAGCGGATCGTCTTTTACGGGTGCGAAATTTACACCGACCAACTGAGATCGGGCGATGACTATGTATTGCTGAAGCCCGCGTATTCCATCTGTCTGCTTGATGGCGTCCTCTGGCACGACTCAACGAAGGTCCACCATGCCTTCCGATTTACCGATCTGGAATCGGGGCGAACACTGAATGATACTTTAGAAATTCACACGATTGAGCTGGGACGGTATCATCTGCAAGAGAAAGATCTGGCGACAGCGAGTCTTCTGGAATGTTGGGTCTACTGGCTGCTGCATGCCCATGAGTACGAACCTGATGAATTATTGAAGCTGTTTCCACAGGAAGCAATTCGCCAGGCGACGCAGACCATCACACAGATCGCACAAGTTACTGAGGATAAAGCGATGTACGATTCACGCGAAAAAGCGATTCGGGACCGGCAATGGGAACTTAATGCTTCTCGTAAAGAGGGGAAGATCGAGGGGAGGATTGAAGGGAAGATTGAAGGCGAGATCAAAACGATTCGCGTGCTGCAGGAGATTTTGCAAATTCCACTTAGCACAGACTCGGACTTCGATGGCAAATCACTCGACGACCTGCAGAGTCTGACTTCCGACCTGCAAGAACGAGTACGACAACGTCATTCATCCTGATCCTCGTGCCTCGTGAACGCAGCTCGGATACTTCAAGAGATTTTAAATCTCCCTGTCGAAACCGATTCGGATTTCGATGGAGAAACTTTGAAAGAACTTAAGTCACAAACGGCGGATCTCAAGGATCGCCTGCGACACCGTCAGATTTCCTGAAACTCCTCGACGTGCTGAAATCTGTGAAAAAGCTGTGCCCCATTGACGATTGATCCAGATAGAAATAGGATTTGTCCCTGTTTATCCATCCAATATCGTTCAGATAAGCGACGAGAACTGGACTCATGGACGACTTTTCGCACGGATGGAAACGAAAACTGGGCTGCGCGACCCTGATGCTCGCGCTGGCATTCATGGGGTTGTGGCTGAGGGGTCTCGTGGTCGGGGATCTGCGTTCGTCAATGAATGCGTTAGATTCGCCGATGGATGCGTTAGATCTGAAGCCCGTTGAACGCAAGGAACTTGGTCCAGAGATTCCGGACGAGACGGTGGCGGTGCTTGGTTCGTACGTCGGTCGTCATACAGCGCCTGCGAAATGTGTCGCGGTCAGTCCAGATGGCCGTTGGGTCGCCACTGGAAGCCGGGATCAATCTGTTCGATTGTGGGATCCAAAGACATTGAAGCCAATTCGGATTCTCAAGGGAGCGGCAGATGACGTGAACGCCGTGGCGTTCACGACGGATTCAGAGTCGCTTCTAGCGATCTCGGGCGATGGGTTTTTGCGAGTCTGGAATCTTGATAACGAAACCATCCCTCCCCAGAAGTTGCCATTGGAACACCAGGGGATTCCCTTTATGTCAGCCGATGGCTCGACAATCGCGGTCCATTCCCAAACTCGAAGCCCTAACCGGGAGGAAGTGATTCGGCTATTCACATTTAGGAGCGGTAAGTTAGAACCAAGCCGCGGACCGTTTCGGGGCGTTGAACAACCGCCCGAATGCCTTTTGTTGTCCAAAAGTGGTCGCTGGTTGGTGGGTGGTTGTGTTCAGGCACCCATAGGGGAAGTTTACCTCTGGGATCTGAAACAGAAAGACGAGAAGCCGCATTCGTTCTTGACAGACTCCGACCGGCGCATTCAGTCGGTTGCATTTTCACCGGATGAAACTCGCGTTCTTGTTGGACGGGATGACGGGTGCATCGTGATCTGGGAACTGAAAGAGCCCGCTCCTGTGAAAACAATCGAGTTGTCAGCGCACGCCGATGATGTCAGTGCGATTGCATTTTCACCCGACGGTCAGAAATTTGTGAGCGGCGGGTACGATCATAGGATCGTGGTTTGGGATTGGAACAACGGCGAACCCACGCAGATCGACGTCCTTACCCAACACAAGGATTGGATTGGGGCATTGGCATTTTCCCCAGACGGAAACACTCTCTATTCCGCAGGTTGGGACCACACAGTTCGGCGATGGACGGCGAACGCAAAAACTTTTGAAGCGAAGAACGCCTTCGACGGGCACAGTCATCCGGTCTTGTCGATGGCATTTTCCAAGGACGGCAAGCTGCTCGCGACCGGATCCGCAACCGACAACAATGTCGAAAACGGAACTCCGAACGAAGTTCGAATTTGGCGGTTTGGTGACCGTCATCCCAAACAGGAGAGATCACTTGATGGTTGCAGCGGCTGGATTCAAGACATTGCCTTTTCGCACGATGCAAACGTTCTTGTGGCGGCAAGTGATTCGGGTGTCGCGTGTTGGAGCGTCGAAAAATGGGCACCGTTGACGACTTTCCCCTCGTCAAAAAGCGGTTTGTTCGCCAGGGCGGTCTCGTTTGCACCGGATCGGCGAGTTCTCGCGGCCGGTTGGACGTCGCCACCGCGTCTCGACTTGATTGACTTCAGTTCCCAGCCGCCAAAAACACTGATCTCAACAGACAAGGCCGCCGTCTATCACCCGCACCTGTCATTCTCTTCCGACGGTCGACGATTGGCACTCGCCAGCGAAAATGGGCCGTCGGTCGATTTAATCGAACCCAGCACATTCGAGACGACGGACAAGCTGGAGGGGACAGACAGAATTGAATCGATCGCCTGGTCCCCCGGACGGGTACAGGTCGCAAGTGGCCACCGCGACGGAACCATTCACCTCTGGAAACTCGATGAGAAGAACGACAAAGAGCACGACGTCTTTCGCGGTCACAAGACGGTCGTTGCCAGTGTGGACTTCGGTTCAGCCGGGAAAGTCCTCGCATCGGGAGATTGGGACGGAAAACTGATCCTCTGGAATGTGCAGACAAAGCAGCGGCTCAAAACGTGGACGATGCCGGGACGAATCTGGCAGATCCGATTTGCTCCCGACGGCCGCCATCTGGCTGTCGCGGACGGTTCTGGCGCAGTCTACATCCTGCGATTGAAATAGTTAGACGCCCCCGAACTTCATCGAAGTGGCGCCGAGGGACGTTGGAGACCATGAAACCGGTACAACTCCATACATGAAGGTCGTTCTCTTATTCGTTTGGCATTGGACCGTCTGCGACCGAGAGTTCGATGCTGCCTGATTCGGGTTCTGGTTCGCCTTCCTTGCGGTCGCGATCATTGCCGTTGTGTTCGCGGACTCGAAGTGACAGTTTTTGGCCGGGGCGAGCGTCGATGACTCGACCGACCAACTTGCTTGGCTCGTCGCCGCCGATGGCCAGCTCAAACGGAACGTTGAACGCGTGCGAGTCACCTGGGGCGAGCCGACCCGCTGTGGCTCCAGCAACCCATTGTAATCCCCACTGTTCGTCATGGACGCTGTGCACCGCGACGGCGGCTCCCTTTTGGTCGGTGACGGTGAAATCCTTTGGTTCTGGCCATGAAATGTTATAGAAGGTCAAGTTGTCGACAGCCTGCTTTCCTTCATTGCGAACGAACATCCGCAGTTTCACTCGCTCGCCAAGCGCGTACTTTTCCTTCTTCGGAGAGAGGTAAACACCGAGCGACAGCCCGTGGGCATCCGGCTTGCCCCAGGCGACCTGCCGGGGATCGATCGTCTCTTGGGCGATTTCGGTGTCGCGAATCGTGAGGCCGACGAAGCCATCATGGCCAATTGCTGGCAGCATCAATCGCACTTGCCACAGCTTCCGGTAGGAAAACGTATCCGTCCGCCCTTTGGTGATAACCTGCAACGACGAACCCTTCGGCAGCCGCTGCGACTGAGCAACCGCCCTGAGCACCGCAATCTCTTTCTCGTTCAGAGGTGTGTCTTCCGGCTTCCACTCGTCTTGCTTGAGAACTGTGATGACTTCGGCTTCCGTCAGGGCGGGTTGATCGAGCCCTTGCTCAAGTTCTTTGTTCTTGGTGTTGAAGTCGCGCACGACATCGGCGAGGGTTAGATCCAACGGAATCGCCGCATTGTGACTGGCGTTCGCCGCTGCTGTTTGGTCTTTTGATCCTGCCTCAGGGTCGATTTTTTCCAACGGCACTTCCATGATTTGATTTTCTCCCTCGGGGATTCGGACGGTCTTTTGCCACGGTTTAAAGCCTTTTTCCTCGAGCTTCAACACAAGATCAATGTCGGGATGCGCGTCGAACCAGATGCCGCCCTCTTCAGTCAGTCTCGATTGCGATGATGCCATGCGAGCACCGAGTTGTTGAGCATCATTGGCATTTGCGAATTGCGGAAAATTCCGTGGCCCGGTTGGTTTTACGGGCTTACCGTCGAACGTCGGTCGTAGCGTGACCGAAGACGGCTTCATGCGGACAACGTGGAACGAGATGCCATCGTCATCGAACTCGGTGACATATTGTTCGGGAACCGCTTTCCCTTCGGCTGCTTCGCGAGTAATTCGCAGAAAGCCGCCGTTGTCTGCGTTCCCATCAATGCGACCTGCTAAGCCGCGAGGAACTCGCAGTTCGTAGAGACCGGGTTGATTGGCCGTTTCGCGCAGCCAACCCCACCAGTGTACTTTGTTAGCGACCCCGGAAATCGAGAGGCTACGGTCACTCATCGGCTGATTGTCGCTGGTCGTGTATCGAGCGGTCATATGCACCGATTCGGTCGGACGGAAGTCAAGCTGCTGCTCGGTCGGCGCGGTCTTGGGAAGCTCAACGACCTGAGGCAAGAAGACGTCGGGAAGTCGCACGCCGTTTTTCGGTAGTTCGCGGAAGCGACCTTCGTCGTACAGGTCCACGACGTATGTCCCGTATTGGATCGGCGGGAATGAATACCGACCGTCGGCATCGGTCATCGCGTATCGCCAAGGGACTCGGTCACTGCCATCTGCTCGCATGGCGACGCCCGCAACACCTTTGCCATTGGCATCGGTCACTCGACCAAACAACCGCGTGCCGGGTCGCAATTGGAAAACCTGTTGCTCGCCGAATTTCTCAGTGATCGCTCGTGAAACCGCCGCCGCGTGATCCGGGATGACATAGAGTCGACCGCCTCCTTCATTTGCAGGCACCACCAGTCGATAACGCCCATTGGCATCGGTTGTCGTCTTGTGCTCGCATCCGTTCTGCCAACCATCACGATACCTTCCTGACGTGACGGCGATCCCCTTGGCTGGCTGTCCGTCGAGGTCCAGAACCAACCCCGTAACAACCTTTCCCGGAACCATCTTCACCTGCCGAATGGAATCGCGAGCGTGACTCGATGCCGCTTTCGGCAAGAAATAGAAACCCTGTCCGATCACTCCCAGCGACTGATAATCGGGATGTTCGGCGAACCGTTCGACAAACAAGTTCGTTTGCCCGTTCACCGTATCGGGCAACTCAAACGTGTATCGCCCGACATTGCGAAACACCAGTTCAGACAGCGGTTTGTCCTTTCCATGCGGATCGAACGGCAATTTTTCAAAAATCCGATACCGAACTGTTGCCCCCTTGATCAGCTTGCCGGTAACAGCGTCAATCACTTCACCCTGAATCGGTTCAAATTTTGAGGATTCGCGTTGAATTTCGCTGAGCTTTCCGTCCTTGGTCGTGTCGTTCGGTGGTGTCGTCGGGGTTTGTTCAGCGGTGGGCTTTGGACCGTCGTTCGCGTGCAAGGCAAAGTAAGTCGTGAGGCCGAGCGACCCGATCACCGTCAATGCGATCAAACTGGCTCCCCACCGTGTTGAACGGTGCGAGACGTTGACCGGACCGACAGCGATGCGGCGGATTCGGCTGAGGAGCGAGCCACCGGTTGCGGCGACTGTCAGCGACGGGCTGGCTCGCAACTCTTCCAGCGCGGCCAGAGCCGTGACGTAGGTCACGGCGTTGTTACAGAGTTTCAACGCCAGATCGTCGCAACAATGTTCGCGTTCGGCACGAATCAGACCCGAGATCCACCAGACCGCCGGGTGATAGAACAGCAGCGTTTCGATCGCGGTCTGGATCAGGTTCACAAGGTAGTCGTGCCGATGAATGTGAGCCAGTTCGTGGGCCAGGATGGCTTCCAATTGCTGTGGCGTCAGTCGCGTGAGCAGACTGATCGGCAGCAGAATTACGGGGCGTAGCCAGCCAATTACAGTCGGCACTTCGATCAAAGCCGACTCGACCAGTTTCACGGGCCGTGAGATTCTCAACCGTGCCGCAAGGTCTTTCAATTTCGCCTGCCACGTTTCGGCCACGGGCGTTGCGGCGAGCCGCTTCAATCGCTGTACGACTCGCCAACCAACCAGCAACCGCAACGAAAGAACGACAACACCCAGCAACCATGCTCCCACCAGCCACGGCAATGCCGGAGTGAGACGACGATGAAGACGCTCGGTCCACGGGACGACTCGCGCCACGGAAGGCTCCAACTGCGGACCCGGTTCCAATAACGCAGGACGGATATCACGATCGTTCACGAATGGAGCGGGGTCAACCAGGATCGATGCGACATCAACGGACGGGGCTTCGTGAACGACAGGATTGCTGACGGTTGCCATCGGCACAGGCCTCGCCAATTGCGACGTGGCAATCCAGCACCAAGTTACCAGCGGACATATGGACATCGCTACGAACACGGCACACTGCACGACATATCTCGCCCGCGCCGAAACTCGTCGCAACGGAATGAGCAGCAGAGCCAGCAACAACGCGAGCAAAGCGGCCTGCCAGACAAAATGAACCAGCGCCCAACCCAATGCCTCAATCACGGGCGATTCCAACACATGCAGGATGGTGAGCATGAGAACCTCTGTTGTCAGTTGTGGATCGATGGGACGTCTGAAACAGCAATCGAAGCACTGACGAGTCTAAGGATTAGAGTGCCACTGGATGACTGTCTTCGGTCATCCAGTACTCTTCGATTGCCTCGAAAAAAGCGAAGACACTGCGTCTCCGAAGACTCCGATGCAGTGGCACACAACCCGAACTTTAAGTCTTGATAACGCACTACTCCGCAATAAACAGTCACTTCATCTTCTTTTCCATCTCGTCGATCAGCTTGCGGATCTCGACCAAATCGGCACTGGACGCCTTCTTCGACGAAAGCGCCTGCATTACGAGTTGCTGCGCCGAGCCCCCGAAGGCACGTTCAAGCAGATCGGTGACAAGTTGCTTCTGTGTCACTTCTGCCGCCGCAACCGCTTCATAGACGTGGGTCCGCTGCGAATCGTTCCGTTGAACCAGACCCTTTTCCGTCATGATCTGCATCAGTTTCAAAGCGGTGGTGTACCCCGTCCCACGCTCCTTTTGCAGAGCCACCGTCACATCACGCACGGTACTCGGCCCTCGCTCCCACAGTACCCGAAGAATGGCCAACTCAGCATCAGTCGGCCTGGGCAAGTCCTGGTTCGGCATCTGTCTCGTCCTTAATCGGGTTCAATTCCCAGATAGAGAGACACGATATACGAAGATGTTCGTAGAGTCAACGAAGATCTTCGTAGTTCTTTTTGGATGAGTCAACGGAATATCGATCCTCACTTTTTGCCTTTATCAGCACTTATCCGCTTTATCCGTGGATTAAAATATTCTTCAAATCTCCAGCGTTTACACGCTGTCGCTTTTGGACCGACAGTGAATTTTCCTTCGTACTTTCAAAACCCATCTTGACGGACTTGTCAGGTCGGTTTACGATCGCAATGCCGATAGTTCATGAGCGTTATTGTTTCGTAACGTGTGGGATTATTGTCTTCCCTTCGTCCGTTGATTGCCAAGAGACTCGACAAGCCTCTGCTCAACATGATCAACTTACGCAGGTCGGGCGGGTCAACAGGATGTGACCAAGATGCTCTGCCAGCCATCAACTTGTTCTTTGACGATGCTGGCGCCAGCTAAGCTGAATCTGTTTCTGCGCGTGGTTCGCCGACGCGCCGATAGCTTTCATGACCTCGAAACTGTCATGACGTCGATCAATTTGTTCGACACTCTCTTGTTCGAACGGAACGATTCATCCGAAATTTGCCTTCGAGTCGTAATGGCGTCGTCGCAAAATCGAAACAGCCTTCCGCCTGCTCCGATTCCGACCGATTCAAGCAATCTGGTGGTTCGTGCAGCACAACTGCTCAAGGAATATGCGGGAATCTCGACTGGGGTCAAAATCACGTTAGTGAAGCGGATTCCGTCAGCAGCCGGAATGGGAGGCGGTTCCAGTGATGCTGCTACGACGCTTGCGGGGCTCAATCAGTTCTGGAATCTTTCGCGAACACGAGCGGAATTGTCATCACTCGCCGCACAACTGGGAAGCGATATTGGTTTCTTTCTTGGGGGATGTTCAACCGCGATTTGCCGCGGTCGGGGTGAGTTGATCGAACCACTTCGGGTTCCCACGTCTCTCCATTTTGTTGTGGCACGGCCGAATTCGGGTTTGTCGACACCAGCGGTCTTCAAACAGTGTCGTCCAAACGAGTCTGGTGCCAGCGTCGAAGAATTCGCAACTTCAATGCAGCAACTCGGGAACAGCGGCATGGTGCGATTGTTGCTCAATGATCTGCAAGCGCCCGCAGAATCCTTGAATGACGATGTCAGACAATTGAGGCAACAATTTAACAAACTACCCGTTCTCGGCCATCTGATGACCGGAAGCGGCACCTCATACTTTGGAGTTTGCGCATCTTCACGACATGCCGGAATGATGGCAGCACGATTAAGAGCTGCAGGAGTCCCCTGGGTGCATGTCGCAAGGAGTTGTTCGTAGCGTGTTAAGGAGAACGTCCGTGGAAATCACCGAGATTCGCATCAAGCTGATGAGTGACCCAAATGAACGGCTGCAGGCATTTTGTTCGCTGACCTTCGACGGCAGTTTCGTTATTCGCGACCTGAAGATCATTCAAGGATCAAAAGGCTCATTCGTGGCCATGCCCAGCCGTAAGCTGACCGATCATTGCCCTCGCTGCTCAGCCAAGAACCACTTGCGGGCTCAGTTCTGCAACGAATGTGGCGTCCGTCTCCATCAGGATCGGGCAATGAAGTCCGAAGATGGGCGAGCCAAACTTTATGCGGACATCGCGCATCCGATCAATTCCGAATGCCGCGAGACGATCCAGGAACAGGTTTTGATCGCTTATGTCAGCGAATTGGAACGGTCAAAGCAACCTGGGTACGTTTGCATTTACGATGACTACGGCGAAGACAATTTTGCCCAGTTATGCGACGAAGAACTTTCGGGAACGGACTTGACCCGCTTGCAACGAAATTCGGGCGGGCATCATCGTCATGACGCAGCCGAAATCCGTCATCCATCACCACATGTCAATGCGTCCGAAGCCGCACCAAATCACTTTGCCATCGCCCAACGAAACGGGCATGACGACGATGAAAAATTCGGTGTCGGGATTATTTGAACCCGAGAGCCCGCACGCAAGTGCTGAATTTCCGCCAAAAACGTGGGTGGCACGGTTTTACCGTCTTCAGTAAAGCCGTGCTCTTCGGACGCGTCATCGAATCTTGAAGACACGGCCTTGTCTAAGGCTACAAGACCGTGGCACCCCGAGTTTCGACGTTCAACATGGTTGTCTGTTCAGAACGATCGTTGGACTGCGAATTCTGCAATCTCGGCAAGTATCCGTCGGGCAGGGGTCATTGGAAGCAGTTCAAGCTGTCGACGTGCATCATTTGCCAGACTCTTCGCCTTCTGATGCGTATATTGGAATGCGTCGCTGCGTTCGAAGTAAGGAACCAGTCGATCACGAGTCGTTTCGTCGGGATGGGCGAGGAACTGTCGAATCTCCGCCGCATCAGCTTCCGAAGCAGTGCTCAGTAAACGAATCAGCGGCAGTGTCAGCTTTTGCTTTTGAAGATCGCTACCAAGTGACTTGCCGGTTTTTCCTTCGTTGCCCATCAGGTCGAGCACATCATCAGCAATCTGGAAGGCAAGGCCCAGTGAGCGCCCGTACTGTTCCATGGCGGTGACAATTGCCGGTTCAGCCTTCGCATAAAGAGCACCCAGATGGCCACAAAGTGCCGTCAATTCGGCGGTCTTTCCGTCAATAATTTTAAAGTACGCTTCCTCGGTAAGATCAAGATTTCCACGTTCTTTAATCTGAGACAGTTCGCCTTCGCAAACGATATTCGTTGCGCGTCCAATCCGTCGACAGGCATACGTGGTTTCGAGGCTGCTTGCCAGATGAAAAGAATGTGTGAAAAGATAATCACCAAACAATACGCTCGTTTCGTTGTTCCATCGAGCGTTAACAGTTGCCACATGACGACGGGTCTCGGCATCGTCCAGCACATCATCATGGACAAGAGTCGCCAGGTGAATCATCTCCACAACAGCGGCCAGCACTTTGTGGTCTTGTCGAATTCCGCCCGAGGCCTTCGCCGTTAACAATAACAGCATGGGACGTAATCGTTTTCCACGAAACCGCGTTGAATGTTGAAGAATATCGCTGACGTACGGATTGTCGCTTTGTAGCTCTTCAGCCAGAACCTGCTCGGTCTCCAGCAGTTCATTTCCGATTGCCAGTTCTACCGCCGTCAATACCGGAACACCCTGCTGCATTACCGAATCGCCTGCACTCTGTTGGATCATTTCACACCGTGACTTCGGATCGGATCTCGCTTTTTCACCCAACGGGTTTCCTGATTAACCGCAGCCGATCCGCTAAGGTTAACCGAGCGTCACCGAAAAACACTAACCCAATTCGATGAATCGAGGAACAATCTTGCCTCTATTCCATCCACTTTTGACAGAACTCGACTGTCCCAAACGGTTTCTCGGGAAAGATTAGGTTATCGGCTGTCTCATGGAAACGCCAATGCGTCAATTGATCGCAAGCAGGGCAGGGAAAAGCGTTTTAGCCAAAGGTTGTCGAATCAACGACAATCTCACCCGGAAAAGTTGCGCCCGGCTGAGCTTTCACGGTCGAATTCTCGCGGTTTTGACAGGTGGGATGGCCTGTTCGAAGCCCCTCTTTTCTTCGGATTGCGTTGCTGAAATCGAATGGTCATGATGTTTGAGCACAAGACAGAAAGTCTCTTTCATATCCCTGAAACGTCCGGTCCGCGTTTGCCACGGTTATTTACAGCATTTCCGAGACACCATGCCACAACCGCCCCTCAATCAAGAGCGTATCGAATTTGAAGCTCCGCCCTATGGAGGAAATTTTATTTTTCAGATGGTCTTGATGACCTTTGCGGCAATTGCCTTTCAATTTGCAGTCAACTTCCTGCTGCCATTCGGGCTGTGGTCAAACAGTTCGCTTTCAGGTCAATTGGCACGAGCTGGCTTTGGAAATATCACTAATGTCAGCGTCATTCCGGGCGGTTCGTTCATCTGGAATGACGAAGTATGGGCTTTAGTGATGGCTGGTCCGCCTCCAGTTCCCGGAATCGCTCCGGCTCGCGGGGCCCTGGCAACCCGAGGCACCTCGTCTCGTTTGATCGCATTTGATCGCCAGACGGGGAAAATGCGAGAAACCAACATCACTCTTTCTCCAACCCCATTAGGAATGATCGTGATTAACGACCAGTTATGGGGAGTTGCCGAAACCGTCGTTTATCGAATCGAAGGAGATCAATTTATTACACGACATCCCTTTCGTCTTCTGATGAATCCGACGAAGCCGTTCAATTACGAAGGCCGATTGGCCGTGATTGACAGGAATCGTTCCGATGTCTTTTCATTACTCACGTTTCAGGATGGCGAGTGGGTGGATGAAGGTACAGTCGATGTGCCAGCGTCGGGGATACTATCGCCCTGGTACTCTCCGGAATTGCGGGTCGTCTCTCATCCCCAGGGGACGTTGATGTTCTATTCCGAGGGCCAGACACTTCTGTTCCGAGAGGGTCTCAATTTAATCCCTGCATCAGAACCCGCTTCAGCGCTAAGGCCTGACAACTCACAACCTGCTAATGTCATGAATCAACTAAAAACGCCTCAGGACTGGATATCGACAACCATCGCGGCAAATTGGGGCAATTCATGGGAGGTCACTTTGATCGGTGACGAGTTTTGGGCACACAGTAATCCGACCCCATACACCTCAACGGCGGTTCAGCAGTACTGCTATCAGCGTGGAAGCTGGCAACGTACCACTCCCATGCATCCCCCTGAAATGCAGAGCTTCGGTGTCGTCGGAGGGGAATCCGGATATCTGGTCACCGATGATCTGCGACTGCTTTCAATCGATGGATCGAAATTCCAGCAAGTGACAACGGGCACGCCCCTTTCCGAGCGGCTGCGAACCGTTCTGAAATTGTTTGGGATGCTGTTTTGTTACCTGCTGAGCGTCGCAATGCTGGTTCTTGGAACCACATGGTTAATGAAAATTCATCGCCGATCAGATTACCTTTTTGGAAAACGAACGATGACTCAAGCTTCGATCTTGCGTCGAGCAGTCGCACGTGCCATTGATTTATTCATCACGGTGTTTCCATCGGTATTCTGGTTTTCCGTGATGGCGAGTGTCCACTTGAATATGAACCCGCAATTGGCACTAATGGGGATCACAAATCCCGTTTTGATCGTGTTGCTATCCATTATCGGGATGTGGATCGCTGGAATTCTGGTCCTCAGTTTCATGGAAGGAATCTGGGGAATTACTCCGGGCAAGTGGCTTTGCGGAATCCGCACACTCAGAACAACGTTACGTCCGTGTGGCGTTACACGAGCGTTTGCGAGGGAGTTAATGGTTTACGTCGACAGCGTCTTTTTGATGACATGGCTACCCGGCGTCTTGCTGATCGCCTTCACACCCCACTGGCAACGTCTGGGCGATCTGACCGCCGACACGGTCGTAGTCCTCGATACCACAAATACACCCTAAACGTTAGCCCGACGCGCAAGCGAGGGATCTTCTCTTCATATTAACGGGAATAAGATTAACGGGAATAAGATCCCTCGCTCGCGCGTCGGGCTATCGAATATTTCGTCATTGCTGAAGCTGACTCAATGAAACTCGTTGTTGAAGGACGACATCCCCTTTTTCATCGCGGACCTGCAATCGGATGATGGGATCGGGCTGATCCCAGTCGATCAGGATCGAACCGAAATTCGTATCGAAGTATTGAAGACCGATTCGATGAGAATTGACCTGATTTGCGAATCGGATTCCTGCCTTGGTGAAATTACCGCTTGGAGCATTGAGACTGCTGCTTGTGATGTCGAAGAGCGGGTAACCGATGCCGTTTTCCGCTTTCGATTGAATGCACGAGATTTCTGCGAGATGCCGATCGCCACTCAGCACAACGACTCCATTGGCTTTCGTGTCGCGAAGCAGCTTTAAGAACCGAGCCCGCTCGTGGGGAAAGTTATCCCAGATTTCAGAACCATGTTCGTTTGCGATCAACTGAATACTCGAACCGATAATTCGTAGCTCCGCAGGAACTTTCAACTGCTCGTGTAGCCAGCGCCACTGCGACTCTCCGAGAATCGTCGAATTGGGGTTGATGTTCGCAACATAGATGCCGCGAATTCCTTCCCCTGGTTCACCCGGCTTGTATCCGCGTATTAGTGGACTGCGGAAGTATCGCGTGTCGAGCAGTATTAATTGCACTCGACGTCCAACGGGACCGAATAGACTCGAAGAATAAACGCCTTCCTGTTGACGGCGGGGATCATTTTTCGAAACCTCGAAAAAATCGAGAAACACCTGCTGCGATTCACGCTTCATGGGATAATCCGCGCCGGCGTCGTCCGCTCCAAAATCATGATCGTCCCATGTTCCCACGACAGGACAACTTTGTCTGAGTTTTTGAAACCCAGGCTGATTCGCGAGTAACGTGTATTTCGCTCGCAGCACGTCCATATCGATGGAATCGCCGTAGATATTGTCACCTAAGAACACGAATAGTTGAGGTTTCATCTCAACCACCGCATCCCAGATCGGTTGCGGCTTATCTTGCTTGGCGCATGATCCGAACGCAATTCGTGTCAGTGGAACATCGGCTCCAATGACGGCCTCCACTGCGAACAATGAGAACACTGAGATCGAAAAGACGACCGTGAAAAGCTTCGACATGGTGAATCCAACTGATAAGCGGGAAAGAAGTGACTTCAACTTGGTTCGACTCTAATCGATCGCTAACCAGGACAGAACTGTGATGCGTAAAACTTTTCATTCAGCAAAGCGTTGCGCAATGTCAATCAAAACGGTCAATCAGAACGCCCCGGCATCTGACACGAGACGACGCTTTTTTTAAACGGACTCCTGACCGGCAAGCTTGGCTGATAAGGTCTTTAAAATAACATCTCGGCAGCCACTTTTTTTGGGAATAGCGGGTCCATTTGTCTTATTTTACCTCTCGCGTTAACAAAATTTCATACGAGTATTTGTGCGATTAATCCTTGAATAAGGAAAAAGTTTTATTTATGCTTTCCCGCCACATCCAATCTGAGTTTTTGTGAACTCCAATTTGACTTGGTTGTGTACTGTAGTTTGACATCTTTAAGAGAGGGGATTTAATGAAGCTGTTTATTCAAGGGTTTGTCTTTAGTGCGGCATTAGCTGTCTGTTCGTCATTTGCAATGGCGTCAATTATCGAGGGGCCGATTTACGACTCTATCAGCAACGTCAATCTTTATGTCGTCAGCAAAGGTACTTGGAGTGAAGCGGAAGCTGATGCACAAGCACTTGGCGGGCATCTTGTTACGATTCATAGTGCTGCAGAGAATCAATTCATTGTTGACAACGTTTTGTTGAACTTCACCGGTACTGGTGGTCCAAATCTGACCAACGTTCCTCTCTGGATCGGTTATCACGATCCGGTAAATGGCGACGGTAACGGTGGTACTCATGCTGCAAACTTCGTATGGGCTGATGGGTCAACATCGACTTATACAAACTGGGCCAGCGGTGAACCGAATAATGCCTTGAGTGCTGAGTACTATGCCGCCATCAATTGGCATCACTCGGTCAGTAGCTCTGACCCGGCCGGAACGTGGAATGATACGCCGTTGGCTGGAAGCACCGGTTATGGTGGGAATTCAAACGGTACTTACTACGGAATTGCCGCAGTTCCGGTACCCGAGCCTTCCTCATTTGCACTCCTTGGATTAGGTATTGCAGGGTTCGCATTGCGGGCTTACCGTCGACGTCAAGCGACGATCTGATCGTTGGCCGCGTGATGATAAGAAAAGAAGCAGACCACAGATTCCTGTGGCCTGCTTCTTTCGTTTTGGGTTATCCGCTTTTCGTTCGTGCGATTTATTCCAGGCAACGTCAGCTCTAATGATGCTGAGTGCCGCTGTCTTCAAAACGTTAAACTCCGAATCGGTCCCCGAGCAAAGTGCATTTGCCGTCGTTATGGACTTCATTTCTGGTACTTAAGCGAATTGATCTGTATCCCTCACTCGACGAATCGTTATTCGATTCTCGTAACACAGACTGAGGCGAAACCGACAAACAAGCAGACGGGTTTTCGATAGCGGTTTTCGGTTTGGAAGTAAGGATTTTGAAAACGCGATGTCAGGCGACACATTACGATGGTAATCCGAGTAAACGCCAGCTAACATATGAAACATGTTGGATGCGAATAGCCGCTTCTCGCGAGAGTTGATCGTACTTCGTTTACGGGGATTCTTTTATGATTCGTTCGATCTTGTTGGCATCGATTCTGCTGTTCATGGGTCACTTCGCGAATGCAGAAGAACCAGCAAAAACACCGGAGGCCGTCACAAAGAAGGTTGATATTGGCACTAAGGCACCTGAGTTCAAATTCAAAGACGCATCCGGCAAAGAGATCACTCTTGCTGAGTTGACTGCAAAGGGACCAGTTCTGGTCCGGCTGACTTGCGGCTGTTCCGGTTGCGATAAGGAACTGGCTTACTTCCAGGCCATGCACGAAGGCTATAAGGATCTCGGCCTGACCTCCGTAGCGATCTTCCGCGAACCCGATTCCAAGGTCGCGGCGTATGTCAAAGAAAAGAAGCTCAACATGCTTTATTCTGTCGATACGAAAGGGGATGCCTGGAATGTCTTCGAGACCAAGACCATGCCGACTAATTTTCTGATCGCCAAGGGTGGCAAGATTGTTTCGGTAGCTGCCGGCTGTGACCCCAGTGGACTGTTGGCGAAAAAACTGTCAGAGAAAGTTGCCAAGACCGTCAACACTGAAACGATTGACGTCCAGAAGAAAGTTGCAGACGATACTGCCAAGAAATAATCGATTCTAAGTCGAAGGAGAAGGGATGACACGTTTTCTGGTGGTCGATGACTCCTCTCTTGCGAGACAAATCGTCGGCGACCTTTTAAAGAAGGCGTTTGATGCATCCGTTGTCGAAGCGAACGACGGAGTCGAGGCTATCCATTTTCTGGAAACTCAGGCGCCGTTTGATCTGATCTTGAGTGATCTTCAGATGCCACATATGGACGGGCTGGCTCTTTTGTCCGTCGTTCGAGAACGCTTTCCGACCAACCCATTCGTGATCCTCACTGCGTTTGGAAGCGAAGAGGTCGCAGTGCAAGCCATCACCGGAGGGGCGGCCAGCTACATTCCAAAACAGTCGGTGAAAACTCGGTTGCAGGATGTCGTCAAAACTGTGCTGACGGCATCAACTCGTCGAAAAGTACGCGACCGCTTGACGCGATTTATCGTCAGTCATGAACTGGAATTCCGTCTGACGAATGATCGCGAGCTGATTTCGGCCGTTGTCGCGGAACTTCAGGAAGTCGGGCAATCAAGTGGCGCATTTGACGACCATGAACTTACGCGAATCGGCGTGGCGCTCGAAGAATCGCTTTTAAACGCCATGATCCACGGAAATCTTGAAGTCAGTTCGGATCTCAGATCACGCGACGACGACGCTTATGAAGAGTTGGTTCTCGATCGCCAGAACTCTGAACCGTACCGCAGTCGTCATATTCAGGTCTCCTGCAAATTCACTCCGGCCGAAGTTCGATTCTCGATCGTCGACGAGGGACCTGGGTTCGATCTCGAATCGATTCCAGACCCGAGAGATCCTCAGAACTTTCTCAAACCGAGTGGACGCGGACTTCTCTTGATCCGATCGTTCATGGATCAGGTTTACCACAATTCCGCAGGGAATTCGATCACGATGGTCAAACGCAGAAAACCGCGTTGAGTGGCATCACGGGGTTGGTTCTGCCGATCTTTCATTGGGCATGATCACGGTCATGTCAGACGCAGCCGACAGTGATTTGGAAACGGTGGTCGCAGCAGGACTCGCATCATTCGGCGACGACGGCAAGCCTTTCTTGTGTGCTTCCCACCAGTCGTGGGCATCAGTCGACGTCCAGGTACCAGAGATCTGACACGTTTCTAACTCGCGTAGCAATAGCTGAGCGTCAGCGGGGCGATTCGCTCGCGGTTTCGAAAGGCATCGCAAGATCAAACTCTCCAGATCGGGTGAAATGGGTTTGCCAAGTCGCGACGAAAGTGATTCTGGCGTTTCGCTGACGTGTCTCATGCAGACTTCCATAACCGGTCCGAGCGGAAAGACACTCGTGCCTGTCAGCAGGAAGTACCCGACGGCCCCGATGGCATAAATGTCAGCTCGGGCGTCAATCTTTTCCGTCTGAATCACCGCCTCAGGCGGCATATACAAAGGTGTTCCCGTCATCGCGTTGGGGTTTGTGAGATTGGCACCGTTCTCTTCGTCGAGCGCCTTAACCAGCCCGAAATCGAGCACTTTTACAAAATCGTATTGACCACCTCGACATGTCAGAAAAATGTTTGCCGGCTTGATATCGCGATGCACAAGGCCCGTCAAATGTGCCTCGGACAGTGATCCGCAAATCTGTTTGAGAATGTAAACCGACCTGGCCTCGCTCACCGGCCCGAATCGCTGAACGAGATCCTCCAGATTCATTCCATCGAGATATTCCATGGCATAATAAAAAATCCCGTCGGGAGTCCGCCCGTAATCGAAAATCGCAACCGTGTTGGGGTGCGTCAATGTACTGGTGAGCTGAACTTCCCGTTCAAATCGTGTGATTGCTTTCGGTGAAATCTTGTCGAGATCCAGCAATTTCACTGCAGTGGGTCGTCGCAACATCGCATGCCTTGCCATGTAAACCGTACCCATGCCTCCGGCACCGAGCTTTTTTTCCAGCGTGTACTGACCGAGCTGTTTGGCGGCGAGTGTTGCCCGCTGCAAAATCTTCTGTTGCTGGTCGATGAAAAGCATTGCTAGATAGATGCCAATCGCAGAAAGGGCCAAAAGGGACATCAAGACCATGAAGGCACGGCGCAGCATGTATGCAGGGCGAAATGCTTCCGCCACGTCCATCTCGGTTCCCACCCCCAAGTCGTATTTGTCCAGCCAGCGCCATGCTCCGACTGATGGTACCCCGCGATAGTCTCGATACCCGTTTGCATCGTGCCCCGACTTTCCTTCGATCGCGCTGGCCGCCAGTCGAGTTAACGGCTGATCCGCTCGCCGCAGTTGAGGTCGTTGTCCGGCGATCATATTGACTTTTGGATCACGCAGCTCAAGCGTCAGTATTGAACGGGACTCCGGCTGATCGGTTAGCAGTCCGACCTGCTTCAATTGATCGTCGAAGCGGCTCTGGGTTAGCAACAGCCCGTTACGGTCGAACGCGTATGTTTCACCCGATTTTCCGAATCGAACAGCTTGCAAAATATCTGTGAATTTATTCTCAGGTCGAATCCGCAAACCGAGCGACGCCAGGGGATTGTTGTATTCATCACAAACGACGCCCACTGTGTACATCGATGGCAAATTCGCCCTCAGTTCACCGTCGACATCCTTCAGTAAAAGTGGACTTAGAAAAGGCTTGGAGACGAAACTTTTAAGTTCAGACGTCAGCGCATTGTTAAAAATCTGCTTGCGGTATCCGGCCAGAGGCTTTCCGATCGGAGACTCTTGATCTGCTGCCAGCACAATACCCTCCGGTGAAACCAGGAAATATCCGACGTATTCGTCCAGTTCCAACTGAGACTTCAGCCTGCTGCGTAAATCTTCTTGAGCCCGTGACTGGATCAGATTCCGTTCTGCTTCATCTGTCCCGTCAGATAATCGCAACAACTCTTTCACGGGTTCACACAGACGATCGTCGGCAGCGACAAGCTTTGCATTGATCCGTTGCTCGTCCATCCAGGTTTCAAGCCCCGAGACACTCGCTTCGACCATCGCGGTCAGATCGGCGACACGTTGTTCACGCAATGCGTTTTCGATCGACTGACTGACCCACCAGCCCGTACCTCCGAACAGGATTATCGAAATCAATGGCCACGCCCAAAGTTGTTGGCGCAGAAATCGACTGGTGGCCAAAAACGACGGCGTGCCACCCAAGACACGACCAAATTCCCTGGTCGCTCGACCGACCGCAGATCGTGAAATCTGACTGTTCGATGATCCTGATTGTTCTGATGGTTTTTCAACATTCATGAAAATCGGGTTGTCGGCCTCCACAAGCGTTAAGTAACTTTCACACCAATAGATATCAATGCGGCGATGTGGTTCCAAGCGACTGTCAAAACTTGGTGTTGTCAGAAAAAAAGAGAGTGACTATATCGAACGCAGTGATGAAGCGTTTTGAACGTTATTTTTTGACCTGAATGAATACGATTCCCGTCAGAATTCCGTACTTCGAATACGAGTCTGGACAATGCGTACAAATCCATTTTTACCGTTATCTTTTGTGATCCTGCTGATGGCGACGGTCATCGCTGCTGCGGTGGATTCCAACGAGGCGACAGCAATTGCCAAGATTGAAAAGCTGGGTGGAAAAGTCATTAAGGATGAAGAGTCACCCGGTTCGCCCGTCATTGAAGTCGATTTTCAGGGAAATAAGAAAATCACAAATCATTCCCTGGCGCTCCTGAAGGATTTTCCCGAACTGACGAAGTTAGTCCTCAGCAATACAAAAATCTCGGATGCAGCGTTAAAGGAACTGAAATTCGTTCCCAACCTGACAACGCTGGAATTGGACGGCACGAAGGTTACCGACGCCGGGCTGAAAGAAATCCCCAATTGCAAAAACCTGACGTCTCTGAGTCTTAATCAAACCCATATCACCGATGTTGGTCTGAATGAGATCAAGCGACTGAAAAATCTGACCGAACTTCAGCTCAGTTTTAACCCCGTCACCGATGCCGGTTTGCGCAAGCTGACGGAATTGACGGAATTGACAAAGCTGAATCTCCGCGGGACCAAGGTAACCGACGCGGGGTTCAAAGAGATTGGTTATCTCGAAAACCTGACCAGCCTCGACCTCACCGCAACCCAGATTACCGACGCCACTTTGAAGGAACTGCGAGTCCTCAAAAATCTGAATACGCTTCATTTGCGATTCATCGAGCAAGTCACCGGCAATGGGATGGATGGCCTGAAGAAAGCATTACCCGATCTCGATATCCACCGTTAGGTGGCTTCATCAGACTAGCCGAACTACCTGTCGCGAGGCCCGAGACCGATTGTCAACGAGTCTCACCGCGCAACCTTATGTGAACAATAATTGAAATCGTGCAAGCCATCTGAATTTTCCGATTAGCGAAAATTCGTGCGGATTAGTGTTCTAGTCGTTCTTTTCTTCGCTTTCAGTCGTCTACGTGCGATTTTATTCTTCCCCGCTTCTGTTTCGCCAATCAATTCCAGACGACTCGTCCCGTCGCGCTGCCGAGAATTCCACTCCGAGTCCCAAATTCTCTTCGTAATTTGATCGCGATTGACTTCCTTAGCGCACGCTGCTACAACGCATTGCATAGTAGCTGGCTGGCAAGGAGGCTTTTGTGAATTCGTGGGAAACTCAACTGCGAAAGGGCGTTGCCGAACTGGCAATTCTCGCGGTGATTGCCAGGGAAGAAACGTACGGCTATCGCATCGTTGAGACCTTGCAAGGGCTGGACGGGCTTTCGCTTTCGGAAAGCACGGTCTATCCGGTACTGACCCGGCTGGCTCGGAACGGAGTGATCTTGGTGCGAACGGAAGCGTCCCCTTCCGGCCCGACGCGGCGCTATTATCGGCTTTCGGCATCCGGTCGTCAGCGGTTGCGAGACCTTTCCGAAAGTGTGCGCGCGGTATTGGGATCTTTAACAACGTTACTGGAAGGAGCTCAGTCATGACGGTATTGACCTCGCCAACTTTGTCGGAAGTCTGCCAATCGCTGATCGATGCCCGGCTCGACACGATTGACCGCATGCTGATGGGCCGCGCCCCGCGATCGGATCGAACCGCGATCGTCGGTGAAATCGAATCACAGATCCATGAACTGCTCTCAGGATATGACCCGGAAACAATCAGCCGTGAAGACGTCCTGGATGTACTTCGCCGACTGGATCCTCCCGAAGCCTATCTCACGAACGAGGAGGACCACGAGAACGTTATTCGTCCCCGACAATCACTCGCTGGTGCAACCGGACGACCAAACCAAAGAGAGATCACTCGAGTTCAGGGAGATACCGCAGGTCGTATCGGTGGAATCGTCGGCATTGGTAGTCTTGTTGCGGTGCTATTCGGACTACCAATGGGCTGGGTCGCAGCAGCCTCCCTGGACTCAATATTAATGTTGTACTCGACAATATTTCTGACTGGATTTCTCGGATTTGCCGGAAGCATCGCGGGCCTGATCCTTTCCATTCGTGGTCGCAAACAGGGGGTTTTGCCAATCATTGGGATCGTCACCAGCGTGATTGCGTTACTGATTTGTCTGACTCTTGGCGGATTTATCTTATTGCAACTTTTGATCAATTGATGATTTTCTCAATTCAAAGATTTCCTCTTTCTGTCTTTGAATCAGTCGGATATGATACGTCGGTTGTGCTTTGCGTGAATTTCACAAGGTTTGCTCCTGATGTGGGTTGTCCGACTCAGTTCGATTCTGGCTCTTGCGGTCGCTTTAATGCTCCCGCCGGGGTTGTTTCGTGACTGTTGTTGTTCCAGCCAAAAGACGATTCAACGGGCTAGCCAGTCAAAGCTCCCTCCTTGCTGCCAGGCAAAAGCAGCGGCCAAGCTCAAAACCCTTCAGGCTCGGCAATCTTCGAAAGTTGCTGACAGTGGTGTCCGTCTCGAAAGACTACCTTGCCGATGTCAGCACACGTTGACGACGACTGCCATCATCGTGAATGACCAGCGATTAACGAAAAGTGCTGAGCATTCATTGTCGTATCTGCCGATGCGAACCGAGCCTGCATACCGAGTTCCATCATTCTCATTGACCGACGGCACCGCATTGCAACGTCGGCAAGCCCTCGATCCTGCGCTACGCAAGACCCTCTGTCGTTGGATCATTTGATTCCGCAGAATCGCGAAGTGCGCCATATTGTATAGCAGAGGCTTACAGCCTCTGCGCGTTTCATAGTGCTGGCTTTCTGCCGCACGAGAAGATGTGGTGAACGGGCTAAAGCCCATTCTCCACGAAGTTCAAGTCTGTTTGCTGGCGATTACCGTTCCAAAACTCGTCGGCAAGTGTTTCAAGTGTGTTTGAGTGTTTGTTTCTGAAAAGAATTTTGAGAAAGGTTTTTCCCATGTCGATTCGTCAAGTCAGTGTGATGTTTTGTGCCGTTCTGGCCGTTGGTTTCATGGCTTTTGCAGCCGAAGAAAAAGCCAAGCCATTCAAGGCCACCTGCCCGATTTCCGGCAAAGCCGCTCTGGAGGACAAGACGGCTAGTTACAAGGGTGCCAAGGTCTATTTCTGCTGTGAAAACTGCCCTGGCGCCTTCACAAAGGACACCGCCAAGTATGCCGTGAAAGCCAATCAGCAATTGGTTTCCACTGGCCAGTTCACGCAAACAAAATGCCCACTTTCCGGTGGTCCTCTCAACGCCGACAAAAAGGTCGACGTTGGTGGCGTGAGCGTGACGTTCTGCTGTGAAAAGTGCCAGGGTAAGGCTGCCGATACCAAGGGCGACGCTCAAGCCGAACTCGTCTTTTCCGACGCCGCCTTCGCCAAGGGCTTCGAAATCAAGAAGTAATCAATCACTCGTTGGTTGAGCTTTCATTGAGCCAGCAGGTTTCCCCGAAACCTGCTGGCTTTCCTTTTGATCTTGGCCATGAAACCTGGCAGCGGGGAAGGGCGAAGAAAATCAGCGAGAACAACGGATTAAAAACTGAAAAATGGACCGTAACGTATGAGTCAGCCGACTTCTCAGTCGGCCCTATTTGTTTCGTGTATTTCAGTAGCACTGACGTTTGAATTCTTCGCACGCTACAAGGAATTTGTGAAACAAAAGAGTCCAAAGGCTGACGCCGGCTCGCCTCGACTTTTTTCGTGCATTTCGTGTTTTTCGTGGTTCAAATTCTTCTCGTGATTGGGTTGCGGGCCGCACCACGACCTCTGAGATTCGTGGTTGTCGTCTTCTTCATCGTAAATTGGAATGCAAGCAAAGCTCGAACGATATTCGTCTGTGGCTCTTGATT
Source organism: uncultured Schlesneria sp. (assembly GCA_903904835.1). GTDB lineage: Bacteria > Planctomycetota > Planctomycetia > Planctomycetales > Planctomycetaceae > Schlesneria. The sequence continues at coordinate 9,690 of CAIVEI010000022.1, read as the reverse complement.
TTTCTGATGAGTGAAAATGAGCGAAGATGAGTGTTCCCAGCTTGCCTTTCTTTATCCGTGCTTCCTGTTGGTTCGCATGAAATTCTGGCCGGGACTGGCAGTCTCGCTTCGACGTGGACATAATTCACAGACATCACGTCTACAAATTACGGTATTGATTAAAGAGGTGCGGGTCATGAGCATCCCGTTTCGAATTGTTACGATTATCAGCCTGATTTCCGTTGCCTTCAGCCGCATCGTCGTGGCCGACGACGCGCAGCCGCCGCAGATCGAACCGGTTGAATTTATCGACATTGCACGGCCTCAGCAGGCTGATCCCGCCAATCGTCGTACCGCTGCACCTGCAGTGCCGACCGGTTGGGGATTCGCCGTCTTTTCATCGGACAACAAAACCGTCGCCACAGTCTCAGTCCCTGACGGCGCCGAATCCAGAGGCGAGGTCATTCTCTGGGATGTCGCCGATCCCAAGCCAGGCGTCACGTTCGTGCAGCCAGGACGAATTGCAGTTGTGTCGTTTTCCCCGGACGGAAAATGGCTGGCGATTGGTCCGAACGGTCCTCATTCCGGTGTTAACCTGGTTGATACCAGGACAGGCAAAATCGGACTGACGTTACCCGGCCCCGCAGTCAAGACGAACGTCATGACATGGTCGTCTGACGGCATTCAGCTTGTCTTGGGAAGTACGACGGACAAGTCCATTCGCGTCTGGAATGTCCCGGAAAAGAAACTTGTCAAAGTTTACGAACCAGAAGCGTCAAGACTTTTCTCGCTCGGTTTCACAAAAACAGGGAGCTTACTCGCTGCGGGTGTTCCCGTCGGTGATCGAGATGGCTTGGCGATCTTCGACGTCGTCGCAGGAAAGATCGAGAAGTCGTTGAAAGGTCATAAAGAACTGATCGAAGCGGCTGCTTTTACGCCGACTGCCGACAAGCTGACCTCCGTCGGCTGGGACGCCATGGTGCGCGTCTGGGATGTCGAAAAGGGTGAAGAGTCGGCCATTATGAAAGGGCATAAGAAAGGCGTTCGCTCGATCACGACCTCGGTCGACGGAAAACGGCTTGCTTCATCTGGTGAACGGGAAATGAAGCTGTGGGACGGTGAAAAACACGAATTATTGGCCGATCTGGGTGGTGAGAATGCCGGTGCGAAGTTCGTAACCATGTCGTCAGATGGTGCCTGGCTCGTCTCGATCGCTCGTGACGGAACGGCACGTCTGTGGGATGTCGAAAAGAAAACGGAAAAAGCGAAGCTCGATCGTAACCCGCAGGCAACGGCGACGGCCGATGATGATGACCCGGACGACCCAACGCCAACTCGTCCGGCAACAACAGCTCCCGCCAGTGATGCACCTGAGCCCGAAGCGATTCAATCACTCGCTTATTCACGAGATGGCAAATGGATCGTACTGGCTCGTGAAGACGGAAGAATTTCGATTCGACATGCCGCCGACGGAAAGGTCGCTCGCGAACTCGACGCATTCAGCGACGTCGCCGCCTGCGTGGCGTTCAGCCAGGACAGTCAGCGGATTGCCGCAGGAAGTTTCGATAAATCAATCAAGGTCTGGAACGTTGCGACTGGCGAACTTCAGGCCGATCTGATCGGACATACGAACTGGGTCTTTTCCGTCGCTTTTTCACCGGATGGGCAAACATTGGCATCCGGCGGTTACGACAAGGCGGTCAAGCTCTGGAACATTACCGAGAAAAAAGAGATCGCGACCTTATCGGGTCATACCGCCGGAGTGCGATCTGTTGTCTTCACGCTGGACGGCCAGCTTTTGATTTCGGGCAGTGCGGATCGGACTGCGATTGTCTGGAATCTGGCCGACCACAAACCCGTATCGACGCTCAAAGGACATGCCGCAGCCATTCGAGCCGTGGCGGTTTCGCCCGATGGAACCACCGTTGCGACGGCGAGTGAAGACTCGACTGTTAAGTTGTGGAAAAGAGCCGATTGGACTGAGCGAGCATCGTTGCCAGGAACCGAAGGAGTGATGTTCTGGTGCGTCGCGTTTTCTCCCGCCGGTCGCACCCTGGCAGCAGGTGGATTTGACGGCATCGTGAAGCTGTATGACCCCAGTGATGGAAAAGTCCGACAGACACTTCAAGGTCCCACCGAAGCGATCACCGCAGTCGCGTTTGCACCGGGTGCAAATGAGGTTGTTGCGGGAAGTGTCGACAAATCGATGCGTCGCTGGAAAGCCAAAACCGCCGCTGCCATTGCCACACCCGATGCCACCACGACCACTGCGACGATTACTGCCGATCCCGAAAAACCGACAGAACTGAAAGCAGCAGAAGCGGTCACGGCATTGAACGCCATCACACTGAATGTCGGGCAACCCGTTTCCAGCCTGGCATTCAATAAAGATGGCAAGCAACTGGCCATTGGTGGCGGCGGCTACCGCGTCGCCGGATCACTACAACTGTGGGATGTCGTGAAGCGCGAGAAAGAATGGCAGGGTGATGAATTCAAATTCGGACTTCCCGCCGTGGCTTTCTCAAACGACGAAAAGCGGATTGCAATTGGCAATTTCGCCGATAATTTCCTGCGAATGATCGATATTACTAATGGCAAACAACTGAAAGAGATTCGAGGCCATCGCGCCAAGATCCACGGAATCGCTTATGCACCCGACGGCAAGCTGTTCGCAACCGCGTCATTAGACCGAGACATCAAATTATGGGACGCCTCAACGAATAAAGAAGTGAAAACATTAATCGGCCACAACGATTATGTTTATTCGATCGCGTTCACTCCGGACGGTAAGAAGTTGCTCAGCGGTAGTGCCGACCGAACGGCTCGTCTGTGGGACGTCGAATCGGCCAAGGAGTCAGCCCAATTGAAAGGGCATCAGGGAGCGATTCAACAGGCGGTCTTTTCCAAAGACGGTCAGTTGATCGCGTGTGCGAGTGCCGACGGGACCGCGCGGATCTATCACGGAACCACTGGCGACTTCTTGCTGACGCTTCGAGGTCATCGAAACAGAGTCGAAACAGTCGCTTTTTCTCCAAATGGAAAACTGATCGCAACAGGCTCGGCCGATAAAACGATTCGTCTTTGGGACCCCGCGAGCGGTGCCGAATTACTGAAGCTGTCGCAAGACGGAATTGTTCGAGTAGTGCTCTTCTCGCCCGATGGAAAACATCTTGCTTCGGGCTGTGATGACAAGACGGTAAAAATCTGGGACGTCTCTGCCTTTGAAAAGCGTGAGTCAGTTGCTCAGGCGCCCACGCCTTAGCCACTTCGGGATCGGATGATGTCTTTTAGAGAGAACGGGGTATTGCCTCTTAATTGCCGTCCTGGAAGGACATCAGCGCTTAGCTGGTGGCTGAGCGTTAGCGACGCCACCGGTGCAGATGTTGACGATGTTCGTCGATCCCAGCGGGATCGAAGTCGTATTTGCCAACGACAATGATTAACTGACGCCAAAACGACAAATATGTCTGGAATCCCTCCGGGATTCGAATTCTATGGGCGGATCAATTCCGGTAGCGTCGCTATCGCTCAGCCACCGGCTGATGGCTGTAATGCCTTCGGCATGAGGAGAGCAATGCAATTTGCGATCTAATATGTGGCCAAAGAAAACCACGTCACAACGTTGCGATTCAGCCTTTACTCGTACCGCAATGCTTCGATCGGGTCCATGCGACTGGCGCGGCGAGCGGGATAATACCCGAAGAAAACTCCCACGGCGGCGGCGAAGAAGAAGGCGACGATCCCTGCCGTGATGGAAACTTCGTGGGTCCACTTTGTTCCCGTTGTGAAGTTGTTGATCAGGGTTACAAGTCCAATCGAAGCCCCAACGCCGAGCAGAAAACCGATCATCCCACCAACGCAAGAAAGCAAAATCGCCTCCACCAGAAACTGCCGCAGGATGTCGGACGCTCGGGCACCAACTGCCATGCGGATACCAATCTCACGAGTTCTCTCAGTGACCGAAACCAGCATGATGTTCATAATGCCGACACCACCGACCAGCAACGAGATGGCGGCGATACTCGCCAGCATCATGGTCAGTGTCCCCGTGACCGCTCCAAAGATGTTCGCAATCTCGGTCGTATTCTGAACGATGTAATCCCGCTTTTGACCCGGTTGAATCCGATGGCGTTCGGCCAGCAGTTGATCGATCTCCAATTGAGCGTCCGCCATGACCTGCATCGAACGTGCTGAGACCATGATGGCGTTGACGTTATCGAATTCTGACCCCTGTAACCGCTTGCGCACAGTCGTATAAGGGAGCAGAACGAGATTGTCCTGATCCTGCCCCACCATGTTGGCTCCCTTTTTCTCAAGTACCCCCACGACTCGGAAGGGAATGTTTTTGATCCGGATCGTCTCGCCGATCGGGTTCACCGTCTGGAACAGCTTGGCAACGAGTGTATAGCCAATCACACAGACTTTATTGGAGCTGGAAATGTCACGATCTGAAAAGAAAGCTCCCTTTCGGACGGGCCAGTTACGCACGACCGGGTAATCCTCGCTCACCCCCATGATTTCCCGAGGGCTGAAGTTGGAACTGCCGTAGATCACCTGCCCGGCAGCTCCAACAACGGGCGTTGCTGCGAGGACCGACGGACAGTCGGTCTCAATCGCTTTCGAATCACGAGCCGTCAATGTCACAATCGCCTGACGCAAACCTTCGCGGTTACGCTCGCCTGGAAAGACCAGGATCATATTTGTCCCCAAGGCTTGAAACTGTCCCTGGACCAACGCATTGGCGCTCTGCCCGAGCGAGACCATCGTCGTGACGGCGGCAATCCCGATCACAACCCCAAGGACCGTCAAACCAGCCCGCATCCGGTTCTTGTTGAGAGCGCGCCAGGCAATTCGCAAAGTCAGTAGCAGGCTCATAGGAACATTGCATTATAAGGATGTCGCGGCGCGATCATCGTCTCTTTGACGAACTTGATGGAGTTGACTGTGACGAACGTGATGGAAGAACCAGAGAATCGATCAACGTTTCGCCCCGACTTTCGAAACTTGAATTCCGGTCACCAGGACCATTCCCGGCTGCAGGTCTCCTTCGACCATCTCGGTATACTGGCTGTCGCTCAGTCCCGTAATGACCGAGACCGCACGTAGTTTGTCGCCGTCTTCCACCCAGACATGCCGGCGATCTCGTTCCTTTCGTAGCAATGTCCGTTCGGCGGCTGACATGGATTTATCATTCTGCTGAGCTTCATCGTCATTCCGTTCGGAAGTTTTTTCGATGTGGCCTTCGAGAATCGGAATATCCTCAGGCCGGACATGTTTTGCGTCCGGATAGAATCGTAATGCGGCATTGGGGATCTTGGTGACGTCGCCTCGATAGGCGACCTGGAACGAAAGGCTGGCTGTCATCCCCGGCAGCAACTTCAGTTCGGGGTTCGGTGCGGAAACAATGACAGGGTAAGTCACGACGTTTTGCACGGTCGTCGAACTGAGACGAACTTCGAACACGCGTCCTTCGAACAATTCATCGGGATAGGCATCAACCGTAAAACTGACCGGGTACTGTTCGCGTTGTGCCCCCTTGATCAGGCCGATGTCCGCTTCATCGACGGAGGCATGAACGTACATTTCCTTTTTCATGTCGGGAGCAATTTTGAAGAGCTCCGGCGTTTGAAACGAGGCAGCGACCGTTTGGCCTGGATCGATCTTCCGATCAATAATCATGCCGTCGAGCGTCGCACGGATCTCGGTATAGCCCAGATTGGCCAGTGAATTGTCGAGCGTTGCCTGAGCCTGCGCCACTGCTGTTCTCGCCGATTTCAATTGGGCATCGAGCGACAGTCGAGCGAATTTGTATTTGTCCATTTCCGCCTGCGCAATGAACGTCGGGTCTTCCTCTCGTAGCGCCACCGCCCGTTTTTCGTCGTTGATCGCCTGTTGAAGCTGCGCACGAACTCGATCGACATCCGCCTCACGGTTTTTCAGCGACGCGTCGTCCCGCGAAACGTTGGCGATGTAAAGTTTGGGGTCGATACGAGCCAGCAGGTCCCCTTTTTTGACCTCTTGATTGAATTCCGCTTTCAGTTCAATCACCGGTCCCGAGACGAAACACCCGATCGCAACTTGAAGTTTTGGTTTGACCGTCCCAGTGGAATTGACCATCGCCTTGATGGTTCCCTGCGCCACTTTTTCCGTGCGCCAGACAACCTTGTTTGCTTTGGCCAGATAATCAACAACCCCAACGTAGGTTCCGTAACTGACGCCAGACAGGCTCAGCAGAATCATCGACCAACGGATGAATCGCATCATGAGAGAGACACCACAGGGAACAGACTGCAATCACAATGAACCGCAGGACAGACCACAACTTGAGAAGCCCTCCGGCGGACACAGGATTGTACGCCCATCAGGCCGCTCTTTACCACTGGAATTGAAACAGAGCGTCAGAACTTCCCATAAAAGCTCGAAGGCTTCGATCGGAATCAGCCCGGTGCTGGAGAGCGCTGGCGACATGGCCGAGTTTGCCCGCGTCGGAATTGGATGTCAAAGCCATGGACGATTTCCGTGGCGCAGTAGAGTCTTTGATTCAGATCTGCGCGTCATTCATCTTCGGTTCTCATTCCAATTGCGTGACATAAAACGCGTGTCACGTAAAGACGTCATGGTGAAGGGTGTGACGTTGGCCCGTTGATGTCGGTACTTGACTTCCGAGTTCCTTGATTTAGAAATCACTTTCGGAAAGGGGCTCGCCACCGTTGCGAGTGATCATCGCTTTAAAAGTCTTTTTGTCGATATTATTTGAAATAAACCGCACGGAACCATCCGCCATGAGGACATGTGTCCCTCCCGCGTGCTTGCTGCTCGCCCCTTTCGGATCACCGACTCGTTTGATGCTCGCCGCGTCGATATCCTGCGGCTTCATCCAGGGGATGTCGAGTCCACTGGCTTCGACCACCATCAGCGTATGGGATGTGCCATCAGGGATATCTGCGATGGATACATCTTCAAGTTCTTTCGCCAACACGGTGTCTTTGCCGGTGATCGCGACGTAGGCCGTATTCGTGTCGCCTGGGGTTGAATGCGACGGGCAACGGTAGAAAGATGGCATCGGGTTGAGCAAACCTGAATTCTTAGGGCTATCCCAAGCTTGATCGCCATCATATTTGATCCATCGACTGCTCTCGCTGTCGAGAAACTTGAGGATCTCAACGCGCCAGCTTATCGGCGGCGGGTCCAATTCAAGGTCCTCTTTTAAATGCGCAGCCGGAAAATAATTCCATTGGTCATAGAACTTACGCAGCCCGACGCCAATCTGCTCAAGATTATTCTTGCACTGCGCTTTTTGAGCCTCCTCTGGCGATCGTGGCACCGCTGAAATGCCGGTTTCCACGGACGGAGGTGGTGCTGGTGACAAGGTGGGGGGAGCGGGTGGCGCCTCTGATGAGGGAGAAACTGAATCAGAAATGACCAGCTTATGGTCTTCCGATCCGCCAGTATTCGGACTTTTCTCAATGAGCCCACCATTGTCACGAGGCGGCGCTAAACTACCGATAAACATAATGAAGCCGACCAAGAGTACGCCGGCAATCGCTAATGCACTGATGGCTTGGCCAAGTCCAAACTTTTTTGGCTGTACCTCGCGCTGAGGTGTTTGCACATTAATCGGTTCGACTGCTGATTTGGCAAGCGGAACTGTTTTGGGGACGTGTTTCGAATCACCCTTTGTCGGGTTCTTGATTTGGACAGGTTCAGTCTTTGTGTGTGATGGAATACTCGCTTGCTGTGATTCTATTTTTAAAAGCGGTTTGAGCCCGGAAATCATCCTGTCAAGTTGTAATCGCAGGTCGCCTCCTGAACGGAGTTCGCTTGCATTTCGATAGGCGAATTCGCGTAACGATTCGGGCAAATCGGTTTCAGAGGGCATCTTGGCGTGGCCAGCCAATACCGGAACGACAGGAATTCCGCGAGTCAGCGCCGACTCGATTTCAATCCTGTTGAAGTCATTCTTGTCATCCAGACGCCGCTTGCCGTTGCTGTCCACTGTCGTGAGCCACTGGTCACCAACGAGCGCAAGCAGAACATCGCATCCCGCGACGGCGTCGTCGAGATGACGACGAAAATCGACCCCCAGCGGGATATTGTCAACGTCGAAGAAAACGGAGTCTGGACCGAATTCCTCAGACAACTTCCCGGCGAGCATTGATGCCAGGTAACCCGTGTCAGTTCGCCGATAGGAAATAAAAACCTTTGGCATAGTTCAATGTCCAATCATTTAGCAGAGCTGGTGGATTCACGCAGGTATGTTTTCGATTAGCAGAATCGGCGATAGAAACGATGTACAGCGGTAAAACACATTCGGTTTAACATTTTTTGTCGCAGGTCCTTACCTGGGGTATCAACATTCATAGTGGTCACATTTTTAAATCCGCAATTTACTTAAATAAAGTCCACTTGTCGGAATTGCTTACAGTGTCGGCTTCGTCAAGTTATTACGAAAGCAGCTTGCGGACGATCATCGCGAGCATTTTAATCAAACGCTTTAATTCTTTTTCCCTGATTCGATTTCTTTGAGGTTCTTTTCAAATAGTGTTTTTATTTTTTCGCGACGCAGGGTATCTTCGGCTCTCGTTTTGAATTCCTTATAGCCAGGCAGAGCTCGAACGGACTTCAAATACTGATCCTGATCTATTGCGGTGAAGTCGCCGTATCCAAAAACTATCGCTTCTTCGAGGCTTTTCATGGCCTGCTCTGGCTGATTATCTACGGAAAGTGCGCACGCTTCATTATAAAAGACGCGCTTCGCGAAGGCTCGTTGATTCGAGTCAGTGGCAATCTCTGGACTAACTAGCAGGGCGTGGCGCAAATATTTTCCAGCTTTTAGAAACTTTTCAAAATCGGGATGTGAGTCATCGGATGACCCTAAAAACGTCGTCAATTGTGCCAGCGAAAACAGCAGTTTATCATCGTCGGGATTTCCAGGTAGAGCGCGTTCTAAGACCTTGATAACCCCCTGATAGTCGTCTTGTGGTAATTTTTCCGCTTCTGCAAACGCTTCTTCCGTCGTCAATTCTGCGCCGGGCGAGTTGTTTGGCGTCTGGTGTGCAACGACGGTCGCTTTACGTGGGTCCACAGACTCAGAAGCAGCCTGAATTTGGTTCTCAGGTCCGCCTGTATTCGAACCGTTTTCGACGAGCCCATCACCGTTATGATTCGGCTTAGAACCAAGGAAAAGTGACCCCGTTACTAAACAGGCCGCGATCAAGCCAAGCGCACCGATGGCATAGAGCAGTCGAAGATTTTGTGGCTGTGCTTCACGCTGCGGTGTCTGCGCTTTAACCGGTTCGGCAGTTGAACTGGCAACTCGAACGCTTTTGGGGTTTTGTTTCGAATCACTCTTGGGCGGATTCTTGATTCGAACGGGTTCAGGCTCGGTGTGTGATGGAATATTCGCCTTTTGTGATTCTATTTTTAAAAGCGGTTTGAGTCCGGAAATCATCCTCTCAAGTTGTAAGCGCAGGTCACCTCCTGAGCGAAGTTCAATCGCATTTCGATAAGCGAGTTCGCGTAACGATTCAGGCAAATCGGTTTCAGACGGCATCGTGGCGTGGCCAGCAAGCACCGGAACGACAGGAATACCGCGAGTCAGCGCCGCTTCGATTTCAATCCGGTTGAAATCATTCTTGTTATCGAGACGCCGCTCGCCGTTGCTGTCCGTGGTCGTGAGCCACTGGTCCCCAACGAGCGCAAGAAGAACAT